>JAFWFO010000011.1 GCA_017515635.1 Selenomonadaceae bacterium
CCACAGCCTTAAAGTGTTGACAGTCTTATTATGATAACCGACGATCGGCACATCATACGGCACCGCCATCACCGTCATCGCATTCTCATGCACCAGCTTCAGGGAGCCGTCGGGTTGTTTCTGCATGTAAGCGTTTCCGTTGAACTTGACGTTGATGGATTTGTCAGGCTTGCGGTACTCCCACGCGAAGCCGTCGCGCAACCAGTTATCGGGAATTTCGACCTGTTGACCGCGAATAATTTTTTGCTCAAACAGCCCGTATTGATAACGGATACTGCAACCGTGACCGGGCAGACGGTGCGCCGCCAACGAATCGATAAAGCACGCCGCCAGACGTCCCAAGCCGCCGTTGCCCAAACCTGCATCGGGTTCCTCTTCGTAAATTTCGTCGAGGTTCAAGTCGAGATCTTCGAGTACTTCGCGGAATGCATCGACAATTCCCAAGTTGATGAGATTCGATTTGAGGAGGCGTCCCATCAAAAATTCGATCGAGAAATAATAAACTTGTTTCACTTGACGTTCCATGTAAGCGCGATTGGTCTTAATCCAGTTTTCGGAAATGACCTGTTTGGCAACCGCCGCAACGGTTTTATAAATTTCGTTCATCGGCAGTTCGTGGATGTCACGCCCGAACATGATGTGCGCCGAGCTGATAAAGCGCGATTTGAGTGACTCCTTGAGTTTTTCGTACTCCTTGCTGTAAGCAATTTTTCTGTCGGATGTATCCTTTGGCAAGTGAATTCCTCCTTTTACCGCGTGATTTTTTGTGATGGATTAACTTGCATTTTCGACCGCCATTTTATCAGAAAGAAAAATTTTTGGCAACAAACCTGCGCCCGTCGTCAAAACCTTCAGTCAAAACAAACGGCGAATTTTTACGTCGAGGCTTGATGTGTTCCTGTCGGTAAAAATTCGCCGCTTCAGTCAGTGATGTTTCAAAGCTTCGACGCCGTTAGATTCTTGATTTTTTCTTGACGATGTAAGGATAATTTTCCACGCCTTTGAGCCAGCGATTTTTGGTGATGATGACTTCTTTGTCGCAGATAACGGCTTCGACGCGTGCGCCCTCTTGAACGTCGCAACGTTGCATAAGAATCGAGTCTTTGACGATCGCGCCTTTGCCGACAGTGACGCCGCGGAAAAGAATCGAATTCTCAACCGTGCCGCTGATTTCACAGCCGTTGGCGATAAGCGAATTTTTGACGCTTGCGGTCTCTTTGTACTGGACGGGAACTTCGTCTTTGACTTTGGTGAAAATCGGGCGTTCGGGATTCATGAAAAGTTCTTCCCAAACTTCGGGCTTGAGACAGTCGCGGTTTGCTTCGTAATATTCCGCCGTGGAATTGATGTGCGCGACGTAGCCTTGATGTTCGTATGCGCTGATTTTGAATTCGCCCGCGTGACGAATCAGAGCGTCGAGCAAGAAATCTTGTCCGCCGCGTTCGTAGGTTGTGCGAACGAGATAAGCGAACGTCGGGACGGGCATGAGATACGCGCCCATAACGTCTTTTTGTCCGGCTTTGATACCGGGAACTTCCGCCAAGTCGGTGACAACGCCGTTATCCGCAGTTTCGATAACGACGCCTTTGCCGTCGGTGTCAACTTTCGCCACGGAGTAAACCATGGTAATATCTGCGCCGCCGCCGCCGTTGATGTGGAAGTCGAGAACTTTTTCAAAGTCAATGTTGTAAATATAGCTTGCGTTCGTCAACAGGACATATTGCTTGCCGCTGAGTTCGGCGAAATCCAAGTTGGCGTAAATGTCTTTGAGGTCGCCTTTGCGCGAATCGTTGTCGGGCAGAGCGGCGGGCAGGTACGTCAAGCCTTCGCGGCGACGAGCCAAATCCCAATCTTTACCCGAACGAATGTGATCGAGAACTGCACGGGAATAATCGGGGAGCATGAGCCCGACTGCGCTTATGCCGGAATTGACCATGTTGGAAATGGCGAAGTCCACGAGGCGATAGCGTCCCGCGAACGGCAGAGCTTCGACCGCACGAGTTGCCGCGAGTTCACGAATAAGACTGTTGTCTTCTTGAAGATTTATAATCCCCACTACTTGTTTCAATTCAAAGCACCTCCGATATTAGGTGTCAGGTGTCGGGTGTCAGGGGTCAGTTTCCCTAAATCCCAAAACCTAAATCCTGAATCCTGAATCCTCTAATCACGCTTCGACGACGGAGCCTTCGGGAATGACGGCAATTTCGCCTTCTTTGCCGATGACCTTCGCGCCCGCTTTGATGACGACATCTTGAGCGACAATCGCGTAGTCAACAACTGCGCCGTCTTCGATAACCGCCGACGGAAGAATAACCGAGTTGGTGACTTTCGCGCCTTTGCCGACACGTACGCCTTGGAAGATGACGCATTTATCGACTTCGCCTTCAATTCTCGCGCCTTCGTTAATCATGGATTTTTTGACGGACGCTTCGGGGCCTACGTAGTGCGGCGGCATTGACGGATTGGACGAGAAAACTTTTTGGTCGCCTTTGAGGTCGAACGGCGGCTGATCTTGCAAAAGATCCATGTTAGCCTGCCACAAGCTTTCAATCGTGCCGACATCTTTCCAATAGCCGTCGAACGCGTAGGAGAACATGCGCGCATTGTCAGCCAACATTTTCGGAATCAAGTCGTTGCCGAAATCGTGCGTGGAATCTTCTTTGACGCCGTCTTCTTCGAGGTACTTTTTGAGGAAGGGTTTCGAGAAAATGTAAATGCCCATCGAGGCGAGATTTGATTTGGGTTCTTTCGGTTTTTCTTGGAATTGAGTAATGCGGCCGGTTTCGGGGTCGGTGACCATGATGCCGAAGCGCGGAGCCTCTTCCCACGGAACTTCAAAGACGCCGATTGTCACGTCAGCATTGTTCGCTTTGTGAGCTTTAAGCATCCAGTGATAGTTCATCGTGTAGATGTGGTCGCCCGAAAGAATCAAAACGTAATCGGGGTCGGTCAGGTCGATGAAATTGAGATTCTGATAAATCGCGTCCGCAGTGCCACGATACCAGTCCGCGCCCTTTTCGCGAGCATACGGAGGAAGAATGAACACGCCGCCGCCTGTGCGGTCGAGATCCCAAGAGCTGCCGCTTCCGAGGTAGTTGTGCAATTCGAGCGGCTTATACTGAGTGAGCACGCCAACTTTCTCGATGCCCGAGTTTGCGCAATTTGAGAGCGGGAAGTCGATAATGCGATACTTTCCGCCGAACGGTACTGCCGGCTTCGCAACGGTTTTCGTCAAGGCCTTCAGGCGGCTACCCTGCCCGCCGGCCAGTATCATTGCCAAGCACTCTGTCTTTCTCATAAAATAATCCCCCCTGAACGAAATACAATCACCATGCCTCTAAACTTCCGAAGCAACGGTCGGTTACTTCATTGAAGTTAAGTTTCTACGCGGCGTTGGTTTTTCCTGCCTAAAATTTCAGAAAAAAATTTTTTGGCGCATGTAAATTAGCTGAAAATTTTTGCGATATTTGAGCGGGCTTTTCGAGGCAAATTTTTTGTCGCTTCGATTCGGCGCGTTGTGGTTTTGAATTTTGGTATCTTACTTTTACATCAAATGCAACGTGACGACATCTTTAATGTTCGGCAGTGTCGAAAAATCTTTGCAGTTTGAGATTTTGGAGCGTGCCGACTTGCCGGAAAATTTCCTGCGTCAAAAAATTTTCCCGTGAAGTTCTCAGGCGGCGAATCAAACTTTTATTGCCGTTGTAAATGTAATTATCTACGTCAAAGCGCAGGTTTGCAAGTTGCACGTCCTCGGTCGAAACGACGCGACAATTTTCCTCGTCGGCCTCGATGTAACGAACTTTCATTTCGCCGCGTGAATAAAGTCCCTGCAGCTGATTGGGCGTTGCTCGTTCGTGCGCGATTTGCGACAAAATTTTTTCGGCATAATCGGAATCGGATTGAAGTTTTTTCCAGGCGGCGGCACTTATGCGAATCAATTCAACGTCCTCACTGCGCGTTTTGTCGAAAGGAATTTCCGTTAAACGTTGCGCGAAATAATTTTTGTATTCGTCAAGCGTCATGTCGGACGGATTTTTTTCGACGGTCTGCGACAAAATTTCGTCGTAAGCAGTTTTCGTTTTGACGCGGGACGAAAAAATATTTTGGACGCCGTTTGAAGTTTTGCCCGTGTTGTAAATCGTCGTAGTGTTCATGTTATCAACTCCCTTGCAAAAATTATCGTCGTTCAAGAAAAAAAATAAACTCCCCACGCTTAAATTTGTCGACGTTGACAAAAATCGTTGCGGGAAATAAATTAGGCACGAAAATTTTTCGAGAGGAGATTTTTACCAAATGGCGATACTTATTTGCGGCGGCGCGGGTTATATCGGCTCACACACCGTGCGTTTGCTCGTTGAAAGCGGCGAAGACGTGATTATTGCCGACAATTTGAGCACGGGGCACCGCTCGGCGATTAATCCCGCCGTCAAGTTTTACGATTGCGATATTCGCGACAAAATTGCGCTCCAAAAAATTTTTGCCGAAAACAAAATCGAGGCGGTCTTTCATTTCGCGGCGTTCATTGAAGCGGGCGAAAGCGTCGTTCTTCCGCTGAAATATTTCAGCAACAACGTCGTCGGCATGGAAATTTTGCTTGAGGCGATGACTGAAGCCGGCGTCGACAAAATTATTTTCAGCTCAAGTGCGGCGGTTTACGGCGAGCCCGAAAAAATTCCCGTCGACGAACTTGCCGCGAAAAATCCCGTCAATCCCTACGGCGACTCGAAATTTATCATGGAAATAATGATGCGGCGCGTCAGTGCGGCTCACGGCGTGCGTTTCGTCAGCTTGCGATATTTTAATGCGTGCGGCGCGATTGAGGACGCGTCAATCGGCGAAGACCATCACCCCGAAAGTCATTTGATTCCGCTGATTTTGCAAGTTCCGCTCGGAAAACGCGAACATATTACGATTTTCGGCGACGATTATCCCACGGACGACGGAACTTGCATTCGCGACTACATTCACGTTTTGGATTTGGCGGCGGCTCATCAAAATGCGTTGAATTACCTGCGCAACGGCGGCGAATCAGATTTTTTCAATCTCGGCAACGGGCAAGGTTTTTCGGTCAAAGAAATTATTTCGACGGCGGGAAAAGTCACCGCGCAGAAAATAAAAACCGTGATTGGTGCGCGACGGGCGGGCGACCCTGCGCGTTTGATTGCCTCAAGCGACAAAGCACGAAAAATTTTGGGCTGGCAACCGCGCTTCGACGACATTGAAAAAATTATTTCGACGGCGTGGAAATGGCACAGCACACATCCCAACGGCTTCAACGACTGAAAATTTTTGCGATAAATGAACGGGCTTTTCGGGACGAGGTCGTCATCCTTGACGGCCTCTTTTGTTCGGTTGAGTTTGTTTAAAAATATGCGTCAATGCCCGCGTCGACGAAAACTTTTCGGAAATTTTCCAAGTCGTCGGGGTGCAGTCCTTTGACGTGTGAAAATTCGTAGTCGCGTCCGAGCATTGAATATTTATTTTCGCCGAACTGATGGAAAGGCAACAGCTGCACACAATTTGCGCCGACTTCTTTCAACCTGCGGACGAAACCTTTTGCGTCGTCAATCGAGTCGTTGTAATTCGGAATGACGGGCAAGCGCGGCAAAACGTCTTTGCCCGCGTCAATCGCGTATTTCATGTTTTGCAAAATCGGCACGTTCGACACGCCCGTTTTTTCGCGGTGACGCGTTTCATCCCAGTGTTTAATGTCGAACAGCAACAAGTCAATATATTTAATAATTCGGCGGAAAATCGCGGGCGAGGCAAATCCTGTCGTTTCAATCGCCGTGTGAATATTTTTCGCCTTGAGAGCCTTTAAAAGTTCGATGGCGAATTCGGGTTGCATTGTCGCTTCGCCGCCGCTCAACGTCACGCCGCCGCCGCTTTCTTCGTAAAACGCTAAATCTTGCATGACGACTTCCAAAATTTCCGCAACGGTTTTTCTTTCACCTTCGGGCTTGAGCGCGTGAGCGGGACATTTTTCGATACAAATGCCGCGTTCGGAGCAAACGCCTGCGCCCGAACATTTTTTATGGTCGACGAAAATTTTTCCGTCAATATTTTTCACGGCGAGCGTCGGACAACTTTTAACGCAATTCCCGCAGTGCAGACATTTTTTCGCATCCCAAAGAATTTGCAGGCGCGGTTCCTGACTTTCGGGATTGGCGCACCACGTGCATTTGAGCGGGCAACCTTTGAAAAAAACAACCGTCCGAATACCGGGGCCGTCGTTTATGCTGAATTTTTGTATGTTGAAAATCATGCCGTAAGCGTCCATAAAATTTCCTCCCGCACGAAAAATTTTTCTTTGCATGATACTATGTGCCGCCGAAAATGTAAATGGTTTGTTCGCAAACGAAACAAAAATTTTTGCGAAAACGATTGACTTGTTGCGGCAAGCGTAATATCATGCAATAAAATTTCGACGGAGGTTGACGATATGAAAATTTTGACGGTCGACATTGACGGGACTTTTCTAAGTTACGCCTGCATGGATGAACTCATGAACATTTCGCGGCGCGGAAAAATTTTTACTCCGCAGGACGGGCGCGAACAACTGATTGAAGCTGTCGGCAGAATTTTTGACGCGGTCGACGGTGCTCAAGGAATTGCCGTGTCGATGCCGGGCATTATCGATTCGGAACGCGGTTATTGTGCAATGGGCGGCGCGCTCCGCTACAACGACGATTTTAATTTTCGTGACGCGCTACAAAAACGTTGCGAAACGAAAATTCACGTTGAAAACAACGCAAAATGCGCGGCAATGGCTGAAGCGGCTGTCGGAAGTTTGGCGGGCGTGGCTGACGGTTTTGTTTTGATTTTCAGCACGATGATCGGCGGCGCGTTGATTCGTGACCACAAACTTTTCAAGGGCAAACATTTCGCGGCGGGTGAAGTTTCCTACATAATTTTGAACAGCGCGAACAATCTCGGCGATGAAAACCTTTTCGGCAGAAGTTTCGGCGTCCCGAAATTTTTGCAACGCTATTCGGAAATCAAAGGCGCGGACATTGAGACCGTTGACTTGCTGACGATTTTCGACGCGGTAAATCACGGCGAGCCGGAAGCTCAAAATTGTTTGTCATGGTACACAAAAGAAATTGCCGTACGGATTTTCAATTTGCAGACAGTGCTTGACGTGGAAACTTTTTCAATCGGCGGCGAACCCGCGAAGTTCCCCGCGTTTATGACGAATCTGCGCGGCGAGTTGCAAAAACTTTACGATTCATGCCCGTTCCGCCTGCCGCAAGCCGAAATTGTTTCAAGCAAATTTTTCAACGACGCGAACTTAATCGGTGCGTTGCAGTGTTGGTTGTCGGAAAAGTTTTAGTTACGAACGAAAATTTACCGTTGACATCTCAAAAAACTTGATATATACTTTCGCACAAACAAAAGAAAAATTTTTTCAAACGTAAGGAGTTGACGCTTGTGGAGAACAAAGAACATTTCGGCGAATTGACGGAGCGCATGAAGCAATTCCGCGAAGAGACGCTTGACCAAAAACCCTTCATTGACGCGGAAAGAGCCGTAATTGTTACGGAAGTTTACAAGGCGAATCAAAATCAACCGCCCGTCATGAAACGTGCGCTCGGCTTGAAAAACATCCTCGAAAAAATGACGATTTACATTGAGGACAAAACGCTTATCGTCGGCAATCAGGCAACGAAAAATTGCAACGCGCCGATTTTCCCCGAATACACGATGGGTTTCGTGATTGACGAACTCGACAAGTTTGAAAAGCGCGACGGCGACGTTTTTTACATCACGGAAGAAACAAAGCGTCAACTCCGCGAAATCGCGCCGTTCTGGAAAAATAATTGTCTGCACGATCGCGGCATGGCTCTTTTGCCCGAAGAAGTTTTGGACGTGTTGCCCAGTCTCGGCATGGAAGGCAAACTCAATGCGGGCGACGCTCATCTTGCCGTTAATTATGAACGCGTCATCAACGAAGGTTTAATCGACTACGAAAACCGCGTGCGCGATTTGAAGGCGAAACTTGATTTGACCGACCCCGATTCAATCGACAAAAATATTTTTTACAAAGCCGTGCTGATTGTCCTTGACGCCGTGAAAAATTTTGCGTTGCGTTACTCGAAACTTGCCAAAGAACTTGCCGCCCGGGAACAAAATCCGAAACGTAAAGCCGAACTCGAAGAAATTGCCCGCGTCTGCGAAAAAGTTCCGTATTATCCCGCTGAATCGTTCCGCGAAGCCGTGCAAGCCGTCTGGTTTATCCACGTCATTTTGCAAATCGAAAGCAACGGGCATTCGCTCAGCTACGGCAGATTTGATCAATACATGTTCCCGCTTTACAACAAAGATATTCAATCGGGCAAGCTCACTCGCGAAGAGGCTTTGGAAATTTTGACGTGCCTTTGGATTAAAACTTTGACCGTGCAAAAAATTCGTTCGCAGTCGCACACGTTGAGCAGCGCGGGTTCGCCGATGTATCAAAACGTGACTGTCGGCGGACAAACCGTCGACAAAAAAGATGCCGTCAACGAATTAAGTTTCGTCGTCCTGCAGTCGATTGCCCAAACGCGCTTGACTCAGCCGAATTTCACCGTGCGCTATCACGCGAACATTGACAAAAAATTTATGGACGAATGTGTCGAAGTCATGAAACTCGGCTTCGGAATGCCCGCGCTCAACAACGACGAAATTATTATCCCGTCATTTATCAACTGGGGCGTCAAGGAAGAGGACGCTTACAATTACAGCGCGATTGGTTGCGTCGAAACCGCCGTGCCCGGCAAGTGGGGCTATCGTTGCACCGGCATGAGCTACATAAATTTCCCGCGTGTCCTGCTGTGCGCAATGAATGACGGCGTCGACATGACAAGCGGCAAACGTTTTACAAAAGGCTACGGCTATTTCAAAGACTGGACGAGTTACGAACAGTTGATGGACGTTTGGGACAAGACCGTCCGCGAAATGACAAAATACAGCGCGATTGTCGAGAACGCCATTGATAAGGCCTCGGAACGCGACGTGCCGGATATTTTGTGCAGTGCGTTGACGGACGATTGTATTGCTCGCGGCAAGACGATTAAAGAAGGCGGTGCAGTTTACGATTTCATCAGCGGTTTGCAAGTCGGCATTGCGGATATGGCGGATTCACTAGCGGCGATTAAAAAACTTGTCTTCGACGAGAAAAAAATTTCCCCCGCCGAACTTTGGGACGCGATTCAAGACAACTTCACGTCGCCCGAAAGTCAACGCGTGCAAGACATGCTTATCAACGACGCGCCAAAATACGGCAACGATATTGATTACGTCGATGAATTGATTGTTGAGGCTTACGATTCTTATCTTGACGAAATTAAAAAATATCCGAACACTCGTTATCAACGCGGCCCGATAGGCGGAATTCGTTACGGCGGTACTTCTTCAATTAGCGCGAACGTCGGGCAAGGCATGGGAACAATGGCGACGCCCAACGGCCGCAAAGCGCATGAACCGCTTGCCGAAGGTTGTTCGCCCGCACACAACGCCGACAAAAACGGCCCGACTGCAGTTTTTAAATCCGTGTCGAAATTGCGCACTGAAAAAATTACCGGCGGCGTCTTGTTAAATCAAAAAATGACTCCGCAACTTTTGTCGAAGGAAGAAAACAAACAGAAACTCATCATGCTGATTCGGACGTTTTTCAATCGACTGCACGGCTATCACGTTCAATACAACATCGTTTCGCGTGAAACTTTAATCGACGCGCAGATTCACCCCGAAAAGCACAAAGATTTAATCGTTCGCGTGGCGGGCTACAGTGCATTTTTCAACGCGCTCAGCAAGGCGACGCAGGACGACATTATTGACCGAACCGAACAGACGTTGTGAAAATTTTTGACCGAACAAATTTTACAAGGAGCGATTGACATGAAACTTATCATTGACGACGCGCACATTGACCAAATCAAACGCATTTACAAATTTTATCCCGTCGACGGCGTGACGACAAACCCGACGATTTTGGCGGCGAGCGGGCGCAAACCTTATGACGTGCTCAAAGAGATTCGCGAATTCATCGGCGCGGATGCAGAGTTGCACGTTCAAGTTGTCGCCCAAACCGCAGACGACATGGTTGCCGACGCTCACAGAATTCAGCAGGAACTCGGCGCGAATACTTACGTCAAAATTCCGTCCGTCGAAGAAGGTTTTCGCGCAATGAAAATTCTTAAAGCGGAAGGCGCGAACATCACGGCGACGGCAATTTATACTCCCATGCAAGCTTTTTTGGCGGCGAAGGCCGGCGCAAGTTACGCGGCTCCTTACATCAACCGAATTGACAACATGGGCTTTGACGGCGTGTCAATCGCGCAACACATTCACGACATTTTCCGCAACAACAATTTGAACGCGAATGTTTTGGCGGCGAGTTTCAAAAATTCTCAGCAACTGCTTGAGCTTGCCGAATACGGTATCGGCGCGGCGACGGCTTCCCCCGACGTGATCTTTTCGCTCGTCAAAAACGACGCAATTACTTCCGCGATTAATGCTTTCGTCCGCGACTTTGAAAAACTCGTCGGCGAAGGTAAGACCATGAAAGATTGCTAAGCCCGAATAAAAAATTTTTCCGCTCCCGTCAAGTCGACGGGAATTTTTTTGTGATAAAGTCACGAGTTATACAAATTGGATGCAACGTCACGTTGCCGATTAATGCTTTCGTCCGCGACTTTGAAAAACTCGTCGGCGAAGGTAAAACCATGAAAGATTGCTAAACTACATAAAAAATTTTTCTGCCCGTCGAAAATTCGGCGGGATTTTTTGTTGTCCGCAAAATATGTTACAATGTCCAAAAAAATTTAAAGGAGCAGTCCACATGCGCAAAAGAGATACTCAAATTTTGAACGCCTTGGGCGTGCGGAAAAAAATTTCGGTGCAAGAACTGGCGGATCTGTTGCGAGTGACCGACGTGACGATACGAAAAGATTTGTCCGTGCTCGAAGAAAAAGGCATGATTAAGCGCGAACACGGTTTTGCGGTTTTGCCGACAAGCGACGACGTAAGCACGCGGCTACTGTTCAATTACGAGACGAAACGTCGAATCGCACGCAAGGCCGCCGAATCCGTCCACGACGGCGAAACGATTATGATTGAATCCGGCTCGTGTTGTGCGCTTTTGGCGGAAGAAATTGTTACACTGCGGCGCGACGTGACGTTGATAACTAATTCGGTTTTTATCGCGACGTTTTTGCGCAGTCACGATTCGGCACGGATAATTTTGCTCGGCGGCGAATTCCAAAAAGAATCTCAAGTTATGGTCGGGCCGCTCGTCAAAAAGTGCACGGAAAATTTCTCCGTCGAAAAATTTTTCATGGGCACGGACGGTTTCAACGAACGCGGAGCAATGTCGGGCGACATGATGCGTGCCGAAGCCGTTCGCGATATGGCGGAATCTGCGCGGCGTGCGATAATCTTGACGGAGTCGAAAAAATTTTCTCAAGTCGGCGTGGTGCAACTTTTGCCGTATGAAAAAATCAGCATGGTTTACACCGACGAAGAAATTTCCGAAGACGCGTCCAAACTTTTCGAGACAAAAGGCGTGGAAATTTCCCGCGCTTGATAAAGTTACGAAATTGAATTACAATCGCCGAGTTACAGTTTTCAGCTTTAAGCTGTAAGCTTTGAGCTTTAAGAGGAGAAAATTTTTCCTTAAAGCTTAAAGCTCAAAGCTCAAAGCTCCACACGAGGAGGCAAGAATTTTGTTATATCGCAAGGTAGACACCAATTTGAATTTCGCGAGCCGTGAAAAGGAAGTCGAAAATTTTTGGGCGGAAAACAACATCGCGCAAAAGGCAATCGACAATCGCGAAGGTTGCGAAGATTATACGTTTTATGACGGCCCGCCGACTGCAAACGGTCAGCCGCACATCGGGCACGTTTTGACGCGTGTCATTAAAGATTTGTTTCCGCGCTATCACTCAATGAAGGGTCAAAAAGTTTTGCGCAAAGCCGGTTGGGACACGCACGGTCTGCCCGTCGAGTTGGAAGTCGAAAAACTCATCGGCATTAACGGCAAAGAACAAATCGAAGCTTACGGCATGGAACCGTTCATCAAAAAATGTCGCGAATCCGTCTGGAAATATAAAACCATGTGGGAAGAATTTTCGGGCGTCGTCGGTTTTTGGGCGGACATGGAGCATCCCTACATCACTTACGAAAATTATTATATCGAGTCGGAGTGGTGGGCACTCAAGCAAATTTGGGATAAAGGCTTGCTCTAC
Organism: Selenomonadaceae bacterium; assembly: GCA_017515635.1. Taxonomy (GTDB): domain Bacteria; phylum Bacillota; class Negativicutes; order Selenomonadales; family Selenomonadaceae; genus Quinella. The sequence continues at coordinate 12,231 of JAFWFO010000011.1, forward strand.
AAAGGTCACAAAGTCGTTCCGTATTGCCCGCGCTGTGGCACGCCGCTTTCAAGTCACGAAGTCGCTTTGGGCTACAAAGACGTTAAAGAACGTTCGGCGGTCGTGAAATTCAAAGTTGCGGACGACGACGCATATTTTCTTGCGTGGACGACGACGCCTTGGACTTTGCCGTCTAACTTGTGCCTGTGCGTCAACGCGAAAGTCGATTACGTGAAAATTCAAGTCGGCGACACGAAATATATTTTGGCTCAAGCTTTGGTCGAAAAAGTTTTTGACGGTGTCGAAGGCGAACGAAAAATTTTGGCGACGTTCAAAGGTTCCGAACTTGAATATAAATCTTACGAGCCGTTGTATCCTTTCGCGGACGAAATTGTTGCGCGTTCCGGCAAGCGTGCCCATTACGTCACCTGCGACGATTATGTCACGACGGAAGACGGCACGGGCATTGTTCACTGCGCGCCGGCTTTCGGTGAGGACGACAATCGCGTCTGCCGCAAATATGATATTCCATTCGTGCAATTCGTCGACGGCAAGGGCAACATGACTGCCGAAACTTACTGGGCGGGAACTTTCGTCAAGGACGCCGACCCGTTGATTCTCAAAGACTTGAAGACTTCGGGCAAGCTGTTCAAAGCTCCGCCGTTCGAGCACAGTTACCCGCATTGCTGGCGTTGCGACACGCCGTTGATTTACTACGCCCGTGAATCGTGGTTTATCAAGATGACGGCCGTCAAAGATGATTTGCTTAAAAACAACGCGAAAGTCAACTGGATTCCCCCGACAATCGGCAAAGGTCGTTTCGGCGATTGGCTTGAACACGTGCAGGACTGGGGCATTTCCCGCAACCGTTATTGGGGCACGCCGCTTAACATTTGGGAATGCAAATGCGGACATCAACATTCAATCGGCTCAATCGAGGAGCTGAAAAAACTTTCGCCGAATTGTCCCGACGAAATTGAATTGCACCGCCCGTATATCGACGCGGTAACTTTCCCGTGCGAAAAATGCGGCGGCGAAATGCATCGCGTGCCGGAAGTCATTGACTGCTGGTTTGATTCGGGCGCAATGCCGTTCGCGCAGTGGCATTACCCGTTCGAGAACAAAGAAATTTTCGAAGAACATTTCCCCGCAGATTTCATCAGCGAAGCCGTCGACCAAACACGCGGCTGGTTTTATTCGTTGATGGCAATTTCCACGCTGATTTTCGACGACACGCCGTTTAAAAATTGTATCGTCCTCGGTCTGGTTTTGGACAAAGACGGACAAAAAATGTCGAAGTCCAAAGGCAATGCCGTTGCGCCTATGGAAACTTTGCACAAACACGGTGCCGACGCAATTCGTTGGTACTTTTACGAAAACTCCGCGCCGTGGTTGCCGAATCGTTTTCACGACGACGCGGTTGTAGAAGGGCAAAGAAAATTCCTCGGCACGCTGTGGAACACTTACGCCTTTTTCGTGCTGTACGCGAACATTGACGATTTCGACGCGACGAAATACGCGCTTGACTACGAAAAACTTTCCGTCATGGACAAATGGCTTTTGTCGCGGCTGAACACGATGGTTAAGACCGTTGACGACGCGTTGACGAATTACAAAGTTCCCGAATCTGCGCGGGCGTTACAAGATTTTGTTGATGAGCTGTCGAATTGGTACGTTCGCCGCAGTCGTGCGCGTTTCTGGGCGAAGGGCATGGAGCAAGACAAAATCAACGCTTACATGACGCTGTACACCGCGCTTGTGACTTTGGCGAAGGCCGCCGCGCCGATGGTTCCGTTTATCACCGAAAATATTTATCGCAACTTGGTTTGCTCAATCGACAAGACTGCGCCCGAAAGTGTTCACCTGTGCGATTACCCGCAAGCCGACGAAAAATTTATCGACGCCGAACTCGAACGCAACATGGACGCCGTGTTGAAAATCGTTGTACTCGGTCGTGCGGCTCGCAATGCGGCAAATATCAAAAACCGTCAGCCTGTCGCGAATATGTTCGTCAACGCCGCGCAGATTCTGCCGAAATTTTTCGTTGAGATTGTCGAAGACGAATTGAACGTTAAGCGCGTCGAATTCCGCAACGATATGAGCGAATTTATTCGTTACAACCTCAAGCCGAATTTCCGCGTGCTCGGCAAAAAAGTCGGCAAGCAAATGGGCGCAGTTAAAGCCGCGCTCGAAAAAGTTGACGGGCTTGCCGCGAAAACCGAACTCGACAAGACGGGCGAATTTAAACTTGCGCTTGCTGACGGCGAAGTTATCTTGACGGCGGAAGATGTTGAAGTCACAATCACGCAAACCGAATGTTTCAACTGCCAGAGCGACGGCGACTTTTCAATCGCGCTCGACACGACGTTGACGCCCGCGCTCGTCGAAGAAGGTTACGTCCGCGAAATTATCAGCAAGATTCAAGTCATGCGCCGCGAAAGTAATTTTGAAGTCACCGACAGAATAAAAATTTTCGCGTCCGAAAGCGACAAACTTGCCGAAGTTATGACGGGCAACGCGCAAGAAATTATGGCGGTCACGCTCGCCGACGAAATTGTTTTCGACGCTCACGACGGCGCGAAAGATTGGGACATCAACGGCGAAAAAATTACTTTGGCGGTCGAGAGGATCTAAACATGAAAAAAGTTTTGCTCTGGTTCTTTTCCTACGACGGCAAATTTTTAAACAGCGCGGCAGAAATTTTGGAACGTCAACACAACGGTCTTGAAGTTATCGGCGTGACGGCAAGCGTTCCTATCTCGCTTCAACGATACGGCAAAAATGTTTCCTTCATTCCGCTCGACAAAGTCACGGCGATTGAATTTGATATTTTGCTTGTCGTCGGCGCGAAAAATATCGGCATGAGTAAAGTGACGAAAGTCGCCGGTCAACTGAAATTTCCCGAAGAAAAACTTTTGGGCGACTGGATTGTCTGCATCCCCGGTTTTACGCTCGAAAAATATCGCAAGCTTCAACGGTCGCGCCTGTCGATTTTTTCTGTGAACTGTTTCGGCGGATTTATAAGCAATACATTTGCTTTGCCGTTTCGTTCACCGTTTGTCAATCTCTATTTAAACGATGAAGATTTTATCAAGTTCCTGCGCGCCCCGCATGTTTACATGGAGGAAAAACCGGCTTATCAGTGTCAAAAATTGGACAGTACGGGAACCATTGAATTTCCTGTTGCCTCTATTGGAAACATTTCTTTGAACATGCTACATTACAAAATTTTCGAAGAAGCGTTCGAAGTATGGGAGCGCAGAAAATCGCGAATCAACTGGTACAACCTTTTTGTCGTGATGTGGACGGAGAATGCAGAAATCGCGCAGGAGTTTGATTCGTTGCCCTACGGCAAAAAAATTTGTTTCGTGCCTTTTAAGTCGGATTTAGATTCGGCGTGGTATATAAATCCCGAAATAAACAAAAACTGGTCTCGCTTTGTAGATAAGTTCAATGATTTTGCCAAGGGAATTCCATTTTATTACGACCCATTTGATATGTTGCTTTACGGCAAGAAAACGCCGCTGATTGAAATGTGATTCGGCGAACGAAAAATCTTTTGATACTCAAAACTTACTTGAGGTACCGTTATGAAAAAAGTTTTACTTTGCTTTGTATCGGACGACACAAAATTTCTTGAAACTGCGCTGGAAACTTTGGATCGTCAACAAAACGGAATTGAACTCGTCGATTCTGTGGCGATTTCGGATATTCCCAAAGTTGATGTGGAGGCGTGCGACATTATCCTTGCCGTCGGCGCAAAAGAAGTCGGCATGAGCGAAGTGACGGAAGCTTTCCAACAAATGAACTTGCCCGCTGAAAAATTTTTGGGCGATTGGATTGTCTGCATTCCCGGTTTCACGCTCGAAAAATATCGGAAACTGCAACGTTCGCGCCTGTCGATTTTCTCCCGGAATTGTTTTGCCGGAGTTATCAGCAACGCGCTGGGCTTGCCGTTTCGTTCGCCGACCGTCAACCTTACAATCAGCGACGAGGATTTTATTCGCTTCATGCGTGCGCCGCGTGTCTACATGGAGGAGGAACTAATTTTTTCCTCCAAAAAGTTCAACGCTTACGACGGTCATGACATAGCAACGTTCATTTGCGGAAATATACCCGTGGTGATGAATCACTATCCGAACTTTGACTTGGCGAAACAAGCTTGGGAGCGCCGCAAAACTCGAATCAACTGGTACAATCTTTTCGTAACGATGACGACGAACAATCCCGACGTTTTGCAAAAGTTTGATGAGTTGCCGTTCGGGAAAAAAATTTGTTTCGTGCCGTTTAAGTCGGATTTGGATTCAGCTTACTATGTCAACACCGAAAAAGGTTTTCAGTCGAATCCAAATATAAAAAGAGAAACCGTAGATCCCGAATATTTTACTTGGGAAATTGTCAATCGTTCTGCACTGGATCTCAAATTTTTCTACGACCCGTTTGACATGTTGATTTACGGCAAGAAAACTCCGGTTATTGAAATGTAATTCGGCGAACAAAATTTTACGGCGGTTGCGGAACGTTCGCAATCGCTTTTTTTGAACGGAGGAATTTTATGCAATACGAAAACTATATTCCGCGAATTATGCTTTGCGGCGACGAGTCGGAATTTCTGGCGCGTGTCGACAATCGCCCGTACAAAATCATCGGGCAGTTAAAAATTTCGGGCGAAGTCGACGGACAGCAATTCAACGTCATCCAAGATAAAAAAGTTTTTTTCAACGACGAACTTCAAGACTTCGACGCGCTGAAAAATTTTTTGCTCGGCGGCGAGATTGATTATCTGGTTTTCGCGACGCGTGAATTGTTTTTGAATTATCACCGCGTTGCAGTTGAGCACTACGGACTTGTTTCGCCCAAAGCCGTCACGGTCGAACAGTTTAACCTTTTGCCACGCGAATTTTTTTACGACGCGAATATCGGCTTGCGCATGTTGGAATGGCTGAAAATTTTTTCCGTCAAAACTTTGCTCGACGTGGACGGCTTTTTTGCGACGGCGAAAGTTTTCACAAAACCCGGCAACGAATCAATCGAAATTGATTGCGTCACGGAAAAAAATCTGCCGCCGATTGCCGAAAATGTTTATCGCCGCGTCTACAAAAATCTTGCCGAAGTCGGGCTAAAAAAATATGACGCCGTACTTTTGCCCGAACTTTCGCCGACAGATTTTGACGCTACGTTTTCTTTGACGGAAAGTTTTTCGGATTATGTCTTTACGTTCGGGCGCACGGACGGCGAATTGAAAAATTACCTGCTCAGTCGTGCACAAGATTTTGCCGAAGCACGAGGTTTTCATTTGCCGACGGGCGATCTGTTTTATCTCAAGCGTCGTAAGCTGCCCGAAAGTTTTCGCATGTTCGTCGTCACGCACAAAAAAACTCCGCACGCGGGCAAGCTCCCCGACGGCTACGAAATTGTTCACGCAGGACACGCGCAAGCGACGGAGGATTTCGGCTACGCGGGCGACGACACGGGCGACAACATCAGCGAACTCAACCTGTACTTGAACGAATTGACCGCGCTGTACTGGTTTTGGAAAAACACTTCGGATTCGATTGTCGGGCTGTGTCATTACCGCAGATTTTTCACGACGGGCAACGAAACTTTCGCGTACGAAAAAATTTTGTCGCGGGACGACGCCTTGAAAATTTTGGAGACGCACGACATGATTGTTTCGCGATTGTTTTACGGCGTGATGACTCAGCGCGAATTTGTCGAAAACGATTGCGGTAAGCAACTTGCCAAAATCGGCGAGGCAATTTTGCGCAAACACTTGTTGCGAGTTCACCCAGATTATGTCGACGCGCTTGATTTTGTTCTTGACTCGAAGGCGGTTTATAAATGCAACATGTTCGTCACACGCCGCGAAATTTTGGACGCCTATTGCAAGTGGCTGTTCGCGTTTATCCTTGATGCGACGCGAGAAGTTTTGCTGACGACGAATCTTGAAAATCTTTCTTGGACGCCGCGAAGATTGATGTCATTTTTGGGCGAGCGCATGTTACATGTTTGGCTGTTCAAACAGCGTTTGCGGCTCAAGGAACTTAATTTCATGTTCATCGAGGGGATTTGATGACGAAAGAAACTTTTGACGTGACGGGCATGACTTGTTCGGCGTGTTCGGCGCGTGTCGAAAAGGCCGTTGCCAAGGTCGTCGGCGCAGAAAATGTCAGCGTCAATCTTTTGACGAATTCAATGCAGGTCAAGTTCGACGACAAAAAAATTTCTGCCGCGCAGATCGTCGACGCCGTTGTTGATGCGGGCTACGGAGCTTCGGTTAAAGGTGTCAGCGGTCAGGTGTCAGGTGTCAGGGAAGAACGCACGATTGACAAAGAAATTTCCGAAATGCGGACGCGTTTGTTGTGGTCGATAATTTTTCTGTTGCCGACGGTTTATATCGCAATGCATTCGATGTTGCCGTTGCCCGTGCCGCCGATTGTCGCGGAACTTTTCGACGGTCGACAAAACGCCGTGACTTTCGCATTCGCACAATTTTTGCTCGTCCTGCCGATTATGTACCTCAACCGAAAATATTACGTCAACGGCTTCAAAACTTTATTCGCGGGCGCGCCGAACATGGACAGTTTGGTCGGTCTCGGTTCAATGGCGGCGGCGTTTTTCGGAGCATTTGCACTGTTCAGAATCGGTCAAGGTCTCGGCACCGGAAATTTCGCGCTCGTCGACGAATACAGCCGAAATTTATATTTCGAGTCGGCGGGCATGATTGTCACGCTGATAACCGTCGGGAAATTTTTCGAGGCGCGTGCCAAAGGCAAAACTTCTCAAGCCGTCGAAAAATTAATTAACCTTGCCCCGAAAACTGCGACGGTTTTGCGCAGCGGCGAAGAAATTACAATTCCCGTTGAAGAATTGATTATCGGCGATGAAATTCTTGTAAAGCCCGGCGAAAGTTTTGCGGCGGACGGAATTGTTGTTGACGGCTCAACGACGGTCGACGAAAGCGCGATAACCGGCGAAAGTTTGCCCGTTGAAAAAATTATCGGCGACAAAGTCACAAGCGGCACGCTCAACAAAAGCGGCTTCGTGAAATTTCGGGCGGCTAAAGTCGGCGGCGACACGACAATCAGTCAAATTATTTCGTTGGTCGAAGAGGCAAGCGCATCGAAAGCTCCGATTGCGAAGTTGGCGGACAAAATCGCAGGAATTTTCGTGCCTGCCGTGATTTTGATTTCGCTGGCGGCGGGAAGTTTCTGGCTTTTGAACGGCGCAAGCGTCGAGTTTGCATTTTCAATCGCCGTGTCAATTTTGGTGATAAGTTGCCCGTGCGCGTTGGGACTTGCCACGCCCGTCGCGATTATGGTCGGAACCGGCAAAGGCGCGGAGCACGGAATTTTAATCAAGTCGGGCGAATCACTCGAAACGGCGCACTCGGTCGATACAATCGTCGTCGACAAAACCGGCACGCTCACCGAAGGAAAACCTTTCGTCACGGACATTTTGCTTTGCGGCGTCGACGAAAAAAATTTTTTGCAAATCGCGGCTTCACTTGAGCGCGGCAGTGAACATCCGCTTGCCGAAGCCGTCACGAAATTTGTTGCGGGAAAAAATATTTCTGTGCCCGTCGCAGAAAATTTTCAAGCTGTCTTTGGGCGCGGTGTTCGTGCAAAAATTGGCGGCGTCGAACATTTTGCGGGCAACGAAAATTTTTTGACTGAACTCGGCTTTAACTTGAATGGGTTGCGCGAAAAAATTTCCGAACTTGCCGACGCGGGTAAGACGCCGTTAATTTTCGCCGACGACAAAAAAATTCTCGGCATTATCGCCGCCGCTGACGTGCCGAAAAAAACTTCCGCGCAGGCCGTCAAGGAGTTTCAAAATCTCGGCGCGAATGTTATCATGTTGACGGGCGACAACGAACGCACGGCGCAGGCTGTCGGCAAAAGTTTGGGCGTCGATAAAATCATTGCGGGCGTCCTTCCCGAAAACAAAGCCGCCGAAGTCGAAAAACTTCAAGCGACGGGGCGCAAAGTTGCAATGATCGGCGACGGAATCAACGACGCTCCGGCACTTGCGCGGGCTGATGTCGGCATTGCGATTGGCGCGGGCACCGACGTTGCGATTGAGAGCGCGGGCGCGGTTCTCGTCCGAAACGATTTACTTGACGCGGTCGCCGCAATCAAACTCAGTCGCGCCGTAATGACGAACATTCGGCAAAATTTATTCTGGGCGTTTTTCTACAACGTCGTTTGCATACCGCTTGCGGCAGGAATTTTTTATCCCGCGTTCGGAGTAAAATTATCGCCGATGATTGGCGCGGCGGCAATGAGTATGTCGAGCGTGTGTGTCGTGCTGAATGCGTTGCGGCTGAGATTTTTTAACGTCGAACGTGCCGAAACTTTTAACGAGACGGCGCGTAACGTTGAAGTCCGCGTCGAAAAAATTCAGCAACAAATTTTCAAGGAGGCAACTCAAATGCAGACAACTTTTAAGGTCGAAGGCATGATGTGCAAACACTGTCAAAAACACGTTCATGACGCGTTGGCGAAAATGGACGGCGTGACGGCGGTCGAAGTCAGTTTGGAAAATAATTCCGCAACCGTCACCGCGACGAAAGAAATTTCCACGGACGAATTCGCCAAAGTTATCGAAGATGCCGGCTATGAACTTGTGCGATAAATTTTTTGTTATGTGACTTCAGTCACGGCGATTTTTGACAAGGCAACTGCGCTGTGATAGAATTGCCGAAAAATTTTTGAGCGGGTGAGACTTTTGAATTTCGTGGCGGCACTGAGCGAGAAGGCGTCAAAAAATATTAGCGAACTTGAAGAAAACATCAGACAGGCAATTTCCGATGACCCGTTCATTTTCGAGGCGTGCGAACCGCTGATTCGCGGCGGCAAAAGACTTCGCCCGATGCTCATGCTCCTTTGCGCGAATGCAAAAAATTCTTGCCCGAATTCGCGGACAATGCCGCTTGCCACGGCGTTGGAACTGATTCATACGGCAAGCCTCGTGCACGACGACATTATCGACACGTCGAAGAAGCGGCGCGGCGTCGAAACGGCCAACTCAAAATACGGCGCACAAATCGCGGTGCTTATCGGCGATTATCTTTTCGCCAAAGCTTTTCAGCTCGTCGCGGAAAATAATTACGGCGCGGAAGTTCAGCTGATTTTGTCGAAGCTCGTCAAGCAACTTTGTATCGGCGAAATCATGCAAGATCGTTCGTTGTTCGTCGTGCCGACCATGAGCGAATATTATCGGCGAATCAACTTGAAGACGGCAATTTTTCTGTCAAGTTGCTGTCGACTCGGCGCGATTGTTGCTCAGCTCGACGACAGCGAAATCGAACGGCTTGCGGCTTACGGCACGAGTTTGGGGCTTGCGTTCCAAATTATCGACGACCTTTTGGATTTTTGCGGCGACGAAAAAGTTACGGGCAAACCACGCGGCGGCGATCTCAAAAGCGGCGTGATAACTCTTCCCGTAGTTCGTGCCTTGTCGACGAGTGACGAAGCTCCCGCGTTGAAAAAAATCGTCACAAGCGAAACCGTCACTTGCACGGACATTGACGCGGCGATAAAAATTATTTGTGCCACGGACGCCGTCGACTACTGCAAGACGCGGGCTGAAGCGCATATCGAATCGGCGCGGGTAAATCTTCCGGCGTCGCTGAAAATTTCCGTTGCGCTTGCTCTCGAACAAATTGCCGAATTCGTCGTCGACCGCACGAGATAAATTTTTTGGAGGTAATCGAAATGAAACACATCAAAACCGTCAACAAACCGAATCTTCAAGACACGCTCAACAAGGGCGGCTGCGGCGAATGTCAGGCGTCGTGCCAGAGCGCGTGCAAAACTTCCTGCACCGTCGGCAACCAAGTCTGCGAACGCCGTAAAAAATAATTCACGAACGTCAACAAAAAAACTCCTCGTCAAACGCGACGGGGAGTTTTGATTTTAGAAATTTTTCAATTCGTCGGGGTCGGCCAGCCAATCTTCAAGTTTAGGATTGCCGGCAACATCCCACGGAATTTTTCGCACGCATTCACTGCACCAATGGCATAATTCCACGGGCGAAACGTCAAGTGTCGAAAGCATGTCGGAAACGTTCGGGGCATAGAGATCAACGCCGGTTGATTCAGGAAAATTTTCTATGCCGAATTTTTCCGCAAATCTGTAGCTCAAAGCGTCCACGGGGCATTTGTAAATTTTCCCGTCGCGTAAGAAACGACAATTCTTGTTTATACAAACTTGTTGCGACTTTATCGGATCGTTATCGCCATGAAGCGACATGATGACGGTGAAATTTCCTTGACCTTCGTCGATAGAATGAAAATGAGACAAAATTTTGTTTGCCCTGCAAACTGCTTTTATCTTGTCGACGATTTTCACAGTCGGGCGGTAAAGCGTAATGTCGACGATGACATTGTTCTCGCGAATGGCGTCAAGAATTTTTGGCGGCAAAGACGGAATTAACAAACCGTTTGTCACAATGTGCAAGTTTGTTTTCGGCAGATATTGGCGAGCAATGTTTATGTACTCATCCAAATTTTTCAAAATCAACGGTTCACCGCCGAGTAAACGGAAAGTGATGATGTCACAGCATTGAGACAGCCTATGAATATCGTGCCGAAAATTTTCAATGGGATAAATTTCGTTACTCTTGAACAGCGGCGCGAAATGCATACAAGATTTGCAGTTCAAATTGCAACCATCAACGATGTTTGTTTCCAAGTAAGTGAAAAAATTTTTTTCGAAATTTGCCCAATAAATTTCGCCGCCATAATTCAAATCCACAAGCCCCAGTTTCGGAATTCGATAGAACTTGCAAGTTTGGACGACGGATTTGGTAAAATTTTCGCGCCCGTCTTCGGCGACAAGTAAACCGTCAAGTTCACCTGCTGACACGAGCCGCCGAAACTCAAAAAAAGTTATCAACGGTAATTCTGTTACAAAGTCAGTGTCCTTGTTACGGTCGTTTACAAAGTCGCCGATAAAAAATTTGACATCCATAGTGGTGTCTTTCAGGTTGTTTAGAAACATTTGAGCGAGAGGAGGATAACCGCAAATCGCAACTTTCATTGTACAACCTCCTACAAAATTTTCGACAGGAATAATTTCGTGCGTTCTTCCTTCGGGTGCTCAAAAACTTCTTTGGGCTTGCCCTCTTCGACGATATAGCCGCCGTCGACGAAAAGCAAGCGCGTGCCGACTTCGCGGGCAAAACCCATTTCGTGCGTGACGATAACCATCGTCATTCCGGTTTCCGCCAGCCGTTGCATAACGTCCAAAACTTCGCCGACCATTTCGGGATCAAGTGCGCTCGTCGGCTCGTCGAATAACATAACTTTCGGTTGCATTGCCAAAGCGCGGGCGATTGCGACGCGTTGTTGTTGTCCGCCCGAAAGTTGATTCGGATAAGCGTCCGCCTTGTCGCCCAAACCCACGCGGTCAAGTAAATCCTGCGCGGTCTGTTCGGCACGGTTGCGGTCAATTTTGCGAACTTTCATCGGCGCAAGCGTGATGTTATCCAAAACGGTCATGTGCGGGAACAAATTAAAGCGTTGAAAAACCATGCCGACTTCTTCGCGAACTTTGTTGATATTTGATTCGCTGTCCATTGGAATTCCGTCGACGGTGACTGTGCCGCCCGTCGGCTCTTCCAAAAAATTTATGCAACGCAACAAAGTTGATTTGCCCGAACCCGAAGGCCCGATAATAACGACAACTTCGCGCTCATCAATGCTCAGGTCGATGCCCTTGAGGACGTGCAACTCGCCGAAAGATTTTTTCAGGTTTTTAATTTCAATCATCATGATTAAAAATTTCCTTTACTGCGTACTGCCGATTTGATTAACCGCATTATCAAGCGCAGAGTCTTGCGTTTGAACGGCTTTGGCGTTTGCCTCGTAAAGTCGGTGATTGTGAATAAGTTCAACCATTTCGGTGACGATTGCCGTATTTGATTTTTCCAGCGCGCCTTGAAGAATTTCGCCTGAAGCGGGTCGCGGCTGAGCGTTGGGATTCATGATACGTGGCCGAACGTTTTGCCCGACAGCGTTTGCGGCGGGCGGATTGCCTTCGTTGTTGTTGACGAGATAAAAAAGATTGTCGCCCTGTTTTTGCGTGGCAAGTCTGTCGCCGAATTCCACAAGCTGAATTTGCGCGATTCGTTGCGAAGCGTCCATGTTGCCCGTTGATTCAAGTCTGTTGGTCGCGGGATTAAGCACTGTCTGATTTCCCGGGACGTAAACAATTCCGTCGCCCGTGACTAAAACTCTCGAATCGGGAACATTTGCGGGAATGCGAATCGGATTGCCAGTCGTGTCCAAAAGATTGTAGCCGCGAATGTCTTGAATAAAACCTTGCTGATTTTTGAAAAACGCGCCGTTGCGAGTGTAGCGCACGCCTTCGGGAGTTTGTACGGCAAAAAATCCGTTGCCGACAATCGCCAAGTCGAAAGCGTTGCCCGTAGATTCAAGCGCGCCCTGCTGATAGTCCACGGCAACTTCGTCAATGTAGTCGCCGAGTCCGAGCGTGCCGATACCGGGGCGATAAAACGGATCCGCGCTGAATCCTTTGATTTGCGTAACGTCCTCTTTCGACGTGCCGAGTTCCGCCAGCGAATTGAACGGCGCAACATCCACGCCGAGAGAGCCGGCATTTTCGTAGTCGTTGACGCGTCGAATCAGCATTTGATGAAATTCTTTATGAATGGTCACGTCGCGCTTGTAACCGGTCGTTGCGGCGTTGGCAATGTTCGATGCGATAACGTCGGTGCGTTTCTGTTCGCTTATCATGCCGGTTGCCGCCGTGTAAAGTCCGCGCCACATTTAATTATCACTTCCTCAGGAAATTTTTTTTATGATACCTTCAACCGCCGACAAAGTCAAATTTCAATCGTCGCGCCCGTCGACAATCTTTCGGGAAAATGTTGCATGAATTCTTCGCCCGAACAATGACACGGCAAAATTTTTTCGACACCGAAATTTTTCAGTTCAATCAACGTGCGGTTGATTCGTTCAGCCGTCGCGCCCGTCAAATGCAGACCGCCAATCACCGTGCGTATCGGGAGCGAAAATCTTTCGGCAACGTCCGCGACAATATTCAAAACGCCGACATGTGCGCACGCCGTCACGACAGCAAGCCCGTCGCCGTCACGCAAAACCAAAATTATTTCGTCCGAAAAATCGTCGGGCAATTTTTTTTCTCCGCGAACAAATTTTTTCGGGATTGTCTCGAAATCGTAACGCCGCGTAAAATTTCCGACAAGCCACGCGCCCGAATCAATTTCGACAACGTCACGGCAAATTTTTTGTTCGACGTTGTGAGCCGCCAAAAAATTTCCGTCGAAGCCGCAACCGCGATATTTGTATTCGTCGCCGTCACGAGAAAATTTTTCGTCCCAAAAATTTTCGCCCGTGTAAACAGTTTCAATCGGCGCAACGTCCAAAAGTTTCGGGAAGCCGCCCGCGTGGTCGTAATGCTCATGACTGAGCACGGCAAATTTTATCGTCGACAAATCTTCGCCCAAAGTTTTCGCGTTATCAAAAGCCGCGCCGGTGTGCCCGCAGTCAAAAATAAATTTCGTGTGCGGCGTCGTCACCAAAAAACTCAAGCCGTGTTCGGCAACGAGTCCGTCGGGTGCCGTGTTTTCAATCAAAATTCGCAATGCCGTCAAAAATGGTCACTCTCCAAAAAATTTTCGCGCAGATTTTTTCGATAAAATATATTCGACATGGCGCAATCAATTCGCGAAGGCGCGCTAAATTTCCTTTGTGTAAATGAAAAATACCTGCTATAATCTGCGCGGATAATTCAAACTTGATTAACGGAGTGATTGTGATGAATGTAAAGTTGTTTGTGACGGATCTTGACGGCACGTTGGTGCCCGAAAGCGGCCGTGTTTCAAAGACGAACATCAAGGCGATTCATGACCTTGAAAGCGCGGGCATCAAAGTCGTTTTGGCGACGGGCAGAATGTACAAAGCCGCCTTGCCGATAGCCGAACAACTCGGCGTGCACGTCCCGATTATCGCTTACAACGGCGCGTTGATAAAATCTTCTGCGGGCGAAATTCTTCACACGCAATTTATGAATGAAACCATTGTCAAAAGAATCCTGACGTTTTTCGAGCAACGCAACTGGCACCTGCAAAGCTACAGCGACGACGAACTTTATTTCCCGAAACGCGATCGCTACGTCCAATACTACGAAGACATGCAAAAAGTCACGGGCAACGAAGTCGGCTGGGACGGAATGCAACAACACATCAAGAACGTCACGAAGCTTTTGAGCATTTCGGGCAAAAACGAAGAACTCATCAACAGAATGCGCGAGATTAAAAAATTTTTCGGCGCACAAGTCGAAGTCACGCGCTCAAATGATTTGTTCGCGGAATTTTTGGCGGGCGGTTGCACGAAAGCCGGCGCGGTGAAAATTATCGCGGACAAACTCAAAATTGACCGCACGGAAATTATGGCGATTGGCGACAGCGAAAACGATTTGCCGATGTTGCGTTCGGTCGGCAGAAGTATCGCAATGGGCAACGCAATTCCCGCCGTCAAAAAATCTTGTTTCTATCGCACGGATCTTTGCGAAAACGACGGCTTTGCCAAAGCGGTCTACGAATATGTTTTAGTCGGCTGAAATCGGACGACGGGCGCGGCAAGGAGATTTTTTATGGAAGCTGAAACTCTCGACATTCAAAACGAAATCAAGACAGGCGAATTCGCCGACAAGTCGCGGATTATAATCGTCACGGGCATGAGCGGCAGCGGCAAAACGCAGGCTTGCCGATACCTTGAAGACCTGGGCTATTTTTGCGTGGACAATTTGCCGCCCGTTTTTATCCCGAAATTCGTCGAACTTTGCACGCACGCCATGGGACATTTCAACAAGATGGTTTTCGTCGTCGACACGCGCAGCCGCGAATTTTTCGACGACCTTGTTCAAGTTCTCGACGACATGGACAAAGATAACCAAGATTACGAAATGTTGTTTATGGATGCTTCGGACGACGTGATTATTCGCCGCTACAAAGAGACTCGCCGCCGCCACCCGATGGCTCCCGCAACAAGAATTTCCGACGGAGTTTTCAAGGAACGCACGCGGCTTGAAAGTGTTCGGGCAAAATCGACTTACATTATCGACACGTCGAACTTGTCGAAAGTTGAGTTGCGCGAAAAAATTCAGCGGCTTTTCGGTAATTCCGACAGCGAAATAATGAACATTTCGGTTTTGTCGTTCGGCTTCAAGTACGGAATGCCGCTTGATGCCGACATGGTGCTTGACGTGCGATTTTTGCCGAATCCGTTTTACATTTCGGAACTGCGCCACAAAAGCGGGAGTGTGCCCGAAGTCGCCGCGTATATCGAAGAAAAGCCCGTTACGCAGGAATATCTCAAGAAACTCGACGCGTTCATTGATTTTCTCGTCCCGCAATACATTCGCGAAGGGAAAAGCCAACTCGTTATCGCAATCGGTTGCACGGGCGGAATGCACCGCAGTGTTTTCATTGCCAAACATGTTTACGATCTGTTGGCGAAAAAAGGTTACGCCGTGAATCTGGAGCACCGCGACTTGATGAAAAACGACGTGTGGGAAGTTTGAGCTTTCAGCTGTCAGCTTTTAGCTTTTAGCCGATAAATTCAATCCTCAAAGCTTAAAGCTCAAAGCTTAAAGCTCAAAGCTTAAAGCTCAAAGCTTAAAGCTCAAAGCTCAACTCGGAGGCTGTAAATGTTTCATCTTTTGAAATGGCTTTACCCCGGCATGAAACTGAAACGCTGGTTATTTCTTTTCGCAATCGGCGTCATGATGTTCAGTTTCGGCGGCGCGCTTGCCATTAACTCCGAATATCTCGGTCGCGCCAAAGAAGAAATTTTCATGTTCGTATATCGCACGGTCGGCAGTTACGATTATACGGTAATAATGTTCGTCGGGCTGATAATTTTGCTCCTCGGCTCGTGTCTTATGCTTTGGTCAACGCGCTCGCTGATTCGTTCGATAATCGCCGTGCTTATTCCCGACCGTTCGGAAAAAATTGTCGACTTGATTTATCAGGAACGAAAACTTGGACGCGGCCCGTCGGTTACGGTTATCGGCGGCGGACACGGTTTGAGCGTTCTTTTGCGCGGAATAAAATCTTCGACGAATAATGTTTCGGCGGTTGTGACGGTTGCGGACGACGGCGGAAGTTCGGGACGTTTGCGCGAAGAACTCGGAATAATTCCGCCCGGCGATTTGCGAAATTGTCTGGTTGCACTGGCGGACACGGAACCGCTTATGGAAAAACTTTTCCAATATCGTTTCGAGGGCAACACCGCGCTTGCAGGTCACAGCTTCGGAAATTTGTTTATCGCGGCGATGAATGAAGTCACGGGCGACATGGAGACTGCGCTTAAAGAATCGTCGAAAGTTTTGGCAGTCAAAGGGCGTGTCATTCCCGCGAGCAAGGAACACGTGCGACTTGATGCGATTATGACGGACGGCACAGTTGTCGAGGGCGAATCACAAATTCCCGAAGCGCATAAAAAAATTCGTCGCGTGCAGTTGTTCCCGAAAAATGTTCCCGCCGTGCCCGCCGCGATTGACGCAATAGAATCAGCCGACGCAATTATTCTCGGCCCCGGAAGTCTGTACACAAGCATAATGCCGAATCTTTTGGTTGACGGTGTTGCTCACGCGCTGAAAAAATCCAAAGCCGTTAAGATTTACATTTGCAACGTTTTGACGCAACCGGGCGAAACTGACGGTTACACTGCCGCGCAACACGCAAAGGCGATTCTCGACCACACGGGACACGGCGCGATTGATTATGTGCTGGTGAATTCCACGCCGATACCGGAGGAAATGTGGCACGGCACGGGTGCGACGCCCGTCGAGATTGACGAAGACAAAATTAACGCGCTGGGTTGCGGCTTGATTAAGGAAGATTTGATGAGCGCGACTGAGGCGGGACGCCACGACCCCGAAAAACTTTGCGCCGCTGTCATGAAGATTATTTACACGCTCGGCAACAGGCGGTAGTTTTTTAGTTTTTTACTTCGATTAGGCACGTTCGTGAATTTGAGTTTTTGAATTTACTTTTTCTTTGCTTGCCCAAAGAAAAAGTAACAAAAAGAAAAGGCACCTCGCGGGGCGGATACTCGCTCGTAATTCAAAGTAATTGGCTACGGTCAAACTCGTGTGCCCGCAAGTGAAACATCCTGTTTCAGTTGCGGGCGGAGGCCGTCATCCGTGACGGCCTCTGAATTTCGGTTGCGTTTGTGAAGTTAAAATTTGCGGAGGTTTTTATGTCGTCTTACGCTCAAGATGTCAAAAACGAATTGGCGCGAATTTTCGGCGACGAACCCGAAACTTTGCACGCAGAATTCGCCGCACTACTGTTTTGCGGGGCGAAAATTTTTGACGGACGTTTGGAATTCGCGACAACGAATGCCGCCGTCGCTCGAAAAGTTATTTCGCTGGCGAAAAAATATTTCCCCGCCGTCAAGCCGGAAGTTGCCGCCGTTCGCCGAAAAAAGTTGAATAAAGATATGAGTTACGCCGTGCGAATTTTTTTGACGGGTGACGTACAAAATTTTCTTGAGGAACTCGACGCGCCCGAATTGCTTAAACGTTCGCGATTTAAGGTTGCGTGGTTGCGCGGCGCATTTTTGGCGAAAGGCACCGTCAATCGTCCCGAAGCGCAGTATTTATTGCAAATCGTGGTAAAATCGTTGCAGACGGCGGAATTCGTGCGGAAAATTTTGGCGGCTCTGGACTTCAACGCGGGACTTTATCAGCGCAAAAAAAATTTCGTCGTGTGGTTGCGTGAAGCCGACACGATTTGTGATTTTCTCGGCATGATCGGCGCGACGAATGCCGTCGAACGTTTTGAGGTTGCGCGCAATTTGAAGGAAGTTCGCCTGCAAGTCAATCGCCTCGTCAACATAGACACTTCCGCGCTGAATCGTGCCGCCGAAGCCTCTCAACGACAGATTGCCGACATAAAAATTTTGTTGGCAAGAAATTATCCCGTCACGAAAAAAATCCGCGAAGCAATGGAACTGCGGCTTGCAAATCCTTCGTGTAATATCAGCGAATTGGCGGAAAAAATTTCCTTGAGTAAAGCGGGAATGTGGTCGCGGTTCAAAAAAATTCAGCACTTGGCAAAAAGATTTAGGAAATAATTTCCGGTTCCTACAGGAGGTTTTAAAATGAGTGGTGCGTTCACGACGGATTTTATAATCAATTTGGCGGGCGGATTGCTGATTTTGATTATGCTCGCTTTGATAATAAATTTGTACTCGGAGCTGTCGACGATAAAATCACGTTACAAGCGCATGATGGAAGGTTCCGAAGGCGAAAGTATTGAACAGATGTTGGAGACGCACACGCGGGCATTTAACGACGTTGCCGACGAACGACAAAAAATGGAGCGAAAACTTTCGGCACTGGAAGAATTGGTTAAAAGTTCGATAACTCGCGTCGCGGTGATTCATTTCGACGCCTTTGAAAAAACCGGTCAAGGTTTGAGCTGGTGCGTCGCCATGTTGGACAGGAACGACAACGGCGTAATTTTTTCGTCGATTTGCGGGCAAGAATCTTCGCGCAGTTACGTCAAGCCGATTGAAAATGGTCACGTTTCCTCAAACTACAAACTCACTCGCGAAGAAGAACAGGCACTTGCTCAAGCGAAACGACAATAATCGCACGAAAAAACTCCTCCCGAAACGAGAGGAGCTTTTTTTGTTTGCAGTGAAATTTTATTCGGCGGCTGACTCTTCGTCAACTTCCTCATTGTCGATGACTTTCAAATCGCGATAATGCGACATGCCCGTTCCTGCGGGAATCAGCTTGCCGATAATGACGTTTTCTTTCAAGCCGATAAGCGGATCGATTTTGCCTTTAATCGCCGCGTCCGTCAAAACACGTGTAGTTTCTTGGAAACTTGCCGCGCTCAAGAAAGAATCCGTTGCCAAAGACGCCTTAGTTATGCCGAGCAGAATCGGTTTTGCGACGGCGGGAGCACGTTCTTCCTCAATGGCTCTGGTGTTTTCCGCCTCGAAAATGTTCACATCGACGAACTCGCCCGGCAAAAATTCCGTGGAGCCGCTGTCTTCAATGCGTACCTTGTGCAACATTTGACGCACCATAACTTCGATGTGTTTGTCGTTGATTTCGACGCCCTGAGACTTGTAGACTTTTTGGACTTCTTTGACGAGATAACGGTGGGTTTCTTTCAGGCCGCAGATACGCATGATGTCGTGGGGATTCTTCGCGCCGTCGGTGATGTTCGTTCCGGCAACTATTTCGTCGCCCTCTTTTACTTTCGGTTGAATCCCATATGGTATCACGTATTCGCGAGGCTGCTGGTTGTCTATGTCGTGAGGATTTATTATTACTGTCCGTAACCCAGTTTTTTCCTCAACCCCATAACTTATAACGCCGTCTATCTCGGCGATTATCGCGTTGTTCTTCGGTTTCCGCGCTTCAAATAACTCCTCAACACGCGGTAAACCTTGCGTTATGTCGCCGCCCGCAACGCCGCCTGTGTGGAATGTCCGCATCGTCAACTGTGTACCCGGTTCGCCGATACTCTGCGCCGCGATTATTCCGACCGCTTCGCCGACTTCAACTTCCGTCTGATTCGCCAAGTCGCGCCCGTAACATTTTTTGCACACTCCGAACGGCGATTTGCACGTCAACACGCTCCGTATCGATACTTTATCCCGCACCGCGCAGATTTTTTTAACGTTCGATTCGTCAATCATCTCATTAATCCGCGCTATCAGTTCGCCGTTCTCGTCGTAAATATTTTCCGCCAAAACGCGCCCGATTATTCGATCTGCCAACGGTTCGATAACGCCCTTCGCCGCCTTGCCCGAATGCGTTTCTTCGGTTATCGCCTCGACTTCTATGCCGCGAATGTTGTTGTGACGGATTCGGATTTCAGGCAGGTCGTCCGCGTCAAGTATCTGTTCCGCCAATTCCCTATCGATTTTCGCCGCATACGGCTCGACAAGCTCTTTCCCGATGATTTCACGCAGGAAATTTTCCCGCAGTTCCTGACGTTCCGCCGCGTCCCGCGTGCCTAATTTTATCGTCTCCGACACCAGCGAATGACTTGCCGCGTTCGGTGCCGTCAAAGATTGTCCCCTTAGGCACACTTCCGGCGCGTTCAGTTCGATCAGCACTTCCAGCGCGTCTTCGTCCAGCGTCGAATCGTGCGGGATGACCACTTCGCCGCCCGCGTCTTTGATGTCCTCGGCGATTACTCTGTCCAATAACGCTTCGTTCAAAAGTTCCAGCGCGTCGCCCGTGTCCGCCGCCAATTTCGCCCGTATCAGCGTTAAATTTATCGTTTCGATGTCGCAGTCGTCCTCGCGGACAATCACGTCTTGCGCCACGTCCACAAGTCGCCGCGTCAAATAGCCGCTGTCCGCCGTGCGCAACGCCGTATCCGCCAAACCTTTGCGCGCCCCGTGTGAACTTATGAAGTAGTCCGAAACGCTCAGCCCTTCGCGGAAGTTCGCGGTTATCGGCAAGTCAATCGTTTTGCCCGACGGGTCAGCCATAAGCCCGCGCATTCCCGCCAACTGGCGCATTTGTTGCTTGTTACCGCGTGCGCCGCTGTCCGCCATCATGAATATCGGGTTGAATTCGTCCATGTTATCCATCATCGCATCTGCAACGCGATTCGTGGCGTCTTCCCACAGCGCGATAACTTTTTTGTAACGTTCCTGATCCGTCAACAGCCCGCGGTTGAAATTCGCCTCGACGCGTTTTACTTTGCCCGCCGTTTCCGCGATAATTTCTTTCTTCGCCGGCGGCGTGATAACGTCCGAAATTGCGACGGTCATACCGGCAATGCAGGCGAAATGATAGCCGAGGCGTTTGACTTCGTCGATGACTTCGGCGGTTTTGGTTGCTCCGAACATGTTAAAGCATTCGGCGACGAGTTTGCCGAGTTCTTTTTTGTTCATGAGCTTACCGAGCGTCAAATTTCCTTCGGCGTCGCGTTGGTAGTGGCGAAGTTCGGGCGGCAGTTTTTCGTTAAAAATCATTCGTCCGAGACTGGTTTTGACGAGCTTTGAGCTTTGAGTATCGTCACCCTTAAAGCTTAAAGCTTCAAGCTTAAAGCTGTCCTGAACGCGCACAAAGATTTCAGCTTGCAAATCCAAAAAGCCCGCGTTGTACGCCATTAACGCTTCATTGAACGACGCGAAATATTTATTTTCACCTTTGACGCTGTGTTTTTCCGACGACTTGCGCAGTTTCGTCAGATAATAAGTCCCCAAAACCATGTCTTGAGTCGGAACTATTATCGGCTTTCCGTCTTTCGGAGCCAAAATGTGATTCGCCGCCAACATCAAAACCCGCGCTTCTGCCTGCGCTTCCGCCGACAAGGGCAAATGTATCGCCATTTGGTCGCCGTCGAAGTCCGCATTGTACGCCGTGCACGCCAACGGGTGCAGTTTCAACGCCCGCCCTTCCGTCAACACCGGTTCAAACGCTTGTATTCCGAGTCGGTGCAACGTCGGTGCACGATTCAACAACACGGGGTGTTCTTTTATTACTTCTTCCAAAACGCCCCACACTTCCGCATTTGCTCGGTCGACTTTACGTTTCGCCGCTTTTATCGTCAAGTTCGCGTCCGCCGACAGCTTTTTCATCACAAACGGCTTGAACAGTTCCAACGCCATTTCTTTTGGCAACCCGCATTGATGCAATTTCAGTTCCGGCCCGACCACGATAACGGAGCGTCCCGAATAATCCACGCGCTTTCCCAACAGGTTTTGACGGAATCGCCCTTGCTTGCCTTTGAGCATATCCGACAGCGACTTTAACGCTCGGTTGCCGGGGCCTGTTACGGGTCTGCCGCGTCGCCCGTTGTCTATCAACGCGTCCACTGCCTCTTGTAACATTCGCTTTTCGTTTCGCACTATTATATCGGGCGCTTTCAAATTCAACAGCCGACGCAACCGGTTATTGCGGTTTATCACTCGCCTATATAAATCGTTTAAGTCACTTGTTGCGAATCGTCCGCCGTCCAGCTGTACCATCGGGCGTAGTTCCGGCGGTATCACCGGTATCACCGTCAAGATCATCCATTCGGGCTTGTTTCCGCTTTTTCTAAAGGCTTCGACCACTTCGAGACGCCGTATTGCTCTCAAGCGCTTTTGACCGTTCGACGAATTCAATTCTTCGCGCAGGCTCTCACTCATCGAATCCAAATCGAGTTCCGAGAGCAGTTTTTGAATCGCTTCGGCGCCCATTCCGACTTTGAAGGCATCGCGGCCGTAACTTTCTTTTGCCAGCCGATATTGTCCCTCGGTCAAGATGTCCTTTTGTTTCAAATCGGTAGTGCCTGCGTCCAAAACGATATACGACGCGAAATACAGCACTCGTTCCAAAGCACGCGGCGACATATCCAAAAGCAAGCCCATTCGCGACGGGATTCCTTTGAAGTACCAGATATGTGACACGGGCGCGGCCAGTTCGATGTGCCCCATACGTTCGCGACGCACCTTGGCGCGGGTGACTTCGACACCGCACCTGTCGCAGATTGTTCCTTTGTAGCGGATTCGTTTATATTTCCCGCAGTGGCATTCCCAATCTCTTGTCGGGCCAAAAATGCGTTCGCAAAAAAGTCCGTCGCGTTCGGGTTTTAAAGTTCGATAATTTATCGTTTCGGGCTTTTTTACTTCACCATGTGACCATTCGCGGATTTTTTCGGGCGACGCAAGGCCGATTCGCATTGAGTCGAAAATATTTACGTCCAGCAACGTTACTCCTCCTTTTTTAGGTGCTAGTAGCTGGTTGCTAGTAGCTGGTTGCCAGCTACTAGCTACTAGCGACTAAAACTCGTCCTCAGCGTCAACATTGTCAACACCGTCAAGACCGTCGAGCGTCAAATCTTCGTTGGCAATATTTTCCAAGTCGCCCAAGTTTTCCAGTTGCGCGTCTATCTCTTCGTCTGTCAATTCGCGTTCCGGTTCCTCAATTTCTTCGGCAATGATGTCACCTTCGGGTTCCGGTTCTTCGGGCGGGGCATTTACGCTGTGATCGCCGTATGTGCCGACATCAACGCCAAGATCATTTGCATTTTTCTTAATGGCGTCCTCGTCTTCGTCGTCGCGGATGATAATTTCTTTGGAATCGCCGCTCAAGACGCGAATATCAAGCCCGATTGATTGCAGCTCTTTAATGAGCACTTTAAATGATTCGGGCACGCCGGGTTCGGGGATATTCTGACCTTTGACGATAGCTTCATAGGCTTTGACACGACCAACAACGTCGTCACTTTTGACTGTCAAAATTTCTTGCAGGGTGTAAGACGCCCCGTAGGCTTCCAATGCCCAAACTTCCATTTCGCCGAAACGTTGACCGCCGAATTGAGCTTTGCCGCCCAACGGTTGTTGCGTCACGAGTGAATACGGGCCTGTGGAACGAGCGTGGATTTTATCGTCAACCAAATGATGCAATTTGAGCATGTAAACGCAACCGACAGTAACGCGATTTTCAAACGGCAAACCTGTGCGACCGTCGTAAAGCACAGTTTTTCCGTCCGCGTCGAGTCCGGCCATTTCTATCGTTTGGAAAATATCTTCTTCGCGTGCGCCGTCGAAAACGGGCGTCGCAATGCAAAAGTCGGAGGGAAACTCATTATTGGGATCAAGCCCTAATTGCCGCACTGCCATACCCAAATGCGTTTCGAGAATTTGACCGATATTCATGCGCGAAGGAACGCCGAGCGGATTAAGCACAATGTCAACGGGCGTGCCGTCCGGTAAGAACGGCATATCTTCAACGCGTCTGATTTCGGAGACGACGCCTTTATTACCGTGACGACCGCTCATTTTGTCGCCGACGGAAATTTTTCGTTTCTGCGCGATATATACCCGAACTTGTTTAAGAACGCCCGGGGCCAATTCATCATTGTTTTCGCGAGTGAAGACGTTGACGGCAACAACTTTACCGGCTTCACCGTGCGGAACGCGCAAAGAAGTATCACGAACTTCGCGAGCTTTTTCGCCGAAAATCGCACGCAAGAGAC
This sequence comes from Selenomonadaceae bacterium, assembly GCA_017515635.1. Taxonomy (GTDB): domain Bacteria; phylum Bacillota; class Negativicutes; order Selenomonadales; family Selenomonadaceae; genus Quinella. The sequence goes on from JAFWFO010000011.1 coordinate 36,216, forward strand.
GTTCTTCTGCAGTTAATTCAGTTTCGCCCTTAGGAGTGACTTTGCCGACGAGAATATCGCCTGTGCGAACGTCAGCACCGATGGAGATAATACCGTCAGCGTCGAGCTGAGTCAGCGAATCTTCCGAGACGTTAGGAATGTCGCGAGTGACATCTTCCGCGCCGAGTTTGGTTTCGCGAGCATCGCACTGATATTCTTCGATGTGAATAGAAGTGAAGATATCGTGTTTGATGAGGTTTTCGCTGAGCAAGATGGCATCTTCGTAGTTGTAGCCCTCCCAAGGCATGTAGGCGACGAGGATATTGTAACCGAGCGCGAGTTCGCCTTGACTGGTGGCAGGGCCGTCCGCGATAGGCTGACCTGCTTCGACGCGCTCGCCGACGTTGACGATAGGGATTTGGTTGATACAAGTGCCCTGATTCGATCTTTGGAATTTGGCAAGATTATAAATATCTTTGGTGGAATTATCACCAAGAACTTTAATGGAATTGGCGTCGACGTATTGAACAGTGCCGCTGTTTCGTGCTAAAGTCATAACGCCGGAGTCACAGGCGGCTTTGAATTCCATACCGGTACCGACGAGCGGGGCTTGGGTTTTGAGCAGCGGGACAGCTTGCCTTTGCATATTTGCGCCCATCAGAGCACGGTTAGCGTCGTCATTTTCGAGGAACGGAATCATCGCTGTAGCGATAGAGACGACTTGTTTGGGGCTAACGTCCATGAAGTCGACATCTTCGCGTTTGACTTTGGTAGTTTCTTCGCGCTTGCGAGCGGTGACGCGTTCGTTTAGGAACCAATCGCCCTCGAGCGGCTCATTTGCTTGAGCGATAATAAAAGCCTCTTCTTCATCGGCGGTAAGGTAGCGGACTTGGTTAGTGACAATGTGATTAAATTTGTCGACTTTACGGTAAGGGGTTTCCATGAAGCCGAATTTATTGACACGAGCGAAATTAGACAGCGAGCCGATCAGACCGATATTGGGACCTTCTGGGGTTTCGATGGGGCACATACGGCCGTAGTGGGAATTATGAACGTCGCGCACTTCAAAGCCGGCGCGTTCACGACTCAGCCCGCCGGGGCCAAGTGCTGAAAGTCTGCGTTTATGAGTGAGTTCCGAAAGCGGGTTATGTTGATCCATGAATTGGGAAAGTTGGCTGGAGCCGAAAAATTCTTTGATAGCGGCGACGACCGGACGGATATTGATAAGATTTTGCGGAGTGACGATTTCGGCGTCTTGAGTAGTCATGCGTTCGCGAATGACGCGTTCCATACGGGTCATACCGATACGGAATTGATTTTGCAACAATTCACCGACGGCGCGGACTCTGCGATTGCCGAGGTGGTCAATATCATCGGTTAGGCCAAGAGTGGCGAACAGGTCGAAAGTGTAGCCGAGCGCGGTAGTGATGTCGGCAAGGCAGACAGTGCGATTATCGGCAATGGACAGAGTCGGAGCACAAAGCATAGTGAAGTTACCGTTGTCGGATTTGATTTTGATATGAATGGGGTTGATAAAGCCGCGGCGAGCTTCGTCGGTTTTGAGGTTAAAAATCTCGGCTTCGCGCTCCGAGGGGAAATTGTCGATAAGTTCTTGAGAGACGGGCACGTCGGCAGGGATAAGAATTTCACCGGTCTCAGGGTCGCTAATGGGTTCGGCGAGGATTTTACCTAAGACGCGGCGTTTCCATCCGAGCTTTTTGGTGAGTTTATAGCGACCGACCTGCGCAAGGTCATACCGTCGTGGATCAAAAAACAGCGAGTTCAGCATATTCAAGGCATTGTCTGCGCTGGGCGGTTCGCCGGGGCGGATGCGTGCGTACAATGCCAGAAGTGCTTTTTCTTTGTTATCTTCGGAATTTCGTTTATCGGCGTCGAGTTGGTCGAGCAACGCTTTATAACCGACGGCGAGTGAGTTTTTGGGATTGTTCAGAATAATTTTGTCGAGGAGATAACGGAAGTTGGTGAGCGAATCAAATTTTTCGTCGAGTTTGGCAAAGGCGTCAAGAAGTCTGTCAAAAGTTTCGTCGGAATGTTGCCCGTGTCGAATATAGCCGTCCAACAACGAATCGCGGGAATCGCCGCTGTCGGCAACTTCCAAATTCTCAATGGCACATTGCAAAAAGTATTTAACGTCAAACAATTCAAGAATTTGTTCGTTGTCAACAAAATCGAGTGCGCGCAACAGATAAGTGACGGGCATTTTTCTCGTCCTATCAATGCGCACAGAAATAGCGTTCGTCGAATCCGTCTCAAGTTCGAGCCACGCGCCGCGATTTGGGATAAGTTGTGCGGTGTAAATGTTTTTGCCGCTCTGGTCGATGGAACCGGAATAATAAGCACCTGGCGAGCGAACGAGCTGAGAAACAATGACGCGTTCTGCGCCGTTGATAATGAAAGTGCCTGTGGAAGTCATGAGCGGAAAGTCGCCGAGAAAAACTTCTTGCTCTTTGACTTCGCCTTTAGCTTTGTTATGTAATTTGACTTTGACACGAATGGGAGCGGCAAAAGTACCGTCGCGCCGTTTGCATTCTTCGAGCGAGTATTTGGATTCGCCGAAAGAGAAACTTTCAAAGAACAGCTCCAAATTACCGGTGAAATCGGAAATGGGCGAGATGTCCCTGAAAATTTCCGCCAGTCCCTCTTTTCGGAACCAGTCATAGGAGTTGCGCTGAATATCGAGCAAGTGGGGCATGGCCATCACTTCTTTGATTCGGGCGTAACTGTAGCGCTTTCGTTTGCCGACCTTAACGGGATGCAGATTTAACAAAGCCGTCACTCCTTTTGTAGGAATTAGGAACTGGGAATTAGAAACTAGTTTCTAGTTCCTATTCACTCGTTCCTAAATATAATGCGCGGCGTAACCAATCGGATTTGCCAAGCGGACACGACGCGCATACTTTCTCCATCTTATGTCAATCAGTAGCTTTGAATTGTATAGCTTAAAATAAAATTTGTCAATCGCGTTTGAATAAATCCCGCGTGTAAACTTTTTCGCGCACGTCGTCCAAAGCACTTTCGTAGCGGTTGGCGATTATGCAACGGCTCAAGCGTTTAAATTCGGTCGGATCGTTGACGACGCGGCTGCCGAAAAATGTCGAGCCGTCGGGCAATGCGGGTTCGTAAATGATGACGGTTGCGCCCTTCGCTTTGATTCGCTTCATGATTCCTTGAATTGACGATTGGCGGAAATTGTCGCTGTCGGTTTTCATTGCAAGCCGCCACACGCCGACAATAACTTCGTGTTCGCGGTCGACGGAAAAATTTTCGCTGGCGGTGTATGCGCCCGAAATTTCCAAGACGCGGTCGGCGATAAAATCTTTTCGCGTGCGGTTACTGTTGACGATAGCTTCAATCAGATTTTCCGGCACGTCTTGATAATTCGCCAAAAGTTGTTTCGTGTCTTTGGGCAAGCAGTAACCGCCGTAGCCGAACGACGGATTGTTGTACATGTCGCCGATACGCGGGTCGAAACAAATTCCCTTGATGATGTCGCGTGTCGAAAGATTTTTCATTTCGGCGTAAGTGTCCAGCTCGTTGAAGTAAGCGACGCGCAAGGCAAGGTAAGTGTTCGCGAAAAGTTTGACGGCCTCGGCTTCTGTCGTGCCCATGATTAACGTCGGGATATTTTCTTTAACCGCGCCTTCCCGCAAAAGTTCGGCGAAGTCACGGGCGGCGGCAGAATTTTTTTCATCCGAAAGATTTGCGCCGACGATGATTCGCGACGGGTGAAGATTGTCGTAGAGAGCTTTACTTTCGCGCAGAAATTCGGGGCTGAACAAAATTTTGTCCGTGGAAAAATTTTTGCGTGCACCTTCGACGAAACCGACGGGAATTGTGCTTTTGATGACGATGAACGCTTCGGAACCGCTCGACAAAACTTTTTCGATGACGGCATTGACGGCGGACGTGTCGAAGAAATTTTTTTTCGGGTCGTAATTGGTCGGCACGGCGACAATGACGAAATCGGCGGACTTGTAAGCCGAATCGGCGTCAGTTGTTGCGGTCAAATCAAGTTCGCGTTCGGCAAAAAATTTTTCGATATATTCGTCGCGAATTGGACTTTGACGATTGTTGACGGCATTGACTTTTTCGGGCGAGATGTCGACGGCGAAAACTTTATTGTGTTGAGCCAAAAGCGTCGCCAGCGACAAACCGACATAGCCGAGACCTGCGATTGCGATTGTTTTATTCAAAATAATCACTCCTTTTATAATCGAAAGGGTTTGGATATAATTTGTCTTGGTCAAGAGAAAATGTAACTCGACCATCAAAATTTTGTGCGTGCGACCTTTATAACTTTACCACAACAAATTGACTTTTGTCAGGGTTATTTTTTCACACAGGTCGTCGACCAAAATAAAATTTTTAAAAAACTGTCTGGCTATGCTATACTCGGTTCCTACTGTTGTGTTGCCATTTGCAGTATAATTTTTTTGTCGCAATTTCTTACCGTCACAACGGTTTAAATTATCAAGGGAGGTCACGGCATGACGGTTTACAAAGAAACGCTCAAGTTGCAGTCGACGGGCGGCGATCCGACTTTCATCAACATCACGCCCGAAGTTCGCAAGGCTATCGAAAACAGCGGCGTTCAAAACGGAATTTGTACGGTAATTTCTCCGCACACAACCTGCGCGGTTTTCTTCGAGGAATTCGCGCACGACATCGAATCAAACGGCATGGAATCTTTGCAAGTCGATTTGAACAACGCGCTGAAAAAAATTATTCCCGACCATTTAACGAAGGAGCAATACATTTACCCCGGCGAAGAACATTACAAAGCCGTGGAGTCGTGGCCGGACGCCGAAACTTATTTGCCGAACGGTGACCGCACTGCGCTTTTCAACGGCGACGCGCACTTAAAGGCAAGCATTCTCGGTTCAAGTGAAACTTTTGAAGTTGACAACGGAAAACTCGGCGTCGGCACAACGGGCTACGTTTATTTCGTGGACTTCGACAGAACTCGCCCGCGTCAACGCAAATGCAAAATCATCATTATCGGCGAATAATTTTCGGACTGATTCAACGTCGCTCGTCTCAAAAGACGAACGATTTTTTTTGACTTAAAGCGCGGCTTGTTACAAAGCCCCGATTTGTGCTATCATGCGTGCGCACATGCAACAAAACAATTTATCAGGAGGCTTGTATTTATGGAAGCTATTGCTGCCGTGGCAAACGGTTTTATGGACTTGTTCCGTGCCGGCTCGGAAACTTTTGTAAGCTGGGTAACGGGCATCATTCCGCTGGTCGTTATCATGATGACTGCGGTCAATTCGCTCATCAAACTTATCGGCGAAGACAGAGTAAACGGCGTGGCGGAATTCGCGACGAAATACACAATCACGCGCTACACGATTCTGCCGGTTATTTCCGTCATTTTCCTCTGCAACCCGATGGCGTACACTTTCGGGCGTTTTGTAGAAGAAAAACACAAAGCGGCTTTTTACGACGCGGCTGTCAGTTTCGTTCACCCCGTCACGGGACTTTTCCCGCACGCGAACGGCGGCGAACTTTTTGTCTACATGGGCATTGCGGCGGGCATTACGCAACTCGGCTTGCCCTTGGGTGATTTGGCGGTCAGATATTTTATCGTCGGCGTTATCGTCATTTTGATTCGCGGCATCGTCACCGACAGAATTTACGCGCACATGAGCGGCAAGAAGTAACGGAGGGCGATGAACATGTCTTACAAAGCAGTAACGATTAAAGCGGGCAAAGGCGGCTTCGGCGGCCCTTTGACGTTGGTGCCGACAGATACACGAAATAAAGTCGTCAGCGTGACGGGCGGCGGAATTCATCCGATTGCGGCGAAGATCGCGGAAATGACGGGCTGCCCTGCGGTTGACGGATTTTCGACGGGCGTCCCCGACAATGAAATTCTTGTTGCGGTCGTCGATTGCGGCGGTACGGCTCGTTGCGGCGTCTATCCGAAAAAAAGAATTTTCACCGTCAACGTTTTGCCTGTCGGACAAACGGGACCGCTTGCAAGATTTATCACGGAAGATATTTACGTTTCCGCTGTCGACGCAAGTTGCATAAGTTTGGCGGACGAAAGCGCGATTTCCAAAGCGGGCACGCCGACTAATCCGACAAGCGCGCCGAAAACCAAAGATCAAGCCAAAGCCGAAATTGCCAAAATGAACGAAGGAAAGCCGAAAAATTTGGCGACACGAATCGGCATTGCAATCGGCGGCGTCGTCAACAAATTTTACGCGGCGGGGCGCGAAACGATTGACATCACAATAAAAACAATTTTGCCGTTTATGGCGTTCGTCTCAATGATTCTCGGCATAATCAGCGCGTCGGGGCTCGGCGACGTTATCGCCAATACAATCAGCCCGATAGCGTCGACGTTGCCCGGCATGTTGATTGTCTCGTTTATCTGCGCGATACCGTTTATTTCGCCCGTGCTCGGCCCCGGTGCAGTCATTGCGCAGGTTGTCGGAACTTTGCTCGGCGTGCAAATCGGTTTGGGCAATATTCCGCCGCAATACGCATTGCCCGCGCTGTTCGCCATTGACGCGCAGGTCGGTTGCGATTTTATTCCCGTCGGCATGAGTTTGGGTGAAGCGGAACCCGAAACGATTGAGTTGGGCGTTCCCGCAATTCTTTATTCACGCGTTATCACGGGACCGATTGCCGTCCTTGTTGCTTATGTCTTCAGCATCGGTCTTTACAGCTGATTGCCTCACGGAGGTTTGAACATGAAATATCACGCCATGATAACGGGCTGGGGCGAATATGCGCTGGATTTTTTGAACGACCCAAAAGCGAATTGCATAATCATTTTTAACAACGACGCGCCGCCCGATCTTGCCGAAATTTCCGTCCTGCACACAAAGGAGCAACTGCTTGCAATTCCTGCGGCGGGCGACACCGTCATTATCGGCGAAAAAGTTTTCACGATAACGGCCGTCGGCGAAGAGGCGAAAAGTACTCTGCGCGAACTCGGTCATTGCACACTGTCATTTAAAGGCGGAAACGTTCCCGAACGCCCCGGCTGTATCATGCTTGAAGGCGACGAACCGTTGACGGCGGCGGATATTCAAGTTGAAAACATGATTGAAATTTACTGAGCAGAATTCAATAATCGAAAGGAGCTTTGCAGTTATGTTGAACATGGACAAAAAACTTGCACAGCGCGAGGCGGACGGCAAAATCATTCGCACGGGTCTTGTCGGCGCAGGTCAAATGGGTCGCGGCATGGTCAGCCAAATGGTCGGCATGAAAGGCATTATGCCCGCGATTGTCGCCGATATAAAACTTGAAAATGTCATCAACGCATTTCATTACGCGGGTATCGGTGACGAAGACATTGCCAAAACCAATTCGCTTGCCGAAGCCAACAAATTTATGGAGATGGGCAAATACGTCGCAACCGAAAATGCAGATTTAATTTCTTCGGCGAATCTTGTCGAGTGCGCGATTGACGTGACGGGCGTCCCCGAAATCGGCGTGCGCATTGCAACGGACGCGCTCAACAATAAAAAACATGTCGTCATGATGGACGTTGAAACGGACGTGGTTATCGGCTCGTGGCTCAAAAAACTCGGCGATAAAAACGGCGTCATTTACACCGGCTCGGCTGGCGACGAACCCGGCGCGGTTATGGAACTTTATTGTTTCGCCAAAGCAATGGGAATGCAAGTCCGCGTTATGGGCAAAGGCAAAAATAATAAACTCGATTACGACTGCAATCCCGACACCGTGCTTGAGGAGGCAACCCGCCGCAAGATGAGCCCGCGCATGTTGTGTTCGTTCAAAGACGGCACGAAAACCATGGTCGAAATGACGGCAATGAGCAACGCCACGGGTCTCGTCCCCGACGTTATCGGCGGCCACGGCGTCGCGACAAAACCGGGCACCGAAGGCGTCAAACAGCTCAACGACCTTTTCAAGCTCAAAGCGGACGGCGGCATTTTGAACAAACACGGCGTTGTTGAATACGTCAACGGAATTGCGCCGGGCGTCTTCGTCACCGTGTCCACCGACAACCGGGAAATTGCTTATCAAATGCAGTATCACAGCATGGGCACGGGGCCGCTCTGGACGCTTTATCGCCCGTATCATCTGTGCAACCTCGAAACGCCGCTCACCGTCGCAAAAATTGTTATCGACCACGAACCGACGATTATTCCGCTCGATGCGCCCGTCAGCGAATGTATCACCGTCGCGAAAATCGATCTCAAAGCGGGGCAGACGATTGACGGAATCGGCGGCTACACAACTTACGGCTCAATCGCCACCGCTGAGGAAACTTACAAAAAAGGCTACGTCGTTTACGGGCTTGTCAACAAGAAAACCAAAATGCTCCGCGACGTGCCGAAAGGTCAGCTCCTCACGCTCGACGACGTTGAACTTGATACGACAACGCAACTTTACAAGACGCGCAAAGAGCAAGACGCAATGTACAACAACGGCTATGCGCTGAAGTAAATCCGTTCGACGAAAATTTTTGCCTGTGGCTATGCGCTGAAATAAAAAACGCGCCGATTTCTCGACACGCTGATAATCGAAACTTTTCACCCGTCTCAATGCGAGGCGGGATTATTTTTTCAAAATCAAATTATAAATATCGAAGTGTTGCAAAAATTCTTTATAAGGAATGTCATCACTGTAAATATTCCCCAGCCTGTTTCTACCATCTCGAACGGGCGTGCGCCAATCGCCGTAGTAAGCCGTTAAAATTTCGTCGTAACCAATCGGCACGGGCAATTCAATCGTCTCGAACGGCAGATAAATTGTTTCGCTAAAACATTTCTTCTCGAAGGGGTTACCTATTTTGTTCAAAGTGTCTTGAATCCACGCGACGGCGGAGCTTTGTCTCCAAAGCTCGGCGGCATAAAACTCAAGGATTTCAAGTTTTTTGTCCTCGGAAGTTTTTGAGATTGCTTCCAGCACTTGCAAATCGTTGAGCAAGCGACCTCCGTTTTGCACGTAACGAATAATTTTCGGATAGTTGCAAGCAGCGGTAAGCAATTCATCCAACGCCTTGTAAGCCGAAGAACCTTCGGGAGTTTTGTCGTTGACGATATCCAACGCGAAAATATCAATCGCAATACCTTGGGGGCTGCCTTCAAGGTAACCATAATCAATCATCGTTGTCTGTGAATGAGAAATTTTCATCATTCCGAAAAGTTTTTCTTTGAGTTCAAACGGCGCGTTAAGTTCATCGGCAAGCACGTCGCAGAAACGATTGTAATCGGGGCGCATCATCATCAAGTCAAAGTCTTCGTCCCAGGGAATGAAACCTTTGTGGCGTGCCGCGCCGAGCAAAGTCCCGGAATTCGCCCAATAAGTTATGTTGTGCTTGCGACAAATCCTGTCGACTTCCTGCCAAATTTCCAGCTGGCGGTTCCAAACCTTTTTGATGTCTGACTTGACGAGCCAACCTTCCCGAATTTCGTCGCGGTACAAATCTTTGATAAACAAATTCAAGCCTCCTCGTCGGGCGGAAGAATGCCCGCCATCCGTAAAAGATATTTCGCGTTCGTGGTGTGCGTGCGTCCCTTGCGCAATTTGAAATCGAATTTTATTTCGTCGTCAACGTAATACTCCTCGAAATGCGCGTTGGAAATTTTTTCGTTTTCGTCGACCATGTCGCACAACTGGAAATCGTGCGTGGTGACAAGCGTAATCGAATGCTCATTCGTCAAGCGGCGAATTGCTTCCTTAGCGCCGATAACGCGATCGTTGACGTTTGTGCCCTTGAAAATTTCGTCGATACAGGCAAGCATCGGGCGTTTCCGGTCGCTGTATTCAATCATCGATTTGATTCGCAAAAGTTCCGCGTAAAATGTCGAGACGCCCAAACTTATATCGTCATTGACGCGAATTGAAGTCATCACCGTCAAGCGACTGACGGCGAAACTTTTTGCACAGACGGGCGCGCCGGTGTAAGCAAACATGACGGCGGCGGCGAGCGTGCGAATCCATGTCGTTTTGCCGCTCATGTTTGCGCCGGTAATAATCGTCGTGCCGGCAGTCAATTCCGCATCGTTCGGAACGCCCTTTGCATCAGCGACAAGCAAACTCGTCAAGCCTTCAACTTTCAAATGCGGTGCGTCGTCCTCGTAAAAAGTCGGGAAACAGTAAGTCGTGCGCGTTTGACCTATTGACGCCAATGAAATTAAAACTTCCACTTCGGCGAACGCGTCCAGCCACGTGCGCAGGTGATTCGCCGCGTCTATTCGCCACTTCATGAACGCCGTCGCCAAAAAGAAATCCGACAGGAACAGTGCATTGCCGGGCACGAAGAATATCGGATTGTGCCGGGCGTTTGCAAAGTCCACCAAAAGCGAAAGTTCCTTCAACTTTTGCGAGGCGGAAACTTCGTCCGTCAAAAGATTTCGTATCGCGTTGAGTCGGTTTGAATTGAAATTCGTCGACTCCAGCCGCTCAAAAATCGCTCTGTATAATCGCAATTCTTTCGAGATGATTTTCAGCGGCGCGAGCAATTCGGAAATGGCGGGCATTGCGACAATCGACAATATCAGCGAAAAAAACATTACTGCAAGCGGCAACCACCAACCGACGTGCCCGAAAAATGTAAGTACGGCGGACACGAGCAACAGCGACGGCATGATAAATCGCAACAGATAAATTTTTCCGAGCGGCGGAAGTTCTTCTTCCACGCTGACAATCAATTCGCTTGTGTCGTGATTGTTCGGCATCAATCGGGCGTAAGCTTCCAAATCCAGCGACAATCTTGGTCGTTGCAAAATTTCCGCGACGCCGCGTTGACGGTTGCGCACTTCATTAAAATCGGGCGGTTCCGGCGAAAATGCTTCGGCAAGTCTGTCGCGTCCGCGTTTCGTTCGTGCCGCGCAAATGTACTGAAAAATTGAGCCTGCGCCGAAAATGTGCAAGTCAACATCTTGCGGCCTGCCGTTCTTGAGATAAACGCTGCCGTCATTGGAACGTTTGCGCCACGTGCCCTTCGTCCGCGAAATGTAGGAGCTAAGCACGCTCAGCCGGCTTTTCAAAAAATTTTTTCGCCGCTTCAAGTCGTCATGATGATTCACCAGCCGCACGAAAATCATAGCCAAAATCGCCGTGACAATGTACAGATGATGAATGTTGCAATCCCAGCCGATGCCGAAACTTGCAACCGCCGCAAGAAAAATCGCCGTCCGCGCCATAACAATTTTTTTGTCGCGTTTGTACAAAGCTTTTTGTTCGGCAAGGTCTATTTCGCGTTCGTTGTCGTAAAATTGTCTGTTCAACTTTAAAATATCCTTTTATCCTTGTGGTAATTGAAAATTTTATTTTCTTGTCTGCAAATTTTTATCAAAAATCACGGCGAAAACTTCTTGCATTTTTTGAGTGCCGTCAAGAGTTTTGCCCGCCGCGAAAATGTAGCTGAAAGTTTTGCCGCGCTTGCGTGTCCTTACCTGCGCCGCCACAATCACCTGTCTAAAAAATTACCCTCCGCCGAGGAGGGCTTTTTTATTCCCGAATTACACATTTACAGTTCAAAGTTTTCAAGACCGCGCATGGCATTTCCAAGCGGCGTTTGTGCTTTCGAGTGCCGAGTAAAGCGATTTATCAATCGGTTGACGAGTCTGCCCAACGTAGAGTTTGTCGTTCAGCCGATTCGTTATTTTGTATCGCTATCATTGCAATCACCCGAAAAATTTTTTTGAGTATATCACAAGCGAAAGTCTTTGACAACCGCCGCACGACGGCAGAGGAGAAAACAACTGCAGGAGTTTGAAGCGTCAACGCGGAAAAAATAGACGGCTTGATTTTTTGTTCGGCAACGTAAAATATCGAAGGCAGTTTTTTAACGGTGTGCAAGCTGTATGTAACAACTTTACCGACGCGCTCAAAATTCAAGTTACAAAAAATTGACGCCGAAAATTTCAAGCAAATCACTTCGACTTTGAAGGGATTAGTTTTTTTGCGTTGAATAAGTCAAAAATTAATCGAAACACTCAGTTGCAACGAGGAGGTCGACTTGTTTTGAAAGCCGAAGGAATTTTGCCGATAATCGGAAGCAAACTGGATCAGTTGACGGGGCTTTACAATCGCGACGCGTTTTACAGAGAAGCGGTTTTGCTTTTGGGGGCGCGCTATGACACAAAATATTGCATTGTTTGCCTGGACATAAGTTGCTTCAAAATTATTAATGACCTGTTCCACGTGGACACGGGCAATTTGATTTTGCGGACGGCAGCAGAATATTTCAAGGCATCACTAAATCCACGCACGTCGATAAGTTCACGCACGGACGCCGATCATTTTGTCTTGTGCGTGCCCGAAAGCGAATTGGACATCGAACGCCTGATTAAAGATTTGGACGAACGAATTCAGTCTCTGCACATCAGCCATAACATTTTATTTTTCGCGGGCGTCTATCCTATTGACAACACGCGCCTCCCGATTGACCAAATGTGCGACCGTGCCGGCATGGCTTTGCGGCGAATCAAGGGCAGTTATCTGACGCGCTACGCCTATTACGATGACAAAATGCGCGAACAGATGATTGAGGAACAACTTATCACGGGCAACATGGAAGCGGCGTTGCTGGAAAATCAATTTACGATTTACCTTCAGCCGATATTTAATCCCGTTAAAAATACCGTCGTCAGTGCCGAAGCTCTCGTGCGTTGGTTCCACCCCGTGCACGGCATGGTATCGCCGGGGAAATTTATTCCCGTGTTTGAACGCAACGGCTTTATCGTACGCCTTGACCGTTTCGTTTGGGAAGAGGCCTGCCGACTGCAACGAAAACTTTTGGACGCGGGCAAGCCGATTGTCCCGATTTCCGTGAACTTGTCGCGCCTGAATTTTTACAGCCCCGACTTGCCGGAATTCCTTTCGGGTTTGCTGAAAAAATACGAACTGAAACCGTGGATGCTTAAACTCGAAGTCACCGAAAGCGCGTACACCGACAATCAACAACAACTGCTTGCGATGATTGCCACGTTCAAAGAATTGGGATTCCCGATTTTGATGGACGATTTCGGCTCCGGCTATTCGTCGCTCAACATGCTCAAAGATATGCCGCTCGACACGCTCAAAGTCGACATGGCTTTTATTCGCGAACTGGAAAAATCCGACCGCGTGGCGGTGATTCTGAAATTTATCGTCGAACTCGCCAAAGCTTTGGGCATGGACGTTGTCATTGAAGGCGTCGAAACTCAAGCGCAAGTCGATTACGTCAAGAGTCTCGGCGACGTGGCGATTCAGGGCTATTTCTTCTCGAAGCCGTTGCCCATTCCCGATTACGAAAATCTTTTGGATAAATATCTTTCAAATATGGAGGTCGATTGAAATGCCGTCAATCAAAAAAGAATCCGTCGACAATGCCGTCGTCTGGACGTTGCGCAACAACAAAGGCAATGAGCTGAAAATTTCCGACCGTGGAGCGCGAATCATTTCGATGCGTTTTTGCGACAAAAGTTACACGAATCGTTTTATCGTCAAAGATGACGCGGCAAGTGCAGTCAAAGTCGACGGCGGCGCGGATTTTGCCGAAATTCCGTGGCAAGGCGAACAACTCGTTGAAGGCTTGAAACTTTCCGCGCAGGTCGGCGACAAATCCGTCAGCGTGATTTACAGCCTGTCAAACGACAACGAAATCAGCATCAAATTCGAGTCGACGGGTGCAAGCGATATTTCCGTCATTCCGGTTTTCAGCGCGGACGCTCTGCCGGATGTAAATTTCCGTGCTTGTCAAGACGGCGCGACGTGGGAAAAATTTGCCGACGAAAAAACTTATCCCGTCACCGAACCCGCCGAAGTCGAAATGGAATTGGGCATGTTCGGCTACGATCTCGGTTGCCCGATTGATTATCTTGACGCGGGATTAAAAAATGCGGCGGTTGTCTTTTGCGAAGAGGCAAGCATTGAAATTGTCGTGTACTCGACGCAAGACGAAGTTCATGCCAAAGCGGTTGACGGCGGCTTTTCGGTCGGAACGGTCGGCAATGCAAGCGGGCAAGTCGTTTACATGCTGAAGAACAGGAGATAAGCTTTGAGCTTCGAGCTTTAAGCTTGAAGGAGAATTCGTTATCCCTTAAAGCTCAAAGCTTACAGCTTACAGCTCACAAACGGAGGCGATATTTTGAACATCCACGAATACCAAAGCAAAGCAATTCTGCGCGGCTACGGCGTCAACGTACCGGACGGCGGCGCGGCGTTCACTGTTGAAGAGGCAGTCAAAAAAGCTCAAACTCTCGGCGCGGACGTGACTGTTGTCAAAGCACAAATTCACGCGGGCGGACGCGGAAAAGCCGGCGGCGTCAAACTCGCTCACAATCTCGACGAAGTCCGTCAATATGCCGAAGAACTTTTGGGCAAAACGCTTGTCACTCACCAAACCGGCAAAGCGGGCAAAGTCGTTCGTCGTCTGCTGATTGAGGCCGGCTCGAACATCAAAAAAGAATATTATCTCAGCTTCGTCGTCGACAGACAAAGTGCCCGCGTCGTTATGATGGGCTCGGAAGAAGGCGGCGTCGAAATCGAAAAAGTTGCCGCAGAATCGCCCGAAAAAATTATCAAAGAGTACATTGACCCCGCAATCGGTTTGGCTCCGTTCCAGGCGACGCGCATGGCTTACAAGATGAATTTCCCGAAAGAAGTCATCCGCAAAGTCACGAAGTTCATGATTAATTTGCACCGCGCTTTCGTGAAAAAAGATTGTTCGCTTGCCGAAATTAATCCGCTCGTCCTCACGGAAGAAGGCGACATCATCGCGCTTGACGCAAAATTGAACTTCGACGACAGTGCGCTTTATCGTCACCCCGACGTTGAAAGTATGCGCGACGAAACCGAAGAAGACCCGAAAGAACTTCACGCGGCGAAACTCGGCTTGAATTACGTCAATTTGGGCGGCGACGTGGCCTGCATGGTCAACGGCGCGGGATTGGCAATGGCGACTGTCGACATCTTGAAACATTTCGGCGGCGAACCTGCGAACTTCCTTGACGTTGGCGGCGACTCCACGCCCGAAAAAATTGCCGAAGCATTTAAAATTATGCTCGACGGCGGACAGTCGAAAGGAATTTTCGTCAACATTTTCGGCGGCATAAACAAATGTGACCTTGTTGCTCAAGGTATCGTCGACGCGGCAAAAATTATTTCGCCCGACGGAAAATCACTGCCCGTGCCGGTTGTCGTGCGCCTCGAAGGTACGAACGTCGAACGCGGCAGAGAAATTCTCAAAGAATCGCCCATTGCCAACGTCATTATGGCGGAGACCATGGAAGGCGGCGCAGAAGAAATTGTCCGTCTCGTCAAATCTGCGTGAACGGGAGATTTTGCAATGTTGGTAAGCACCGAAATTAAAGATCGAATTTGTTACGTTGAAATGCAGAACGCCGACCGCTACAACTGCCTGAGCGAGGCAATGTGCACGGAGCTGATTGACGCGCTTCAATTCGGTTACGATAACGAATGTGTCGGCATTGTCATCAAGGCACAGACGAAACGCGGCGTTTGGAGCGCGGGACACGACATTAAAGAATTGCCGACCGACGGCAGAGACCCGTTGTCGTTTTACTGCGCTATGGAAAAATTGTTGCGTAAAGTTCAAGACACGTTTATTCCCGTCATTGCTTGCGTCAGCGGAACCGTTTGGGGCGGCGCGTGCGACCTGTGCTTGTCGTGCGATATGATTGTCAGCTCGAAGGACGCGACCTTTGCAATCACGCCCGCGAAAATCGGCATTCCTTACAACGCGTCGGGAATTCTGCATTTTATCAATCAACTCGGCATGAACAAAGCCCGCGAAATGTTTTTCCTCGGCACGCCAATCACTGCGGAAGATGCGCTCAACGTCGGATTAATTAATCGCGTCGCCGAATCGGACGAACTCGAAAAAGTTTTGGAAGAACAATTTCTCACGCCTTTACGTAGAAACAGCGTGCTTTCCGTCAGTGCAATCAAACGGCAGTTCAGGATTTTGAGCCGCGCCTCGACGGTTATCAGTGCGGAAAATTTTGAGCGAATCAACGCTTACCGTATGCGCGTTTTCAAAGGCGACGACTACAAGGAAGGCATCAAATCTTTCCTGGAGAAACGCCCGCCGCAATACAAGGGCAAAGCTTCCGATTTGGATTGAACGCGAAAAATTTCGTTGCACAAAAAAACCGCTCGACACATTATCGGGCGGTTTTAAATTTATTCGGCTGCCGGAACTTCTTCGGGCGGCGTGACGGGCTGATTGCGCATTGTGTCTTGCGACGTGGTTACTCGTCGTTGTGCGCCCGTGAAAAGCATTTCGGTTATTTGCGCGGCCTGTTCAGGATCCATTTTCGCCAAAATATTCGCGACGGATTCTTCGCTCATGCGCTGGAAAATTAAAACGGTCGTGTCCCAATCGACGTTGACCAAAGCTTTTGCGGCACTTTCGGGCTTCATGCTCTCGTAAATTCGTGCCAGTCGCGTGACGCGTTTTTTCTCGGCGGCTTCGCGTTGCTTGCGCTGTTCGTCAATTTCTTTCTTGTCGATTTTGACTTCCTTGGGCTTTTCGTCTTTTTTGTCTTTGTCTTTTTTGTCCTTGTCTTTTTTGTCCTTGTCTTTATCCTTTTCGTCTTTCTTGTCTTTGTCGTCTTTATTTTCTTCGTCGTCTTTTTCTTCGGGCGGCGGCGGCGGCGGTTCCGGTTCGGGAATCGGTTCAATCGGCGGCCACTCCACGCCTTCGGGCACTTCAAAATATCTGCCGTTGCCGACGAAAGGCAGTCGATAAAGTCCGAGTTCTTCGTTGAGCATTGCGACATCTTCGGTGTCGAGCACTTCAAACTTGACGGCCGCCACGAAGCCCGCGATAACCAAAATCGTCAGCACGATTGCGGTTATGATTAAGTTTCGTATTGTACGGAAAAAGCCCAATATCTTATCTTTCAAGAGAATCACCTTTGCCAAAAATTTTTCTGGTGATTGATTCTGCCGCCGCAAAAAATTTCCTGCAAGTGCTAAAATCTTTGTGAGGTGAGTTACTTTTAAAAAGTAACCAAACAGTTGGCGCGCCGCAACGTCATCACAGCTTAAACTCTATCGCCGCGCCGAAACTTTCTTGCCGGAGCCGTGTGCAAAAAATTTTTTCGCTGTGATAAAATCTTTGTGAGGTGAAAATTTTATATGAAACCGTGTGAACTCTGTCCGCGAATGTGCCGCGTCGACCGCGTGAAAAATTTCGGATTCTGCAAGGCGGGCGAAAATTTGCGCGTGGCGTTGGTAAGTCTGCACAAATGGGAGGAACCGTGTCTGGTCGGCGAAAACGGCGCGGGCACAATTTTTTTCGCGAACTGCAATTTGAAATGCGTTTACTGCCAAAATTTTTCAATCAGCTGCGAAGGTTACGGCGCGGAAATTTCCGTCGAACGTCTTGCCGAAATTTTTCTTGAGCAACAAAGTCGCGGGGCGGCGAATGTCGAACTTGTCACGCCGACACATTACGCCGAAAAAATTTGCGCGGCGATTGACCTTGCCAAAGCTCGCGGCTTGACGTTGCCGATTGTCTGGAACTCGAACGCTTACGAAAATTTGTCGACGCTGGAACTTTTGCGCGGACGTGTCGATATTTTTTTGCCAGACGTGAAATATTTTTCCGACGACGCAGCGAAAACTTTTTCTGCCGCTCCGAATTATTTTTCAATCGCAACCGCCGCCGTCAAAAAAATGTTTGAACTTGTCGGAGCCGCGCAGATTGTCAACGGGCAAATGATTCGCGGGGTGATTGTCCGTCATTTGGTTTTGCCGAATTTTCGACGCGACGCGATGAAAATTGTCGATTGGCTTCACGAAAATTTCGGCGACGAAATTTTTATCAGCTTGATGAATCAGTACACGCCGATTTTCCGCGCCGCCGAGTACAAAAAAATCAGCCGCACTTTGACGACGTTTGAATATCAATCCGTCGTCGACCACGCGGCCGAGTTGGGCATTAAAAATTGTTTCGTTCAAGTCGGTAAGACAGCCGACGAAAAATTTATTCCGAATTTCAATCTTGACGGCGTTCAGCCGAGGAAACTGTTGTAGTCGACAAATTCGCGTCCGAGAGCTTCGGCGACATTTTTGTTGGTAAGTTTGCCGTCAATCGTGTTGAGACCTTTGGCAAGTCCCGCGTCTTCTTGGCAGGCGACTTTCCAACCTTTACCGGCGATTTTCAGCGCGTAAGGCAAGGTTGCGTTCGTCAATGCAAGCGTCGACGTTCTGGAAACCGCGCCGGGGATATTGGCAACGGAATAATGAATCACGCCGAATTTTTCAAACGTCGGGTTGTCGTGCGTGGTGACGCGGTCGCAAGTGGCAATCGAGCCGCCTTGATCAATCGCAACGTCGATAATGACGGAGCCTTTTTTCATGTTTTTAACCATGTCTTCAGTGACGAGCTGCGGAGTTTTCGCGCCCGGTATCAAAACCGCGCCAACGAGCAAATCCGCCTGTTTCGTCCATTCGGCAATGTTATAACTGTTGCTCATGACGGTGCAAACTTTGCCGCCGAAAATGTCATCGAGATAACGGAGCCGCTCAATCGACAGATCGATAATCGTGACGCGTGCACGCATACCGAGCGCAATTTTCGCCGCATTCGTGCCGACAACGCCGCCGCCGATAATGACGACTTGCCCCGCCGCAACGCCGCTCACGCCGCCGAGTAACACGCCGCGTCCGCCGTATTGACTTTCCAAAAATTGCGCGCCGAGTTGAATCGACATACGACCCGCAATTTCGCTCATGGGTGCAAGCAACGGCAGACTTTTGCCGTCACGCCCGACAACGGTTTCATACGCAATGCCCGTGACTTTTTTGTCGAGCAATGCTTTCGTCAACGCGGGTTCGGGCGCAAGGTGCAAATATGTAAACAGAATTTGTCCGTCGTGGAAAAGTTCGTATTCGGGCTCAAGCGGTTCTTTGACTTTAACAATCATTTCCGCGTCGTCGAAGATTTTTTTCTTGTCGGAAACAATCTGCGCGCCGACAGCCGTATAGTCAGCGTCCTCGAAGCCGGAGCCGATGCCCGCCGTTTGTTCAATCAAAACCGTGTGACCTGCCTTGACGAGCGCATCAGCTCCCGCCGGTGTGAGACCAACGCGATTTTCGTTGTTCTTAATTTCTTTTGAAACGCCGATAATCATTTCGCAAAACCTCCAAAATTTTAATCGGTTGCATGATACACCGCGACGGAAAATTTTTCAATCAAAGTCGGCGGAAGAAATTATCTGTTCAAAATCTGCGGGATTAAAATCGTCGGGCGTGTTAAATTTCGGCGAAGACAAAAATTTTTTCCCGTCGAAATCGGGCTTGCCGTCTTTGTCGTCGAAAGTTGTTCGGCAACGCGGAAAACTTTTGCAACCCCAAAATTCGCCGTTCTTGCCGCGACGTTTGACCATGACACTGCCGCAAGTCGGACATTTGAAAGAACCTTCGGGCACGGAAAAATTTGCCGTCGTTGCCGCGTTGACAAGTTCGCGAGTGAAGTCAACTTGCCCGTCCAAAAAATTTTCTAACGTGCCGTCGCCGTCGCTCATCGAATGCAGTTTATCTTCCCAAATTGCGGTAGCGTCGGGATAAGTCATTTCGTCGGGCAACGCGTCAATCAGCAGGTAAGCATACTCCGTCGGCTGAAGAATTTTTTTCTTGCCGACCGTCAAAAATTCTCGCTGAATCAAATCGTCGATAATCGCTGCCCGCGTCGCTTCCGTGCCGATTCCGTAAACGTCCTTCAACTGTTTTTGCGCGTCGGGATTTTTAACGTACTTGTGAATATCTTTCATGCCCTGCACGAGACTTGCGGCGGTGAACGGCGGCGGCGGTTTCGTCACGCCTTTTTTGAGTTCGGATTTTTTGTGCGTGACGGTGTCGCCCGCTTTCATCTGCGGCAACGGAGTTTCGCTTTCGTCTTCGTCACGGGGTTTTGATTTCGGATTTTTGGCGGCAGTTTTCGGCGCGGAATAAAATTCACGCCAACCGAGTTGCTTGACGACTTTGCCGCTCACGCGAAATTTTTCGCCTTTGTAGTCGACGACGATAACAGTTTCGTCGTAAATGTGTAACTGATGAAATTGCACGGCGTAATTCTTCGCGATAAGGTTGTAAATGTTGAATTCGACGGCGGGCAGAGCTTGCGATAATTTTTTTCGTGTCGGAATAATTGCGTGGTGCGCGGAAATTTTTTTGTCGTCCCATGCACGGCTTTTAATCGCGGCGTTGGAATTTGCGGCAAGTTTTTTCAAAGTTTCGTCAGTCGAGTTCGTCAGGTGCGACAAAATTGCCAATGCGTCTTTGAATTGATTCGTCGGCAAAAATTCGCAATCGGAACGCGGATAAGTCGTCAACTTCATTTCGTAAAGTTTCTGCGCGGCGTCCAAAACCTGTTGCGGCGAATACCCGAAAGCTTTGCCGGCGGCGATTTGCAATGTCGACAGCGAAAACGGCAACGGCGGCGATTCTTTTTTCTCGGTCGTCTTGTACGAAGAAATTTTTCCGTCGATCGGCGCGGTCGAAAATTTTGCGATGAGTTCTTCCGCGAATTCTTTGCTGATTAAACGTCCTTCCGCGTCGAAAGCTTTTTGCTTGAGCATTTTTTTTGACGGCTTGAAAGTCGCGGTAAATTCCCCGTTTGCGTGAACGAACGTAGCCCGAATCGTGAAGAAGTCGACGGGCTTGAAATTTTTTATTTCGCGTTCGCGGCGCACAACCAATGCAAGCGTCGGAGTTTTCACGCGTCCAATCGGCAAAGTTAAATCGTGCCCGTGGCGACGTGCCGCCAAAGTGTACGCCCGCGAAAGATTCATGCCGATTAACCAATCTGCGCGGCTTCGTGCAAGTGCCGACTGCTTGAGATTGAAAAATTCGGCGTTGTCGCGCAGATTTTCATTCGCACGCAAAATACTTTCGGCGTCGAGCGCGTTGAGCAAAATTCTTTTGACGGGCTTCGTGTTGCCCAAAAAATCCAAAACTTCATCGACGAGCAGTTGACCTTCGCGATCGGGGTCGCCCGCGTGAACAATTTCGTCGGCCTTCGCAATTAGATTTTTGACAACGTCGAATTGTTTGGCGGCGTCGGGACGAACTTGTAACTGCCAAACTTTCGGGACAATCGGCAAGTCTTCCGTGCGCCAAAATTTATATTTCGGGTCGTAAGCGGCGGGCTCAACCTGCTCCAAAACGTGCCCGAACAACCACGTTACAATTCCGGCGTCGGTTTGTATGTAACCGTTGCGCGGCACGGGATTTTTCAGACACGCGGCAAGTTCTCGCGCCATTGACGGCTTTTCAGCTATGTAAAGTCTCAAATCGTTTCACCTCGCCGAAATTTTATTCAAACGTTCGCCCAACGTCAACGCCGCATTTTTGAATTCGTCACTCTGATTCTACCCGCGCCCCGCAGTGTGGACAATAATTTACAGGCGGCTCATAGTACTTGCCGCAATTCGGACATAACCGCGACGTTCTTTCCGGCGGCTCCGGTAACGGCGGGCGTTTCATCAGATAAATCACGATCCCGATTATCGGGAAAGAAATCATGCCTGCACACCAAAGCCACGCATACGGCATTTTTCGTTTCACAGCGTCGATATAAAGCACCATGCAAAGCACGAAGTAAACAAGCAACGGCGTACCACGACCGCCGACAAAGCCATTAAGGATTTTCTGCACCAAAACATTTTCGCTATTGAGTGCCGCCAAAAACAAAAGAAATCCGCTACCCAAAATTATTATCGTGCCGAGGATGTGAATCAGGATTTTCTTCATGACGCAATCGCTCCTGTCATTCCACTAAACATTAACCCCGCGTCAATAGGCACGGGGCTTTTTAAATCAGACTTTGTTGCCGCAGTGTGGACAGTACGTCACGGGCGGTTCGTAATATTTACCGCAATGCGGACATAACTGCGGCGCGTTTTTGACGAGGGTTACATCCTTTTTTGAAGGACGCATTAACAAATAGGCGGGCAAGAAAATAATCAGTAACAAAAATACACCTATCGCCCACAGCACCGGCGCGGAACTGCCGCGACTTTTGGCGTCATTGAAAACCCAAAGGCTTATCAAAAAAGCTATCCCCAGCCCAATCAGTGTACCGGTCAACGTAAATCGCCTCCGAATCATTTGCCCAACGAATAGTAGCCGCCGCCTTCGAGAAATTGCACGTATTCTTTGACCGCCGCAACAAAATTCGTGAAGCCGCCTTTGTAGCCCGCCGCCGCAAGTTTTTTCGTGTCTGCCTCGGTGAAACTTTGATATTTGCCGCGCAGTTCGTCGGGGAATTCGCAATAAGTAATTTTCATCTTCGAGCCCATCGCGTCAATCATGGTTTTGCCGACTTCGTTGAAGGTGTGCGCGTGCCCCGTGCCGCAGTTGTAAATTCCGTTGGCGACGGGATTGTCGAGGAACCACAGATTTATTTTTGCCACGTCCTTAACGTAAATGAAGTCGCGTTTTTGTTCGCCGTCGCCGTAGCCGTCTGCGCCTTTGAAAAGTCTGGGGCCGCCGCCGAGTTTCATGCGCTTGTAAATTTGATAGAAAATCGACGCCATTTTTCCCTTGTGACTTTCCTGGTGACCGAAGACGTTAAAATATCTCAGCCCGATGATTTTGCTTTTGGATTCACCGATAAATTGACGGACGTAGCGATCGAACATCAGCTTTGAAAACGCGTAGGGGTTGAGCGCATTTTCGCACTCTTCGGACTCGCGGAAACCTTTTTTGCCGTTGCCGTAGACGGACGCACTCGACGCGTAAATCAGCGGAATTTCCTTGTTGATACAGAACTTGAGAAGTTCCTTGCTGAAATCGTAATTCGTCTTCATCATGTAATTAACGTCGTATTCCATTGTGTCGGAACACGCGCCTTGATGAAAAACTGCCTCAATGTCAAGCCCGAAAAAATCGCTGTACATGAACGTTTTGAAAAAGTCGTCCTTGTGCTGATAGTCGATGAATCGAAGCCCGACTAAATTTTTGAACTTGTCGCCGTTGCCGAGGTTGTCGACGATTAAAATGTCCGTGCGCCCGCGTTCGTTCAATGCGCGAACCAAATTACTGCCGATAAAACCTGCGCCGCCCGTTACGATAATCATTTCGTTCAGCTCCTTTGTGTGAAAATTTTTATTGACGTTGCGTTGTTACTTCGATGAGTTTTTTTATCTACTTTCTTTGCTGATTAGCCGGCCGCCGCGAAAGATATTGCGCGTTCGTGTTGACGATATTGCCCATCAAAATTTCCGTGCCGACGCTGATAATTTCTACAACCATTGCAAACACCGCCGAAAGTTTCTTAATCAAATTAACGTCGCGATTATATCATGCGCAAATGAAATAACAAAGAATTTTTCGGCGCAACAAAAAAATCCCCGTCGATTGTGGCGGAGAAAAATTTTCTTCAAGCGGCAAGAATCAGGAATTTCACTTTGTCGACAAGCCAATCATCAATCGAGAAGCCGAAAATAATTTCAGCTTTTGGCGCGTGACGTTTCAGCAGTCGCGAAATTTTTTCCGCCTCTTCGAGCGAAATATTTGCTTTGGCGGCCGTCACGTTGAACAGAATTTTTTCGGCGGTATTGAAATTTTCTTCGTTGCCTTCGACGTGCTCAAGCGCGGCTTTGGCGGCTTTGACGACGGCATTTTTCCCGTCACGTTCGCCGTAACCGATACACGCCGCAGATTCCTTGACGAGATTGGCAATAAGTTTCACGTCGATTTTCGGTTGCCCCGGCAAAGTCAACACTTCGATAAAGTTTTGGACGACTTTGCAAGCGTCTTCGGCGAAATTTTTGCTCGGCAATTTAATCAGCGCGTCGAAGATTATTTCGCCTTCCGCGTCCTCGAAATTCCCGCCGGCAATGAAAATCACGGGCACGCCGATTTTTTTCGCGCAGTGAGCGGTAATGGCGACGGTTTTGAGATTTTCCCAAACTTCGTCCGCGACAACAAAAATTAAATCCGTCCCGCGCAGTTCGTTGACAAGATTATTTTCGTCTTTGGCGTTGAGCAGGCGGAATTTGCGATCGGGGATGACGTTGCACGCGTCAAGATTTTTCGTGTCGTTGCGGTCGACGGCGTAATAATTCACGCCCTGAAAATTTTTGCTCAACATAAAATTGACGGCACACAGTCCGCCCGAAATTTTTTCGTCGCCCGCAGTGTTGACGCCGACGACTTTGAATTTTATGTAACGATTGTCGAAATTTGTTTCAAACACGTTCATCAAACCTCCGTGAAAATTACGGCGATTATTGTCTGTTGCTCCAGTTGTTCAGAAAGTCGGGCAGTTGCAACTTAAACGGAGTTCCTTGTTGTTGTTGCGGCTGAGGTTGTTGCTGTTGCGTTCTGCGATACTGTTCCGGCTCCTGTGTCGGTTGTACGGGTTGTTGTTGCTGAGGTTGACGCGACTGTTGTTGACGCGCAGATTGTTGCTGAGGTCTTGCCTGCGTTTGATTCGGCGGCAAAATTTTCGTTGCGGGAATATTTTCTTCCTCGTTTTCACCGAAACGCGTTGCGATAATCGTGACGATAATTGTGTCGCCAAGTGAATCGTCGACGCTTGCACCCCAAATAATTTCCGCGTCGGGGTGAGCCGCCTCTTGCACGGTTGTCGACGCCTCGTTGACTTCCACCATCGACAGCGAATTTTGCGCGCCCATGAAGTTCAAAAGAATTCCGCGAGCACTGTCGACGCTGGTTTCAAGCAACGGCGACGCAATGGCTTTCTTGACGGCTTCGACAGCCGCGTTGTCGCCGGACGCTTCGCCGACGCCCATCAATGCCGAACCCGCGTTGCTCATGATTGACTGCACGTCCGCGAAATCCAAATTGATGACACCTGGCACGGCAATCAAATCCGAAATGCCCTTGACGCCTTGACGCAAAATATCATCGGCAATGGAGAACGCTTTTGTCATCGGAGTTTTTTTGTCGACGACCTGCAACAATCTGTCGTTGGGAATTGTGATAATCGCGTCGACGTTACGTTTAAGATTTTCGATGCCGTAGTCGGCATTTTTTTTGCGTTTGGGGCCTTCAAAAGCAAACGGACGAGTGACAACGGCGACCGTGAGCGCGTTGACTTCGCGAGCACATTCCGCCACGACCGGAGCCGCGCCGGTGCCCGTTCCGCCGCCCATGCCCGCAGTTATAAAAACCATGTCCGAGCCGCGAAGAGCTTCCAAAATATCATTGCGACTTTCCTGCGCGGCGCGTTCACCGATTTCGGGTCTGGCACCTGCGCCGAGACCGCGAGTAAGTTTTTCGCCGATCTGCATACGTTTGGGGGCTTTGCTCATAAGCAAGGCTTGCGAATCTGTATTGACCGCAATAAATTCCACGCCCTCCAAACCGGATTCAATCATGCGGTTCACGGCGTTCGAGCCGCCCCCGCCTATGCCGATAACTTTTATCTTCGCGAGTTGATCTAAAGTATTTTCATCGAATTCAAACATCAGCTGTCCCTCCGTGAAAAAATTTTCTACGCAAGCGCAGAAAGTTTAGCACAGCTTAATGAAAAAAGTTTGTAACGGAAAATTTTCGCTCAACAAAATTCGACGGGATTAATTTTAAATGCGTTTTGAAATACGCTCACCAAAGTTCTGACGGCGTGCAATAAAATTTCGTCGGCTATGTTGAACGCTTTTGCCAATGGAGTTTTCTTGTCGACGACCTGCAAAAGTTTATCGTTGCGAATTTTTATGATGGCGTCGGTACACGCGGATAATTTTTCCACGGCAACGTTTGCTCGTGCACTTCGTTTCGGTCCCTCGAATCTGTAAGGAAGTGTGACAACCGCAATCGTCAACGCGCCGAGTTCGCGGGCATACTGCGCGACAATAGGGGAGGCACCCGTGCCGCAGAAGCCGCCGAGTCCCGCGACGATAATAATCGCGTCCGCGCCGTCGAATGCCGACAAAATTTTGTCGCGACTTTTAATTGCCGCCTGTTCACTGCGCGAAACGGTACTGCCGTCAAGCCCGTGAATTATCCCGTCGTCGAGCCAAATATTATTTGCCGCTTTGGACATTTGCAAATCAAATTCGCAGGTACTGCACGCGATAAATTGCGCGCCCGTCAAGCCCGAATCAATCATGTGATTGACCGCGTTAAGTCCGCCGCCGCCGATACTGACGATTTTTAAAGTTTTCATCGGGCGTCATACCTCCAAAAGTTTCTTCGCGTTCAAGCCGAAAATTTTTTCTTTGTCGGCGTCATCAAGCGGCAAATTTTTTATGAAGTCAATCGAAGTTTTCGCCGAAGACCACGGGCTGTCCGTGCCGAAAAGAATTCTGTCCGCGCCGAAAATTTTCACGAACGTCATAAACTGCGCGGCGTCCAAAAGTTTCAAGTCGTCGGAATTCCAAACGGTATCTTTTCGCGGAACAATTTCGCCCGTTGAAAATGACGTGTCAATAAAAATTTTCGTGTCGCCCAAAAGTTCCAAGACTTCGCGCCAATTTTTCCAGCCGCCCATGTGTGCCGCGACGAATTTGAAATTTCCAATCTCGTCGACGACGTGACGAATCATCTGCGGCGAACAGCGCACGACATTTGGAAAACCGATGTCAAGTCCTGCGTGCGTGACAACGATTAAATCCAATTCGGCGGCGCGGTCGAAGATTCGCAGAAACTTCACGTCGTCAAGATTTATATCTTGATAAACGGGGTGAATTTTGATACCCTTTAGCCCGCGATTTTTCACGCGGCTCAACTCGGCGCGAAAGTTTGTGAAGTCGGGGTGAATGCAACCGAACGAAAAAATTCCCGCGTCCGAAAAATTTTCGTTGAGTTCGGCGGCGGAAGAATTTATTTTTTCGACTTGGTGAGTGTTCGTGGCGACGGGCAAAATCACCGACAAATTAATTTCGGCGTCGTCCATAGATTTTTTCAAGCCGTCGAGTGTTCCATTGGTGAAGGCGGGAATTCCTGCGACGCGGCTGAGTTTTTCGATAACGTCGGTGGCAATTTTGTCGGGAAAATGTGCGTGTGAAAATCAATGCGTAATGCGGAATTCGTAATGCGTAATGAATTTTTTTCTGCCATGGGTTCAGTCTCCTTTGGTGAAATTTTGGAGGTTCGTTTATGAAGCTTGTTTTATTGATTTTGTATTTCGCCGTGCTGATTGGCATTGGTCTTTACTGTCGCAAGCACGCCACGGACGTTGACGGATTTGTCCTCGGCGGGCGCAACGTCGGCGCGTGGTTGACGGCTTTTGCTTACGGCACAAGTTATTTTTCGGCGGTTGTCTTCGTCGGTTACGCGGGACAATTCGGCTGGAAGTACGGCATTGCGGCGACGTGGGCGGGTATCGGCAACGCGTTAATCGGCTCGTTGATGGCGTGGTTTATTTTGGGACGACGCACGCGAGTTATGACGCGTCACCTGAGCACGGCGACCATGCCGCAATTTTTCGAGAAACGTTTTGGCTCTCCGTCGCTGAAAATCGGCGCGGCAATTATAATTTTCATTTTTATGATACCGTACACGGCGAGTCTTTACAACGGCTTGTCGCGCTTGTTCGGCATGGCGTTCAGCATCGATTACGCCGTCTGCATTGCAATGATGGCGGTCTTGACGGCGATTTATGTTATTGCCGGCGGCTACATGGCGACGGCGATTAACGATTTTATTCAAGGCGTCGTTATGCTCGTCGGAATTTCTGCGGTGATTTACGCGGTGTTGGAAACCAAAGGCGGATTCGTTGCGGCATTGGACGGTTTGGCGCGAATCACCGATCCGAAAGTTTCAGACACGCCCGGAATTTTCGCGTCGTTTTTCGGAACAGACCCGCTCAATTTGTTGTTCGTCGTGATTTTGACTTCGCTGGGCACGTGGGGACTTCCGCAGATGGTTCAGAAATTCTACGCGATTAAAAACGAACAGGCGATTCAAAAAGGCACGGTCATTTCAACTTTGTTTGCATTCGTCGTGGCGGGCGGCTGTTATTTCCTCGGCGGCTTCGGCAGATTATTTTCCGACCAAGTGGACATTGCGGCGAACGGCTTCGACTCGATTATTCCGACAATGTTAAGCGGCTTGTCGGACGGCATGATTGCACTCGTCGTGATTTTGGTTTTGTCCGCGTCGATGTCAACTTTGTCGTCGCTGGTTATCGTTTCGGCGTCGACGTTGACGCTTGACTTGATTCGCGACAATTTTGCGCCGCAGATGAAAGAATCCGCGCAGGTTTTAATGATTCGGATTTTGGTTGTCGTGTTCATTGCGATTTCTGCAGTGCTCGCGCTCGTGCAGTATAAAAGCTCGGTGAACTTTATCGCGCAGTTAATGGGCGTGTCGTGGGGAGCAATGGCGGGAGCATTTTTGGCACCGTTCATGTACGCGCTTTACTCGAAAAAAGTTTCGACGACGGCTTGTTGGGCGTGCTTTATTTTCGGCTCGGTGTTGATGACGGCAAACATGTTGATTCGTCCCGCGTTCCCCGAAATTTTACAGTCGCCGATAAATGCGGGCGCGATTGCAATGTTGGCGGGCTTGGTGATTGTGCCGATTGTCAGCGCGATAACTCCTTCGCCCGACAAAAAACTTGTTGACGACGCGTTCAAATGCTATGACGAAAAAATTGTTGTGCCGCTGTCGACTTCGCTTAACTCGGAAAAATAAATTTCGACTGATCAAATGTTCCGCGCTTTTAAAGAGACCGCGTTCTGTGATAAAATATCGTTGAAGGGAGGCGATTATCATGACCGAACAAGAAATAATCAACGTTGACGTTCAATCTCGCGTGAGCAATCTTGAAACAAAGTTTGAAGCGTTCATGCAGGAAATGCGCGACTTCAAAACTGAAATGCGTCAACAAAACGAAATGAGAGCCAACGAAATTCGCGACCTGCAGAAAAAACACGATGAAGAACAGGCTAAACGTGAAATTGCGCAAGCAAAACATGATGCCGACATGAAGGAAATGAATCAGCGATTTTACGCAAAATTCGACGCGATGGACGCAAAGATTGATTCAAAGTTCGATAAGCTCAGCGACCAACTTCACACGATGACAATCGCGGCTGTCGTCGGCTTCGGTGCGATAGCCGTTGCAATCGGCGGGCTTGTCGTGTCGGCTCTCAAGTGAAACGTTATGGAAGAAAAAAATTTGCAGTGGTTCCCCGGCCACATGAAAAAAGCTCAACGGCTCATACAGGAAAATTTGCGGCTCGTCGACCTGGTGATTGAACTTCTTGACGCACGAATCCCCGCAAGCAGTCAAAATCCTTTGCTCCGCGAAATTTTGGGCGACAAACCGCGCTTAATTGTGCTGAACAAATCCGACCTTGCCGACAGAAAATCTGTTGACGCGTGGTTGAAAAATTTCCGCGACGAAAATATTCCCGCCGTTGCCGTCGACGCCGTCAAAGGTACGGGGCTTAAAAGTTTAATTTCGCACGCCAAAGAACTCGCCGCGCCCAAAACAAACAAATTCGCCCGCGCAGGTGCAAAACCGCGTTCGGCTCGCTTGATGATTGTCGGCATTCCGAATGTCGGCAAGTCGTCGCTGATTAATCGGCTTGCGGGTGCCAATCACGTCAAAATTGAAAATCGCCCAGGCGTCACGCGTGCAAAGCAATGGATAAAAATTTCTGACGGGCTTGATCTACTCGACATGCCCGGGATTTTGTGGCCGAAATTCGACGACGCGGAAGTTGCGCTGAAACTTTCGTGGACTTACGCGATCAGCGACGAAATTCACGACCTTGAACCGACCGTCACGAAACTTTTGATGACGCTTGCCGAAAAAAATCCTGCGGGACTTCGCGAACGTTACAAACTTGCCGAACTTCCCGACGACGCGCACGAACTGCTGAACTTAATCGGGCGCAAACGCGGTTGCCTCGTCAAAGGCGGCGACATCGACATCGAAAAAGTTTTGCGACTCGTGCTCAACGAATTCCGCGCAGGCAAGTTGGGGCGCGTGACGCTCGACGAACCGTAAAATTTTTTTGTCACGGCATGTAACACAATCGATCTTCCGACGTATAAGCTGCAGAAAACAAATTCAACCACATGCAAAGGAGACTGATTAACATGACGAAAGAAATCCTCAAAGACGAAATCCTCAAAGACGAACAGCTCGAACAAGTCGCGGGCGGCACCGTGAGAGAGTACGAAGAAATTTGCAGCGCAATGGCGAACAATCCGATACTCAAAAGTATTTTGGAAACCGGCTCACACGTTCCGATTAGCAACCAGGTCGACAAGGTTCTTGTCGAAGACATCCTGAAGGTCGAAATGGGTATCAAAGCTGACATCAGCCTCGGTTTCCTGGGCACGGGACTCGGCTCCAAAGCGAACACCTACAAAGATTTGCGCAACGGCGGCCGGAGCATGACTCACTCCCAAGTTATCAACCGAATCAGCATGTACGCCATTTGAAACTTGTAACTGCGAATTAGCCCTTCGACCAAACGTCGGAGGGTTTTTTCGTTTGACGGCGCGAAGTTTTCGGTTACAATGTTCGCGGAAGGTGACGCTCGTGAAATTTAAATTCTTGCCCGCCGTCGTCGCGAACATCTCGGCGGCTTTGTCGGAAATTTTGTTGATGGCGTCCGCCGCGTGGTTAATCGCCTCGGCCGCGCTGCATCCGCCGTTGAGCGCGCTGTCTGTCGGGATAACGCTCGTTCGCACGGCAGGAATTTCACGCGCCGCATTGCGTTATGCCGACAGATTTTTTTCGCACAAAATAATTTTCGCGTTGCTCGACGAACTTCGCGAAAAACTTTTCCGTCGCGTCGCGAAAGTTTTGCCGCTCAAGTCGGGACGCACGCACGAAGGCGAACTTTTGCACGCGCTGACAATTTCGGCGGACTTGCTGAAAGATTTCCTGCCGCGAGTGATTTTGCCGCTGGTGACCGCCGCGCTCGTGACGCTGTTGTTGACGGGATTTTTATTCGCGCCGCTGAAAATTTTCGCGTTGACGTTGCCCGCGATTTTTTTGTTGACGGTGATACTTTCGACGTTGCTTGACGCGAAAACCGCCGACGATTCGCTTTACCGCGAAAAACTTTTGGACTTCACCGACGGACGCGACGAACTGAAAATTTTCGGTGTCGAACCTGCAATTCAATCACTCGACACGGCGGCAAAAATTTTCGGCGCGGAAAGTTTTCGATTGACGGCACGACAAATAAATCTCGACACGGCGATAAAACTTTTCGTTGCGGCGGGATTTTTTTTTATGCTGTTGAAACTCGGCGCGGCAGTTGATAAAATCGCCTTGACGGTCTGGGCGTTGATTTTTTTGGCGACGCTGGAACTGTTCGCGCAAATTCCGTCGGCCGTCCGCACGTGGAAAAAAATTCGCGCCGTCAAACTTCCCGACGAAAAAATTTCACCCGCGCAGGTTTCGTCGACAAGTCACGCCGTCGAAATAAAAAATCTTCGCTTCGGCTACGCGGAAAATATTTTTGACGACTTGAGCTTGACGGTCGAGCGCGGCGAAAATTTGGCGATTGTCGGCGAATCCGGCGCGGGCAAAACGACCTTGCTTTATCTGCTGACGAAACTTTTTGCGGCGGATTCGGGGACAATTTCCGTCGGCGGGAAAATTTCTGCGGCGACGTTCGCTAACTACATTTTTGCCGAGTCGATTCGAGCGAACTTCCAAATTTTTTGCGGCGACGTGTCCGACGAAAAAATTTCCGACACGCTGAAAATTTGCGGGCTTGAAAATTTCGACGTTGACGCGGAAATCGGCGAAGACGGCGCAAAACTTTCCGGCGGCGAAAGAAATCGTCTGCAAATTGCGTTGGCAGTGGCGACGAATCCCGACGTTTTGATTCTCGACGAACCGACGGCGGGACTTGACAAATTCCGCGCAGAAAATTTGGTAACCGCGCTTGTCGATGACTGCCGCAAAAAAAATCGCACGCTCATCGTCATCACGCATGATTCAAATTATTTTTCTGAGCTTGGTCGTTTTGAACTTGTACACTAAAAAATTTATTTCAGCGGCGGGAAAGTTGGCGTCACCACGGGAAGGATTTTCGCGTTGAAATTAAAGTTACGTTAAATATCTTTCAATCTGCCCGTGTTTGTGATAAGCTGTAACAAAATTTTTGGCGGAGGAAGTCGAAAACACAACGGGGAGATTTTAATGGAGATGATTACCAAAAAATTTTTCGGGACGCGCTTCCTGGCCGTTGCGATTTTCTTCGGGATGAGCGCGTCGGAAGCTCACGCACATCAAACGGAAAACCTTTACGTGAACGGCAAGCCCGTAATCGAACTGAATTTCTACAACGGCGGCGAATTCAGCTCCGAAATAAATTTTAATGCCAAACTCGTCGACGCCTCGAAACTCGGCGCGGATTATTGGAAAAACATTCTCGGACTGCGCACGGTGACGCCGTGGCAAATTGCTTTCGTCACAAGCACACAACAGACCGTCGACGGAAAAACTTTTTCTTTCGACGCGGCGGAATTTACTTCCGAAAATTATCTTGCGCAGATGATTCAAGGCGACAGGACGCTTACGCCGTTTGACATGGAAAATTTGGCGGACACGGACATTTCTGCCGACGAAGTTTCAAGCTTCCTGCAAGAAAATTCTCCGTCCGAAGATTCGGCGTTGTCTTACGTGACGATTGGCAGAAATTTGGGCGCGAAACGTGACGACGCGATTAACGGCTGGTATGTCGACGCCGAAACGATTTTGCCGACGAACGAACAGGCGGCTGATTTTATCGGTGCGCTTCGTTTGGAATTGGCGCGTTCGCTCGGCGTGCAAGTTTTGGTTGACGGCTCGAAGTTTGCAGAAAACATTTCAGACCCGAACGCATGGACTTTGCATTTGGTCGACAGGAACGGAAATTACGCTTCCGAAGGCAAACAAATCGTTACAAGCGCGGAACTCGGCGACCGTGACGCGGCGGATTTTTTCGTTGCGGATAAGACAATTTATTTCGTCGGCGACAACGTTTCGGAAGTTTTGGACGGCGCGACTTTCGACGAAGTCAGCGGTATTCCGATTAACGCTTGGGACGGCAAAAATTTTGACGGCGTGCAAACTTTGATTCCGGGCTTGATGACCGCGTTGCCGTACAAAAATTATTCGACGTTCACCGAACTGGAACTTGCCGCATTGCAGGACATCGGCTACGACATCGACAGGAAAAAATTTTACGGGCTTTCGATTTACAAAAATAACGCGACAATCGACAACACAAAAAATTTCGCGAGCGACGAAGATTTGGCAGTCGGCTTGCACATTTTTGGCGCGAAAAATACCGTCAGACAGAGCGGCGACATTTCGTTGACGGGCACGGGCTCAGTCGGAATTCGCGTTGACGGCGAAAAAAATAATTTGACGATTCCCGCAGGCACGGACATTTCTGCGAACGGCTTGCGCGGCAAAGGTCTGCTTGTTTCTTACGGGCGCGAACACAATTTGACGATCGACGGAAATATTTTCGCGACGGGCGAAGGCGGCAACGCTGTCGAATTTAATTTCGGCTCGAACGCGTGGGGCGCGGGCGGCGAATATCGCGGCTCGTTCCTGCGTTATTTTCGTTACGTCAATTCAGGCGGCACAATCGTCAGCGCGGAAAATCTTCCGCTCAAAATGACGGACGGTTTCAGTTATTCGGCGAACGAACTTAACGGCGCGTTGGTCAACGACTTCAATCTTTCGGGCACAATTCAAGGCTCGAAGAACGCGATTTACATTGGCAAGAATGCGTTCGTCAGAAATATCAACGTCAATTCGGGCGCGCAGATTATCGGCGACATAACCAGCGACTGGAAAAATTTTACGGCAGAGGACGGCTTTTCCACGGCACCCGTCGAAATTCAATACGACGGCAAAAGTTACGACGCGGAAAGATATATTCCCGACTTGGCGACGAATTTGAATTTCAACGCTGATTTGAGTTACGACGGAAACATCAACGGCGCGAACAATATCCGAATGAACGTCAACGAAGGCACGCTGAATTTTTCGGGCACGGCGGACATTTTGGGCGTCGAAGTCATGAGCGGCGCAAAACTTTTCGGCGGGACGTTCACGCTCAACGATATGCGTTTCGACATTGCGGACGGATTTACTGATTCGCTGACGGGAAAATTTATCAACCACGGCACGATTGGCGCGGGCTCCAAAGATACGAATTTAATCATCAACGGCGATTTGATTTCCGATGGTATTTTGCAAAGAATTTCGGGCGGCACGGGCGGAAAAATTATCGTCAACGGCAACGCGAATATCAACGGCTCCACGATAACGACGGATAGTCTGTTACCGAACGAGACCGAAACTGTTTTAATCGCGAATTCAATCACGGGCAACATTGCAAATCCCGTCGGCTCCCCGATAAAACTTTCGGCGTTGCTCAGAGCGACGGGCGCGATTGTCGGCAATACGCTTACCGTCACCACTTACGAAGAAACGACTTCATTGCCTGATTTGAATCCCGAAGAGAGCGAAACTTTGGACGCGATGAACAACATGTTTGAAAATCTTTCGGGCGAAAATCAGCAAACCGAAATGACGACGTTTTTTAATTTGGACGAACCGTCGACCGTGCAGACTTTGCACGAAATTTCCTCGAACGACTCCGCGCAGATTATGAGCGTTGCACAACAGAGCACCGCCGTCGACCACATGATTTCCGACCGAATCAATAAAGTTTTTTCGCCGGACTTCACGCCGGATATGGATTTCGGTCACGATATGGATTTCGGACGAGATATGGATTTCGGACGCGACCCTGCGAACTTTGCGCCCGATTATGTCGACGTGAATATCAGCCCGAATAATTTTGCGGACGGTGATTCGGACGCGCCGCCCGTCAAAGTCAAAGTTAAAGTTCCGCGCCGCAACGAAAATAATTTCTGGCTCAACTACATGAAAAATTGGGGCTCACTCAACGGCGGCGGCACGGATTATCACGGCTCGGTTATCGTCGGCGGCTACGACAGAGCTTTCGGCGATCATGTTCGCGCAGGAATTTTCGCCACTTACGGGACAATCGGTTACAGTGCGCAATCTTCGCGGGCGACGGTTTACGATACGCGAATCGGACTTTACGCGGGCTATCACAACAAACAAAGCGACGTTTATCTTTATCTTAACGGCGGGCAGTTGCGCAATTCCCTGCACCGCGGACTTTCGGCCTTGGGTTTGGCGACGAATGCGAATTACAAAAGCCATCTCGTTGAAATCGGCGGCGAATACAAATACGATTTGACGCCGAAAAAAATTTGGCACATCAGCCCGTATGTAAATTTCCAGGCGTCGCATTTGAAACAAAACGGCTATCAAGAACACGGCGCGGGAATTTACAATCAACACATCGACAGCGGCTCCAACACGTATTTTGCGGCGCAGGCGGGTTTGGATTTTAAACGTTACTACAAGCACGGAATGTTCGGCTTCCGTTTCGGCGTCAAGCACGGCTTTACCGGCGTTGATCCGGATTTGACGGTCAGATATGAAGGCGACGCCTCCAACAGTTACCGCTTGCGCAACGACCGTGATAAAACGCAT
Organism: Selenomonadaceae bacterium; assembly: GCA_017515635.1. Lineage (GTDB taxonomy): Bacteria > Bacillota > Negativicutes > Selenomonadales > Selenomonadaceae > Quinella. Next base: position 71,653 of record JAFWFO010000011.1, read on the forward strand.
TTCATCTTCAGCCTGCGCGGCGAAAACGAATTTGCACACGGCTGGTCTGTCGGCGGCGAAACGGAATTCCAAATCAGCAAGAACGACAGAGACGTTACGGCTTCAATCATTTTAAGGAGGATTTGGTAAATGGCAGACCCTGCAAAAATTTTTATCGTTGAGGACGAAAAACCGATAGCGCGACTGTTGCAGTTGACGCTTGAACGCGAAGGCTTCAAAACCGCAAGTGAACCGAACGGGCGACGCGCTTACGAGCGGATTCTTCAGGAAAAATACGACCTCGTTTTGTTGGACGTGATGTTGCCCGAAATGGACGGCATGGAAATTTGTCGAAAAGTGCGCGAAGTTTCCGACGTGCCGATAATCATGTTGACTGCCCGCGACGAAGTTCGCGACAAAGTCGAAGGGCTTGATCTCGGCGCGGATGATTACGTGACGAAACCTTTCGCCGGCGAAGAACTTTTGGCGCGGATTCGCGGTGCTCTTCGTCGACACACCGAACGCGTTCGCGAGGCGGAAGACAGCCGCTACGTCGTCAAAAACATGATTATTTATCCCGAACGCTACGAAGTCACCGTTAAAGGCGAACATGTCGAGTTGACGCACAAAGAATATGAGCTGTTAAAATATCTCGTCGAGAACAAACGCAACGTTTTGAGCCGCGACCAAATTTTGCAGACGGTTTGGGGTTACGATTACATCGGCGATACAAATGTCGTCGACGTTTACATCAGTTACCTGCGCTCAAAAATCGACGACCATTTCGGCGAGAAATATATTTACACGACCAGAGGCGTCGGTTATGCGATTAAAGATTAGTTCCGTGCGGCGACAAGCTCAAGAAACTTATCTGCGTCAACAAAGATTCGTCAACGACGTAAGCCACGAACTGCGCACGCCACTGACGATAATTCGCGGTTACGTCGATTTATTGGAAGCTTGCGGAGCGAACGACCCCGAAATTTTCAAAGAGGCAGTAACGTCGATAAAAACTTCCGCGCAGAACATGCAAAATCTCGTGGAAAGTTTGTTATTCCTTGCCCGCGCCGATCAGGGCGACCAACCGTTGACGAAAGTGCCCGTCGACTTGGACGAACTGATAAAACGTTTGGTTGAAGACAAAAACTCTCCGCGTGTGCAAATCGCAAAACTTACGCCGTGCAAAATCTTCGGCGACGCGGAGTTTTTAAAAAAAATGTTGACGGCATTTCTGGATAACGCGCTACGTTACAGCCCGTCTGATATGCCCGTCAAAATTTCGCTGACGACCGAAGATAAGCTCGCGACGTTGCAATTCGTCGACAAAGGTATCGGAATTTCCAAAGACGATTGCGCCAAAATTTTCGACAGATTTTATCGCACGGACAAAGCACGCACAAAAGCGGACGGTTGCGAAAATTCCGTCGGCTTGGGGCTTGCCGTCGCGAAGTGGATAGCCGACCGACACGACATCGAAATTGACGTGCGGAGCAAACCCGGCGAAGGTTCGACTTTCACGCTGAAGATACCGACAATTTAAAAGACCCGCTCACGAAGCGGGTTTTCTTGCTAGCGGAAAAATTTTTCGCACACGGATTATTCAGCTCATTTCTTCAGCTCGTTGCGATAAATATTCGAGATGAAAAGCAGATACGAAATCAGCACGGGATGTGTACTGCCCGCTTTTGAAAATTCATGCAGGAACGTTTCCCAAACTTCGGGTGAACTTAACTCTTTGAAAGGCTCTTCCATAAGATTAAAGTGAAGCGTGCAAAAAAAATGCAACACGCGCAAGCGGATTCGAGGATTTTTGACGAAGAAGTCGATTCGATTCATGAAAGTTTCCAAAAGCTCAAAGCCGCTGAGCAAAGGACTCGTCCAAAAAATTATTTTTTCTTCGGGCGTGCGTTCGCGATGCAGAATCGAAGCGTCGTTTGTTCGGTAGATATAAAGCGGCGTCGGTATGCGCAGAAAATTTTTCGCCAAGCAAAAAATCTCAAATGTCCACAACAAGTCGTCCGAAATTTTCATGCGCGGGAATTTTATTTTGTTGTCGATCAGAAAATCTCTGCGCACAAATTTTGTCCAAGGCATCCAAGAAAAAGTTTGATCACAAAATTTTTCAACGCGCTCGGCAATGTCATTCGTTTCAAGTGTAGGCTCTTGTAAATTTGAATTTCCCCACCTCATAACCGAAACTTCCGAAAAATCGTAAGCGAAATAGTAATCCATGTAAACCACATCGGTTTGATATTTTTCCGCAAAGTTGTACAGCGTTTCAAGTGCGTTGTCGACAAGAATATCATCGTTGTCAACAAAACAAACGTATTTGCCGCATGACAAGTCAAATCCGACATTTCGCGGCACAACACCGGAACCCGTGTTTTCGGGGAGCGAAATAATTTTCAGCCGCCCGCCGAATTTTTCAAGATAACTTTCGGCGATTGCGTAACTTGAGTCGGTTGAGCAGTCGTCGACCACAAGCAATTCAAAATCCGTGAACGTCTGATTTAAAATTGATTCGAGACACACGCTCAAATATTTTTCCGCGTTGTACAGCGGGATAATCACGGAAACCGCGCAGGTTGACCGGTGAGCGTTATTAATCGGCATGTCGAATTCCTCACAAAAATTTTATTTCAAGTCGCTGTTGCGTTCGATTCTACAACGCTCATGCCGTGCCGTCAATCACGAAAGTTTATTGCGGCTCGTCAACAATTCGCTGTAAATTTTTTCGTCGCGCTCGGTGAAGACGTTAAAAATAATTTCAAGCTCATTCGTCGCCAAAAATTTTTTCACAGTAGCAACGGCAATTTCGGCGGCGCGTTTCGGCGGGAAATGAAATTCGCCCGTCGAGATGCAACAGAACGCGACACTTGCAAGATTTTTTTCGGCGGCAAGTTTTAAGCAGGATTTGTAACACGCGGCAAGTAAATTTTCTTCGTCGGCGTTCGGTTGACGTTCGGGCGGAATAATCGGCCCGACTGTATGCAAAACAAATTTACTCGGCAGATTGAACGCGGGAGTAATTTTCGCGCAACCCGTCGGCTCGTCGTGATTCTGCGCGGTCATGATTTCGTTGCAGGCGTTGCGAAGTTGCAGACCGGCGGCGGAGTGAATCGCGTTGTCAATGCAACCGTGGAGCGGCACGAAACAGCCCAAAAGTTTTTCGTTCGCGGCGTTGACAACCGCGTCGACTTCAAGGCGAGTAATGTCCCCGCGCCAAAGTTTTATGTGCTTGTCGATGTTCGGGATGTCGGAAATTTTTACAATGCCGCGTTCGCGAACTTCCGCCGATAACAATTCATCCTGCAGACGCAAAAAATTTTCGTCAAGCTCACACGGCGGGCAAATATTCATCAACGCCCGAAAAAGTTTCCGTTGCGCCGCGAAGTCGTCGGGAATGTCCGTTGCGTCAACCTGCAACAAGTTCAGCAAGTACGCGTTCAAATTTTTGACAAGTTCAAAGCGATTCATAATTTTCCCTCCACAAAATTGCCGTTGAATTCGGCGGCGCGAAAAAATATAATAACGACAAAAGCAGAAGCGAGGTTGTCGCCATGAAAAAGTTTCTTTCGTTGACGTTCGCGGCAATAATTTTTTTCGTCGCGTCGCCCGTCGTTCACGCCAATCCCTACATCAACATTGAAGCGCGGGTGGAATTTCGCCCCGAAGAAAATCAGCTCGACATAGTTGCGAATTTCATCAACACCGGCGACAAGGCGGCGGACGTTCAAGGCATTTCGATTTTTTTCATCAACGTTTACGACGGGAGCGGCAACGTGATTTTCGCCAGCAAAATGATGAAGACCAACGACAAATATTTTCCGAAATTCCACATTGAGCCGAAACAAACCGTCGAAAATGTTCGACTGACTTTTTACAACGTCTCCGGTTCGTATTGCGGCGACATGCTTGCCAATCCCGCCAACTATTCGGAGTACAGCTATCCGATTGATTGGGATTGGGAATTGCGCTATTACTGAACGAAAAAATTCCTCGTCGACAGGGCGGGGAATTTTTTTTTTCGACTCACAAACTTTCAAGCACGCGGGCAATGTCGTCGTCAATAATCAAACTTTGCGCGGCTATCGGGTCGGGCACGAACGCTTCGCCGAAATTTATGCAAACGTAATGCGCACGGGGATTTTCCGCCGTCAATTTCCAAAACGGATATTTGATAATGCCGGGCGTGTTGCCGCCGACGCCGAGTTCCAAAAAGACAATGTCGCCCGACGCGTGCAGTTTCAAAAATTTTTGGTAACGATAAGCCGCCGCGTGCCAGCCAGCATCTTCGACAAATTTATCGTCACTGCGCAAGTTCAGTGTCATCGGCTCGCCGCATTTCGGACAGCGCGGAATAAGTTCAGTCGGCACGCGCAAATTTTTTTCGGCGGCAATCATTTCGCGAACAATTTTTTCGTTGTCGTAAGTTTTTTTGTGACACGGCACGGAACATTGAAAAAGCCCGTAATCGCCCTGCGTGTAAAAAAGTCGCGTCTTGTCGAAGCCGTTGAGTTGAAACGCATGGTCGACGTTTGTTGTGAGCACGAAATAATTTTTGTCGCGCACAACCTCCAGAAGTTTTCGATAAGTCGGGTTGGGCGGCAAGTCGTAGCGGTTGACGAAAATATTTCTGCACCAAAAGCCCCAAAATTCTTCGGGCGTGGCGTAGGGATAAAATCCGCCGCTGTACATGTCTTGAAAACCGTAAGTTTTTTCAAAGTCCGCGAAATGTTTTCGGAAACGTTCGCCGCTGTAAGTGTAGCCCGCCGCCGTCGACAATCCCGCGCCCGCCCCGATTAAAATATTTTCCGCGTCGTGCAGAATTTTTTTCAGACCGGAAATTTTTTCCACAGCCATAACCTCCGAAGAAATTCAAATATCTTGCGCCGGTGAAAGCAAATTTACGCCAAGTTGAACTTTGATTGACTATTCAAGCAAACCAAAAACGAGCCGAACTTAAAGCCCGACCCGTTCGTTTTCGTGCGAAGAAAATTATTTGCGCAGGTTGAGTTGCGCCAAGAGTTCGCGATAGCGGTTGATGTCTTTTTTGCTCAGGTAGCTCAACAGGCGGCGACGATGACCGACCATTTTGAGCAGGCCGCGACGAGAATGATGATCTTTTTTGTGTTCCTTGAGGTGTTCGGTGAGATAGGAGATGCGCGCCGTCAAAAGAGCGATTTGAACTTCGGGCGAGCCTGTGTCGCCTTCGTGCACCGCGAATTTTTCCATGATCTCCTGTTTTGCTTGTTTGTCCAACATGTGTAATGTCCTCCTGCGTATAAATTTTTTTCCGTCGGCAAAGTTCGCGTCGGAGTATTCGACGAGCCGCGCCGAGGTTTAAGTTGACGCAGTTTAACATAAGAAAATTTCCGCGTCAAGACAACGCGGGGACTTTGACACGCAAATCGAATTTACCGACGTTCCGAACGGGATTTATCTGAAAGTCGTCGATAATTTTTTGTTGACGCGCCGATAAATTTAGCCTATCATGTTCGCGACAACTGAATATTGATTGGATTGGGTGTCGAAAGACTCAATAAGGAATTCGGTTAAAAGCCGAAGCGATCACGTCACCGTAACGACGAGCGAAGCCGCAATTATGTCACTGGGAGTTAAGCTTTAAGGTATGAGTTTTAAGCTGTAAGGGAATTTTCCTAAAAGCTTAAAGCTTAAAGCTAAAAGCTGTCTTGGGAAGGCGCGGCCGAGTGTTGACTCGGAGCCGGGAGAATTGCCCGATTAACAATCGCCGCTTGACCTGCGAGTGACGGGGATGGAGATTTTTAATTCAATGCGTAATGCGGAATTCGTAATGCGTAATGAAAATTTTTTTATTTCTCGTTTCCTCGGAGGCGGGAAATTTTTTGTTGGAGGTGACAAATTTTGAATCGGTTGGCGAATCGTTTGCTGCAAATGTTCGTTACGTTAGTCGGCGTGAGTTTCTTGACGTTTTGCCTCGCGTATCTTGCACCTGGCGACCCTGCGGCAATGTTGCTTGAATCGGCGGACACAATCGTTTCCGAAGAAGTTTTGCAGAAGACACGCGAAGAACTCGGACTCGACAAGCCGTTTTTGGTTCAGTACGGCAACTGGGTTGCGGGCGTCCTGCATGGCGATATGGGCATGAGTTATTCCGCGAAAAAACCCGTCGTCGACAAACTTTCCGAAGGATTCGTCGGGACAATTTTGTTGGCGTTCGTGACGGTAATTTTCGTGCTGATAATTTCAATTCCGCTGGGAATTTGGTCGGCCGTCCGTCAAAACGAATGGCCTGATTATCTCGTACGATTTTTTTCGTTTATCGGCGTGTCAATGCCAAACTTTTGGCTCGGATTAATTTTATTGTACATTTTCGGCTTGAAACTCGGCTGGTTCCCGATTGCAAGCTCAACCGTCACGGCGAAAGGAATAATTTTGCCCGCGATAACTTTGGCGATTTATCAGTCGACAAAATACGTTCGACAAGTGCGCACGGTTATCCTCGACGAACTTCATCAAGATTACGTTATCGGAGCGCGGGCACGCGGCTTGAGCGAATCGGCGATTTTGTGGAAACACGTTTTGCCTAACGCTGTTTTGCCGCTGATAACTTTGCTGGGCATGTCAATCGGCTGGTTGCTCGGCGGCGTCGCGGTTATCGAAATTGTTTTCAGTTGGCCTGGCATGGGCAACATGGCTGTTCGGGCGATAATGATGCGCGATTATCCGTTGATTGAAGGATTCGTGCTGTGGATTGCCGTCGTCTACATGTTTATAAATTTTCTGGTCGACGTGTCATATTCGTACCTTGATCCGAAGTTAAGGAAAGGTGAGCGATAATGCAATTAGGAATTAGGAATGAGGAATTAGGAATTATTTTTTGCGCGGTGAATTTCTCGCGGGCGGTGATTCGCGTTGATTGAAGTCTTTAAAAAAAATCGGCTGTTCGCGATTTATTCGGCGGGCGTCGTGCTGATTTTGCTCGTGGCGATTTTCGCGCCGTATCTCGCGCCGCAAGACCCGTTTGATGGAAACATGCGCAACGTCTTGCAACCGCCGTCCGCAGAACATTTGCTCGGCACGGACAAACTCGGTCGCGACACGTTGAGCCGAATTATCGCTGGCACGCAAGTTTCATTATTTATGACGATTTGTCTGGTAATTTTGTTGGCGATTGTCGGATCGGTCGTCGGGATAACGTCGGGTTATTTCGGCGGCAAAGTCGAAATGGTTTTAATGCGGCTCGCGGACATGATGCTTGCGTTCCCGGGCGTCGTGCTTGCGATTGCTATTGCGGGCATTTTGGGCGGCTCCGTCGTCAACACGATTTTGGCGTTGCTCGTCGTCGGTTGGGCAAAATATGCGCGTCTGGTTCGTTCGCTCGTCATTAAACTTCGCAACAACGATTTCATTATCGCCGCGCAGGTCAACGGCACGAAGACAATAAATATTTTGTGGCGACACATTCTGCCGAATATTTTGCCGATGGTCGTTATCACGGGCGCAATGGACATTGGCACGATGATGATGGAAATTGCGGGCTTGTCGTTTTTGGGATTCGGCGCGCAACCTCCTACGCCCGAATGGGGCTTGATGCTCAATGAAGGGCGGCAATATATCCAAACGGCACCGTGGTTGATGATTTATCCCGGCGCGGCGATTTTTATTGTCGTGGCGACGTTCAATCTTTGGGGCGACAGTCTTCGCGACGTTTTGGATCCAAGACAACAATAAAAAATTTGCACGTCGAAAATTTCAACGGCGAACAAAAATTTTAACGTTACGTTGCCCCAAGACAGCAATAAATTTTTTTAAGGAGTGTTGATTTAATGTTCAAGTGGAAAAAACTTTTCAAGCGTCTCGGCGTCGGAGTTTGCGGCGTCTTCGCGGCAAGTGTCCTGTTCGCGGGTTGCGGCGGCGGTGACGGCGACTCAAAAAGCGGCAATCCCGAAGTTTTGAAAGTCGGCGTCACGAACTTTGCCGATACTCTCGAACCTACGCAAAATTATTTCGGCTGGGTTGTCATGCGCTACGGTCTCGGCGAATGCTTAACCAAATTCGACGAAAAGATGAATATTCAACCGTGGCTCGCCGAAAAATGGGAAGTCAGCGACGATAAATTGACGTGGACATTTAAAATCCGCGACAACGTCAAATTTTCCAACGGGACGCCGCTCACCGCCGAAGCCGTCAAAAATTCAATCGAACGCGCCTTTGCGAAGAATACTCGTGCCGCAACTTTCTTTGAATACGAATCCATGACTGCTGACGGGCAAAATCTCATCATTAAGACGAAAAAACCTTTGCCGGGGATGCCGGGCTATCTCGCCGACCCGTTATTTATCATCGTCGACACGACTGCCGAACCTGCCCGCGATTTTTCAAAGGAAGGCCCAATTTGTACGGGGCCTTACGTCGTTGAAAGTTTCGTCAAGGAACGCGCCGTCATGAAACGCAACGAAAATTATTGGGACGGGCAAGTTCCTTACGCAACTGTCGAAATTCCGTCGATTGACGACCCGAATACCCGCGCAATGGCTCTGCAATCGGGAGATGTGGACGTTGCAGTCAATATCGCGGCGGGCGACATCGATATTTTCAAAAACGATGCCGATAAATTCCATATCGACGAAATTGCAAGCCTGCGCGTCGTGCTCGCTCGCTTAAATCAAAATCCCGACCACATTTTGAGCGACAAAAAAGTCCGTGAAGCGTTGATTTGCGGTTGCGATCGCGAAACTTACAACGACGTTTTGTTGAGAAAGACTTTTATACCGGGTAAAGCTCCCGTTCCGCCGTCGCTCGATTACGGTTTCGACCAACTTAAAGACCCGAACGCTTACAATCCCGAACGCGCCGCCAAACTTTTGGACGAAGCAGGCTGGAAAGACTCCGACGGCGACGGAATTCGCGATAAAGACGGCAAAAATCTTTCGCTCGACTTCGTTGTCTACAATTCCCGCGCTGAATTGCCGCTTTACGCCGAAGCCGTGCAATCCGACTTGAAAAAACTCGGTTTCGACATCAAAATTAACACCGTCGACTACAATTTGATTGACGGCATGGGCATTAAAGGCGAATATGACCTGCTTATCTCGAATATCACGACCGCGAACACCGGCGACCCCGAAATTTTCCTTACGTGGTACTGGAAATCGAACGGCGACGGCTCCAACCCGCAAAACGGCTCAGGTTACAGCAATCCCGCTTACGACGCCAAACTTGAGCAACTCAGTTCCGAATTCGACGCGGCAAATCGTCGCCAACTCATCATCGAATTGCAACAAATTCTGCTTGACGACGCCGCATCGCTGTTTTTCGGCTATCCGCAGACAAATATCATCAACGCGAAATATGTTGACGGCGTTGTTATGTATCCGTCCGATTATTACTGGATTACGAAGCTGATTCGCCCCGCAAAATAAATCCGAACAAAATTTTCGATTCGGGGAGTCGTCACGACGGCGGTCCCCAAAATTTTCAAGGAGAACAACAATGTTACTCGACGTGAAAAATTTGGCTGTTTCTTACGGAAAAAATCCGAAACCGACGATTGAGGGCGTAACTTTCGATTTGGACGACGGAGAAATTCTCGCGATTGTCGGAGAGAGCGGCTCAGGCAAAACTACGGTGATTCGGGCGATTTTGAACGTTTTACCCGGCGGCGGACACGTTTCAAGCGGCGAAATGACCTTTGACGGACAAAATCTTTTGACTTTGGACGAAAAAGGCTGGCGAAACCTGCGCGGAGAAAAAATTTCGATGATATTTCAGGACAGCGGCAACATGATGAACCCCGTGCACACGATCGGCAAGCAATTTGTCGAATATATTCGCGTGCACAGCGACCTTGACAAGAAATCGGCGTGGGAAATGGCGATTGACAAGCTTGAATTGATGAATTTGCCCAATCCGGAAACGATTTTGAACTCGTACACGTTTGAATTGTCGGGCGGAATGCGTCAACGCGTCGGAATTGCAATGGCGATAACATTTCAGCCGAAACTTTTGCTTGCGGACGAGCCGACGAGCGCGCTTGACGTGACGACACAGGCGCAAATAGTCGGCGAATTGATGTTCATAACACGCGGAGCAAACGCGTCAATGATAATCGTCACGCACAATTTGGGCGTCGCGTCGTATATTTCGGACAAATTAATCGTAATGAGCGGCGGAAAAGTCGTTGAGTCGGGAAAAACGCAAGAAATAATCCAAAATCCGCAACATGAATACACGAAAACGCTTTTGGCGAGCGTTCCGGAGATTGGAGGGCGTCGATATGTCTGAAATAATTATGCGCGGTCGCTTTAAAAGCGACGGAACAGTTGGTGTTCCCCGAAGCCGTTCGATTAAACTGACATTGTCATTACATTTCAATGTTACGAAGAATTTTTTTGTCGTCGGATTGGAGGCGTCAGCATGTCCGAAATAATTATGCGCGTCGAGAATTTGACGAAAAAATTCCCCGTGAGCGGCGGAAAATTTCTTACGGCGTGCGATAACATAAGTTTTGACGTGCGAAAAGGCGAAACTGTCGGCATTGTCGGCGAATCAGGTTGCGGAAAGACGACTTTGCTTAAATCGATTATGAATATGCAACGCCCGACGAGCGGAAAAATAATTTTTCACGGCGAAGACATAACAAAATTGACGGGCGAGGCGAAACGGCAAAATTATCGACATATCCAAATGGTTTTTCAAGACCCGACGGCGGCTTTCAACCCGAAAATGAAGATTCGCGACATAATCTGCGAGCCGTTGATAAATTTTGATTTAATTTCGTCGCGTGAAGTCGATTCCAAGGCGCGGGAACTTTTGACGCAAGTAGAATTGCCTGCGGATTTCGTCGACAGATACCCGAACAACATGAGCGGCGGCCAGCGTCAACGCGTGGCGATAGCGCGGGCATTGGCACTTGAGCCGGAAATAATTGCGTGTGACGAGGCGACGAGCGCGCTTGACGTGTCAGTTCAAGACACGATTATAAAATTGCTGGTAAAACTTCAGCGCGAAAAGGGAATTACGTACATTTTCATTTGCCACGACATGGCTTTGGTCAGTTTATTCAGTCATCGTATTGCGGTTATGTATTTGGGCAACATGATGGAGAAAATTGACGGCGACAAACTCGATTCGGCGAAGCATCCGTACACAAAAGCGTTATTGAAGGCAGTTTTTTCGACGGATCAGGAAAAAAATCAATATATCGGGATTTTGCCGGGCGAAATTCCGAGTCCGCTTGATATTCCGACGGGTTGTCCGTTCCAAAATCGTTGCGAATACTGTCAAGATCTTTGCAAACAAAAAAAACCCGATTTGCGCGAAGTTGAGCCGAATCATTTCGTCGCGTGCCATTATAAATGCAATTAGGAATTAGGAATTTGAAATTAGGAATTGACGACGCGTAACCATTCCACATTCCTAATTTCAAATTTCAAATTGCAGTTTCGTTGCGTGCCATTATCCGCAATGAAAAATCAGCCTCGACAATTCGTCGGGGCTTTTTCGTTGACGGCGCGAAATTTTTCGGCACGTGTAACGAAATCCGTTCGGCGGCGTATAACGTGCAGAAAGAAAAATTTTAGGAGGAATTGAAATGAAGAATGCATTTTGCGGAGCGATTGCGTTGGGAATGACAATGGTTGTTATATCTGTTGTTTCTTTAGCCAAATGCACAATAAGCGTTATAGAAGCTGCAACAAAGTAATCACAAATAAAAGAACCTTCGGCTTATGTCGGAGGTTTTTTCGTTGACGGCGGAAAATTTTTCTGCTAAATTTTGTAACGAAATCCGTTTCATGTCGTATAACATGCAGAAAATAAATTGGAGGCTGATTACAATGGCAGACGAAAAAATTTTGAAGGACGAACTCTTGAATGACGCCGAACTCGACAACGTGGCGGGCGGCACAAGGCTTGAAACCTACGCTGACGGCAACGAACTTTACAAACGCGGACTTTTGACGGAAGATCAAGCATATAGCTGCGCTCCCGTGCGCGACATGCTTCACAAAATGGGTTACACCGGCTACAAAGACAACGGCGGCATAATCAACGGCAACATTTACACCGACAAAAGCGGCAACACGATTTCCCGCGAAGACTTCTGGAAGAATTTCGACGCTGAAAACAACACCAAAATCATTCGCTGATAATTTACGGCGACAAATGATAAAAAGCCCTGCACAAATCGGCGGGGCTTTTTTCAATGCGTAATGCGTAATGAAAAATCTTTGACCGAGCGAAAAAATTTTTTCGGCGCGTGTAACAAAACTTGAAATGCGGCGTATAATGTGCAGAAAACAATTTGGAGGTTGATAATAATGGCGAACGAAATTCTCAAAGACGAAATTCTCAGCGATGACGAACTTGACCGTGTCGCGGGCGGAACTTTCGCCGAAAGTTACAGCGACGCTCAAAAGTTTGAAAAACTCGGCGTGAAAATCTTCAAAAATGATTTGGCAGGCGTTCCGCTCCTCGACCCCGAAGGTTTCGCGAATTTGCGCAAAGCATTTGAGAAATACGGCGTCACAATCAAAGATGACGGCAGTATTTTCGGCGATTTGGTCGGCACGTCCAAGGCGAATCAATATTACCTCAACGGCAAGGAAATCAGCCGCGATGAGGCCTGGAAACACATCAACGCGCAGTTCAACGCGTAAAATTTCACCACGCAAAGGAGTTTGATAATAATGTCGAACAAAATTCTTAAAGACGAAATTCTCAGCGACGAACAACTCGACAACGTGGCGGGCGGCACAAGGCTTGAAACTTACGCTGACGGCAACGAACTTTACAAACGCGGTCTCTTGACGGAAGAGCAAGCACTTCACTCCGCTCCCGTGCGCGACATGCTTCACAAAATGGGTTACACCGGCTACAAAGACAACGGCGGCATAATCAACGACAACATCTACACCGACAAAAACGGCAACAATATTTCTCGTGAAGACTTCTGGAAGAATTTCGACGCTGAAAACAACACCAAAATCATTCGCTGATAATTTACGGCGACAAATGATAAAAAGCCCTGCACAAATCGGCGGGGTTTTTTTCGTTGCCAAGAGTTATAACACGTTTGCATTGACGGGCGGCGGTCTTGTATAATGGCGGAAATTTTTTTGGAGGCGAGACTTTGAATCATTACGAACACGGCGGGCAAGTTTATGACGCGGCGGGCAATGTCGGAAATTTTATCGACTTCAGCGCGAATATTAATCCGCTCGGCTTGTCGGAAAAAGTTCTTCGGGCGTTGACGGAAAATCTGCGCGGCGTGGTGAATTATCCCGATCCGAATGCAACCGAACTCAAGCGGGCGATTTGTCTGCGTTACGGCGTGCACGAAAAAAATTTGGTTTTGCTCAACGGGGCTTCTGAATTTTTTTATCTGTATCTGAATGCGACGCGTCCCGAAAAAGTTTTGATTCCCGTGCCGAGTTTCGTCGAATACGAACGGGCGGCGCGTGCGGCTGGTTGCGACGTGAAATTTTTCGTGACGGACGCGACGGAAGATTTTTCCGTTGACATTGACGCGCTAATCGACATAGCAAAAGATTTCGACTGCGTGATAATCGGTCGCCCGAACAATCCGACGGGCAATTTAATCGACGCGGAAAAAATTTTACGGCTCGCGCAGGTTACGAAAGTTGTCGTCGACGAATCTTTTATCGACTTCATTGATGTTGAATCCGTGCGAAAGTTCGCGTCCGAAAAAATTTCCGTCGTGCAGTCGTTGACAAAAATTTTCGCGATACCGGGTTTGCGATTGGGCTTTGCCGTCGTCGAAGAAAATTTGGCGCGTAAACTGAATTTGTCGAAGGACGTTTGGAACGTGAACTTTTTGGCGCAGAAAGCAGGCGCGGCGGCTTTGGCTGACGAAGAATTTTTTCAACGAACGCGGGCTTGGTTGTCAACCGAAAAGAAATTTTTCACCGAACAACTTGACCGTTTATATGGCGTGCATTTTTTCCCGCCGACGGCAAATTTCGTCCTGCTCAAGTTCGACACGATAACGGGAGCCGAAAAAGTTTTGCAAAATCTGCGCGGCGAAAAAATTCTGCTGAGGAGTTGCGAAAATATTTTGGGACTCAACGGCAGTTATTTGCGTTCGGCAATTCGTTCGCGTGCGGAAAATCTTTCGTTGTTGACCGCTTTGGAAAAGTGTTTATGAAAATTTTTAATCTCTCCACACGCGAAGGCTACGGGCAATTTGTGAGCTTCGCGGGTATCGGCGTCAATCTTTTGCTGTCGGTCGTCAAGTTGGTACTCGGTTTGATGACGGGCGCGATTTCCATTGTCGCCGATGCTTTTAATAATATTTCGGATATGGGAACGTCCGCGATTATGCTGGCGGGTTTTCGCATTGCCGCCAAACCTGCCGACGCCGAACATCCTTTCGGGCACGGGCGGGCGGAATATCTTGCGGGCTTGTTCGTTGCGGCGGCGATGATTTTTGTCGGCGGAGAACTTTTATATTCGTCCGCAGAAAAAATTCTTGAGCCGGAAAATTTGTCCGTCGACAAATTGACGTTAATCGCGTTGATTTTGTCCGTTGCGGCAAAATTTTTTCTGGGATTTTTTTATCGTCACGCGGCACGAAAAATTAATTCGGCGGCACTGGACGCGGCGGCTTTGGACAGTTTCACCGACTGCCTTGCAACTTCCGTCGTCGTAATTTCCGTTGCCGTCTATTTAAATTTCGGCGTGAACATTGACGGCGGCGCGGGTATTTTCGTTTCGGCGTTCATACTTCGCGGAGGTTTTGCATCGCTGAAAGAAATTTTAAATCCTCTGCTCGGTGAAAGTCCCGACCCCGAACTTTTGCGCGACATGAAAAAAATCGTCACGGACGCGCCTGAAGTTTTGGGCGTTCATGACGTGATTGTTCACAGCTACGGCGCAAAAAGAATTTTTGTTTCAATGCATGTGGAAATGCCCGCGAATCTTGATTTGTTGACGGCGCACGAAATTATTGACCGCCTTGAAAGAAAACTTCGTTCGCGTTATGGCATTTCGGCGACGTTGCACGTTGACCCCGTTGTTGTCGGTGATGAAACTTTCGATTTGCTCCGTTCCGAGGCGCAAAAACTTTTGGCGAACATTGACGGGCGATTGACGTTGCATGATTTCCGCGTCGTGCCGTACAAGGCGGGCAGAAAATTTATTTTCGACGTGGCAGTTCCGCAAGATTTTTCGTTGAGCGACAGGGAATTGCGTCGAGAGTTTCAGCGACAGTTGCTCAAGTTCAATCCCGCCGACCGAGCAGTAATTCACTTCGACCACGAATATTGTTAAACAAAAAAATCCCCAACCAAAGCCGGGGATTTTTGATTGCGATAAAAATTTTATCTCTTCATGTTGATGAGCGTTTCGAGCATTTCGTCGCCGACCGTCATGATTTTCGAGTTCGATTGGAAACCGCGTTGAGTGACAATCATATCGGCGAATTCGTTCGCCAAATCGACGTTCGACATTTCCAATGCAGACGGAGTGATTGAAACGCCGAGCGCGTCAACCGTCTTGATGTTCGCGGCACCTGAGTTGTTCGACTCTTGATAAGTGCTCGTGCCGACTTTCGTCAAGCCGCTGAAGTTGACGAACTGCGCGACGGCGATTTGAGCTTCGTCCTGAATGACGCCGTTGGTGTAAGAGCCTTTGATAACGCCGCTGGTATCAATGCTGATACTCTGCAAAATTCCGTAAGCGTTGCCGTCGGTCGTGGGATAAGCCGAAGTGTTGCCCGTGTATTGCGTCAAGCCGCCGAAGTTGACGGTAACTTGTTGCGGGGTTGTCGCGCCTACGCCTTCCGTGGGCGTGAACGTCAAAGTTGTCGTGGCTGTTTCGGTTTTCGGGGCGTCGGTCATATTCATGGAACCGTCGGAATTGAAATAGACGTAAGAAAGATCCATTGACAAAGTCGTTGCGCCGTCTTCGATTGTGACGGAAGTCGGAGGCGCGGTAATGTTCTGGGCAGTGTCTTCCAATTTCCCCGTCGGCGACAGATAGACGCGCCATTGATTGTTCGTGGCGTCTTTGTTTCTGTCCAACAAAATCGTAACGGAGTGTTCGCCGCCTTCCGCGTCATAGACATTGGCAACGGTGGTGACGGGGATTGAGTAGCCGACTTGATAATAACCGCTGGTCACACGCCGCGTCGTGCCGTCAGACAAAGTCAAAGTCGCCATTGTATTCTTGCTGCCGTCAATGTAAATGCCTTGGTCTGCGGGAACGTCGGTTGCCGCGCCGCCGCGAGGAATGTAAGAAATGCCCGTGATAATCGGATCGCTTGCGTTGAGGTTGCCGTTGTAGTCGATATTTTTGGTAGCGTTTGCGGGCATGGTTTTGCCTGCACGGACGTTGATGTCTTCAGTCAGCGCGTTGGTGGTGATTACGCCGTCAACGCCGTTCCAGCCTTGAACTTTGAAACCACTGCCGGGCAAGACGTAATTGCCTTCCGCGTCAAATTCAAAAGCACCGTCGCGAGTGTAAACTTGTTGCCCGCCGTTTTTGAGGACGAACAACGCGTTGCCCGAAAGTGCCACGTCGGTATTTTTGCCCGTGGCTTGCGGCGAGCCGTCCGCCGTCAAAAGATCGATACTTGCCACTGCCGCACCGAGACCGATTTGGCGCGGGCTGATACCGCCGCGATTATCTGACGGAGCAGACGCGCCGACTTGCGTTTGGCTGAGCACGTCCGCAAAAGTTGCACGGCTGGATTTGAAGCCGACAGTATTGATGTTTGCAATGTTGTTGCCGATAACGTCCATTCGGGTTTGGTGAATTTTTATTCCCGAAACACCGGCGTACAGGGAACGCATCATGATAAATCACTTCTCCTTTATTGATTCGGCGCGCCGAGTGTGACTGCCGCGGGTCGGATTTATTTGACGTTCCTTGTCTGCAGAGTTTCCTTAAAGTTTGACCCGATTGATTAAAAATTTTCGTTTACTATATCGGCGATTGTCGGCGGCGACTTAAATAAAGTTTCGACTTCAATCGTTTTTGAGCGTGACGGTTGCAAGCGCGGCAACTTTGTCGTCGTCTTTGGTTTTCATCAAAATGACACCTTGAGTGTTGCGCCCGATTGAGCGGATGTCGTTTACGCTTGTCCGAATAACGATGCCTTCGGTCGTTATCAGCATGAGTTCTTGATCGGGTTTGACAACTTTAATGCCGACAACTTCGCCGGTTTTTTCGGTGACTTTCATGTTGATAAGACCTTTGCCGCCGCGAGATTGCGGGCGATATTCTTCGGTGGGCGTGCGTTTGCCGATACCTTCTTCGCTGACAGTCAAAACTTCCGCGCCTTTACTCAACTTGTCCATGCCGATAACGCGGTCGCCTTTATTCAAATGAATTCCGCGAACTCCTCGGGCATTGCGTCCCATTGAGCGAACTTCTTCCTCGGCGAAAGAAATTGTCTTGCCGCGTGCGGTGCCGAGAATAACGTAACGTTCGCCCTCCGTGAATTTAACGCCGATAAGTTCGTCGTCCTTTTCGAGTTTCAAAGCAACCAATCCGCGTTTCGCCATTGAGCTGAATTCCGACAGCTGGGTTTTTTTGACGAAGCCTTTTTTAGTCGCCATGAAAAGATAGCGCGTCGGGTCGAATTCGCGAACTTTAATCAGCGCGGTAATTTTTTCATTCGGCTCAAGTTGCAACAAATTGCTGATGTGAATGCCTTTGGCGGCGCGTCCCGATTCGGCAATTTGATACGCCTTGAGATGGAAAACTTTGCCGCGATTCGTGAAAAACAAAATCGTATGGTGCGTCGTGGTAATCAAAATTTGTTCGACGAAATCTTCTTCCTTCGTGCCCATGCCGGTAACGCCGACACCGCCGCGTTTCTGCTTGCGATAGGTTGACAGGTCGATTCGCTTGACGTAACCGCCGTGCGTGAGCGTGACAACAATGTCGTCGTCGTCGATTAAATCTTCAGCTTCAAAGGCCGTCAATTCTTCACGAACAATTTCCGTGCGGCGTTCGTCGTTGAATTTTTCTTTGACGGCAGTAAGTTCGTCTTTGATAATCTGCAGAATCAAACTTTCGTCGCCGAGAATTTCTTCAAATTTTTTGATGGCGGCAAGTACGTCGCGATATTCCGTGTCAAGTTTTTCGCGTTCAAGTCCCGTCAATTTCTGCAAACGCAAATCCAAAATCGCCTGAGCCTGCGCGTCGCTGAACTCAAACATTTTTATCAGCATTGATTTAGCGTCTTGAGCCGAGGAGCTTTGGCGGATGATTTTAATAACCACGTCGAGATTTTTGACGGCGGTCGTCAAACCTTCCAAAATGTGTGCGCGAGCCTTCGCCTTCGCCAAATCAAATTTAGTGCGGCGCGTGACGACTTCTTCTTGATGGCGAATGTAGTACGTCAAAATTTCTTTCAGGTTCAAAATGCGCGGGCTGCCGTCGACGAGTGCAATCATATTCACGCCGAAAGTGTCTTGCAGTTGCGTATGTTTGAAAAGCAGATTCAAAACAATTTGCGGCGTCACGTCGCGGCGCAAGTCAATGGCAATTCTCATGCCTTCGCGGTCGGATTCGTCGCGCAGGTCGGTCACGCCTTCGATTGTCTTTTCGCGAACGAGGTCGGCAATTTTTTCGATAAGACGCGCCTTGTTGACTTGATAGGGCAATTCCGTAACGATGATTCGACTTTTGCCGTTCGGAAGGTTTTCAATTTCCGTGCGTGCCCGCATTTTGATTGAGCCGCGTCCCGTGCGGTAGGCGTCGCGAATTCCTTCCGTGCCGATAATCAAGCCGGCTGTCGGGAAGTCGGGGCCGTGAACAATTTCGATAAGTTCATCTGTCGAGGCGTTCGGCTCGTCAATCAGATACAACGTCGCGTCGATGACTTCGCCGATGTTGTGCGGCGGAATATTCGTCGCCATTGCAACCGCGATACCGCTTGTGCCGTTTACCAAAAGCTGAGGGAACTTCGCGGGCAAAACTGACGGCTCTTTAAGTGATTCGTCGTAGTTGGGCACGAAGTCGACGGTATCTTTATCGATGTCCTGCAACATAAGCTCGGAAATTTTCGACATGCGAACTTCCGTATAACGCATTGCCGCCGCAGGGTCGCCGTCAACGGAACCAAAGTTGCCGTGTCCGTCCGCAAGCTGATAGCGCAACGAAAAATCCTGCGCCATGCGGACAATCGCGTCGTAAACGGAAGTGTCGCCGTGCGGGTGATACTTACCCAAAACTTCACCGACGATGCGCGCAGATTTTTTGTACGGCTTGGAACTTGTCATGCCGGCTTCCTGCATTGCGTAAAGAATTCTGCGGTGCACGGGCTTTAATCCGTCGCGAACGTCAGGCAGAGCGCGGGCAACGATAACCGACATTGCGTAATCTATGTAAGAATATTTCATCTCGTGTTCGAGATTGACGGGCACGATTTTACCGGTGCCAAAATTAAGTTCTTCCACTGTCATACCTCCGAAAAATTTTTTGCGTGAAAAAGTATATCACCCGTGCGATTAAAAGTCCAACGCGCCGCCGTCACAGAAACAGGAAGATTAACGCGCCGAAAAATAACGCCAAACTGAACGCGTGCAATGCATTTTGGACGGCTTGATTGTGCTTGCCGAAAAGTCCGCCGATTAACGGGCGCAACAAAAAAATCAGCAACGCGGTCGACAGAAAAAACAACGGCTTGTCTTCGGTGAAGAGGCTGTAACCAACCATGACGACGGAAAGCACAATGCCGCTTGCTTCGGCGTGAGAAATTTTTTGCTTGTCTTCAGATTCGGCGGGTTTTTCTTCGTCGACGGTTTCAACGGGCGGGTGTTTGCTGTGGAAAGTTTTTCTGCGCGGTTCTTCGTGAACTGTCTCCGCGTCGTAAACGGGCGTGTCGTCTTGAGCAGTCGTTTCATCGCGAACGGGCGGCGAATCTGCATAAAGTTCATCTTCAGTCAAATCGGCAATGAATTTTTTGTGCGGCGTATTTTTGTCGGAACTCATCCCAAAACCTCCTTGCGCGAAGAATTTTACACGAAAACATTTCGCTTGAAAAGGCGCGTCTTGCCAAAGAAAATAAAGCGTGATACAATTTTGCCGAAAATTTAAAGGCGTGGTGAAGCAATGCTTAAAGAACTTGCACGAGCAAAAATCAACTTGACGCTGGACATTTCGGGCGTGCGAGCGGACGGCTATCACGAAGTCTCGATGATTATGCAGTCGATTGAACTTGCCGACGAATTGATCCTTAAAAAAATTCCGCACGGGATTTCTTTGTCAATGGACGCAAGCCGAATTGACGGCGGCGAAAAAATTCCTGCGGACGAACGAAATTTGGCGTGGCGAGCGGCGGCGGCTTTTTGCGAATTCTGCGGGAAAAATTTCGGCGTGGCTATTGAACTGCTGAAAAAAATTCCGATGGCGGCGGGACTTGCCGGCGGCTCCACGGACGCGGCGGCTGTCATTCGCGGCATGAATCGCCTTTACGAAACAAATTTTTCCGAATCGCAACTTTGCGAGATCGGTGCACGCGTCGGCTCTGACGTTCCTTTTTGTATTGTCGGCGGCACGTGTCTTGCCGAAGGTCGCGGAGAAATTTTGACGCGCTTGGCTCCCATGAAAAATTTCAGCGTCGTTTTGGCAAAACCTCAGGGTGAAATTTCAACGGCGTGGTCGTACAAAACTTACGACGCCGAACCTGCCGAAAGTCACCCGCCGAATGAAATGATTATCGAACTTCTCAAACACGGCGAATATTCTGCGGCGTTCAAATGTTTTGCCAACGTTTTGGAAAGCGTTGCGCTCAAGAAAATTCCCGTCATTGCCGAATACAAAAATAAAATGCTGGCCGCCGGTGCTCGCGTCGCGTTGATGAGCGGCTCGGGTGCGACGGTTTTTGCTTTGGCGGACGAAGCCAACGTCGATAAAATTTCGGCAAGTATCGACGACTCCGCCGCGCAAATTTTTATCACGAAACTTTTTGGGTAAGGATGAATTTACAATGGGCAGACTCGAACCCATAAAAATCGACAATTATCAGCCGTTGCGCGAAACTGTTTGTGAAGCTCTGCGCGCCGCGATTCGTAACGGAATTTTGGAACCCGGCGAACGTTTAATGGAAGTTCAGCTGGCGGAAGAACTCGGCATAAGCCGCACGCCCGTTCGCGAAGCAATTCGCAAGCTCGAACAGGAAGGCTACGTTATCATGATGCCGCGACGCGGGACTTACGTTTCAAGCGTGTCGGTCAACGACATCAAAGAAATTTTTGAAATTCGCTCGGCACTCGAATCACTCTCGACGGGTTTGGCAGCTATGCGCATTGAGCCGGACGAACTGGAAAAATTACGCGCCCTGCTCACCGAAATTGAAGGTCACATTAAGCGCAGGGACATCGACAAAATCGTTGAGACGGATATTGAATTTCACGGACTGTTGTATCAAGTCAGCCGCAATGAACGGCTCGTTACGATAATCAGCAACTTGAAAGAACAACTCGCCCGTTTCCGCACTCTGTCAATGTCTTATCCCGGTCGCCTGCAAGAAACGCTTGAGGAACATCGCGCAATGGTCGAAGCCATCGCCGCAGGAAACGTTGATGCGGCACGCGACGCCGCCGAACGTCACATGGAACAGGCGGAGGAGACTTTGCTCAAAGCCATGAGACGCAAGGGACAATGAAATATTCCGAACTGTTAAAAATTCTCCTTAAACACGGTTGTAAACTTCATCATCACGGCAACCGACATGACATTTGGATAAATCGCGACGGAAAACAATTTCCCGGTCCGCGTCACGGCGCAAAAGAAATTTCAACTCCGACGCTCAACAGCATCCTTAAACAAGCGGGCATAAAACAGTAAGGAAGTGAAGCACGATGAGATATGTCTATCCCGCAGTTTTCACGTGGCACGAGTCGGAAAAAATTTATACCGTAAATTTCCCCGACGCAGATAATTGGTTTACCGACGGAGCCACTTTGGGCGAGGCAATTATTTACGCGACTGACGTTTTAAATTTAATGTTGCTGAGCGCGGAAGAACGCGGCGATTCCATTCCCGAAGCAAGCAAACTCGAAAACATTGCGCTTGCCGATAAAAAAAGTTTTGCTCAATACATCTGCGCGGACACGGAACTTTATAAGGAAATGTTACAGCTGAAAAAAATTTTGGACATGAAGAAACGCAACAAAGCCAAAAGATTACAGACCGGCTTAAAGATCGCTTAGGAGGCTCCTTATGTTTGAAACTCTGATACTGGCGGCGGGCAAAGGTACACGCATGAAAAGCAAATTGCCCAAAGTCTTGCACAAAATCGGCGGCAAGCCCATGCTCCGTCACGTGATTGACGCGGCAAAACGTACCGGCTCAACGCGTGAAGTCGTCGTTATCGGCGCGGGCGCGGATTTAATCAAACAGGAAATTTCCGACGTGGAATTCGTCATGCAAAATCAACAGCTCGGCACGGGGCACGCCGTACTTTGCGCCAAAGAAAATTTCGCAAACTCGACGGGCACACTTTTGATTTTGTGCGGAGACACGCCGCTTTTGACCGGCGAATCACTGAAAAAATTCGTCGCCGCTCATGAAAAATCAAACTGCGCGGTGACGGTTTTGACTGCCGAAATGCCCGACGCCACAGGTTACGGGCGAGTGATTCACGAGGACGACGGCACCTTTAAAAAAATCGTCGAAGATAAAGACGCCAACGCCATCGAAAAACAAATTCGCGAAGTCAATGCGGGCGTTTACTGCGCGGACGTGCGGAAACTTTTCGGCGCGCTTGAAAAAGTCGGCAATGATAACGCTCAAGGCGAATATTATTTGCCCGACGTGTTGACGATTCTTAAATCCGAAGGCGAAAAAATAGCCATCTACACCGCCGATTTTTGCGACGAAACTTTGGGCATAAACACGCGCATTCAACTTGCCGCCGCCGATCAAATTATCCGCCGCCATAAACTTCAAGAACTCATGAATTCCGGCGTGACAATCGTCGACCCCGGCACAACTTTTGTCGACTGCGACGTTGAAATCGGACAGGACACAATTATTAAGCCGAACACTTACCTTGAAGGCAACACGACAATCGGCGAAGACTGCGAAATCGGCCCCAACATTCGCTTCACAAACATGAAAGTCGGCAACAACGTCAAAGCCCAATTCGGCTACTGTCACGACGCGGAAATTTCCGACAACGTCACGATTGGTCCGTATGTGCACATTCGCCCAGGTTCCAAAATCGGGCAGAACGTCAAAATCGGAAACTTCGTCGAGGTTAAAAATTCCACAATCGGCGAAGATACAAAGTTGCCGCACCTGCAATATATCGGCGATACGGACATGGGCAAAAGTGTCAATGTCGGTTGCGGAACTGTCACTTGCAATTACGACGGCAAAAAGAAATATCGCACGAAGGTCGGCGACAACGTCTTTATCGGCTGCAACACGAATTTAGTTGCGCCCGTTAATGTCGGCGACGGAGCATATATCGGCGCGGGTTCCACGATAACCAAAGACGTGCCGAAAAATAGTCTGGCAATCGCTCGCGCCCGCCAAACGAATATCGCGGACTGGAACGACAAACGGAAATAAGTTGCTAACCTAAAAATCGGAGGGAACTTTATGAATGTTGTAATTTGGGTGCAATATGACACCGTGCAAACGAAAAAAAAATCGCACGGTCGAAGTCTGTTGAAACCCGCGCTTGATGTTTTGAATAACTTGGAGACGGTGAAAATTATCGGCGTCGTCGAATCCGTTCCCATGCCGATTAACAAGCTCCAAACGATTGAAAAAAACGAAATCGCCGCGCTTGACTACGATTTAATTTTGGTGACGGGGCACGACGTTAATCTCGCGCCGATTCTCGACGAGGCAAAGGAACTCGGTCTTGATTGCAGTAAATTTGTTCTCGACAGCACGGTTTGCAAGCCCGGTTTTTCGCTCGACAGTCTCAAAGAAAATTGCACGCCCGCGACGCCAAAAATTTTCGCGACTCCTGCAACTTCCAAAACTTCCGCGCCGGCAATGAACGTCGTTATTTGGGTGGAGTACGATAATGTTCGCACGCAAAAGAAAAATCACGGGCAAAGTCTGTTGAAACCTGCGATGGATGTTTTGAACAAACTTGAAACCGTGAAAATTATCGGCGTCGTCGAATCAATTCCCACGCCGATTAACAAACTCGACACGATTAAAAAAAGCGACATTGCCGCGCTCAACTACGATTTGATTTTGGTGACGGGGCACGATGTCGACCTTGCGCCGATTCTCGCGGAGGCAAAGGAACTCGGTCTTGATCTCGACAAAATTGTTCTCGACCGCACGGTTTTGATACCGGGATTCACGCCCGCCCGCTACAAGGAATTGCGCAATTCAAATCTGTCGATTCTGTCAATGGGCTGGTGGACCGGTCTCGCCTATCACCGTCTCGGTTTGCCCAAACTTTCGCCGACCGTCGGCATGTACACAAGCGAAGAAAGTTTTATGAATTTCCTGCCCGAAGCGCGCTGGCATTTGAAAAAAGATTTGCACTTCGCGCACACGGAATACAACGCCGATTTGGGAATTAATTTCCCCGTGTTCTGGCTGGACGGCACGCAATGGTTTATGAACAGTTTCACCAACGACGCGGACGCGTTGGAGACGTGGAACACGCTTAAAGACAAAGTCAACTGGTCAAATGTCCTCGTCACAATGCACACGTCAAGCCCCGTCGTTTTGGAACGTTTCAACTGCCTGCCCTACGCGAAGAAAGTTTGCTTCGTGCCGTTTGAAACGGAACTTGAATCGGGCTTTTATCTCAGCCCCGAACTTTGCGGCGGAAATTTGTTGCAGGCGGCTGAAGGCGTCGTTACCGGCACGGTTGCCGCTTACGACGTTTGGGATTTGTTGCTTTACGGCAAGAAAACCGCGCTTAACTAAGGCGTGAAAAATTTTTTGGGGAGCTGTTTAAAGTGAGAAATAACGGCATCGACAAAAAAGGCGGACTCTGTTTAATGACGGGAAACGCCAATCCCGAACTGGCAAAAAAAATCGCCGAACATATCGGCGTAGAAATTTTTGACACGTTCGTCGGTCGCTTCAACAACGGTGAGACGCAAGTCATGATAAGCGACAGCATTCGCGGCAAAGATATTTTTATCGTTCAGCCGACTTCGCAACCCGTCAACGATAACTTGATGGATTTGCTGGTTATGG
This sequence comes from Selenomonadaceae bacterium, assembly GCA_017515635.1. GTDB lineage: Bacteria > Bacillota > Negativicutes > Selenomonadales > Selenomonadaceae > Quinella. The sequence goes on from JAFWFO010000011.1 coordinate 96,778, forward strand.
CGGACGCCTGCAAACGCGCTTCGGCACACTCGATAACGGCGGTCGTTCCGTATTACGCCTACGCCCGTCAAGATCGCAAAACTCGCGGACGCGAACCAATCAGCGCAAAACTCGTCGCCAATTTGATGGTTGCGGCGGGTATGACACGTGTTTTAACCGTCGACTTGCACGCGGGACAAATTCAAGGTTTCTTTGACATTCCCGTTGATCACCTCAAGGCGGCTCCCGTGCTTGCCGATTATTTCAAAGAACAAAATTTCAACGACGAACTTGTTGTTGTTTCGCCTGACCTCGGCGGCGTCACTCGTGCCCGTGAATTGGCGGATTATCTCAAAGCTCCAATCGCCATTATCGAAAAACGTCGTCCGCGTCCCGGTGAAGCCGAAGTCATGAGCATTATCGGCGACGTGAACGGCAAAGTTGCGCTTATGATTGACGATATTGTCGACACGGCGGGCAGTCTGTGCGAAGGCGCAAAAGCTTTGAAAAGACTCGGCGCGAAAAAAGTTATCGCCGCGTGCACTCATGCAGTCTTGAGTAAAAACGCCGTCGAAAAAGTCAACAACTCCGAAATTGAACAACTCGTCGTCACCGATACAATTCCTTTGCCGCCCGAAAAACAATCCGAAAAAATCACCGTGCTTTCAATGGCTGGCGCAATCGGCGACGTAATTTTAAACATCATGTCTCATCGTTCGGTAAGCTTGCTCTTCAAGTAACAACGAATAAAATTTTCGCGGGCGGGCTACGTGCTCGCTCGATTTTTGTTGGGAGGAATTCATTATGGCAACAGAAAAACTTCAATTTCAGGCGGAAACAAAACGTCTGCTTGATTTGGTAGTCAACTCGATTTACACGAACAAAGAAATTTTCCTGCGCGAATTAATTTCAAACGCAAGCGACGCACTCGACAAACTCCGTATCGAATCGCTCACGAACAAAGAACTTGCCGGCGACGCCGAACCGGAAATTTTTGTTGTGCCCGACGTTACAACCAAAACCGTCACAATCAGCGACAACGGTATCGGTATGACACGCGACGAAGTCATTTCCAATATCGGCACCATTGCGAAGAGCGGCACGAAAGATTTTCTCGACAAGCTCCGCGAAGCCTCCAACGCCTCCGCTCAGGAATTAATCGGTCAATTCGGCGTGGGCTTTTATTCCGCGTTCATCGTCGCCGAAAAAGTCGAACTCATCACGCGGCGTGCAGGCGAAACTTCTGCGGTTAAGTGGACTTCCGACGGCGCGGGCGAATACGAACTTGAAGACTGCGAAAAAGATTCTCGCGGCACGACGATTATTCTGCACCTCAAGCCCGAATTCTGCGGCGACGACGAATACAATTTCACCGACGTTTACGAACTCGAACGGCTCATCAAAAAATATTCGGACTTCGTGCGCTACCCCGTCAAGATGAATTTTGAAGTCAAAGGCGAAAACGAAAAACCGCCGTCGCTTGAAATTCGCACGGTTAATTCAATGAAGCCGCTTTGGACGCGCAACAAATCCGAAATTACCCGCGAAGAGTACGACGAATTTTTCAAGCACCAAATGCACGAGTGGGAGCCGCCGCAGGAAATTTTCCACGTCAAAGCGGAAGGCACCGTCGAATATACCGCGTTGCTTTGCATTCCGAAACGCGCCGCGCAGAATTTGTATTACTCCGATTACGAAGCGGGCTTGCAACTTTATTCGCGCCACGTCTTCATTATGGACAAGTGCAAAGATTTTCTGCCGGATTGGTTGCGTTTCATGAAAGGGCTTGTTGATTCGCCCGACCTGCCGTTAAATATTTCCCGCGAAGTTCTACAACAGAGCGTCGAAGTCAAAGTTATCGGCAAGGCGTTGGAAAAAAATATCCTCAAGCAACTCGGCAAGTTGCTCAAAGACGAACGCGCCCGCTACGAAACTTTTTGGCGGGAATTCGGTAAGTCGCTGAAAATCGGCGTGTATAACAGCATGTTCGACACGAAAGCCAAAGACGCGCTGAAAGATTTGCTCCTGTTCCAAACGTCGCGGGACGGAAAATTTTCCACGCTGGCAGAATACGTCGAACGGATGCCCGAATCGCAAAAACAAATTTACGTGGCGGCAGGCTCCGACGCGGCGGCGATTGAACGACTTCCGCAAATGGAACTTTTGCGCGAACGCGGGCTTGAAGTCATTTACTTGACTGACCCCGTCGACGAATTCACGATTGAGGCGTTGCACGAATACGCCGAAAAACATTTCCAATCGATAACCCGCGAAGACTTCGAGCTTGATGACGCCGAATCGCAGAAAGTCAAAGCCGAAGTTGAAGAAATTGCCAAAACTCAAGGCGACTTGCTTAAAGACGTGAAAGACGCAATCGGCGACGCGGTTGCCGAAGTGCGCTTGACTTCGCGACTGAAATCAAGTGCGGTTTGTTTGGCGACGGGCGCGAATTCTCCTTCGCTGACGATGGAAAAAACTTTCGCGGCAATGAATAACCCGATGTTCAAGGCGACGCAAATTCTGGAACTCAACCCGAATCACGCGGTTTTCAAAAAATTGGAGGCACTGCACGCGGATAAAGATTCGCCCGAATTCAAGAACCTGTGCAATACATTGTACTCACTTGCGCTTTTGATTGAAGGCGTCCTGCCGAAAGATCCCGTCGATTTGGCGAACAAAGTCACCGAACTTTTGGCGAAGTAAATTTCACGTTTACGAAAAAAAATTAACCGCCCGATACGTCGAGCGGTTTTTTGTTTACGGAAACATGGAGCCGCCATGGATGGCGGCTCCCGCCGACGCATTTGCAGGATGCAAATACCGTCGGCCAAATGGATTCACGATAACATTTCGGATTGTCGATTACTTATTCCTCGCCCGCCGCGCAGGCGCGGTTTCTTTGCTACTTTCTTTGCCGTCAAAGAAAGTAGATTAAAAAACAAAATCAACGCGACGCGCCAAAATAATTTCACGACAGCCACTACACGGCGACAAGATTTTGAGTCGTCGAATCGGCGACGTAATTTTTCCCGTCGAGTTTGTAAGTAAGTCCGACGCCTTGAACGTTAATCGCGCCGCCGTCCGTGAAACTGATTGTCGTGTCGGTATTTGTGACGGCAATGCCCGCAATTTGACTGCGACTGACTTCGGCGAGATTAACCGTGTCAAAAGCATTCGCGTTCTGCACGAAAACAATTCCGCTGCCCGGCGTGTAGAAAAATTCGTCGTGCCCCGCGCCGCCGATTAACGTATTGACGCCGCCGAAATTTCCCCAGAGAGATGAGCCGCCGTCGCCCGCGATAATCAGATTGTTGCCGAACGCGCCGCCGACGATAACTTCCGTGCCCGAATAATTTGAGCCGTCCATAACGCCTGCCGTGCTTGAGTAATAGCCGTAACCGAGCAAATTTCCGCTTGTGTCGGCAACGGTGATAAGTCTGTCTTGAGAGTTCGCCACAATCAAAGAGCCGTCCGCAAAATTTAACGCGAAGTCGCCGAACATATTCACGCCGTTAATTGTGCCGCTGACTTTGATTAAATCTTCGCCGCCGTAATTGGTGACAACGTCCGCGCCCGTGCCGTCAACGTAAATGTATTCGTCGTGCCCCGCGCCGCCAACCAAAGTGTCGTTGGCAATGTCCGTGCCGCCGCAAACCGTGGTACCGCCGTCGCCCGCGAAAATAATATCCGCGCCATTGTTCGAGCCGAAAATAATTTCGGAATGCGAAAGTTCGTTGCCGTAAATTGCTTCGGGGTCGGTCGGCGAATAAACATAAGTCGTGGTGTTGCCCGAAGTGTCGGCGATTGCAAGAATTTTATCTTTGCAGTTTTGGACGTAAAGCGCGCCCGTCGACGAATTTATTGCCAAAGTGTAGCCGTCGAATCCAAAGCCGACATAATCCGTCGCGTAACGAATTTTCGCGCCCGTAACTTCGTCCGTGACAGTTTCTTCAGTGTCCGATTCGGTGTCGACGCTGTCCGACGCAGAATTAATCGTGACGCCCGCATAATCCGAGATAACGCCGATTCCGCCGAGATAAATATAATCGTCACTGCCGTCAACTTTGCCGACGTTTGTCGCGCCCGCAATGCTTTCGTTGACGATAACGGGCGTGTAACTGTTGTTGTCGGTGATGGGATTCGATTGAACGCCGTCAATGAAAGTCAACTGCCGCCCCGAAAGAGTTGTGCCGTTAATCGTGACCGTTCGGGTGGTGTCGCTGTTTTCGATGACGACCGCAGATTTCGCCGCAGTGTCCGTGTCGCCCGAAAGTGAAATTGTTCCGACGACATTTAAGGCAACGTTGTCCGAATAGCCCGCGCCGATTCCCAGCCCGTTCAAAAGACTTGAGGCGGTGACGTTGGCATCTCCGCCGATTGAAATTGTGCCCGCCATGTTCATGCCGTTGTAGCGAGCGTAACCGGAACCGATACCCGCGCCGTATCGCGCAGAAGTCGCCACGACGCTTGCATTGCCGCCGATTGTGATATTGCCTGCGGAACTTTCATTGCCGCCCGTTGAACCGGAGCCGATGCCCGCGCCGTTGCCCGTCGAACTTGCGTTGACGTTCGCCGTGCCTTCGATTGTAATGTCGCCAACCGCGCCCTCGAAGCCGCTGCCGATACCCGCGCCGTCTTCGCTTGTGGCAGTAATTTTGCCGCCCGTTATCGCGACAGAGCCGGCGTTTTCGGAAGAAGTGCCCGCGCCCGTGCCGATACCTGCGCCCAAAGTCGAAGTTGCGTTGACGGTGCCGCCCGTGACTGAAACCGTGCCGAACGTCGACGCAGAACCCGAACCGAGTCCCGCGCCGTAATTCGACGAAAGATTAATCGTGCCGTTCGCAACCGTTAAATTCGGTGTGGCAGTTCCGCCGTAGTCCGTGCCGACAGCCGCGCCGTAGCCCGTCGACGTTGCAGTCAAAGTTCCCGACCCGTCAATCGTCACGTTGCCGCTGCCGACATTCACAGCCGCCGCGTAAAAATTTTCGGTCGACAAAACATTTTCGCCGACGAGTTTCAAGACGCCGCCGCCCGAACCGAATTTGAGCGGACTGACGTTCGGATTTGAAATCGACACGGAGTTTAACGTTAAATCCGCCGCGTTCGTGCCCGTGTAAATCTGCGCGGAAGTGAGCGAACTTGCGCCGGAGCCGTCGATTGTCACGGCGTCGCCCGTCATGACGTAAACGGAGCCGCCGAAGCCGCTTTCGATTGTGTACGCGCCGCCAGTCGAAATTGTCACGTCGCCGCTTGAAATGACGTAAGAAATTTCTTCAGGCTCATCAATCGGCTCGTCGTCGGGAAAACGCTGTAGGTCGAAGATAAAATCTTTCATGGCGTTACCTCAGAAATTTTGGTTGCGCGTGGAAATTTTTTCTTGGACGTAAGCAATGAAATCGTCCGTGCTCATGTTGACGCTGTCTTTTTCGCCGTACTTGCGAATCGGCAAAATGCCCGTTTCGCGTTCCTTGTCGCCGACAACAATCGTGTAAGGAATTTTGTTGACTTGACTGTCACGAATTTTTTTGCCGATTTTTTCGTTGCGGTCGTCCACTTCTGCGCGGAAATTCAGCTCGAAAAATTTTCTGCTGAGTTCGTGTGCAAAATCGGCGTGTGCGTCCGTGACGGGCAAAATTTTTATCTGCACGGGAGCAAACCACACGGGGAATGCGCCTGCGTAATTTTCGATGAGGATGCCGATAAAGCGTTCGATTGAGCCGTAAACGACGCGGTGAACCATAATCGGACGATGTTTTTCGCCGTCCTCGCCGATGTAATTCAGATCGAATTTTTCGGGCAAAAGCATATCAAGCTGAATCGTGCCGCATTGCCACGTTCTGCCGATTGAGTCTTTCAAATGGAAATCAATTTTCGGGCCGTAAAATGCGCCGTCGCCCTCGTTGATGACGTATTCAAGCCCGCGATGTTCCAAAGCTTTGCGGAGCGCGTCGGTGGCAAGTTCCCAAGTTTCGTCGTCGCCCATTGAGTTATCGGGACGCGTGGAAAGTTCCGCCTTGTACGTCAGCCCGAAAGTTTTATAAACTTCGTCGAACAAATCAATCGTCTTTTGAATTTCCGGCTCAACCTGCGCGGGCGTCATGAAAATATGCGCGTCGTCCTGCGTGAAGTTGCGCACGCGGAAAAGTCCGTGGAGCACGCCGCTTTTTTCGTGACGGTGAACAAGTCCCAACTCGCCCAAACGCAACGGCAAATCGCGGTAGCTGTGGACGTGTGTGTTGTAAACCAACATGCCGCCGGGGCAGTTCATGGGCTTGACGGCGTAATCTTCCTCGTCAATTTTGGTGAAGTACATATTTTCTTTGTAGTGATCCCAGTGACCGGAAGTCTCCCAAAGTTTGCGATTCAAAATTATCGGCGTTTTGATTTCCTGATAACCGTAACGGCGATGAACTTCGCGCCAATAATTTATCAGCTCGTTGCGAATAACCATGCCGTTCGGGTGGAAAAACGGGAAGCCGGGACCTTCGTCGTGCAGGCTGAACAAATCCAATTCCTTGCCAAGTTTGCGGTGGTCACGACGCGCCGCCTCTTCAAGCATGTGCAGATAATCTTTGAGTTCTTCTTTCGACTCAAAGGCCGTGCCGTAAATGCGTTGCAACATTTTGTTATGTTCGTCGCCGCGCCAATACGCGCCCGCAATCGACATGAGTTTGAACGCTTTGATTTTGCCCGTGGATTGAACGTGCGGCCCTGCGCAAAGGTCGGTAAAGTCGCCCTGCGTGAACAGAGAAATTTCCGCGTCTTCGGGCAAAGCTTCAATCAATTCAACTTTGTAAGTTTCGCCCTCGTCGGAAAATTTTTTCAGCGCGTCGGCACGGCTCAAAGTTGAGCGTTCGAGCTTGAGATTTTGCTTAATGATAGCTTTCATCTCGCGTTCAATGTCGGCAAGATCTTCGTCGGTGATTTTTTTCTCTGTGTCGATGTCGTAATAAAATCCCGTTTCGATTGACGGGCCGATTGCAAGTTGCACGCCTTTGCCGTCCGCGCCGCCGTAGAGATGTTTAATCGCCTGCGCCATGATATGTGACGCGGTGTGCCTGAGCGCGTGCAGAGCCTGTGCGCCGTCGACTTCCGCCAAACTTCCATCTTTCGTTATAATCGTCATTTAAAATGCCTCCTTTGCTTGCGTTGATTCGGGCAATAAAAAAAAAATCCTGCCGACTTTGTTTTCGACGGGAACTTCAATCAAGTTTGGAAAGTTATTTTCGGGCGGCAATGCGATAACTTTGCTCCAGTCGCGAAAAAATTTCTTCGTCCGACAACGCGCCGTCCAATCGTAAAGTCATCCAAGATTTTTTGTTCATGTGCCAGCCGCGAAAATATTTTTCACCGTCAACGATTCGATTTAATTCCTCAGGCTCGACGCGCAGATTTAAAATTTCAAGCTCGTCCGTGCCCGACAACTTCAATTTATTTCGCGGCACGACCATAATTACGGCGTACCACTTGCGATTGTCACGGCGACGAAAGACCGCGTAATTCGGAAATTTTTCCCAGAGAAATTCGGGCGCGCCGGAAAATTTTTCGCGGATATATTCGACAAGTTTTAAAGTCTGTTCGCACGCAAAAAGTTGTTCGTCAAAGCAATTCGCGGCGAGTTCTTGTAAAAGTTTTTCGTGCGCATCTTTTACGGAGCCGACGAAACTGCCGCTTGCGTCTTCGACCAAGTGCAACGTGTAAAGTTCGCCGTCCGTGTCGAAAATTTTTGTCGTGACATTGCCGCCCGCGTCGATTATAATTTCCGCCGTGAAGTCGTTAAAAATTTTTTCGCGGCGAACGAAAAATTTTCCGTCGCGAGTGAAGCCGTGTTGTAAAATTTTTTCGACGTTGAGCAATTTATTTCTGAAGCGCAAATTATTTTCCTCCTAACGAAAAAAGACGTTCGAGGTGAACGCCTAACTGTGTGCTGTTGCTGAAGATTTCATTTGGCGGTCAAGCGTGGACAAGCCGCGATAAACCGTGCTGATGTCAATCGTTTCGCCGCGACTGGCAACGTAGCGTTCAAGTTTTCGTTTCACCCGTTGTAGCGCGTTATCGATTGATTTTACGTGACGATTCAAGCTCGCCGCGATTTCCTGATAAGATTTCCCGTCGAGATATGCCATCAAAACTTGCCACTCAAGTTCGCTGAGAATTTCGGACATTTTCTTTTCGATCGCCAAAAATTCTTCGCGGCTGATGATCAATTCTTCGGGGTCGGCAACTTTCACGCCGCTGATTACGTCCAAAAGCGTGCGGTCTGAATCTTCGTCGTAAATCGGTTTGTTCAGCGAAATGTAAGAGTTCAGCGGGATATGCTTTTGACGCGTGGCGGTTTTTATCGCCGTGATAATTTGGCGCGTAACGCACAATTCGGCGAAGGCGTGGAAACTCGACAGCTTGTCGCTCTTGAAGTCGCGCACCGCCTTATAAAAACCGATCATGCCTTCCTGAATGATGTCTTCACGGTCGGCGCCGATTAGAAAATATGAACGCGCTTTTGCACGAACGAAACTGCGGTAGCGGTGAATGAGATAATCAAGCGCGGAAGTGTTGTCGTGTTCTTTGATTTCGACAATAAGTTGTTCGTCGGTGAGCGTTTCATATTTGGCGTACTCGTCGGCGATTTCGGTTTCAAAAGAATTTTCAACGTTCGATTTCATTTCACGCCCTCCAATTTTACGCGCTGATTATACTGCACGGCTTAATCTTAGTCAAATTTTTTCCGCCGCTAAGTAGGGATTATTGCCACTCAAGTAGAATAGTAAATTTTTTTCGCAGGTTGTTACGTTGAACGTTCGCAACAAAAAAATTAATCGGACGGTGAAAATTTTGGGCAAAATTATTTTGGTGACCGGCGGGGCACGAAGCGGCAAAAGTTCGTTCGCGGAAAAACTCGCGCTCAAAATCGGCGACGGGCGGGCGGCTTACATTGCGACGGCGCAAATTTTTGATGACGAAATGAATTTTCGCGTCAAAGTTCATCAAAGTCGACGCGGCACGAATTGGCAGACGTTCGAAGCTCCTTTCGACGCGGAAGAAAAAATTTCCGTGGCGGCAAAAACTTTCGACGCGATTTTGTTCGATTGCGTCACGCTTTACGTCAGCAATTTTCTTTGCGCCGCAGAACTTGACGACGAAAAAATTTTGTATGACAATCTGCGCGGGCTGATTCAAAAATTAATTGACGCCGCCAAAAATTCCGACGTAACAACGATTTTCGTCAGCAATGAAGTCGGAGCCGGTATTGTCCCCGAAAATAAATTGGCGCGCCGTTTCCGCGATTTGGCGGGACTTGCGAATCAAATGATTGCCGCAGAATCCGAAAAAGTTTTCTTGACAGTCGCGGGTTTGGCGGTCGACGTAAAAAAAATTTCCGAGGTGATTTGATGATTGAACTTGTTCCGACGCGTGACGACGAACGCGAAAATTTTATCAAAAATATTCAAGTCGCGTTCAAAAAAGCCGTGGTCGAAGAATTCGGCGATAACGGCGAAGAAGTTATTCCGCGTGAAGACGTGGAAAAATCTTTCAACGAAACGGGCGCGCAGATTTTGAACATTGTCAGCGACGGTAAAATTGTCGGCGGCGCGGTCGTCGTGATTCGTCCCGACAATCAAAATGAACTGCTGTTGTTTTATGTCAACGTCGACACGCACGGCAAAGGCATCGGCTCGGCGGCGTGGCGGGCGATTGAGGCGCGTTATCCCGAAACAAAAATTTGGGAGACCGTCACGCCTTATTTCGAGAAACGCAACCTGCATTTTTATATCAACAAATGCGGCTTTCACGCCGTCGAATTTTTCAATCCCAAACACAAAGCTCCGGATTTTGACGGCGAAGATTTCCCCGGCGGCGATTATTTTTTCCGTTTTGAAAAGGTTATGAAGTCATGACAAAATATTTAATGTTTCAAGGCACAAGCTCGCACGTCGGCAAAAGTATTTTGACAACTGCGCTGTGCCGAATTTTTTTCCGCGAAGGTCGACGCGTTGCCCCGTTCAAAGCGCAAAACATGGCGTTGAATTCGTTCGTGACGGCTGACGGGCTTGAAATGGGTCGTGCACAAGTCGCACAGGCAGAAGCGGCGGGATTGGCTCCGCGTGTCGAAATGAATCCCGTTTTGCTCAAACCGACGGGCAACCAAACTTCGCAAGTCATCATCAACGGAAAACCCGTGGGCGTCATGAGCGCGGCAGAATATCATCAAGGCTATTCGCTCAAAGCTTTTGACGCGGTCAAGGCGGCTCTCGAAAAACTTTCCGCCGAATTCGACACGATTGTTATCGAAGGCGCAGGCTCGCCCGCTGAAGTCAATCTCAAGGACAACGACATTGTCAACATGCGCGTCGCGAAACATTTAAATGCGCCCGTGATTTTGGTTGCGGACATTGATCGCGGCGGCTGTTTGGCGTCAATCGTCGGCACGCTCGAACTTTTGGACGACGACGAACGCGAACTTGTCAAAGGTTTGATTATCAACAAATTTCGCGGCGACGTGAATTTATTTTTGCCCGCCGTGGAGTTTTTGGAGCGCAAAACTCAAAAGCCCGTGCTCGGAATTATTCCGCACATTGACAAGCTCGGCATTGACGACGAAGATAGCGTTTCACTCGACGATAAAATTTCTTCGGACGGCGAAATTTCAATCGCGGTTATTCGGCTCGGCAAGCTCTCGAATTTTACGGATTTTGACAGTTTGGCGGGCGAAAGTGACGTGCGACTTTTTTACGCGGTGAATCCCGACGAACTCGACGCGGCTGACGTAATTATTTTGCCGGGCAGTAAAAACACTTCCGAAGATTTGATTTATCTGCGTGAATCGGGGCTTGTGAAAAAAATTTTGCAACGTCACGTTGACGGCGCGGCGATTGTCGGCATTTGCGGCGGATTTCAAATGCTCGGCAGAAAAATTTTCGACCCGCTCAAAACCGAATCGAATCACGCGGAACTTGACGGCTTGAAACTTTTGCCGATTGAAACGACTTTCAACCCCGAAAAATTTACTCGACAAGTCACGGTGCCCGAAATTAATTTTGAATTCCTCGGCAGTCAAATTACAAGCGAAAATCTCGACGGCTACGAAATTCACAGCGGCGAAACAACGAACCTCGGCGATAAGAAAATCATTTCGGCGGGAAATGTTTTCGGCACTTACGTTCACGGGATTTTTGATAACGATGACTTCAGACGAAAATTTTTAAACGCCGTGCGCCGCAAGAAAAATTTGCCGCCACTCGAAAAAATTCGCAACTTCCGCGCTGAAAAGCAAAAAAATTACGAACGACTTGCAAGAATCGTCCGCGAAAATTTGAATATGGAATTGCTCGAAAAAATTATGACCTGAAAAATTTTTCCTCTGCAAACGCGGGGGATTTTTTTTACCGTTAAGCGAAACTTGATGCCGTCAGCTTTTGAAAATTCCGAGACGACGGAAGCAACGTGACGTTGCATCCAATTTGTTGAACGTCCGAGCAACACAGATATTTGAGCCGCCGTTAGCTTTTGAAAATCCCTAAGCGACGGAAAATTTTTATCGCGAACTTACCGACCATCGGAATTCGCGCCATGTCTTCTTCGAGTATACCGCCGATTGCCGCCATAGTCGCCACGTACACCACGCAACCGACGATAACCGCGCCGAACGTCGAGAAAACTTCCATGTGCCATTGAGCCGCCGTAAATTCGTAGAAAAATTTCACGACGATTGACATGACTGCCGCCGCGCAGATTGTTTTGAACAGCTGACCGAGTTCCATTTTGTAGCCGATATATTTCCAGATGAAATAAAGATTTATGAACGCCGCAACGCCCATGTCCGCCGCCGTCGCCCAAGCCGCGCCCATGATTCCGAGTGCGGGTATTGCCGTCAAAGTCCAGTTCAATGCAACTTTCGCCGCCGCCGCCAAAATCATGTTGACCATCGGAATTGTCGTGTGACCGAGTCCCTGCAACACGCCCGTCGAAACTTGATGCAGTCCGAGCAAAATTATCGACACGGCAGAAATCATTACCGCATCGCCCGCGCCCGGCGCATTGTAAATCAAGCTTGAAATCGGCGTCGCGAGGAAAAATACGATGACGAACGCGGGGAAGCAAACGAAATTTGAAATTCTGACCGAGGCCGCCGTCTGCCGAAAAATTCGCGCCGTGTCTTTCAACGCCCGTGCCTCCGAAATTGCGGGGACGATTGACACTGCAAGCGAAGCCGTTAAAATCGTCGCCAAATTCACCAGCGGGACAGCCATACCCGTCAAGTAGCCGAAAAGTTCCGTCGCCTGCCGAACCGAATAGCCCGCGACTTCCAAACGTTGCGGGACGATCATTAAATCCAAATTCGACACGACCGGCAACATTATCGACGCGGCGGAAACGGGCAACGCCAATTTAAAAATTCGTTTGATGATTGAAAACGTCGGCTCATTTTCGGATTGCGGCGAAGGTTTCAAATCCAAGCCGTAAGTTTTTTCGATGTCGCGATTCAATTTTATGTGGAAGTAAACCAGCACGATTAAGCCCGTCACCGCGCCCGCCAACGCTCCGAGACTTGCGCCCGCCGCCGCGTATTCAAGTCCCCACGGCATAAGCAAATCCGCCAAGACAATCATTGTTATCACGCGGAAAATTTGCTCGACAATTTGGCTGACCGCCGTCGGTGTCATGCGTTGCCAACCTTGCAGATAGCCGCGACTCGACGCCAAAAACGTCACGAAAAAAACCGTCGGCGCAAGTGCCACAACCGACATGTAAGCTCGCGGGTCGCGAATAAATTGCCAGTCAATCAGCCATTGCGCAGAAAAATACGTGAGCACGGAAAAAAATATTCCCGTCAACAACATGAGCAGCATTGAGATTCGGAAAACTCTTCGCGCTCCGTAAATGTCGTTCAAGGCGACGCGCTCCGCCGTGATGATTGAAATCGCCACGGGAACGCCCGCCTGCGAAGCCGTCATTGCGAAGAAATATATGGGAAATGCGAGCATGTAGATCCCAATCCCGGTGCCGCCAAGTATTCTTGAGACAAAAATCCAATTCAACGAGCCGATAACTTTGACGACGAAACTTGCAATCGTCAAGATGAACGTGCCCTTCAAAAATTTTTCGTTCGATTTTGTTTCCGCCATTGTGCACCGCCTTGGTTCGTTAGTTGAAAGATTTATCTTTGCTTTTTCGCCGTAGTGTGGCATAATCCTTTAAAACCGATTGAAAGGATAGAACTTTATGTATGGCGTTGTGTATCTTATCCTCAATAAAATCAACGGCAAGCGATACGTCGGGCAAACCGTTCAGGCTTTGAAAACTCGATTCAATGAACATGTGAGAAAAAAAGATAATACGCTTATCTCCAACGCGATTCGCAAATACGGTCGGGAAAATTTTTATTGCGGCGTCATCAAAAGTTGCGCGTCGAAAGCAGAACTTGATTATTGGGAAAAATATTTCATTGCCGTACTCAAGAGCAAAAAACCTTACGGCTACAATTTGACGGACGGCGGCGAAGGATTTGTCGGGTATCGTCATTCGCCGGAAGTACTTGCAAAAATCAGAGAGACTAAAAAAAATAGCCCTCGTGTAGCGGCACAAATAGCAAAACTTGCTGAAGCTAATAGGGGCAGACATCCAACACCCGAATCGCGTGCAAAAATGTCGGCGGATCGTAAGGGCAAACCGAAATCTCCTGAATGGCGTGCGAAAATTGCGGCGGCAAATACCGGCAAGCAATTCACTCCCGAAAGATGCGCTAACATTGCCGCGTCTAAGATAGGTAAGCCTCTTTCAGCTGAACACCGCGCTAAAATCGCAACAACAAGTCGCGGCAACAATCCGTTTAAAAATTTACTAAGCGAAATTGAGTCACGCCAACTTACGTACAAGGCGTTGAGCAAATTAATCGAAATGCCACTGTCCTCCCTTTCTTACAAGATGCAAGGCGTGCGAAACTTTACGGAAGACGACAGAGTAAAACTCGAAAAATTTTTTGGCAAACCGGCGGATTATCTTTTAGAGCGCAATTTCTAACGAGCGATTTGACTTTTGAGAGGTACCGACGTGGAAATAAATCTGATAAAATTTAATACTGACGTGGGCAGGACGAAACCCGCAACGCTTTTTCACGCCGAGACCGCTTGTCCGTTCTGCGACGTGGAAAATTTGACGGACATTATCGAAACTGACGGCGACATAATTTTTTTGCGCAACAAGTACAAAGTCATCGAAGGTGCCGACCAATTCGTCTTGATTGAGGGGCGCGAATGCAATTCCGACATGCCCGCCTATTCGCAAGAAAAAATGCGCCGCGTCATTAAAACGGGCGTCCGTCACTGGAAAAATCTTTTGGCGTCCGGCAAGTATGAAGAAGTTTTGTTTTTCAAGAATTACGGCGTCATGAGCGGCGGCACGATTCGACATCCGCACATGCAACTTGTCGGCTTCCCGCGCTTGAATTCGGATTTGCTTTTCGACGAGGCGGAACTTCGCGGCGTTGTCATTGCACAGCGTGACGGCGTCGAGTTCAACGTTTCAAATTGTCCGCGTGTCGGTTTCGGCGAACTTAACGTTGTTGTCGAACGCGGCGGAAGTTTGGACGCGCTGGCGGATTTTTTGCAAGTCGGCGTTGATTACGTGATGAATCATTTTAACAGGCGGCGTTTCAACAGCTATAATATTTTTTTCTATCGACGCGACGAAAAAATTTTCGCTAAAGTTATGTCGCGCTACGCCACGAGCCCTTATTTCGTCGGCTATAATATTCATTTCCTGCCGAACAACGTTGAACGTGTTGCAGACGAAGTTCGCGAAATTTATTTCAACAACGACTGAGTTTCATGACAAAAAATCCCCGAAAATTCGTCGGGGATTTTTTTAATCCAGATACCAGCCGAAAATATTTTTAACTTTGATTTTGAAGTCGTCGAGAATCGCCACGGGCACTTCGAGTTCGACAGCCGCCCGCTCTTCGTCGGTAAGACTCGCCAATTCATCTTCGCTGTAGTTTTCATATCGGCCGGCGAACACATATTTGCCGTCGTGCAAAAGATAAATTTCCACCGTTTCGCGCCAAGGATCAATCATCCAATATTCGCGGACTCCGTTGCGTTCGTAAATGTCTTTTTTGATGGTCGTGTCGCGTTGCATTGTCGAGCGTGAAAAAATTTCGGCAACCATGTCGGGGACGCCGTGAAGCGTCATATTTCTTTTGTCCAGAAAAAGCCGATCTTGCTCCGCGCTGACAAAAACAAAATCGGGGCGAAATAAATTGCCGTCAGGAAAATGAACGTCCAAATTGTCCGCAAAACAAATGCCGAGTCGTTTTATCTTGACGTAAACGCCTATCGTCGCAATTAAATTCGCGATAATATTGCCGTGCCCCATGTCGGGACTTGGTGACATAAATTTTACCCCCTCGATAATTTCGTAGTCGTCACGCATGTCGCAAGTCAACATTTCAATCACCACCCGTGTCAAAGGATACGCAAAAGTTTTTCAGTCGTCAATGATAATCGGCGTTTCAATGTTCGCGACGCGGCAAGATTTTTTTTCGGGCGGTGTCCAAATTTTTTCGACGCCGAGCAACTGATTTATCGCCACGTCCGGAATATTTATCCCCGCGCCCAAACACGAAAGTTGCAACCCGCCGGACATGCGCGGATTTATTTCGAGCAGGAAAAATTTTTCGCCGTCAAAGCGGAACTGAATATTAATCGGCACGTCAATTTTCATCACGGACAAAATTTTTTCGGCGGCGGAAATTATTTCGTCGTCGAATTTTATTTCGCTGTATCGCCCGTTCGTCTTGAAGCGCGGCACAATAATATTTCCTCGCGGCGTCGTGAGGCAATCCACGCTGACTTCGCGCCCGTTCAAATACGGCATAACAATCATCGGAATTTTGAAGTCGTAAGCCGACAAAATTTTTTCGGCGGCGGCGCGTGTAACTTTCATGTTCGGCATGTTGTGGAGCGCGGAAATATTTTCAAGCGAATCATCAATCACGCGGAAAGTCAATGCGCCTTCGTCACTCGCAAGCTTGTAGCAGACGCGATTTGTCGAGGTTTTAATTTCGTCGCAGGCCGTCACGAATTCCGAAAAATTTTTCGCAAGCCGATACGTCGGAACAATTTCGTCAAGCCCGCCCGCCGTCATAAATTCGTAAGTTGCAACTTTGTCGTCCAAAATTTTTATCAGGCGCGCATCTTTGCCGACCAAAACTTTCACGCCGATATTTTCAAAGTCTTCACGACGTTGAGCAACAGCCGTCAAATTCCTGCGCGGCACGAAAATTTCTATCGCATGTTCGCGGCAAAAGTTCAGGCAAAAATCAACGTAATCGTCCTCGGAAATTTTTTCCGGCTCAAGAAACCATTCGTCACAGGCGCGCTTGTAAATGGCGGAATTTCTTTTGTTCGAGCCGACGAAATAAAACTTTTCGGGGTTGCCGTCGCGAATCAAATTTATCAAGTGGTATGCCGTGCTGAACCAGTGATTGAACCAAATACGCATAAAAATTTTTCCCTCCGTCAACTTATTGGCAACTTTACTTTAACCCACTTTCGTGTATAATTTCAAGGAAAATTTTCTTGACGAGAGTGCAGGTCATTTCCATGGACACAGCAGAAAATTCAAAGTTAAAAGCTTACCTGTCGCCGCTGAACGTTTGGGCATTGTCATTCGGTTGCGCGGTAGGCTGGGGCGCATTCGTCATGCCGGGCACGACGTTTTTGCCAATCGCGGGGCCTCTCGGAACTGCAATCGGCATGGCAATCGGCGGGATCATCATGTTGATTATCGGCTACAATTATCATTTCATGATGAACAAATATCCCGACGCGGGCGGCACTTATTCATATGCAAAAAAAGTTCTGGGCTACGACCACGGCTTTTTAAGCTCGTGGTTTTTGATTCTGGTTTACATAGCGATAACATGGGCGAACGCGACCGCCTTGCCGCTGATCTTCCGACGATTTACGGGCGACTTGTTCCAGTTCGGATTTCACTACACGGTTGCGGGCTTCGACATCTGGCTTGGCGAATCGCTGCTAAGTCTCGGCGCGCTATGGTTGTTCGGTGCAATTTGCATGTACGGAGGCAAGTTGGCCGCATGGGTTCAAACAATCGCGGCGATAATTCTTTTCGGCGGTGTGCTGATTTGTATGGGCGCAGTCGTCGCGAGCGGTGTGAACATCTTTGAACTTGCGCCTGCGTATCCTCCCGAAAACACAAATTCATTCGCTGCCATATTCGGAATTGTCGTGCTTGCTCCTTGGGCATTTGTCGGCTTTGAATCAATTTCGCAGTCGGCGGAAGGTTTCACGTTTTCAATCAAAAAAACTTTCGCGATTTTATTTTGCTCCGTCGTCGCGGCGGCAATTTCTTACACGTTTTTGGCGATACTCGCAATTTCGGCGTTGCCTCCCAACTGCTCGGACTGGGTTGCTTATATCGGCAATTTGGGCGACTACAACGGTTTTGCGGCCTTGCCGACACTTAACGCGGCGAATTTCTTCATGGGCGACACGGGCGTTGTTCTTTTGGCTGTAACAATCATGGGCGGCGTCATTACCGGTCTCGTCGGAAATTACATTGCCGCAAGCCGATTGATTTACGCTTTGACGCGGGACGATTTACTTCCCGCATGGTTCGGCAAGCTCAACAAAAATCATTCGCCGATGAACGCGGTATTTTTCATCATGCTGTTAAGTCTGCCGATACCGTTTCTCGGACGCACGGCAATCGCGTGGATTATCGACGTAAACACAATCGGCGCGACAATCGAATATACTTACACTTCAGTCGTCACGCTGATTGTTGCTCGGCAAGTCGGCAAAGGTCTGCCGCAAGTCACGGGCATAATCGGTTGCGTCGTGTCGCTGATTTTCTTCATGTACTTCATGGTGCCGAACGCGTGGACGGTCAGCGCAATAACGACGGAAAGTTATCTGATTTTGATTCTGTGGAGCATTATCGGCTTCGTGTTTTTCCGATACATTTTCCAGCGCGATATTGAATTGCGGCGTTTCGGGAAGTCGACAATTTCTTGGATAGCGTTGCTGTTTTTGATTTTCTTCACGTCGATACTTTGGGTGCGCGAATCAATCAGCGATTCCACCAAAGCCGTTTTAACCAATCTCAACGATTACTACAAGGAAGAACTCAGCGAACACGGCATTGCAATGAACCGCAACGAAAGAGCGGACTCGAAATATTACCTGCAAAATCAAATGGATATTGTCACCGACTCGCTCAATCGCCATAACTTCATGCAGATGGGCTTGATTGCAATTACGCTGTTTATCATGTTCAACATTTACCAGCTGATGATGGCACGCGAAAAAACAATGGAGCGCGAAAAAATGCAGGCGGAACGCTCGAACAAAGCGAAGTCAACTTTCCTGTCGAACATGAGCCACGACATCCGCACGCCGATGAACGCGATTATCGGCTACACGAACTTAATCAAAAAGGAACGCGGACTGCCGCCGACAATTCGCGATTATCTCGATAAAATTGAAGCGTCGAACAATCACCTGCTCACGCTGATTAACGACATACTCGACATGAGCCGAATTGAATCGGGCAAAATGGAACTTGATCCGCAGAAATCAAATATCGTTAAAGCACTTAATGACGTTCGTGATTTGTTCGCGACGCAAATGGAGACGAAAGGTTTAAATTTTGCGGTGAACGTCGAACACGTCATGAATAAAATTGTCATGTGCGACGTGCCGAGACTTAACCGCGTCTTGCTGAACTTGATAAGCAACGCATTTAAATTCACGCCCGAAGGCGGTTCCGTCACCGTCACGCTTGAGCAAGTCGGCGGCAACGAAACTACCGGCAACTACGAATTGCGAGTTAAAGACAGCGGCATGGGTATGACGCCCGAATTCGCCAAAAAAGTTTTCGCCGCCTACGAACGCGACAGAAGTGTCGGCAACATTCAAGGCACGGGCTTGGGCATGTCGATAACGAAAAGCATCGTCGAACTTATGGGCGGCACGATTGACGTTGAGACCGAACTTGGCAAGGGCACGGAATTTATTGTCCGCGTGAGTTTCCCGATTGTCGACGAGCCGGAAGAAGTTGAAGTCGAACAAACCGAAACTCAGCGCGAAATTGATTTCAGCAAAATCAAATTGCTTTTGGTCGAGGACAACGAAGTCAACCGCGAAATTGCGTCGCTGATTCTGTCGGAATTCGGTTTCGGTTTGGACACGGCGGAGAACGGCAAAATTGCTTACGAAAAAGTTGCGGCGTCGAAGCCCGGCGATTATGACTGCGTGTTGATGGATGTTCAAATGCCCGTCATGAACGGCTACGAGTCGACGGCGAAAATTCGTGCGCTGTCCAATCAAAAGCTCGCCAAAATTCCGATTATCGCGATGACCGCGAACGCCTTTACCGAAGACATTCAAGCCGCAAAAGATGCGGGCATGGACGGCCATATTGCCAAACCGCTCGACATTCAAAAAATGCTTGAGACTTTAACCGAGGTTCTGAAATGAAAAATTTTTTCGTGATAATCTGCGCGACGTTGTTGATTGCCGGTTGCGGAAACGATTACAAACATTTGACGCACGAGGACGCTCAACGCATAATTAAATCAAATCCCGACGCGATTATTTTGGACGTGCGCACGCCTGAGGAATACGACAAAAAACATATCGCGAATGCCGTATTGGTGCCGGTTGAAGATTTAATCAAAGGCGATTTTTCCAAACTGCCCGACAAGAACGCGCCGATTTTGATTTACTGCTGGACGGGACGACGCGCCGAAGATTCCGCAAAAATTTTGATTGAAAACGGCTACACCAACGTTTACGAATTCGGCGGGCTGATTGATTGGGAAGGTTCCGTTTCGGGCAAAGACTTGCGATAATTTTTTGCCGAGGAGGTTTACGGCAATCGAATATCAATTTTTAAAAATTTTGAGCCGCGTAATTTGTCTGTTGCCGCTGAAATTTTCTGTGGCGTGCGGAAAAGTGTTGGCAAGTTTTTTGTGGCTTATCCTGCCGCCGAAAAGAAAACGCATTGCGATTGACAACGCCCGCGATTGTCTGAACGTGTCACCGGAAGAAGCCGCACGAATCGCAAAAGCCGGTTCAGTTCAGCTCGGCGAAATTTTTATGGAAGTGCTTGCCTTGCCGAAAATCAAGCCCGAAATGCGCGACCACGTCAAAATTATCGGACTTGAACATTTGACGAATTACATTGCCGAAACGGGGCGCGGCGGCGTTATTGCGACGGGTCACAACGACAACTGGGAACTAATGGGCGGTGCGTTCGCTCAGTATGGAATTCCGCTTGTCGGTGTCGCAAAAAAGCAAAAATCCGAGGGCGCGGACAAATTTATTTGCGAATATCGCGAACTTGTCGGAATGCACGTCACCTATCGCAACGGCGTTCGCGAAATGTACAAACTTCTTGACGACGGAAAATTTATCGGCTTGATTATGGATCAAGATGTCGGTCGCACAGACGGCGTTGTCGTGAAATTTTTCAATCGGGCGACGAATTTTGTTACGGGCGCGGCGTCAATGTCGCGTTTCCGCAAAGTGCCGATTTTCCCCGCGTTCATGCACAAAAATTCTGACGGCACGCACACGCTTGAAGTTTTTCCGCCGCTGTACGTTGAAAAAACTTCCGACAAACACGCCGACATAAAATCGATGACGCAACGGCTTGCGACGCTGATTGAAGAACACGTAAAAAAATTTCCCGAAGAATGGTTTTGGCTCCATGACCGCTGGAAATCAATGCGCGTGGAGTTCACGCCCGAAGAAGTCGCCGAATTCAATCGCGAGCTGAAAATTTAAAGTTGCTTAAAAATCTTCGACGCGGCAGGAAAATTTTCCGTGCCCGTTGAAATTACAACCGACACTAGTGAATTAGCGGGGTGGTTACCGTGGCAAAGCTTAATCTGAAAAATTGCGTGAGTTGTCATAAAGTTTTTTTGTCGGTGATTGGCGAAAGTATTTGTCCCGAATGTCGCGTTCTGGAACAGACGATGGAAGAGGACGTTAAAGAATATGTTCGCGACCATCCCGGCATTACGATTCGGCAACTCATTGACGAGACCGGCGCGCCCGACAAATTGATTTGGCGCATGGTTCGGCAAGGACAATTTGACAACGCCAGCGGGCTTGAAGTTCAATACCCTTGCGGAAAATGCGGCAAGCTGATAAAAAATGGTGCTTATTGTCCCGAATGCGCCGTCAAGCTCAAAATGGAAGCGAAAAAATTTGCCGATGCCATGAAGATGCGCGCACACGCCGCCGCCGACAAAGCTCCCACGATAAAAGGCGGTGCGCAGAAAACTTATTCGGAAACGATGTACAACGAGATAGAAGACTCCCATAATTGACACGAAAAATTTTCCCGTCAACAAGGCGGGATTTTTTTTTGTTCAACATGTTATAATGTGACAAAAATTTTTCACGAGGTGAAAACATGAAAAGAATTTTTCTGGAGGACGTTACCGCCGAAAAAATCACAATCAGCGGCGACGACGCCCGACATCTTGCCTATTCGCTGAGAGCACGACGCGGCGACAGATTGACCGCCGTTGACAGAGCCGGCAGACGCGCCATTATTGAGCTGACGGATTTTGACAAGAACGCGATTAACGCTCAACGTGTCGGCGAAATTCAACTGGTTGCCGTCAGTAAAAAAATTATTTTGGCGGACTGCTTGCCGAAACAAAATCGTTTCGACACAATCATTGAAAAAGCTACGGAACTCGGAATTGATCAAATTCAACCGCTCATTTCAGAAAGGACAATCGCCCGCCCGAATAATTTCCGCGAAAAATCAAAGCTTGAACGTTGGACGCGAATTGCGAAAGAGGCCGCCGAACAATGCGCCCGCGACACCGTACCCGAAATTGAAAACATTCGCGATTTGGATGAGTGGCTTAAAGAAATTATGCCGCTCGACGAAAAAAATTTCTTCCTGCTGTTTTGCTGGGAGAAGGAACAAGATACGACCGTTCGCGAAGTTTTGAGCGCGTACAAAAATTCAAAGGCAGACAAAAATCTTATCGTGCTTATCGGCCCCGAAGGTGGATTTTCGGAGCGCGAAGTTCGCGAAATTAAATTTGCGGGCGGAATCAGCGTCACGCTCGGCAAACGCGTCCTCAAGACAGACACCGCCGCAATTTCAGCTTTGGCGATGATTAATTATGAATTCATGGAGTGAAAATTTTTCATGAAAGTTTTTTTCGTGACGTTAGGCTGTAAAGTCAATCAATACGAATCGGAGGCAATGCAAAAACTTTTCGAGGCGTCAGGTTACGTGCGCGCAGATGAAATTTCTGAAGCCGATGTCGTCGTCGTCAACACCTGCACTGTTACGGCGGTCAGTTCGCAAAAATCGCGGCAGATGATTCGTCGTGCGGCGGGTGCGAATCAAAATTCAATCGTGGCGGTCGTCGGCTGTTACGCGCAATCGGAGCCGGAAGTTGTCGCGGCGATTGACGGCGTTGATGTTGTCGTCGGCACGAAAGACAGGACGCGAATCGTTGAACTTGTCGAGGCGGCTATTTCAATGAGGAATGAGGAATTAGGAATTAGGAATGAACAGCCGTTATCTGTAGTCGGCACGGTCGACGAAATTCGCGACTTTGAAGAATTGCCGCACGCTCCTCAACGCACGCGAGCTTTCCTCAAAATCGAGGACGGCTGCAACAATTTCTGCGCGTACTGCATAATTCCTTACGTTCGCGGGCGCGTTCGTTCACGGAGTCTTGAAAGTATTCGCGACGAATGTTTGAAACTCAAAGCGGCGGGCTTCAAGGAAATTGTTTTGACGGGCATTCACGTCGGAACTTACGGGCGGGATTTAAGGTGTCAGGTGTCAGGTGTCAGTGGTCAGAAAATTTCTTTGGTCGATGCAGTGAAAACTGTCTTGGACGCGGCAAATCCCTTGCGACTTCGTTTGGGTTCGCTTGAGCCGGTCGAGTTGACGGACGAATTGATTGAGCTGATTAAAACTGACGAACGAATTTGTAATCACGTGCATTTGCCGTTGCAATCGGGCAGCGACGAAATTTTAAAGGCAATGCACCGCCCGTACACGACGAAAAATTTTGCGGAACTGACGGCGCGGCTTGTCGACGAAATTCCCGAAATTTCAATCGGCACGGATTTAATTGTCGGCTTCCCCGGCGAAACGGACGAAAATTTTGCCGAGACGCTGGAATTTATTCAAAGTCAACCGTTCGCGAAAATTCATGTGTTCCCGTATTCTGCGCGGGCAGGCACGGTTGCGGCGACTTTGCCGAATCAAATTCCGTCGTCGACAAAAAAAATTCGTACGAATTCAGCACTGGAAATTTCGCGTGACAAGTCGAAAATTTTTGTCGAAAGATTAATCGGGCGCACGGTCGAAATCATTGCCGAAACTTCGACGGACGGGCTTGTCGACGGCTTGACGAAAAATTATGTGCGCGTTTATCTTCCCGACGAAAATATTCCGCTCGGCGAAGTCGTGAAAGTTCGCGTCGAAAAAATTTTCCATGATGGCGTATGGGGTGATTATGTTGATTAAACATTGGCGAAAACTTTTGGCGGCGTCGCTGATTGCCGGCACGTTGACTTTCGCGCCCGAAATTTACGGCGTGCAAAATTTTCCCGTCGTTCACGCTGAAGTCAAACTTTACACGGCGATGGGTGTCGATTACGGTAACGAATACGAGTCGCAGGAAATTGTTAAACTTCGTGCCCGCGACAAGGCGATTAAAAATGCGACGAAACAAGCCGGCGTTTATCTCAAAACTTATTCGCGCAGTATCAACAACGAGCTGACCGACGACGAAGTTTTGGCGATAACGAGCAACGCTTATGAAGTTGTCGGCGAAGTTCGCTACAATCAAAACGTTAAGCAAGTGACGGACGATATTACGCTGATTGTTTGGGAGGCGACCGTTGATGTCAACGTCGACGATAGCGAAATTACTAAATGGAACAAGCGCGAAGACCGCGAACGTTCGACGCTGATAAGTCAAACTCGCGAATCGCAAACTTTGTCTGAAGAAAACGACCGCAAAGTTGAAGACCTTCGCCGCCGTTCGCAAAAAGTTTCCGACGACGCGGGACGTGCGCAACTCAAGACGCAATTCGAGCAAGCCGACAACGAATTTTTGTCGAATCAGAAAGTCGAAGAAGGCACGCGGCTGGCTTATCAACAGAAATTCGACGAGGCGATTAAACTTTACACTGAGGCGATTGAGCTTAAATCCGACAACGCTGCCGCTTACAACTGGCGCGGAAACATTCGCAACGCCGTGGCAATGAATAAGATATATGCCGAAAAAAATGTTTCCGTCGGCGAAAAGTTCCGCAAAGAGGCGATTGACGACCTCAACCGCGCAATTCAGCTCAAGCCCGATTATTCGGAGGCTTACGGCAACCGCGGTTTCGTTTACTACATGGCGAAAGATTATCCTGCGGCGATTGCAGATTACAACCGAGCCATCGAACTCGACCCGACCAACGCGCAGAATTACATTTATCGTTCGACGTATTGGACGCAAATCACAAAAGACAACAATCGCGCTTTGACAGACTTGAACAAAGCGATTGAACTTAAGCCGAGTGCTCACACTTATCGTAATCGCGCAGGTTTTTATCGCACGCAGAAAAATTTTTTGTCGGCGATTGAGGATTTGACACGGGCGATTGAACTTGATACGCAGGACAATTCGCTCGCACTTTCGTATCATGGTCGCGGCAACTGTTATAAAGAATTGAAGATGTATGACAAAGCCATTGCCGATTACACGCGGACGATTGAACTTAATCAAGAAGATTCAATAGCGTTGGGATATTTTGGTCGTGCGGAAGTTTATCAGGCGATGAAAAATTTCGGCGCGGCGATTGACGATTACACAAAACTTATCGAACTGCCCGCGACGACTACATCAAAAATTTTGTTGCCGGTGACTTATTACCTTCGCGCCCAATGTTACAAAGCTCTCGGCGACAACGCAAAAGCTCAAGCGGACATGAAAAAATACGATGAATTTAAAGTTGCCGGTGGTCGTTGAAAAAATTTTTTCTAACCACTAACGACTAATCACTAGCCACTAACCACTAACCACTTGCCACTTGCCGCTTTTCTGTTGTACAATGCACGAAAATTTTTATTAGGGAGTGAGTCATTTGACAGGTAGCGAAACGAAAACCGTAAGCGACGAAACCAGAATGTTCAGCTTCGGCGTCGAAGAAAATCGTGCCGAAAAAGTCATCAGGAACGCATATAAAGCCATGACCGCAAAAGGTTACAATCCCGTGCATCAGCTGGTAGGTTATCTTTTGAGCGGCGATCCCGCTTACGTGACGAGCCACATGGAGGCACGCAGCCAAATCCGCAAAGTCGAGCGCGACGAACTTTTGGAAGAACTCGTGCGCACGTATCTTGAGCGGCTGGAGGGCAAAGCGTGAGAGTTTTGGGCTTGGACATCGGCGACAAGACAATCGGCGTGGCGGCGAGTGACCCTTTGGGCTGGACTGCGCAGGGCGTCGAGACGATTAACCGCACGTCCAACAAAAACGATTTGAAACGTCTGCGCGAACTTGTCGCTCAATACGAGGCGAAAATTTTTGTAATCGGACTGCCTAAAAACATGGACGGTAGCGAGGGCGAACGTTGCGAATTCGTTAAAAGTTTTGCGGCGAAAATTGCGGCGGCTCTGCCCGAAGTCGAACAAAATTTTTGGGACGAACGCCTCAGCACCGTCGCGGCTCAACGAACTTTGATTGAAGCCGATTTGAGTCGCAGAAAACGCAAAAAAGTTATCGACAAGATGGCAGCGGTTTATATTTTGCAAGGTTGGCTTGATTCAGTTAGGAATTAGGAGTTAGGAATTAAAAACCTATTCCTTAAGGAGGATTTTTAAATGACAGACAAACGCAACGAACAAATTCCCAACGAAGAAGAATTTTCGGATGACGACGGCATTATCGTCGAAATGACGGACGCAGACGGAAATACTTATTATTACGTCGAAGAAATGATTATCCCCGTCGGCGATGACAGATTCGCGCTTTTGGTCGAACTCAAAGAAGACCACGAACACGGCGAAGGTTGCTCCTGCGGTTGCGAAGAAGAAGACGTTACCATTGCAAAAATTGTCATCA
The DNA here is from genome assembly GCA_017515635.1 of Selenomonadaceae bacterium. Lineage (GTDB taxonomy): Bacteria > Bacillota > Negativicutes > Selenomonadales > Selenomonadaceae > Quinella. The sequence goes on from JAFWFO010000011.1 coordinate 122,892, forward strand.
ATGCGGACGGCGAAGAAGAATACGTCGAGCCTACGGACGAAGAATTTGAGGCTGTGCAGGCGGCTTACGAAAAACTTTTGGATGAGGACGAATTGACTTGAGCGAGCCCGAAGACAAAAAAATTCCCGACGACGAAGAAAGTAAAATTCCTTCGCGCCGCTCCGAAAAAGTTACGTTCGCTGATAATCTGCGCGATTCGTTGAGCGATTTTTTTGACGAAATTTCTTGGAAGTACGTGGCGGCGGTTGCGGGCGCGGTAACGTTTTGCATTTTGGTTGTCGGCGGAATGATGATTTTCGCTAATCCCGATGTTGCGCACATTCAAAAACCTGTCGCGACAACGGAAACAGAATCGCCCGAAGATACCGTCGAAAAACGAATCAATATAAAAATTCGCGACGGCATGTCGACAGCGGAAATTGCCGAACGTCTTGCCGAAAAGGGCGTTATCAACTCAAGCTTGAAGTTCAGATTTTTTGCACGACTGCGCGGCTACGACGATAAACTCCGTCCGGGTTCATATACTTTCACGGCGGATATGAGCGACGATGATGTTTTTGCCAAACTGTTGACGGGCGAAAAGAAATTGGTCAAGTTCACCGTGCCTGAAGGTTTCGGCATCAAAGAAATTGCCGAGCGTCTGCAAAATCTTGATCTTGTCGACAAAAACGAGTTTCTCGAAGCGGCAAAAAATTTTGCGCCATATGACTACATGCGCAAGCGGCAAAATGTTTTCTTCGCGGCGGAAGGTTTTCTGTTCCCCGACACCTACAACGTTGAAAGCGACGTGGAGATTGACGAAATTTTGAATTTGATGGCGCAGAACTTCGACGAACGCTTGACGCCCGAAATGCGCACGCACGCCGAAGAGATGGGCTTATCAATTTACGACTTGATAACTTTGGCGTCGTTGGTTGAGCGCGAAGTTCGTTTCCCCGAAGATCGCCCGATTGTCGCGCAGGTTTTTTTGAAGCGTCTTAAAATGAACATGCCGTTGCAGACCGATGCGACGTTGCAATATTTGATGGACACGCCGAAAGAAGATTTAAGCATTGCCGACACACAAATTGATTCGCCGTATAATACTTATCAACATGTCGGCTTGCCGCCCGGCCCGATTGCGAATCCCGGCATGGCGTCAATCGAAGCCGTTCTGCACCCGTCGGACACGGAATATCTTTATTTCGTCGCAGACCGTAACGGGCACAATCATTACGCCTTTACTTACGAGGAGCATTTAAATCTTGTCAATCAATATCGCTAAGCCGGAACTTTTGGCACCGGCGGGCAACTTTGAGAAACTGCAAGCCGGTTACTTTTAAAAAGTAACCAAACAGTTGACGCGCCAAAACTTTTTCGTCAGACAAATGTTTTCGCCGCGCCGAAATTTTTTGAGGAATTTAAATGACTAAACCTGAACTGCTTGCACCAGCGGGCAACTTCGAGAAACTTCAAGCCGCGTTGATTTACGGAGCGGACGCCGTTTATTTCGGCGGAGAAAATTTCAGCTTGCGGGCGTTCGGCGACAACTTCACTCGCGAAGAAATTTTGCAGGCCGTCGAATTCACGCACGCGCTCGGCAAAAAAATTTATGCGGCGGTCAACATTTACGCTCGCAACGCCGACTTTGATGAACTCGCCGACTATCTGAAATTTTTGGACACGGCGGGCGTCGACGCGATTTTGGTTTCCGATTTGGGCGTCATGACTTTGGCGCGGAAAATTACAAATTTACAAATTCACGTCAGCACACAAGCGAACGTCACAAATTTTCACGCGGCGAAATTTTTTCACGAATTGGGCGCAAGTCGAATCGTCCTTGCCCGCGAACTTACCCGCGACGAAATTGCCGACATCAAAGCGAATTGTGCGGCGGAACTTGAAATTTTCGTGCATGGCGCAATGTGCATTTCGTATTCGGGACGGTGTTGGCTGTCGAAATTTTTGACGGGACGCGACGCCAATCGCGGTGCTTGCACGCATTCTTGTCGCTGGAAATATAATTTGGTCGAAGAGATGCGGGACGGCGAATTTTTTCCCGTTGCGTCGGACGAACGCGGCAGTTACGTCATGAACTCGAAAGATTTGTGTCTGTTGCCGTATCTCGGCGAAGTCATCAAAAGCGGCGTTTCTTCGCTCAAAATCGAAGGCCGCATGAAAAGCGTTAATTACGTGGCGGGCGTCGTCAAAGTTTATCGGGCGGCGATTGATTCATTTTGCGAAAATCCCGACGCGTTTGAAATTCGCGGCGAATGGTTAGACGAACTCGACAAAGTTGCTCACCGACCCTACACGACGGGATTTTTTCTCGGCGACGGCAAATCTACTGAAATTTATTCAACGTCAAAGCCGAAGCGTTCGGCTAATTTTTTGGGTATCGTTCGCGAATTCGACGCGGACACAATGACGGCGACAATCGAACAGCGCGGGAAATTTTCCGTCGGAATGCAAGCGGAATTTTTGCAACCGCACGGAGAAATTTTTTCGCAAACGATAACCGAAATGCGCGACGCGGACGGAGTGGAAATTTTCAGCGCGCCGCACGCTCAACAAATCGTTAAGTTGCCTGTCGACAAGCCCGTTGAAATTTGGTCGTTGATGCGCGAACCGACATAAAAATTTTTCGCAACTTGAAGTAACGCGGCGAGTTTAAATTTTGTAAGCGGTTGCGGGATGCTCCAACTGTTCCCCCGCTTTTAAAGCGGGCGTCGAAATTTGGTCGTTAATGAGGGAGTTGACAACATGAGTATCTTTGGAAAAATTTTCGGTGGCGGCGAAGATGCCGAACCCGTCGCCCCCGTTAATCTTGAAAATGCCGTGCGTAAAGCCGGTCGCATTCAAGGTCGCGTGCAAGGCGTCGGCTGCAGATTTTTCGTCCAATCCAACGCCAAAAGCATGGGCATTACCGGCTGGGTCAAAAACATGAGCGACGGCTCTGTCACGATGGAATTGCAGGGCGAGGCGGCAACCGTTGAACATCTTATGAATAAAATCAAAAAGGGCAACGACTGGATTCGCGTTACCGCGTTTGAATTTGAGGATTTGCCCGTAGTGGAAGGAGAGAATACATTTGCAATCCGATACTGACGGCGTCAACGTCAAAAGAATTTTGGTTTTGAACGGTCCGAACTTAAATTTGTTGGGCACGCGTGAACCTGAAATTTACGGACGAACGACGCTTGCCGACATTGAAGAAATTTTGCGTGCGCGTGCGGCTGAATCGGGCGTTGACGAAATAGATTTTTTGCAGTCGAATTTTGAAGGCGAATTGGTCGAAGCGATTCAAAAAGCTCGCGGACGTTACGATTTCATTTTGCTCAACGCGGGAGCTTTGACACATTACAGCATTGCGCTCCGTGACGCGATAGCCGCCGTGCCTGTGCCCGTCATTGAACTGCATTTGTCGAACATTCACCGCCGCGAAGAATTCCGACACACGTCCGTTATCGCGCCCGTCGTCATAGGACAAATTTGCGGCTTCGGCGTCGACAGCTACATTGCCGCGCTCGACATTGCAATTCGCCGAATCAGTCGTGATACCAAATGAACACGAACTTTGATTTCAACGGGCTTATTGCGCGTTTGTGCAAAAAAATTTCCGCCGAAGAAGGCGACGCGGCTTCGATAACGAAAGACGTCGATATAATTCCCTTCAGCGGTGATCGCGGCGGCGTTGCGGCTCCGGTGAACACGAACTTTGATTTCAACGGACGGCTTGCGCGTTTGAATGACAAAATTTTTGCCGAAGAAGTCGACGCGATTTTGATAACGAAAGACGCCAATGTAACTTACTTCAGCGGTTTTCGCGGTGACAGCGCGGCACTGTTCGTCGGAAAAAATTTTCGCAAACTCATCACGGACGGCCGCTACACCGAACAGGCTCAACGTCAATCAAAAAATTTTCAAATCGTCGAACACTCGGACGGTCTTTTTAAAAAAATCGTCGACGAAATAAAATCTTCGGGCTGTCACAAAATCGGCGTCGAGGCAACCGTTATGACGGTCGCACAGCGCGATTATCTTGCGCGGGAACTTGACGGCGTCGAATTTAAATCGCTGGAGTTTGACACACTTCGGCAGGTCAAAGACGCGGCGGAAATTGAAATGATTCGCAAGGCGTGCGAAATTGCCGATAACGCCTTCACAAAAGTTTTGGAAGTCATCCGCCCGAATGTCCGCGAGATTGAAGTTGCGGCGGAGCTGGAATATTTCATGCGCAAACTCGGCTCGGAACGTGCGGCGTTCGATACGATTGTCGCGTCGGGAGTTCGCGGCTCACTTCCGCACGGAATTGCCACGGAGAAAAAAATCTGCGCGGGCGAACTTGTCACGATGGATTTCGGCGCAACTTTTCGCGGTTACTGTTCGGACATTACGCGCACGGTTGCCGTCGGAAAAATTTCTCACGAGCAAAAAAAAATTTATAACGCCGTTCATGACGCGCAACTTTACGGCTTGGAAATTATTACGGCGGGTAAGAGCGGCAAAGAAATTGACTCGGCCGTTCGCGATTGTTTGAGAGATGCCGACTACGGAGAATTTTTCATGCACAGCCTTGGACACGGCGTCGGCTTGGAAATTCACGAAGAACCGCGCTTGAGTAGTCTGAGCAACTGCGAACATCTTTTGCCGAATATGGTTGTTACGGACGAGCCGGGCGTTTACATCAGAAATTTCGGCGGCGTTCGGATTGAAGACACGGTGCTTGTTACGGACGATCGCGCAGAAACTTTGACGCGTTCGCCGAAAACTTTAATTGAGCTATAAAATTTTGGGAGGCTTTCAACAGTTAAAGAACAGTTATAAATCCTTCCACAAATCTATAAAATTTATAAGGAGGTGAAATCCGTTACTGAAAAATTTTTATGTTGACCACATCCGCTCCACGCTGTATACTTTCGACGGTTCTTTGAAAAGTTGGGGTATGCGGTTGGCAACTCGTGTTCGTTGTTGTCGTAAAACCCTGAGCGCAGGAAAACGAAAATGTAGGAAGTTCCACGTACAAGGAAACCTGCATGTGTACCCGTTCGTTAGCGGGGAATTCAAGCCTGTGGAGCGTTATACCAAACGTGATGAGCCTGTCAGCAATGACGGTGGAAGCGGACGCGTTGAAGCAGGAATGGGACATAAAAGTTTACAACTTTTCATAAGTTCTCAGTAACGGTCGATACCAATGATTTCAAGTACAGATTTTCGGACAGGTTTAACGATTGAGATTGACGGCATGGCTTGGCAGGTCGTCGAGTTCCAGCACGTCAAACCCGGCAAAGGCGCAGCGTTCGTTCGCACGAAAATTAAAAACGTCGAGACGGGCGCGGTCGTCGAACGCACTTTCAACCCGAATGAAAAAATGCCGCCCGCACGTTTGGACACCAGCCACATGCAGTATCTTTACGAGTCGGACGGACAATACACGTTCATGGACACGGAAACTTACGAGCAAATCGAGCTGACCAAAGAGCAACTCGGCACCGCGCTGAATTACTTGATGGAAAACATGGAAGTCAACCTGCAGACGTTCAAAGGGCGCATTATCGGCGTCAATCTGCCCAACAGCGTCGAGCTGAAAGTTGTCGAATGTGAACCTGCCGTCAAAGGCAACACCGCAACCGGCGCAACGAAAAATGCCACGCTTGAGACGGGCTACGTCGTTCGTGTGCCGCTGTTCATCAACGAAGGCGACGTTTTGAGAATCGACACACGCACGGGCAGTTACATCGAAAGAGCATAAAACTGCAATGTGGAATTTGGAATGAGGAATTAGGAATTATTTCGTCGCGTTGCAAAAAATTTTTCCGTCACTCGAACGAGCGGCGGATTTTTTTTGGAGGTATCAATGTCGAAACGAATTTATTCGCTGGACGTGTTGCGCGGCACGGCGATAGCGATAATGTTATTTCTTGATGCGCCGCCCGACGATATTTTTACGTGGCTTGAACACGCGCCGTGGTCGGGCTTGACGATCGCTGATTTGGCGTTCCCGTTGTTCGCGTTCGCAATGGGCACTTCGGCGGCAATTTCAATGTCGCGGCGTGAACCGTCGACACGGAAAATTTTGCGGCGAGTCGGCGTCCTGTTCGCGATAGGAATTTTTTTGAATCTCTTGCCGTCAATCTGCGCGGGAAAAATATCTTTTGACCATCTGCGATTGTTCGGCGTCCTTCAGCGGCTGGCGTTGACTTACGCGCTGGGAATTTTCATCGTGAAAATTTTTCGTCGCGAATTCGGAATTTTAATCGCGGCAGGTGCGTTGCTGATTTTTTCGTCGACGGGCTTCCAACTTTACTCGCCCGAAAATCCCTTCGACGAAACGCACAATCTCAGCGGAGCCGTCGATTTAATTTTCCCCGGCGCGAATCACATTTACACGCCAACGCACGACCCCGAAGGTTTATACGGAACTTTGGCGGGCACGGCGTCTGTACTGTTCGGATTTTTGGCGGGGAAAATTTTACTCGACAATTCAACGACACGCGACAAAATTTTTCTGCTGACGGCGGCGGGCGTCGCAATGTTAATCGCGGGCGGTCTGTGGACGAATTTTGACATCGTGTCGAAAAGACTTTGGACGGCTCCATTTGCGCTGATAAACGGGGGCATCGATTTAATTTTTCTGGCGTTGCTCGTTAAGTTCGTCGACAATTCGCCCGTCAAAAAATTTTCTCAACCGTTCGGCGCGTTGGGCAAAAATCCGCTGTTCTTTTTCGTCGCCAACAACGTCGTCTTGACAATTTTATTCGCGATTCCGTGCGGCGACACGAATTTTTATCTGTGGCTCTATCAGCACACGACGCAGGGGATTTTGTCGCCCGAATTCGGCGCAACTTTGTTTTGCGTGCTGTGGGGGTTGCTGTGGTTGATACCGGCAGAAATTTTCTGTAGAATGAACGTCACAATTAAAATTTAAGGAGGTCAACCAATGGCGGGAAATAAAAATCTGAATTCGGCGGCGAAGGCCAAAAAAGATAAATTCTACACGCAACTTGAGGACATCGAAAACGAACTGCGTCATTATCGCGAATTCTTCAAGGGCAAAACCGTTTTTTGCAACTGCGACGATCCTTTTGAGAGCAATTTTTTCAAGTACTTCGCCGCGAAGTTCAACGACCTTGAACTCAAAAAGTTAATCACCACGAGTTATGCCGATTCGCCGATTGCCGGTCAAGAAATTGTTTTGCCCGGCTTTGAAGACGGCAAGAAAGGTTATCTCTTTGAAGTCACCGAGTTGCGCGATTGGAACGGCGACGGACGCGAAGACCTCAACGATGTCGAATACGCGATTTGCAACGGTATCTACAAAAAAAAGCCGCTCAAAGGTGACTTGAAATATTGCGCGGGCGATTTCCGCTCGAAAGAATTACTCGCGCTCCTTCCGCAAGCCGATGTTGTCGTCACAAATCCGCCGTTCAGTGTTTTTCGTGAATATGTCAAGCTCATGATTGACGCCGGCAAAAAATTTCTCATCCTCGGCAACAAAAACGCGCTCACTTACAAAGAAGTTTTCCCGCTCGTCATGCAGAATAAAATTTGGGTCGGCTTTACTCCAATGAGCCGCGAAATTTATTTCGACGTGCCGCAATCGTATATCGACGAAGGTTTGGAACAATGCAAAGACCGTTCGATTGTTTTTCATGACGGACGGCACATGGCGCGAAGTCAATCGATTTGGTTCACGAACATTGATACGCCGAAAAGATTTTGGGACATTCCGCTGTACAAAAATTATTCGCCCGAAGAATATCCGCGCTACGACAATTACGACGCGATTGAAGTTTCAAAGACTGCAGAAATTCCCGTGGATTATTTCGGCGTCATGGGCGTGCCGATTACTTTCCTCGACAAATACAATCCGAATCAATTTGAAATTCTTGGCGCAACCGAAAGCGAAGGCACTGGCTTTTCAAACGGGCTTTGGCATGAAGATTCGCAGTTCAGACAGGCGACAATCGACGGCAAAAAAATTTACAAACGGATTTTTATTCGGAGGCGAACTTAATTACGCATTACGCATTGCATTTCGGAGGCGCGGAAATTAATTTCATCGAATCGCAAAGCAATGGAATAATTGTTGCAAAAATTTTCTCGCCGTGATAAACTGCAAGCGTAGTTTTAGACAACTGCACACATTGAGATCAAGGTAAACCAAAAACAACAAGAACCCCGAGTTGCCGCTCGGGGTTCAAACGTTTTAAAACAGATTCTTCGTTTTACGGGATAACGATAACCATCGGGCTGTCTGTTATCTGAAATGCCGACTCAGCCACTTGCAAATGAAGTACAGAATCACGCCTGCTACAACATCTGCTGCGACGGTCAAAAAGAACATTGAGACCAAGGTGCTCACCTCCTTTCTGCGCAAAAGAAGGGATAACCAAAAACACGCTTATTTTAGCGAAAAATTTTTTCCGTGACAAGTTGAAGAAACGGAGGCGATTTGACATGCTCGGCATTGACGACGAAAAATTTCTGCGCGGCGACGTGCCGATGACCAAGCAGGAAATTCGTATTTTGACATTGTCGAAAGCGCGACTCGAAAAAAATTCCGTTGTCGTCGACGTGGGCGCGGGCACCGGCTCAATCACAATCGAAGCGGCTTTAATCGCTCGCAACGGGAAAATTTTTGCCGTCGAACGCAAGCCCGAAGCCGTCGAACTGATTCGGCGCAACGTCGAAAAATTTTCCGTCGACAACGTTGAAATAATTTCCGCGCAGGCTCCCGACGGTCTCGAAAATCTTCCGGAACTCGACGCGGCAATAATCGGCGGCACGGGCGGGCAACTCGAAAAAATTCTTGACGTGCTCGACACGAAATTAAAAAACGGCGGGCGAATCGTCATCAACGCGATAACAATTCAAACCGTCGCGAAGTCTCTGGAATATTTTCGTGCGCGTGATTGGCAAGTCGACGCGTTTCAAGTTCAAATAACGCGGTTGAAAAAAATCGGCGCATACGACATGAACACGGCATTAAATCCCGTTTGGATTATCACAGCCGAAAAATAATGCGTAGCTTTCAAGAAAAATCTTTTCAACTGCTAAAAGCTAAAAGCTTAAAGCTTAAAGCTCCTCAATCTGTCGTCGTCGGGTCAAAGTCAATCGAAACGTCGTCGCGGCGATTGAGTTTGTGCACGCGCAAAAAAAGTTGCACTTCCTCAAGATTGGCAGATTTAATGACGACGGAGAATCGAAACAACCCGCGCAGTTTGGCGATTGCGGCGGGAATAGGCCCCATAATTTCTTGGCGGTCTTCGGAGACGGCGGCAATTTCTTCGCGAAAGGCTTTGACAATTTCTTTCGCGAATTTTTTTGCCTTGAGTTCGTCTTTGTTCGTAAAAATTAATTTCACCATTCGACTGAACGGCGGGAAAAAAATTTCTTCACGCTGAGGAAATTCGCTTGCGGCAAATTTTTCGTAGTCTTGAGCACAGCCGAAACGAATCGCGGGCGCGTCGACGTTGTACGCCTGAACGATAACTTTGCCGGGCAAATCCGCACGACCTGCACGACCCGCCGCTTGAGTTATCAGCGTGAAACAAACTTCCGCCGCCCGAAAATTCGACAGGCTCAACGAAGCGTCCGCGTTCAAAATGCCGACAGCCGTCACCGCTCGGATGTCGTGACCTTTGGCGACCATTTGCGTGCCGAATAAAATATTGTATTCGCCGTTTGCGAAGGCTTTTAAAATTTTGTCGTGTCCGAATTTTTTTCGCGTTGAATCTCTGTCCATGCGCAAGACCCGTGCATTCGGCAAGGAAAGTTTCAACGCAAGTTCAAGTTTTTCCGTGCCGACGCCCAAAAATTTAATTTTGTCGGAACCGCATTCGGGACACTCTGTCGGCGGATCCGATTCAAATTCGCAATGGTGACAACGAATTTTTCCGTCGATGTGGAAAGTCACGGGCAAGCCGCAATCGGGACATTTGACGACGGAGCCGCAAGCGCGACACATGACGACCGTCGACCAGCCGCGCCGATTCAAAAGGATAATCGCCTGCTTATCGTCCGCCAAAGTTTCTTCAAGCAATTTGAGCAAGTCGCGGCTCAAAAGTTCGCGGTTGCCCGATTTAAGCTCGGCGCGCATGTCAACGGCTTTGACTTCCGGCAAAGGATTATTCAGCACACGTCGCGGCATTTTCAGCAAAGTCAATTCGCCTCTGTGTGCGCGATAAAAATTTTCCAGACTCGGCGTCGCGGAACCGAAAACAATCGCCGCGTCATGAATTTTGGCAAATTCTTCGGCGACAACGCGGGATTGATAGCGCGGAATTTTTTCGTCTTGCTTATAGGCGTTGTCCTGCTCTTCGTCGACGACAATCAAGCCGACATTTTCGACGGGCGTGAACAGTGCAGACCGCGCCCCGATAACGATACTAACTTCGCCGTTGCGGATTCGACAAAAAGCGTCGTTTCGTTCGGCGAAACTCAAGCGGCTGTGCACGACCGCCACATCAGAAAAATTCGTCTTAAAATTTTTGACGATTTGAGCGGTCAACGCAATTTCCGGCACAAGAATCAACACGCGCCGACCAAGCCGACAAGTTATTTTTGCCAACTCGATATAAACTTGAGTTTTGCCGGAACCCGTCACGCCGTGCAACAAAAATCCGCCGAATTTTTTTGCGGACAAAGTTTTTTCGACGGCGGCAATCGCTTCAACTTGTTCGTTCGTCAGCTCGAACGTTTTCGGCACGGATTTTATTTGCGAATAACTGTCGCGGAAAATTCTTCGTTGTTCGACCGAAATTAATCCCGCGTCAACCAAAGTTTTTGCCGTTGCCGAAGCAATTTTCAACTCGGTTAATTGTGTCGCGGAAAGTTCGCCGCGTTCTTGTAAAAATTTCAGCAACTTTAACTGCGCGGGTTTGCGCGTGAAAAATTTTTCGTCGAAGTCGCCCGCCAACTTAAAGACGCGTTCGGATTTCACGGAAATTTTTTCGCGGCTCCGTCCCGCCATAAACAAGCTCATCGCCACCGCCAACGGGCACAAATAAAAATTCGCCAACCAACGTGCCTCGGCAAGCATTGTCGGCGTAAACCACGGCTCGGCATCCAAAACTTCCAAAATATTTTTTAACTCGAAGTCCGGCTCCGTCTCGACGTTTTTCACTTCCATAACGAAGCCGACATATTCTTTATTGTGGAAAGGCACAACGACGCGCCAACCCGTCGCAAGAAAATTAAATTTTTCGGGCACGCGATAAGAAAAATTTTTGTCGACGCCGTTTGCAGAGACATTAACGCGAACTTCAGCGATTTTCATTTCGGGGACTCCTTTAAGCAAAACTTGTGAACGGTTTGATATTGTAGACGAAAATTTTTGCGCGGGCAAGATTTTGTGCTATAATCGCCGCGAAAGTGTGACGCTTACAATCCCCGTGAAAGGAGCTGAAATATTTTTCATGAAAGATGTTCTCGACGTTCATATTCATACGACGGCTTCGGGACACGCTTACAGCACGTTTAGCGAGGTTATTGCCGCCGCGAAACAAAAAAATCTTGAGCTTGTCGGAATTGCCGACCACGCGCCGAGTGTACCCGGAGCAATTCACAGTTTCCATTTCGTGAATTTCAAAATCATTCCCCGCGACGCTTACGGCATTAAACTTGTCATGGGCGCGGAGCTGAACATAATCGACTATTCGGGCAGTACTGATTTGCCGGCGCAAATTTTGAAACGCCTTGACTACGCGATAGCCAGCCTGCACAGGGAATGTATCACACCCGGTAGCGTCGAAGAAAATACGGCGGCGATTGTCGGCGCGATGAAAAATCCTCACGTCGTCATTATCGGACATCCCGACAATCCGCAATTTCCCGCCGACTTGGACGCGGTTGCTCGTGCCGCGAAAGATAACGGCGTTCTTTTGGAAGTCAACAACCATTCGTATACGCCGAACGGTCACCGCGCAGGTTCCGCCGAAAACGCGAAGTTGATGCTTGCCGCCTGCAAAAAATACGGCACGAAAATTATCATGGGCTCGGACGCGCACATTGATATTGCTGTCGGCGATCACGAACGTTCGCAAAAAGTTTTGGCTGAAAATAATTTCCCTGAAGAATTAGTCGTCAACACCGACGCAGAAAATTTCTTCGAGTGCATTCGCTATAGAAACTCATTGAAACCGAAGGGGGCTTAATTATTTTGTTGGTTCACGAAATAATAAACAACGGCTTTGACACGGACATTGCCGTTGTAGACGAGGGCAGGCGCACGACTTACGCCGAACTCAAACAAAAAATTTCCGAATACCGCAATCACCTTTACGCGTTGGGAATTCGCACGGGCGACCGCGTCGCGATTTTTTCACGCAACAGCGCGGAATTCATTTTCACTTACTTTGCAACGACTTCATTGGGCGCAATCGCCGTCCCGATAAATTTTCAGCTCAGTCCTCGCGAAACGGCTTACATTTTGCAGGACGCGGGAATTAAACATTTGCTCACTTACGAGCAGATTGAATTCGACGAAGAAATTCCCGTCACGCAACACGACATTACGACTTTCGGCGAAAAAAATTTTCCCGATGCGCCCGAACTTCCCGCAGACTTCGATGAAAATAATCCCTGCGTGATAATCTACACGTCCGGCACGACGGGCAACCCGAAAGGCGCGGTTTTGTCGCACAAAAATCTTGTCCACAATACCCGCCAATGCGAAATTTTCAAATGCCACCGTGCGTGCAAATCCATTTGCGTTTTGCCGATGTATCATTGTTTCGGCTGGACGTGTACCGTGCTCAATACGTTTTATTGCGGCGCGGAACTCCACGTCTTGCGCGTCTTCAGACCGAAAGACATGATTGACATGGTGCGCGAAAACGAAATCACCGACGTTATTGTCGTGCCGTCGATTTTCAAGCTGGTAACTGCGCTTGCCAAGCCCGAAGATTTTAAAACCGTGCGTTTCTTCATGAGCGGCGGAACGACTTTGCCCGACAAAATTGTCGACGAGTTCAAAGCGAAATTCGGGCACCCGATCGCCGAAGGTTACGGCCTGTCGGAAGCGTCGCCCTGCGTTTTCTTGACGACTCACGGCAAAGAGCGTCAAGGTTCCTGCGGCCAAAAACTTTGGGGCGAAGAAATTCGTTTGGTCAACGAAAATGGCAATGACGTTGCTCAAGGCGAAGTCGGCGAAGTTTTGGTACGCGGCGGGCAAGTCATGTTGGGCTACTGGAACAATCCCGAAGCCACGGCGCAAGCTCTCGACGCGGACGGCTGGTTGCACACGGGCGATGTCGGCAAAGTCGACGCGGACGGTTATTATTATATCGTCAACCGAATCAAAGAAATGATTATCAGCATGGGCGAAAATATTTATCCCCGCGAAGTTGAGGAAGTCGTTTACAAATTCCCCGGTATTAAAGATGCGGCAGTTATCGGCGTGGATGACAAACTGCGCGGGCAAGTCGGCGCGTGTTTCTTTGAAGTTGCCGACGGGCAAAAAGTCGACGTGCGGGCTTTGAAACGTTTCCTGCAAAAAAATCTTGCGCTGTATAAAGTGCCCCGCGAATTCCACGAGCTTGACGAATTGCCGCGAACTTCCACGGGCAAAATCGCCAAGCGTCAAATTTTGGAAAATTATCTCGCCACCAAGGAGAATGCTTAATGCGAATCACTTCCGAACAAATCGACGCGATTGTTGATGCGTTTCAAAACTTTCAAATCGACGAAAACACTCCGTCGCTGCCGTTCAACGTCGAATCGCTCCAAGAACGTTACAACGCCATAATCAATCCGTTGCTTGACAGAGCACAACTCGACGAAGAAACTCTCGGACTGATGCAACAACTTTTGCTCATCAACGAATACCAAGTTAATTCCGCTGACGGGTTATATTTTTTCTTCAACATTTTCGGCGACACGATTGGCATTTTCGGTTTGGGCGAAGAGGGCGGCAATTTCAAAGTTTTGCGCCTGTGTTTCACCGTGCCCGAAAATCAGCGCGAATCGCAGACGTTGGATTTTGTTTTTCACGCGTTCACGAAAGTTTTCCTGCCCGAATCCGACGACGTTGAATTTATTACCGCGCTGAGATCGAATCCCGAAGTTAATCGGAACGGCTTTGTTTTCTCGATGGCGCAGGAAGGAAATTTGCTGACGGTGACCGCTTTTGCCGAATAATTTTCGCCGAAAAAGATTTGTCGTGACCGGAATTGAAGAACATGTCGACGACATAATCGGCAAGCTTGCAAACAATCCCGCCGTCGAAAGATTTGCAAGTCTCCCGTTCACCGCCGCGACATTTCAAAAAGAATTCAACGCGCAACTTGAAATTTTTCTCGAACAAAATTTTGCCGAGGAAGATCGCTTGTTTTGGAAAGAACTTTTATCGCTCGATGAAAGCAAAATTTTTTCGGACGACGAAACTGTCATGTTGGCAAAACTTTTCGGGAACTGCGCGGGATTGTTCGGCTTCGGCGAAACGGGTGGCAATTTCAAAATTCTCAGCTTATGTTTCACCGAATCCAAAAAACGTTTCGACAAACAAACGCGGGATATTGTTTTCGCGTTGTTCATGAAAACTTTTCTGCCGAAAGTCGCCACGTCCGAAATTGTCGCCGTGCTGAAAGAAAATCATTTTTTCACGGTGGCGGGCGTCGCCTTTGAATCAGTTCAAACCGGCAAATTCGACATGCTGAACGTTTTCATAGATAATTGACGAATCAACAAGTCTCGACAACGGTCGGGGCTTTTTTCAATGTGGAATTTGGAATTAGGAATGTGGAATTAAAATCGCCGAAATAATTTCTAACTCCTAACTCAAACGTCGTTGCGGCAGGAAAAATTTTTCGTCGACAGAATATTTTTTCGCGGGAGGGATTTAACTTGATAGTTTCATGGAACACAACCAACGCTTGCAACATGTATTGCGCGCACTGCTACCGCGACGCCGGCTGTAAGGCGAATGAAGAACTTTCCACCGACGAAGCGAAAACTTTGCTCGAACAAATTGCCCGCGCAGGTTTCAAGATAATGATTTTTTCGGGCGGCGAACCGTTAATGCGTCCCGATATTTTGGAATTGGTCGAACACGCGACACGTCTGAAATTAATCGCGGTTTTCGGCACAAACGGCACGTTGATAACTCGACAGATGGCGGCGGATTTAAAATCTGCCGGAGCAAAAGGCATGGGAATTTCGCTTGATTCGCTCGACGCCGACAAGCACGATAAATTTCGTTCGTTCGCGGGCGCGTGGCAAGGTGCGGTTGACGGCATGAAAAATTGTCGCGAAGTCGGTTTGCCGTTCCAAATTCACACGACGGTTATGGACTGGAATCAACACGAACTTGAGGCGTTGACTGATTTTGCTGTCGACATTGGGGCACATGCTCACCACTTTTTCTTTTTGGTGCCGACGGGACGCGCCGCAACGATTGAGGAAGAATCACTGCGCGCAGAAGGTTACGAAAATGTTTTGACGC
Organism: Selenomonadaceae bacterium; assembly: GCA_017515635.1. Classification (GTDB taxonomy): domain Bacteria; phylum Bacillota; class Negativicutes; order Selenomonadales; family Selenomonadaceae; genus Quinella. The sequence continues at coordinate 138,316 of JAFWFO010000011.1, forward strand.
GAATCATGCAAAAGCAACGCGAAGTTTCAATCGAACTCAAGCCGACATGTGCGCCGCAATTTCTGCGAATCGCCGACCAGCTCGGAATTAAGACGCGTTTTCATCGCGGATGCCTTGCCGGTTTAAGTTACTGCATTATCAGCCCGCGTGGAAAAGTTCAGCCGTGCGCCTATCTGAACATGGACCTTGGCGACGTGCGCGAAACTCCCTTCGACGAAATTTGGCGATCAAACGAAGTCTTGAAAACTTTGCGGACGCTGAATTATTCGGGCAACTGCGGCGGCTGTCGTTACAAAAATAAATGCGGCGGTTGTCGTGCGCGGGCGGCGTGCTACAACGGCGGCGACTTCATGAGCGGCGAACCGTGGTGCAATTTCAATTAGGAGTTAGGAGTTAGGAGTTACAATCGCATTGTAATTCTTAACTCTTTTTGAGTGGCGCAACCGCTATCGTCAAAAAAAAACAACTTTGACATACCGGCAACTTTCCTATAAAATCTGCCCGAAATTTTGAAAGGACGTGATAACCTTATGTTGAAAGGATTAACCCGCCGCGAATTCGTCAAAACGGCGTCGATGGCGGCGTTGGCAATGGCAATTCCCGCTGAACTTTTCGCAAGTCCCGTGAAAGCCGATTTGGTTGTCTACGGAAAAATTTTTACAGCCGAAAACAACAAGCTCGCGGAAGCGTTCGCGGTCAAAGACGGCAAATATGTTTACGTCGGCGACAAAAAAGGTGCCGAAGCGTTTATCGGTTCCAACACCGAAGTTATCGACCACAGCGGCAAGGGGCTTGTCATGCCTTCATGCGGAAACGGGCACGCTCATTATTCGCTTGGGTATGGAATTTCGGCATTCGGCACTGTTATTGACAGGGAAGACAGCGTTGAAAAATTTTTGACTGAAATTGTTCCTGCCGCCGTCAAAAAAGCAAAAGACTCCGACGCAACGGCTATTTTCGGTTTCGGATGGAACATGTTGACATTCCAGACAAATACGCCCACCAGACAACAACTTGACGCGATTTGCGACGATATTCCGATGTATTTCGCGGACGAGGAAGGTCACAAAGGCATTGCGAACACTCTTGCGCTTGTCAACGCGGGAATTATGTCGAAAGATGGCAACGTACTCATGAAAGAGATACGCGGCGGCGAAATTGACATGGGCGAAGACGGAACGCCCACAGGTTATCTGAAAGAACAAGCGGGAACTTATGTGCGTTCATTTTTGGACAACGAAAAACTCTATCCCGTTGATATGGCGAAAGCAACTCTAGATAAAGTTCAAGAACAGCTTTTGTCCGAAGGTTATACGATGTATCTCGACGGCTGGTCTACAGTTTTCTACAACGAGAGTTTATATAAAGCCGCTCAAGAAATGGACAAAGCCGGCGATATGAAATTTGTTTTGGGTTTGACTTACGAAATCGAAAGCTGGATGAACGTCGATGAAAGATTGGCTCAAGCCGCAAATGCAAAAAAATACATTTCCGAACACGTAAAACCGAATTGGATAAAACTTTTCATGGACGGCACGGTTGAAAGCGGCACGGGATTTATTGATCCGGTATATCCCGACGGACATCAAGGAATTCCCAACTGGTCTGAGGAAGAACTGACCGAAATCACGCGCAAGGCTAACGAAAACGAAATTACAATGCATGTTCACGTTATGGGCAACGCCGGCGTCACTCGCGTCGTCAATGCTTACGTAAACGGCGGCAAAGACGAAATGCGCAATACTCTTGTGCACATCTACCACGTCAATCAACCTGATTATAAGCGCATGGCGGAGCACAGCATTTACGTCACCGAAGGAATGCTTTGGCACCACGCAACCGACGATTTACAAGCGGAATTGCTCAAAATTCTTCCTGCAGAGATAGCGGATAAAGGTTATCCGATGAAATCGTACTTCGATAACGGCATAATAGTTTCGTCGCACTCGGATTTTCCCGCATTGAGCGGCAGTCCCGATGATCCGTTCAGCATTATGGAAATTGTTGTGACAGGCGTTTATTATCCCGAAAAAGCTAAACCGTGGTGGACGGAAGAATTCATCACCCGCGAACAGGCTTTGACGGCTCTGACAATCAACGTCGCAAAACAAATGTTTATCGAAAACGAGCGCGGCAGTATCAAAAGCGGCAAATACGCGGATTTCCTGCTTGTCGATAAAGACGTACTGACTTGCCCCGAAAAAGAAATTCACGAAGCAAAACCTGCGGCAACTTATTTTGAAGGCAAAAAAGTTTTCGGCAAGTAAATCTGCGCGAAAAAAATTTTTGGAGGCGATATGTTGATGAAAAAATTTTTTCTGATATGTATGGCGATTTTGTTGGCGATTAATTCGTCTGCGGTCGTGAGTGCGGCGACAAATGTTCCCGATTATTCAAAGGCGGGCAACTGGTACCAAATTCCGGACATTACCAAGGACGTTGACACATTTTACATTCTCGCGACGGAGTATTTGGGATTTGCGGAAGGTTCTTCCGATTACGCGGAGATGGACAATCCCGATATGGTGACGGGTGCACCGGTGCAATATGCAATGAACGCAAGCGCGTTCGCGGAGTCAACCAACGTGTTCTTGCCGTACTATCGACAGGCGAGTTTGAGATACGCGGGCGAAGTTTGGCGGAAGACCGGAGACATTGACGAAGCGATTTCCGGAATGCCTTACAACGACATAACCGCCGCGCTCGATTACTACTTCGAGAACTATAACAACGGGCGTCCGTTCATCCTTGCGAGTCACTCTCAAGGTTCGGCAATTGCCAAACTCGTGCTGAAGAAATACTTCAAGGAGCACCCCGATTACTACAAACGCATGGTTGCGGCTTACGTTATCGGTTACGCTGTCACGAAAGACGACCTGAAAGCTAATCCGCATTGGAAATTTGCGACAGGCGAGAGCGACACGGGTGTTATAATCAGCTGGAACACCGAAGGCAAAAAGAACGTTGAAGCAAACGCCCGAACATGCGTACTGTTCCCGAACGCAATCAGCATTAATCCGATTAACTGGAAACTCGACGACACTTACGCGCCGGCAAGCGAAAATCTCGGCTCCCTCGTGATAAACGCGACCGGCGACGGGTTAGAGATTGGCAATGTCGGTGCGGACGCGCAAGTCGTTCCTTGGCGCGGAGTTATCGTCACAAATGCCAAAATTGATCCAATGCCTGCAGACCTTGCCGCGGTTGCCAATGAATTTTTTGGCCCTGACGGCAGACACGAAAGCGACTACACATTTTACTACAACAACATCAAAGCCAACGTGGCGAAACGTATCGCGACTTTCAAAGCGAATCACTAACCGCTCGAAAAAAATTCAAGCCTCGGAAATGTTCCGGGGCTTTTTGATTGTCGACTTAACCAAATTTTCTGTCGCAACTGCAACAACACGGATTTTTCCGCAATGTTATAATCAGCAAAATTTATCGAAGGGAGATGCGACTTGTGCGGAAAATTTTTCTGATTGTTCTGCTTTTGGGCTTCGTCGCCTACGCGGGCTTTAATCTTGCCGAAAGTGTCGCGCCTTACGTCACCATTGCCGAGGCGCGGGCTTCGACAAATTCCGTGCAAGTAAAAGGTCTGCTCGATAAAAATTTCGTGCCTCAACAAACTTGCGACGAATTTACTTTCAGCTTGCAGGACGAGGCGACGGGCGAAACTTTGCGCGTAAAATTCGACGGCGTCAAGCCTGACCAATTCGACGAAGCTTATCACATTGTGGCGATCGGCAAATATGACGCGTCGGATGAAAGTTTTCATGCGAAAAAACTTTTAATCAAATGTCCGTCAAAATATGAAAGGCAACAACCGCAATGATGAGGTGATGACTTTACGGGAAATTTATTTTTAATCGGCTCACTTGCGGCGGCGTTGGCTGTGACAAGCGTCTGTTACGTGCAAAAAATTCCGTCGGCGCGTCTGGTGAAAATCTGCGCGGCAACGTCAATGTCATTCGTCACGGCGGCAAGTTTGTTCCTGTGGTATCTGATCTTTGAAAACGATTTTACGGTCGAATACGTCGCGGCATATTCTTCAACGCAACTGCCGACAATTTATAAAGTCTCGGCGTTTTGGGCGGGGCAACAAGGTTCGTTCCTGTTGTGGTTGCTCGTGCACGCGGCGGTTGGCGCAGTGTTGACTTTCCGCAGAACTTCGGCGGCGTCGCTGGGAATTTATTTCCTGTTGCAAGCCGTGTTGACGGGGCTGGTTTTGGTAAAGTCACCGTTCGCGGAAAATCCCGCCGTGGTTTTCGAGGGCGTCGGCTTAAATCCGCTGTTGCAAGATTTTTGGATGGCGATTCACCCGCCGATAATCTTCGTCGGCTACGCGTTGTTGGCGGTGCCGTTCGCGTTGAGTTTGGGCAGTTTGTTGACGGAAGCGTCGGCGCGTTCGTGGCTTGAGGAAGCTCGGATTTGGACGTTGACGGCGTGGAGTTTTCTCGGCGCGGGAATTTTTGTCGGCGGCTATTGGGCGTACAAAGTTTTGGGCTGGGGCGGCTATTGGGGCTGGGATCCCGTCGAAAACTCGTCGCTCGTGCCGTGGCTGTTGGCGGCAGTGTTGTTGCACTTGATTAACTTGGCGCGAAAAAAATCTTCCGCGTTGACTCAAGCGCACGTTGCGGCAACTTTCACTTATGCGCTGGTCGTCTACGGAACATTTTTGACGCGTTCGGGAATTTTGGGCGATTTCTCCGTTCACTCGTTTGCCGGCTCAAGTATCGGCGCGGCACTTGCATTTGTCGACGCGGTAATTTTAATCGGCGGGCTGTCTGTGATTCTTTGGAAGGCAAAAGAACTTCCGCAAGGCAATTTATACGAATCCCACGGCTCGGCGGCGTTCGCAATTTTGTTGGGTTGTCTGCTGATAATTTTCGTCGCGGCGATTGTCTGGGTCGGAATGTCCATGCCGTTGTTGAGTCAACTTTTCGGCGAAGCGGCGGCGGTCGACACAGATTTTTACGTCAAAAGCACGTCACCGCTTGCGGTAGTCTTAATCGTGCTGGTAATTTACACGTTCGCGAAATTCGGGCGTTCAGTAAGTCTCGGCGGAAAAATTGCGCACGTCGGTTTTATCGCGATGATTGCGGCGATTGTCATTTCCGCGCAGGGCGAAACGATTACGCAAGAATTCAAGCCCCGTGCCAAATTTCAACTTGACGGGCACGAAGTCATTTACGAAGGACAAACTTTCAACGAAGACGAACGCCAAAAATTTTACGTCTACACGGTCGACGGCGAAGTTGTTCGGGCTTTGACGAAACTGCGCGGCAACGGCGAAGATGCGGCTCGTGAACCCGCGATTTTGAAAAATTTTTCGGGCGACGTGTACATTGCCCCGCACGCCCCGCAAATTGACAACGTTCAAGAACTTTTGCTGACGCGTGGAGTTTTCGCAATGGACGGCGAACTCGGCTACATTTTCGAGGACGCGCAGATTGACAAAGACGATAACGGCAACCCGATTCAAGCGACGGCGGAAATTAAAATAACCGACGGCGAAATTATCGAGACGATTCGCCCGCTGATAATCGTCACGCCCGACGGCGGCTCATCGAAAGCTATTGAGGCGTTCAAAGGCAAACGGCGCGTGCGATTGACGGGCATATCGGGCGACTTGCAAAAAGCGCGACTGGAAATTTTGCCGACAATCGAAACTTTATCGAACATGTCGATAACCGCGACCGTCACGACAAAACCGTATATTTGGCTTTTGTGGCTCAGTGTCACGACAATTTGTTTGGGAACTCTTTTGGCTATAAAAAAATAATTTTCACGGAAGGAGGTCACGAGATGTGCATTAAAGATTTGCTCGAAAAGCACACGCTGAAATGTCTGGCGGGAGGTTTCGTTATCGGCGCGGCATTTGTCGGTATCGCAAGCCTCATGCTTCACGCGACGGGCACGCCGACTTTCTGCGGGCAATGTCACTCCATGAAACACGAGGCGGAAACTTTCGCCGTGTCCAGTCACAGAAATCAAGACTGCGTGGAATGCCACTTGCCGCACGATAACACCGCGCATTACCTTATCGAAAAGGGACGCACGGGCATGGTCGACATGTATCATGAAATAATGCGCGATTATCCGAACAGAATCAAGCTTGACGCGGACGCCCGCAAGATGATCGCCGAAAACTGCGTGCGTTGTCACAGCGCGACAATGTCTTACGTCGAGACTGCACCCGAAGGCACGCAAGACGATTGCTTGAAGTGCCACAGCAAAATTGCGCACGGCTCGAATCACTTGGAAGGGGGTATAAAAGTTGACTAAGATGCAAAAATACATCGCGGGCGCACTGGTCTTGTGCGTGGCATTTTTCGGCTTGTTGTTCGCCAGAGTCATTGCCAAACCCGCGACAAAATTTGAACTCGCCACAATTCCCGAAGACCAAAAATTGACGCGCATGGGTTACGCCAAAGCTTACCCGTTGCAATTCAATTCATACAGAAGAACAACCGAAGGCGACCCCAGCCCGACAGGTTTCGGCGGCGCACAAGCAGGCAACTCCCATTTGACTGAACAGCCCGAACAAATCGAACTGTTCAAAGGCTACAAATTTTCGATTCAATACGACGACGACCGCGGACACTGGTACGCCGGTCAAGATATTCTTGAATCACTTCGCCGCCCCGGGCAAAAAGGTTCCTGCATAGTTTGCAAAGGCTCCTACATGTACGACGTTTATTTCAAGCAGAGCGGTTGGGAATTTGCTTCAAAGCCGTTTGATGAAATTGCCGCGCCGATTAAAGACGACGAATGGTTTGGTTGCTCAAGTTGTCACGATCCCGACACAATGCAACTCCGCGTTTACAATCAAGGCTTTATCGAATCAATGGCGGAACTCGGCGTTGACATAAGCCAAGCAACTCATAACGAAATGCGTCTTTACGTTTGCGCGCAGTGCCACAACGAATATTATTTCACGGCGGAAGACGGACGAGTCCACATGCCTTTTGCCAACGGCTTAGATCCCGAATCCGAATGGAAATATTATCAGGACGGTCACTCTAAGGGCTTCACGGGCGACTGGACGCACCCCGACAGCGGCGCACGCATGTTGAAAGCTCAGCACCCCGACTTTGAAGTTTGGACGGATTCAATTCACGCGCTCAACGGCGTCACTTGCGTCGATTGCCATATGCCGTACATGCGTCAAGACGGACAAAAATATACTTCGCACTGGATGACCAACCCGCTCAAACATTTCGACAGTGCTTGCTCGAAATGCCACGACGAATCTTACGAAACCATGTTGCATCGCGTGCAAACGGTGAACAACAACACGTTTAAACTTTTGCGCACGGCGGGACAAGCGACGGCTCGCGCTCACAAGACGATTCAAGCCGCAAAAGCTGCCGGTGCCACGGACGAACAACTTGCAAACGCTCGCTTGCTGGTTCGTGAGGCTCAGTGGTATTGGGATTGGGTTTCCGCCGAAAGTTCAATGGGCTTCCACAATCCCGACAAATGCATGAAAGCTCTCGGAATTTCGATTGACAAAGCACACGAGGCGATTGAATCTGCAACCGCTTCCGTCAAAGGCTCGCTTACACTTGAGCCGTTGCCGACGGAACCTTTCACGACGACAAAATTTGATGTGCCGGCACCTCCTCCGCCCGCGCCTGAACCTGCGGAACAACCTGCCGAATAAAAATTATCGAACGAAAAATTTTTCCCCGTCAACGCGGCGGGGATTTTTTTGTTGCGAAAATGTTGCGATCAAGAGAAATTGAAACAGCAGAGACTAGGGGTTGTTGGTAAATTAAAAGTGAATGAGCGATGAAGCGAGTAAAACAAAATTGAGGAAGCAGAAAGCCAACTTATCGTATCGAGTGGCGATAATTCTTAATACGCTGAAAAAAACGTTCGACAAGATTGCGTTGCTTATAGAGTTCGGCGTCAAAGGCATGTTTCACCTTGAAATTGACCTTGTCGGGGATGCAAACTGTCGCTCCGCGTTGTTCAAGGTAAGA
>JAFWFO010000012.1 GCA_017515635.1 Selenomonadaceae bacterium
CAAGGAAGCGTTGACCCGCGCTTGATTGAACTTTTGGAACGGCTCCGTGCAAAGGCGGGCAAACCGATTCACGTCAACTGCGGCTATCGCTGTCCGTCACACAACGCTCAAGTCGGCGGCGTTCCGAATTCACAGCACGTGTTGGGAACGGCGGCTGACATTACGATTCCCGAAATCGGCTTTGAACGTGCGCGTGAGCTGGTTGAAAGTATTGACTTCGACGGTACGGGCTTTTATCCGCCATTGGACGGCGGCGGCGCGTGGTTTATCCATGTGGACGTTCGCGACGGCGGTATCGGAAGCCATATCGAATGGTGGAATTGACATGTGGAACGTCTTTATGCTCGCCGCAACTGACCCGTTTGGCAATTCGGTTGCCATTGGCGGCAATGAAATCACAATCGCCGCTTTTGCCGAAGACGGGAAGCGCATTTCTCGAAAAATTAAACTCGAAGAAACTCCGCCGTGCCTGTCGGTCGCTATCGACGATTTGCTCAAACTGCTTACGGATAAACAAAGAAATTCGGCGTAAAAATTAACCTCTCCGACTTTGGAGAGGCTTTTTTTATTGTCTTCATTTGTCTGCATCGTGTCTGCAAACCGATATTTTTTCAGCGAGAATCACTTAAGCACGGTTAAGGCGAAAAATCGCTTTATTTCGCGCCGTCACGCTAATCTCAAAACCCAGTTAAGAACGGTTAGGAAAGTGCGCGGTAATGTATTCGATTGATGCAAGATAAGGTTTCATGTCGTATTTCTCTTACTGTTTGTGTTCGCGTAGTCCCAACGAAGAATTTTAAAACACATTTATCGCTGAAGTTCGTCCGTCATACGTTTTAAAATTTCTTCGCGTTTAATTTTAATCACGTCTGTCGTTTCGTTGACGGCACGATCGAAATTGCACAACGCGCTGAACAGACAATATTCGCAGGCGTCCTCGGTTGAAGATTTCGCGGGCTTTATGTCAATGCAACCGTCAAGAATTTTTTCGGCGGTATTGAGCAAAATTTTTTCCGCGTAGGCGACAATCGTTTGAAGTTCTTCGCGGGCGGCAAGATTATTTTTATTGAAGTCGACGAATTTTTTGGAGCTGTCGACGGCGTTTAAAATATTTTCGTCGACGCGAATCAGCCCCGGCATTTTCAATTCGTTGGAAGATTTTTCTTTCGCCTCGTCGTCGGTCAAGCCGTGTGTCGAAGGAATTTTCAGCAGGCAATACAACATGGCAACGCCTTCGCGCCCGCCGACTTCCGAAAGATTTTTCGCCGCGTTGAGATAAACCGCAAGTTGCAAACTCAGCCCGTGGAAAATTTTTTCAAGCTTCAACTGAGCTTTGCCCGTCTTGTAGTCGACAATCAAAAAATATTTCCCGTCGTCGCTCAAATCGATTCGGTCAATGCGCCCGCTCAAATCAAGTGCCGTGTCACCGATTTTTAAATTTCCGTCGTCGAACGGTGCTTCAAAAATTTTCGGTTGAAAATCGCTGACTCTATCCAGTTCAATCAGTCGCGTCAAAGAATCGACGGCGACTTTTTTTATGCGTTCGCGGCGGTGCTCCAAAGTTTTCGTGCTCGACAAAATTTTGTTGTGAACTTTCGGCAACACGTCGGTCAAAATTTTTTCGACGCGCCCGACAAGTTCAGGTTGCTCAACGGACGACCACGGACGATTTTCCGCCTTGAGTTCGCGCCCGAAACGGCTCATCACCGCGTGCAAAATGTTGCCGATGTCGGGGGCTTGAATTTTGTATTCGACGCGCTCTTGAAGTCCGAGACCGTGCGTCGCGAAAAATTTAAACGGGCATTCATTGAACTTTTCGAGCTTGCTGACGGAACCGCGAAAACTTTTTTCGGGCGCGTAAAGTTTTCGGGCGGTTTCGGGCGACAAAATTTTTTCGGTCGTCGCGAATTCAATTTCACTGCCGAGGTTGCTCAGCACGTCGAGAGAAATTTTTTCCGTCGGCACGTTCGGGAAAATTTTTTGCAGACGCGTCGCCAAACTTGACGGGGAAATTTTTTCGCCGCTGTCGGAGGCAATCGGCCACGAAATTTGCAAAAGTTCCCGCGCTTCGTTCAGCCCGCGATAAATCAAAAATTTTTCCGCTAAAGCTTTTTCGTGTCCGCCTTTGGAAATTTCGGTGCCCGCGTCGTTCAGGCGCATTCTGTCGGCATCGTCGAGCAAATTTTTTTCGCTGAACTTGCGCGGAAAATTTTCGTCACTGAATCCCAACACAAACAATGCCCGCGAATTCTGCAACGAATTTTGATCGAATTGCGCGACAGTCACTTCGTCGAGACCCGGCGGAATCAAAGACATTTCCAGCGCGTCGAGACCTTCGCCGATTATCGATTCAAATTCCCGCGTCGAAATTTTTTCGTCGCCGAGCGCGTCAACAACCTGCTCAAACAAATTTACCACGTCATCCCAAATTTTTTCGTGTTCGCGAGCCAACGCCAAATTTCCGCGAAGTTCTTCAGCCCGTGCCCATTCGTCAAGTTTTTCGTGGACGTGCAAATCTTCCAGCAAATTGAACAGCGCGGTCGTCAAGGCGACAACATCATCATCGGCGGCTTTTATTCGTTCGGCGAATTTTGCAAGCGGCGCGGAAACTTTTTTGCGAACGTCGTTGACCGCGTCAAGAAATTTTGTTTCGTCTTCATTCGCGGGGCGCGCAGGTTCGTCCAAACTTTTCACGCGGCGAAAATCCCAAGTTCGTTGCCAATTCGACGCGCCTTTGATTCCGAATTCAACAACGTAATTTTCCAACAAGTCAACTTGAGTCGCTTCCGCCGCGAAAAATCCCGTTCGCAGGCAACGAAAAATCGCTTCACGACGCCAACCGCGCAGAACTTCCAAAGCCGAACGAATCAGTTCCGCCAACGGGTGATGTGTCGCGGGGCGTTTTCTGTCCGCGAAAAAAGGTAGCGCGTGCAACTCGAATATCGGCTTGATTAGCGCGAAATAAGTTTCGTCGCGGAAAATTATTCCGATGTCGCGAAGTCGATAACCCTGCTTGACGAGCCGCAAAATTTCCCGTGCGCAAGCTTCAACTTCGGCGCGTTTGTTGACAGCCTCGACGAATTTCAAGCCGCCGTTGACGTTGAAACTTTTGGTCTTGCGTTCAAAAAGTTGACCTTCCAAAATTTTCAGCGTGTCGGCTTTGAATCTGCGCGGCGTGTCAAGTCGTGTGATTTCGTATTCGACGCCAAGTTCAATCGCCAAATTTTTCAGCATGTGGAAAGTTTCTGCGGCACGGTTGAAAATTCCAACGTCCAAAACATTTTCGCGACTGTTTAAATCGGTGTCCATCGGCAAAGTTATATAAACGTTCGCGGCGCATTTGAACAGTTGACGCAAAAAATTTCGCTGTTGCGGGTCGAAGAAAATGAAGCCGTCGATAAAAATTTCCGCGCTTGAAATTGTCGGTGACTGCGGCAAAAATTCCGTCGCCCGCTCCAACAAATTTTCGTCGTCGGTGAGTTTATCCGCCAATGCCGCCCGAAAATCTTCCGTCAACGTCGCCAAGTCGCTCAACTTGTCTTTAAGTTCGTCGTTGTCGACAATGTCCGCCGCCCGCGAAAGTTTTTCCGCGTCGATTGAGTACGTGCGAAGTTCTTTCAGCTCGTCCGCCAAAAGTTCCGTGAAGCCGCGCTGTTTAACTGCTCGCGTGAAAAATTTTAAATCTCGTGACTTGTCGCGTCGCAATAAAATTTTTCTGAGCAACAAACGCCGCCCGATTTCCGAAAGCCGCACGGCAAGCCCGCCGCCGGTTTCGTCGAGAATTTGTCTTGCAAAGCGGCTGAAACTGTTCATGCGCGTATTGACTGCGCCGCCCGTCAACTCGGCAAGTTCAAGTTCAGCGCGATAAGTTTGGTATGCGGGCAACAAAAAAATTATTTCGGTTTTGAGCGGATTTGTCTCCAGAATTTTTTTTGCACGTTCAAGACACGCGAAAGTTTTTCCGACGCCCGCCCGCCCGATAATCAATTCAACCATAAAATTTCCTCCGTCAAAAAAAAGCTTTAAGCTGTAAGCTTTGAGCTTTAAGGGGTGCGAAACGTTTGTCCTCAAAGCTTAAAGCTCGAAGCTTAAAGCTCACAAAAATCACTGCTCGAAGATGTCGACGCGCTTTTGAGCCGCCCGCGCAATGTCGAACATTTTCACCAGCTCGGCAACCGCTTGCGTCGGCGAAATGATTCCGTTGAGCACCGCCGATTTAATTTCGGGCATTCGTCCGTTAATCACCGCGTCACCGAAAAATAAATTGTGCAGATGTTCATCAATCATCGCGTGCATCCAATCCAAAAGTTGCGAATCCCGTCGACGCTGAAAAACGCCACTTTGAGTCGTCATTTCTTTGAACAGGCGAATTACCTGCCAAAGTTCGGGCAAGCCGAATTTCGTCACGGCACTTGCAAGATAAGCGTGCGTCGGCCAACCTTCGGTTGCGGGGCGAATGAATTCCGTCATGCGTTCGTATTCGCCGCGAGTGACTTTCGCACGGACAAGATTATCGCCGTCAGCTTTGTTGACGACAATCGCGTCCGCAAGTTCCATGATACCTTTTTTGATGCCCTGCAAATCGTCGCCCGCGCCCGTCAAAACGACCAGCATGAAAAAATCAACCATTGAACGCACGGTTGTTTCGGATTGCCCGACGCCGACGGTTTCAATCAAAATCACGTCATAGCCAGCCGCTTCGCACATCAACATTGTTTCGCGACTTTTGCGAGCGACGCCGCCCAAAGTTCCGCCGGCAGGACTGGGACGAATAAACGCTTCGGGGCGACGGCTCAAAGTTCCCATGCGCGTTTTGTCGCCGAGAATTGAACCTTTCGTTATTGAACTTGTCGGATCAATCGACAGCACCGCAACTTTATGCCCGTCGTCGCAAAGCATATTGCCGAACGCCTCAATTAAAGTTGACTTGCCTGCGCCGGGGACGCCCGTTATACCGATTCGCAACGCCTTGCCCGTGCGCGGCAGAAGTCTTTGCAAAACCCGTTGTGCTTTGGCGAAATGTTTCGGGCTGTTGCTCTCAATTAAAGTTATCGCCCGCGACAAAATCATTCTGTCGCCGCGAGTGACGCCGTCAACAAGTTCGTCCTCCGTCAAAGTCATTCGGCGTTTCGGCTTGAACGCGCCCGAAGCAAACGCGGGATTAATGTTACCGACCGTCGTATCTTTTATGCCTTCAATGCCGCTCATGACCGCCGATTGATTCGAGACTGCCCAATCGGGTGTCGTCGTCGTGTAATTCGCCATTCCGTCAGCTCCTCTGCAAAAATTTTTCTTGCTTGAATTATAAATTGCGTCAACGTCTTGTCAAGCAAGCGGCACAACGAAAAAGTGACGTGAAAATCCCAAAAATGTTTGTTGCACGAAATTTGAGCGTGTGCTATAAATTTGGACCGACAAAGGAGGTTTTTTATCATGAAAAAATTGTTGGCAACAATGGCGACGGCGGCAATTCTCACCGTCTCGGCAGGTACGGTTTCGGCCGCTTCGTTCAACGATGTTCCCCCGGGGCACTGGGCTACCGCTCAGGTAAATTTCGTGGCTGACGAAGGAATTTTGGTCGGCTACGGTGACGACAGTTTTCGCGGCGACAATGAAATTTCCCGCGGTGAACTAATGGGTGCGGCAGATGCACTGTCGAAAAAATTCGCGCCGGAATCCAATGTCGGCAATGAGTTCATGCAGAAATGGGTTTTCAGCGGTCAAGACGGAAAGGCCACGCGCTATGATGTCGCCGAAATTCTCGCCGCAGTGTACCGCGAAGTTTATGATATTAACGACGCCGACATTACCGAAAGTGCCAACGATGTTGACTCCGAGCATAAAGCTGATGTCGATTTGGTGCTTTCAATGGGAATCATGGAGAGCTACGGCGACGGCTCTTTCCGTGGTGACAAAACCATGACTCGTTATGAGGCAGCCATTATCCTCAGCAAGTTTTACAATAAGTTGGCCGATTGACGCCGAAATTTTTCCGTTCCGTGCACAAGCCGCCGATATACTAAAAGTGATTCCGAAAAAAGACTTGAAAAAAACTTTCGTCTGTGCTATATTCTGCGCGACTTAAGAAAATCGCTGACGGAGCCGGACGATTTGAGGAAACACGGCCACTCAACTTTGAAGCCTCCCGACGCGACCGACTAAAGTCACAGGAATTATTCATCGGTTAAGTTTATTGGAGGTCTTCATCATGAAGAAAACAGTAGCAGCGGCTTTGGCGGCGGCGTTCGTCGTCGGCACAAGCGCAACCACGTTCGCGGCGGCTAATCCGTTCAGCGACGTTCCTGCGGGTCACTGGGCTTATCAGTCCGTTGCAAAACTCGCACAGGCAGGCGTTATCGAAGGTTACGGCGACAACACGTTCCGCGGCGACCGCAACATCACCCGTTATGAAATGGCGCAGATGATTGCAAAAGCTATGGCGAAAAATCCTTCGGGCGTGACGAAAGCTGACCTCGACAGACTCGCGGCGGAATTCCGTGATGAATTGGATGCTCTCGGCGTTCGCGTTGCCGAACTCGAAAAGTATTCCGACAAAGTCATCTGGAACGGCGAACTTCGTTACCGTTACTGGAGCGGCAGAGAAGATGTCAGATATGAAAAAGATGGCGTCTGGAAAAAAGGCAAACAAAGAACTTCCAAAAACCAACTTCAACTCCGCTTGCTCCCGACCGCCGAAGTCAATGACCACTGGAAACTCAAAGCTCGTATGACGGCTGGTGTCAACATGCGCGATGATATAGGCGAGGGTAAATCCGGTCATGAGGGCGATTTCAAACTCACCTACGGCTACGCGGAAGGCACCTACGACAAACTTCAGCTCAACATCGGTAAAATTCCGTTTTACAGCAAAGTCGACGACGGTTTGATCATGGATGATTACATGAGCGGCGCGCAAGTCATTTACGGCGACAAATTTAAAGTTGCTCTTACTGCGGGTCGCTGGGACATGAGCAATGCCAACCTCGAATTGAATCGCGGCGGCTACAAAGACCTCTATCATTACGTGACGGGCGAAGCTTTGAGCCAGGACGATGCGGCGGCAAGCTATCAGGGAATTGAAATTTCCTACGGCTCCCGCGACGACTTCTACATCGGCGCAGGTTATCATCACTTCCGCAGTGACGATCTCGGCAAACTGCCCGGCTACTACAGAGAACGTGCCAAACATAGCGAAAAAAATGCCAACATCTGGACTGTCGGCGCAAGCTACAACTTCGGCGGCAATGTGACTTTGGCGGGCGCATTCGCTAGAAACCAGAAAGCTGAAGACTTTGAAAAGGCGTACACCGTCTCGCTCGACTACAAAGGCGCAAACCACAAAGATCAGGGTAGCTGGGGCATCGGCGCGGCTTACCGTTACGTCGGTCAAAACGTTGCGTTCGCTCCGACTTACGACGTGTGGGATACTGCCAACAAGAAGGGCTTCGAAGTTTACGTTGACTGGGCTCCGCTCATGAACACCTATGTGAAATTGAACTACTTCAAGGGTAAGACGCTCGATACCAAGGAAGACACTCAGACTTTCTTCGGACGTGTCAGCTGGTTCTTCTAAGCAAAATCTTTCAACGTGATAAATCTCTCCTCGACTTCGGTCGGGGATTTTTTTTGCTCGCGCAGGAAAAATTTCCCGTTGGCAGAATCAATCATTGGAAAAATTCTTGAGACACGCCAATCAACTCCGACACAAAAAATTTACAGCAAGAATATAAAAAACATTTTCGCGAGGAGGGTATAAATTGGCAAAGTATATTTTCGTGACGGGTGGAGTGGTCTCGTCGCTAGGCAAAGGCATAACGGCGGCATCACTCGGCAGATTGCTCAAAAGTCGCGGCTTGAAAGTCACAATTCAAAAGTTTGACCCGTACATCAACATCGACCCCGGAACAATGAGCCCGTATCAGCACGGCGAAGTTTTCGTCACCGACGACGGCGCGGAAACCGATTTGGATTTGGGGCACTACGAACGTTTCATTGACATCAACTTGAGCAAACATTCAAACACGACGACGGGCAAAGTTTATTGGTCTGTGCTCAACAAGGAGCGCAAGGGCGATTATCTCGGCTCGACCGTGCAAGTTATCCCGCACGTCACCAACGAAATTAAAGCCCGCGTTTATGCCGTGGCGGAAAAAGATTCTGCGGACGTTGTCATTACCGAAGTCGGCGGAACTGTCGGCGACATTGAAAGTCTGCCGTTTCTCGAAGCGATTCGCCAAGTCAAAAAGGAAGTCGGCAAAAACGACGCACTTTATATCCACGTGACACTTTTGCCGTATATCGGCGCGGCGGGCGAACTCAAAACCAAACCCACTCAACACAGCGTCAAAGAATTGCGCGCAATCGGAATTCAGCCCGATATTTTGGTTTGCAGGACGGATCACCCGATAACCCGCGAACTCAAGAAAAAAATCGCCCTGTTCTGCGACGTGGACGAAAACGCCGTTATTGAAAATCGCACAGCCTCGACGATTTACGAAGTTCCGTTGATTATGGAAAGCGAAGGTCTCGACAAAATCGTTCTCGAAAAATTAAATCTGCCGCAGTCTCCGCCGAAACTCGACGAGTGGCGCAAAATGGTGCACACGATAAATCATCCCGAACGTTCCGTTAAAATCGCGCTTGTCGGCAAATACGTCGAACTTCCCGACGCTTACATTTCGGTTGTCGAAGCTCTTCACCACGCGGGAATTGAACACGCTGCCAAAGTCAAAATAAATTTCGTCAACGCGGAGAAAATTGAAAGTCCCGACACAGATTTGGAAGAAATTTTCAGCGGCTGTCGCGGAATTCTCGTGCCGGGCGGTTTTGGTGATCGCGGTATCGAAGGCAAGATTAAAGCGATTAATTTTGCTCGCGAAAATAAAATTCCGTTTTTCGGATTGTGTTTGGGTATGCAATGCGCCGCGATTGAATTCGCTCGCAACGTTTGCAATTTCGCCGACGCAAATTCCACCGAATTTAATCCCGACACCGAAAATCCCGTTATCGCGCTGATGGATTCTCAACTTAACGTCACGCAAAAAGGCGGAACAATGCGGCTCGGCGCGTATCCGTGCAAAGTTTTGCCCGAAACGCACACGGCGGACGCTTACAAAGCCGAACAAATCAGCGAACGTCACCGCCACCGTTTCGAGTTCAACAACAAGTTCCGCGAAATTTTCCGTGAACACGGCATGATTATCGCGGGAGTTTTGCCCGACGACAGTTTGGTTGAAATTATCGAGCTGAAAAAAAATTTGCATCCGTGGTTTGTCGGCTGTCAATTTCACCCCGAATTGAAATCGCGCCCGAATCATCCACATCCGTTGTTCCGCGAATTCGTTGCCGCCGCGCTTCGATTGAAGTATCAGCAGTAAAAAAATTTTTCCGCACTCCGAAACGTGGAGCGCGGATTTTTTGTTGCTTGGGATTAATCGCGTAGTGTTGTGTTGCGTTCGGTCGGCACGAATTGCGGCTTGTAAATCAGTCGCTTGCCGTTCATTTCGTCGACAAGATAAATCGGGCGTCCTTTGCTCTCGTGGAAAATTTGCGCGAGATATTCGCCGATAATTCCCAACGCCGAAAGTTGCATTCCGCCGAGAAATAAAATTACCGTCATAAGCGTCGGATAACCCGCGACGGGGTCGCCGTAAAGCAACGCCATTGTCAAAACGAAAAACATGTAAAGCATTGCCACGCCCGAAACCGTCAAGCCTAAGAACGTCATCAAACGCAACGGCGCGGTCGTGAATGAAGTCATGCCCTTCATTGCCAGATTGAACAGCGCGAAATAATTCCAAGTCGTCGTTCCCGCCGCTCGCGGTTGAACTTCAAACGGAATTTCTTTTTTGCGGTAGCCGACCCACGTGAATAAACCTTTGGTGAAACGCTGATTTTCGCGCATGAGTTTCAACGCCTCGATACAGCGGCGATCAAGTAAACGGAAATCGCCAACGTCGCGTTGCATTTCGTAAGACGTGCTGAATTTTTTCATGACGCCATAAAAAATATTCGCGCAGGTTCGTTTCAGCCACGTTTCTCCGGCACGGTCGACGCGCTTGCCGCAAACGTCGTCATAACCTTCGCGCCACCACTTGACCATTTCGGAAATTTTTTCGGGCGGGTGCTGTAAATCCGCATCCATGATAACAATCGCGTCGCCGTCCGCATAATCAATGCCCGCCATCATCGCCGATTCTTTGCCGAAATTTCGCGACAAGCTCAGATAAGTAACGTCGTCATGCGCGGCGGAAAGTTCGCGAAGTTTTTCAAGCGTGCTGTCGCGGCTACCGTCGTTGACGAAAATATAATTGAATTCGCAGTCGGGAATTTTCGAGACGTGCCCTTGAACGGCGGGATAAAACATGTCGATGACTTCCTGCTCGTTGTAACAAGGCACGATAATTGTGATTTTGTCCATAAAACTTCCTCCGTCAATCGGGCGCGAACTTCCACACCCGAAAATTTTTTCCGTCAATAGTAAATGTACTGCGTCAATTTTTTGTTGGCCTCCGCGTCCAAAACAACTTCTTTCAAGCCGTAATACTGCGCGTAGGTTATGTTGCGGTTGTTGAACTCGTCGCGGTAAGGTGTCACGTCGCCGTAAAAGCGGACGTAAGAATCAATCGTCCAGCTCCAGAGTGCGTGTTCGGGCAAGTAAGGCAAATAAATCGGTTGCAAGACAATCAAATCGTCATGCTTGTGTTGCTCAACGTAAACTTGACGCTCTGCAATTTGCGAATGAATCGACCAATCGACGCCGATTGTGTAAACAACCGTCGCAAGCCAAACAATCAGCGCGGCGGAAATTATTTTCGGCGACAGATTTATTTGCGTTCGTTCCAACGCGGTGACCGAGGCAATCATTGCGAGCACGGGCGACAAAAATGCGGCACGTGCGGGGAATTCCGGCGAGAACATCAGCAGGCACGGCAACAAAATTCCTGCCGCCGCGAACGCCAAAATAAATTGTGTGGCTTCGACGGATCTTTTCCCGCGCACTAAGTACAAAGCTGTCACCACGTACAAAAGCACGTCATCCCACAAAATTTCTTCCATGCCGTCTTGAAAGTTGTCAATGAACATCTGCGCGGACAGGAACGGTACGGTTGCATCGTTCACGTCGACGATGTAGCGTTGGAAGTTGCCCGGCGCAAGCATCAAAAGCGCGTAACCGACGAACAGCCCGACGAAACCGGCAAGCATCCACCGCTCAAATTGTTTCTTCCGCCAAAAATAAACCAGCGCGAGGAACGTCAGGAAAATTATCATTGCGCCGCCCGATTCGTTCGACCAGCCCGCGACAATTCCGAAAAGCGTCATCAAGAAAATTTTTCCCGTCGACGAGTCCGACCAAAAATTTTCTTGCCAAAATTTTTTCGCGAACGGAATCAGGAACGCCAACTGCAAAACGCTCATCCAAAGATAATTGCATGACCCCGTAAGCCAAAGCGCGGTTTGATAAATTTCGGGCAGACAAAACCACATTGCGAAGAAAATCCACAGCAACATTGCGCCGCTCATGTTTTTGAAGTCGAATTTGCCTGTGCCGAAAAAATAAATCATCAGCGCAAGTGCCGCATACATCAGCGCATTCGCCACGTCGAAAAGCAACTTGCCTTGCCACACGAAAAATTGAACGAAACAATGCGCGACCGTCCGTCCGCCCCACGTCAGGTAATGTTGCCACTGCGAATAGAAAATGTCGCCGAAACTTTCGACGCGTTGAAGTTGCCCGACAAGATTATTTTGAAAGTTGCCGTTTTGCGCGCCGTCCCAAATGAATGCATAAGCGTAATCGTCGCCGAACATCGGCAGCAACAAATTCATCAGCATAAAAGTTCCCGCGCCAAAAGTTATCACTAACCACGCGGGAATTTTTTTTACATCAAACATTTTTTCTCCTTTCAATAAACACGACGAACTTCCGGCCGACAGGACGTCGGCCGCTCCGCCTGTCGCATTTCGCGTGATGCGAAATACCGCAGGCGCAGTTTTCTTTGGTTACTTTCTTTTGCTGCCAAAAGAAAGTAACGAAATACACGCGAACAAAATCGGCACGACGAAAACTCCGAGCACCGTCGCGAACAACATGCCGCCGACAACCGCCGCACCCATGCCGTTTCGTGCCGCCGAGCCTGCGCCACTTGCGAACATTAACGGAATGCACGCCACGATAAACGCCAGCGAAGTCATCAAAATCGGGCGAAGTCTTTCCGTCGTCGCGAAAATTGCCGCCCGCGCAGGTTCCTTGCCGCTGTCGACTTCGACTTTTGCAACTTCGACGATTAAAATTGCATTTTTCGCCGCCAAGCCGATTAAAACCAAAATCCCGATTTGCATGTAGACGCTCGCCAAATTTCCCGTGACAAGCTCCGCCAAAAGTGCGCCGAAAATTCCCGTCGGCACGCTCAACATTACCGCAAACGGAATTTTCCACGACTCGTACAGCGCGACAAGACACAGGAAAACGAACGTCAACGACAGCGCAAGAGTTTCAAGCGTTGAACTTTGAGCCAACTTTTCTTGACGGCTTGCGTCCGCCCACTCGATTTGAAATGTATTCGGCGCAACTTCTTCGACGACTTCTTCAAGCGCGTCAAGTGCCTGCCCCGTCGAAAAACCTTCGCCGACATTGCCGTCGAAATTCACGCAACGAGTGCCGTTGTATCTGGAAATTTGCGTCGCGCCCGCCGTCGGTTTCAAGGTGACCAAAGTATCAAGCGGAACCAGTTCGCCGCTCGCGTTCCGAACAAAAATAAATTTCGCCGCCTCAATCGAGTTGCGATAATTTTTGTCCGCCTGAACGACAACTTTGTAGACGCGCCCGAAACTTGTAAAATCGTTGACTTCGTCGCCGCCGAAATTCACGCGCAGAGCAGAATAAACGTCGTCCAAATTCACGCCGAGAAATTTTGCTTTGTCTTCGTCGACGGCAACATCAACGTAGGGTTTCGACACGTTGAAATTTTCTTGAACGTCTTCAAGTTCATCGCGTTCGTTCGCGGCAGTCTCAATTTTTTTCGCAAGCTCGGCAAGTTCCGCGTCACTGTGATTTTTCACGTCAAGCAGACGCATCGACAACGCGCCCGCAGATTCCATGCCGGGCAAAGAACTTGCGCCCATCGCAAAAATTTGCGCTTCGGGGATAACTTCAGCCGCCGTTTCGACATCCGCCAAAACTTCCTCAAGACTTGCGTCGCGGTCGTCCCAATCTTTCAAAATGCCGAAAATCGTTCCGGCACTTGAATTTGAACCGCCGCCCAAAAGATCCATGCCCGCAATGCAGGAAATATTTTCCACGGCGTCAATTTTTTCAAGCTCGACGGCAAATTTGTTGAGCGTTTCAATCATGCGATTCATCGAAGAACCTTCGGGCAAATTCACTGCGACGATAAAATTTCCTTTATCTTCTACGGGAATGTATTCGCTCGGCAAAATGTTGTTGAGCGCGACAGTCCCCGCCATCACTGCGATTAAACTTGTCACGACGAAAATTTTCCGCCGCATGAAAATTTCAAGCAGACTTTGGAATTTATCTTTGAACTTGTCGAAAAATCCCGCCGAAGATTTTTCCCGTCGCCGCAAAATTATCACGCAAAGCGCGGGCGTCAAACTCAATGCCACGAACGTCGAAAAAAACATTGACACGACGATTGTCAGCGCGAATTGCCGATAAAGTTCGCCCGTGATTCCCGCCATGAACGCCGCAGGCAAAAATACCGCCGCCAACACGCAGGCTATCGCAACTATCGGCGCGGTAAGTTCGCTCATTGCCTCAAGCGTCGCCGCTTTGACATCAAGACCGCGTTCCAATTTTTTTTCGACCAATTCAATCACGACAATCGCGTCGTCGACGACCAAACCTATCGCCAAAATCAGCGCGAACAATGTCAACGTGTTGATTGTAAAGCCGACAATCGGGAAGACCGCGAACGTCGCCACGATTGACACGGGAATTGCCAACAGCGCGATTATCGTTGCGCGAAGATTTTGCAGGAACAGCAACACGATAATCACGACCAAAATCAACGCTTCAAAAAACGTGTGCGAAACTTCCGTGAGCGATTCTTTGATAAAAAGTGTCGCGTCCTGCGAAATTGTAATTTTCATGTCGGGCGGAAAATCTTCTTCGGCTTCCGCCAAAACTTCTTTGATTGCCGCAACAGTTTCGAGCGTGTTGGCGTCGTTTGTCAGTAACACGGCAAAAGTCGCCGTTTCGTGCCCGTTTTGAAATGACAGCTCATTCATACTGCGCCCGCCCGTTTCGACGCGGGCAAAATCTTTCACGCGCACAAATGAACCGTCGGCAGTTTTGACTACGATATTTTCAAAATCGGCGGGAGTTTCTTTGCGGTTGAGCGAACGCCCCGTTAATTCGTGCTCCTGCAAATTATTCGTCGGCATTTTTCCGAGCGATCCGACAGCCGCTTGAACGTTCTGTTCTTTAATCGCCGCTTCAACGTCGGCAATCGTCAAGCCCAAATCGGCGAGCTTGTCGGGATTAATCCAAATGCGCATGGAATATTCGCCGTCGTAAGATTGCACCTTGCCGACGCCGTTGACGCGGTTGATTTTGTCGAGGAAATAAACTTTCGCGTAATTCGTCATAAAGACGCCGTCATAACTTCCGTTCGGCGAAATCAAATCGAACATCAAAACCGAGTCGGGAGTATTTTTGTTGACGCTCACGCCCTGCGATTGAACTTCGGCGGGCAAGTCGCTGAGGACGGAAGAAATTTTATTTTGCACGCGGACGGCGGCAATATCAATGTCGGTGCCCTGCTTGAAGACAATCGACAAATCGTAATTGCCGGACGTGTCGACAGTCGAATTCATGAATTCAATATCGTCGACGCCGTTAATTTCCTGTTCGATAATCTGCGCGACGGTGTTGTTGACGACGGAGGCATCCGCGCCGATATAACTTGTCGAGACTGAAACCGTCGGCGGGGCAATGTCGGGATATTCGGCAATCGGCAGATTAATTGCCGACAAAGTTCCGACCAACGTCAAAATTATCGACAGGACAATCGCGGGTATCGGGTGATTGACAAAAAACTTACTCAAAAGTTTTCTCCCTCGCAACGATTTTTTTCAGACCGTAATACTTCGCGAAAGTCAAATCCCTATTGCCGTCAAGTGCAGGCTCAAGGTCACCGCCGACCCAAAGCGTAAGTTCGTCCCAAGTGCGCGTGCCGACAAAAGGTGAAATCCATTTGGGAATTTCCAGCGGCTTGACGGTGATTAACGCGTCATTTTTGTGCGCCGCAATGTATTCGGAACGCGCATTAAGTTGGCAATGCAAATCGTATTCGACATAAAGACAACCGAGCAAGCTCAACGCCCAAACGGCGGCAAAAATTGTTCCCGCGATTGTCGCAAGTTTGATTCGTTGACGGCAAATTTCTTTCATCTGCGGCAAAATTTCTTTCAACGCGGCAAGCGACGCAACAATTAAAAATATCGTCGACGGGAAGCCCGCACGTTCGGGGAATTCGGGCGAACACATCATCACGAGCAAAACCAAAACCGACGCGCCCGCGAACGTTGCGATAAATTTCGTGACGGCGGGCGAAGTGTTTGCTCTGGCGAAGTAAAAAATTATCGGCACGAACAAAATCAATTCGCGCAGAAACACGGGCAGGAAGCCGATTACAAAATTCGTCAGGAACATTTGCGGCGTCCACTGTTCGTCCGGCGGGACTATGTCGTCAGGCTCAAGCGCGTTCGTCAATTCCAGGCGATAAACATTCCCCGGCGACAAAATTAAAATCGCAGTTCCGACGAGCAGAAAAATAAATCCGACTTTCATCCACGGCTGAAGATTTTTTTCGCGTTTGAAGTGCAGGACGAACAAAAACGTAATGACGACTGCAACCGCCGCGCCGGGTTCGATTGACCAGCCCGCGATTAATCCGAGCAACGCCATAATCGGGATTCGCGCCAAAAAAATTTCTTGTCCCCGAAACTTCAGCGCGAACGGCAACAGGAACAAAATTATCGCCGTGCACATCCAAAGATAATTGCAAGCTCCCGTAAGCCAAATCGTGTCAATCAGCGGCGACGGCGCACAAAAATACAATCCCGCGAAGATGAACAGCAGATAAGTTTTGTTCATTTCGCGCAGACTTAAGCCCGTCCCGACTTTGAACAGCAACAAAATCAACGCGCCGAAAACGAAAACATTTGCCACGTCGAAAAGAAATTTTCCCTGCCACACGAAGAATTGAACGAAGCAATGCGCGATTGTTCGCCCGCCCCACGTAAAATAATGTTGCCACTGCGAATAAAAAATATCCGCAAAACTTTCTACGCGGTGAAGTCGATTCGGATCAAGACCGTCAATCAAATTTCCGCGCCCTTCGCCGTCCCAAATGAACGCGTAAGAAAAATCGTCCGCGACAATCGGCAACAACAGGTTGCGTAAAAAAAATATCGCCAAAGCCGCGACAAAGATTGTTTGCCACGGCAGGCGCTCAAAAAATTTTTTCATGTCATCACAACCCCAACGAATTCCACATAAAATCAACACGAGCTTTGACTTCGGGCGACATTTCGATTTCGTCCGGCCATTCGCGGGCGTGACCTTCCTCAGGCCAAGTTTTCGTTGCGTCAATGCCGAGTTTCGCGCCCCATTTCGCATACGGCGACGAGTGGTCGAGCACGTCAAGAGGCCCGTGAACAATTTCCAAATCGTGTTCGGCGTCAATGTTGTTGAAGACGCGCCAAGCAACTTCGCTCAAATCTTGAACGTTGACATGCGAATCGACGACGATAATCATCTTGACGTTCATCATTTGCCCCAAGCCCCACAGCGCGTGCATAACTTTTCGGGCGTGCATTGGGAATTGTTTTTTAATCGAGACGATAACGCAGTCATGAAAGACGCCTTCAAGCGGCATGTTGATATCGATAATTTCGGGCAACAGTTGCTGAAGGAGCGGCAGGAAAATTCTTTCGGTCGCCTTCGCCATGTAACAATCTTCCATCGGCGGCTTGCCGACGACGGTCGCGAAATAAATCGGATTTTTTCTGTGCGTAATGCAAGTGACGTGAAAAACGGGATAATCGTCCGCGAGCGAATAATAACCGGTGTGGTCGCCGAAAGGCCCTTCGCGGCGCATTTCATCGGTCGAGACGTAACCTTCCAAAATAATTTCGGCGGTCGCGGGGACTTCCAAGTCGACGGTTTTGCATTTGGTCAGATCAACGGATTTTTTGCGCAAAAATCCCGCGAAAACCATTTCATCCACGTCGCGAGGCAACGGAGCTGTTGCGGCGTAAGTGACGACGGGATCAGTTCCGATTGCAACGGCGGCTTCAATTTTGTTCGCGCCGGAAGTTTTTGCGTCACGGAAATTTTCCGCGCCGTTTTTGTGAATGTGCCAGTGCATTCCCGTCGTGCGCGAATCGTATTTTTGCAGACGATACATGCCGACATTTCGCTTGCCCGTCACGGGATTTTTCGTAAACACGAGCGGCAACGTCACGAAAGCCCCGCCGTCGTTCGGCCAGCATTTCAAAATCGGAATTTTGTCGAGCGACGGATTTGCTTCGACGACTTCTTGACAGGGCGCGTTCTTGACGTATTTCGGGAAATTAATCGCCTTGTGCGCTGTCGAGACGATTGAAAAAATATTCGTGCGATTTTTAAATGACAGATACGGCAACTTCATAATTTCGCGGATGTCGTTTGCCGCGTCGTCGAGTTTCTCCACGCCGAGAGCCAACGCCATTCGTTCGTAACTGCCGAACGCGTTCATCAAAACGGGCATGTCATAGCCGCGAACATTTTCAAACAACAAGGCGACGTTACGATTGTCTTTGAACTTCGAGACGCGATCGGTGATTTCGGTGATTTCCAATTCCGCGCTGACGGGAACTTTTATTCGCTTAAGTAAATTTCTGCGCTCAAGTTCGTCAATAAATTCGCGTAAATCTTTGTAGGCCAAAATTTCCAGCTCCCAAAAAGTTTTCGCCATAATAGCAAAAAAAATCCCGCGCCGCAACTTTCGACACGGGATAAACTTTCGACACGGGATATTTTTTCGGACGAATTCACAGTGCGATGACGAAATTTTTTACTTTCGCAAAACATATTTCACGACCCAATAGCCGACTTCGTAGAGCAGGCAGACGGGAATTGCAACGGCGATTTGCGTAATGACATCGGGCGACGTGACAAGCGCGCCGACAACGAACGAAAAGAAAAACACGTACCGCCGATACTTGCCGAGTTTTTCGCTTGTCAAAATGCCAAGCTTGCCCAAAACGATTATCACAAGCGGCAACTCGAACACGACCCCGAACGGCAACACGAATAAAATCACGAACTCAAAATAGCTCGCGAACGAAAACATTGACTGCAAATTTTCCGTTTCTTCGCCGAAGCCCATGAAAAATTTCAGCGCGACGGGCAATATCAGGAAGAACGAAAACATTAGCCCGACGAAAAACAAAACTACCGACGATGGCACCAGCACGCCCAAAATCATTCGTTCGGAGCGCGTCATTGCGGGCAGAAAAAATTTCCACGCGTGATAAAAAATTATCGGCAACGCGATAAGGAAGCCCGCCGCGATGTCGATTTTCAGATACGTGAAGAATGCCTCGCCCGGTTTCATGTAATAAAGTTTGCCGACGGGCAACGTCAAACAATTCGTAATTTCGTCCAAGAACAGATAGGCGACGCCGCTGCCGAACGCGACCGCAAGCAACGATTTGATGATTCGCGAACGCAATTCTTCAAGGTGCGCCGTCAAGCTCATGGTGCCGTCGTCGTTGTCTTCGGAATTTTTTTGTTCGTCGATTTCGACGGGCGCGGATTTTTTTTCTTGATCAGTCATTTCTTTTCAGCGTCAATTTTTTTCTGTTCGGCAACGTCAATGGTTTTGTCGTCAGAATTTGCCTGCTTGAATTCTTTGATGCTCTGTCCCAAAGCTTTGCCGACGCCGGGCAATTTGCCGGGGCCAAAGACGACCAATCCAATGATCAAAATCAAAATCAGTTCGGGAACTCCGATACCAAACATGTTAATCACTCTCCAAAAATTTTTTGAGATTATAACACAAACTTTTTCGCGTGTCGAAACTTTCTGCGCGAAGTCAAAATTTTTTCTTGCAAAAGTTAAGCCACATGATATAATTTTGTCGGCGAAAAAAATAAGCGTCTTTCGACGCTCGAACCTGATTAAAGCAGTTCCGCCCCCGTAATGTATCTATCACATTGCAAGGTACCGTTGGCTTTCTAAGTTAGTGGCTTAGGAAGCCGTTTTCGTTAACACCCAAAGAATTATAGTCGTGATTATCACCACGCGAACCATAAACTTGAACATAACGCTCACCCCTTTCGCGGGGGCTGTAAGCGATTGGAACTGCTCCGCCAACAATTTCTTGTCGCGCAGGTTCAATGCCGAAAATATATCACGTCGCAAGTAAATTTTCAAACAAACTTGCGGCTTTTTCTTTCGTCACAAGACATTGAGCGGTTGCCAACTTTCTGTTATTATTGTAACGGAGGTGATAACCGTGAGCGATAAAATTATTTTTATGCCGCTCGGAGGCGCGCAGGAAGTCGGGGCAAGCTGTTACTTCCTCAAGCTCGGCGAAGACAATTTTTTATTGGATTGCGGTTGCGGTTTAACGCAGGGAATTCGATTCGCGCCGCAATTTAATTCGTTGCTCGCCACGCCGTATTTACAAGACTTGCACCAAATTTCGCACGTATTCATTTCACACGCGCACATTGATCATTGTGCCGCCTTACCGGATTTTTTGCAACTGAACGAACGCGCCGCAGTTTACATGACGGATTTGACGCAAGAAATTTTATCCGCACAACTTGAAGAAAGTTTCGACCGAATTCGGCAAAACATTTCGACCGTAACTTTCCTGCAAAAAATTCCGTTACCGACGCTTAAAGTAAGTTTCTATCAGGCGGGACATATCCCGGGCGCAATGATGACGCTGATAAAATTTCGTGGTAAAAATATTTTGTACACGGGCGATTATTCGTCGTTCCCGACGCAACTTGTCGGCGCGGCAATGTTGCCCGAAGAACCTATCGATATTTTAATTCTCTGCGGACTGCACGCACGCCACCCGTTTTATCGAAGTTTCGGCGAGAGTGACGCCGCGTTGAAAAAAATTTTACACAAAATTTATCACGCCTTGCGCCGTCATAAAATGGTTTATTGTCAAGTAACGCAGGTCAGCAAGGGCGTAGAACTTATCAAACTGATTAATAAATTTCTTCCGAATGCCGAAATATTTATTGACGAACGCGTCATGAAAATCGTCCGCCGTTTCGAGAATTTGCACATTCCGATTATGAACGAGAATGACCGCCCGTTAATTTTTTTCCCGCGAAAACCGAGCGTAATTTTGTCGACCGCGCCGCCGTTCACGAATTCAAACACAGAAATTGTCTACGGCGATTTTTCGTTGCACGACGATTTTGCCGCGACGGTAAATTTTGTGCGCCGAGTCAATCCGAAAATTTGTGTCGTCGTCCACAGCCCGCCCGACCAAAAATTTCACGCGAGCACGACGCTTGAACAAGTTTTGATGAACGACCCCGATTCGCGCACGAGTTTTGTTTTCCCCGAAACTTGCGAGCCTTTTGAACTGTAAGGAGGAAATTTTTTATGCTCAACGTCAACGACCCGACAATCAAGCGATTCATCGATAATGTGCATCACAGCATCGAGCGGCGCAACCGGAAAAAACTTTCGGAGTCTTCTTCCTACGACGATTACATTTTGGAAAATCGCCTGATTAAAATTTTCTGCGAAGACAAGATGATTGAGCCGAGACGGTGCGCCGAACTTATCAATTCGCGGTACATCGAAAATTTGGGCGGCGATCGCATTATTCAGCTGTTGCGATTTTTGAACTTGAGCTATCAAAGCAAACGCGCCGAATTGTTCGAGTGGGCGGCCGAAACCGTCGACGCCTTTGTCAAAGCTCTCGAAACGCACAGCCAAAAAGATTTTGAAAACTTCATTGCTCTGCGCGACAAAAAAATCACCAACCGCGACGGCGAACCTTTCAAAATTCAAATTCGCGTCGTCTGTCTCATGCTTTACGTCAAGCACCCCGAAATTGATAAGGGCAACGATACCGACATCGTCGAAAAATTCGGCAACGCGCACATGAAATATTTTTTCTTCGACGTGGTTGATTTTCTGCGCAATATTTGTATAAATCACCGTCGCAACGGTCGCGAGAAAAAAGATTCCGCGCAAGAACGCATTGAGATGCTTGAAAACATGCTTAACCGTTCCGACATGATGTTGAAGGATTTGCAGGACGAATTCGACGAGAAAATCCGCGAAAGTCATCAAAACGAAATGATTGAGTTTTTCTCACTGCTTAACTCCGAAAAATACGGCTGCATTCTCGACGCGGTCATCAACATGCGCAACGGCGTCCGTAAACTCCGCAGAGAAAATGTTCAACTTCCGCCCGAAATTGGCGGCTTGCTGATTTTGATTGAACGTTTGGCGCATTTCATCAAGGACAACAAAATCAATCCGATTTTGAAACCGGGCTCAGTGCAAGACATGCGCTTTGACGAAATTGAGGCTTGCGATTATGACGGCTCGCCTTTCGAGACGACCGACGAAATTAAGCATGTCAAAGTTTTGTCGCCTGGCTGGTTTTATTGTAATAAAGATGTTCAAATTGCCCGACCGCGCTTGAAGGAGGTTGCGAAAGATTGAGCGGTCACCGAAGAAAAATTTTTTGAGGAGGAATTTTTTCATGCTTATCAACGGCGAAGAACACAACGATTTGTGCGTGGGCATTGACTTGGGCACAACCAATTCCGTCTTGGCAACCATTAACGTTAAGCCCAACGGCGACATTGTCAGCAAAGTCGTCAAAATCGATCGCGCTGTCGAAATGTACAACGTGCTCGGTCAAGGCGCGAAATTCACAATTAAACCTAATCTTATTTTGCCCAGTTGCGTCTACTACAACGACGAAAAAAATTATCAACCCATTGTCGGCGATTTTGCCAAAGGTCGCTATCCTCTGCGCCCGTATCTCGTCGCAAAATCCGTCAAAAGCCAAATGGCAAACGAATTTGTCAAGGGATTGTCCGCCAGCGTTCCCGATAAAACTCCCGCGCAAGTTTCGTCGAGAATTTTGGAACACATGCTTAGAAATGCGGCGCGAACTTATCACCTTGAAAAAATTGACGACGCTGTTATCACCGTGCCCGCCAATTTCGATTTCATCATGCGCCAAAATACTCTTAAAGCTGCCGAACTTGCCGGCATTAAAATTCGTAAACGCGACGGCTCACCGCGTCAAATTCTTTTGAGCGAACCTCAAGCCGTTATTTACGACTTTATCAACCAAGTCAAAAACGGCGAAATTGCCGCGCAGATTCTCGACTTGACCACGAAAAAAATGTCATGGTCTTCGATTTGGGCGGCGGCACGCTCGATATTACTTTGCACGAAATTTCCCGCCGCGAAGACGCGCCCGAAATTTTGAGAGTCCAAGACATTGCGACGAATCGTTACACACTTTTGGGCGGCGACGATTTCGATATGTGTCTTGCGCGAACAATGTTTGAACATTACTTGAAACAGTACGAACGTCACCCCGAAATTACAAAAAAAATTCGCGCCGAACAATCCGGCGTCATGAGCCAACTTATCAATCACGCCGAAAATCTCAAGCTGGAAGTCAGCGCGCAAAAATCTGCCGCTTTGTCGGACGAAAATTCCGGTTGGTGGGACGACGAAGAGGAAGATTATCCCGTAGGCGGCAATATCGCAGTTACAGGTTATTCTTACAGCGACAACTTTACCGCCGCGCAGATTGAAGATATTTTCCGTGACTTCATGGCTGAAGATTTGCGTTTCGACGATTATAAAAATCTTGCCGAAGTCGAACGCCGTTATTCTCAACGCAAAAATATTATTTCCCCGATTCTCGACGTTTTGGACAAGGCATCAAAGAAACTCCAAACCGCTGACGTTAAAGTTGACGCGGTTTTGATGAATGGCGGCATGTCGCGTTTTTACATGGTAATTAATCGCTTGAAAGAATTTTTCGGCTTCGATCCGATTGTCGCGCTTGACCCCGATCAAGCCGTTGCTCGCGGCGCGGCGGTGTATCATTATTTCCTGCACAAATACGAGGAAGAACTTTCCGAAAATCTTCAAAACGAATTGCCGGCTGAAGAACCCGTGCAAGCTGAGCCGCAAAACATTCCGCAAACTCCCACTAACAATTTCACTACTCAAACACGTCCGAATTTCTCGCCGCAATTTCAGCCGCAATTTCGACCGAGACCGAATCATTTTCAGCCGCGAAGAAATTTTTCCGCCAACAGGCAAATCACTCGCGCCGACAGATCTATCGGCGTTGTTTTCGGCTCGAACCTCATTAACGAATCTTTTTATCTGGTTACTTTCGGCGGCAATTACGAAGAGATTATTCCCGCAGGCAAAGAACTGCCTTACACCTCCGAAAAGTTCACGGGCTTCCGCTTGCCGCCAGGAAAAAACGTTATCAGCGTTCCCATTGCCCGTTGCGAATCGGACGGCTCTTATCGAATCATCGCAAAAGGCAATATCGAATTTCCCGCAAAATATTCCCGTCGCTCCGAAGATACTTTCGTCACGTTCAGCATCTTCATGAGCGAAGACAAAATTATTCGCATGGACGCTTACACCTGCGCCGACGAACGCGGCGTTGCTTTGATGGATTACGGCACGGCAACTATTTCCATTGCCACGGGCGTCGAAAAAGGTCCCAAGACGAAATTTATCGCCAGAGCCGGCGGACGCGTCGAACCTTACAATCAGTTGCATTTGATTCGCGACCTCGCCAAAAAAGTTGACCGCGCTTTTAAGCAACGCAACAAATCCGACAACATTAGATTTTCCGAAACTCTTCGCACGCACATGAATACTGTTTTGGCGGCAGGCAACCACAACGAATTTGCCGAACCGCTTTTGCAAATGTTTGACTCCGTCAAATATACCGACGAAGAATCTTTCAAGCTCCGTCTTGTCATCATTGCCCGCAAAATCGGCGCTAACTGGTCTCCTCAACAAAAGCAACGTTTGGCGCGACTGTGCTTGAGCCAACTTGACGACGAACTTTACAACCCGGGCATTTCGCGTGGTTATTCGCTCGGCGCGAAAATGAATACCAAAATTCAATCGATTTACGCGCTGTCAATTTGCGGCGACACTAAGGAATTGGCTCAGCTCGTCAATCTGCACGGCAACGAAAAATTCCGCATGGCTAATCTTTACACGCACGCCATCACGAAAACCGAAATCGATTGGATTTATCAGGAGTTCAAAAAAGATTGCGCCAAAGCTCAACTCGGCGGCAAAAGCGGCATTCAAATTTCGGCGCACGCGTTGGGCGTGGCCTGCAAACTTGACGGGCGACCCGATAGCGGCGCGATTCGTCGCGAACAAATTGTTTCCGACCTGTGCAAAATTATTCGCTCGCAAAAAATTAACAACGTCGAAATCAGCGTTTGTCTTATCGCTTTGGGCTTGATTTGCGACAGGCGGCGCACGAACAATCTCGCGGCGTCGGCGTTCATGGAGGCCGAAAATCTTTTGAACGAACTGCCGATGATTTACGATTGGAGTTTCGCGGAACTGTTTGACAAAGCGCGTGAAGTGGCAGAAAAAATGATTCAAGGCGGACAACTCAGCGCGGAAGAAGAAGAATCTTTGCTCATGAAGTGGGCGACTTAAGGGCAATTAGGAATTTGGAATTAGGAATGAGGAATTAATTTGTAATGGAAACGCTTGATTTCGTAACAATGACGATTATGGCGGGCATGGGCTTCGTCGCGGCATTCATCGATTCGGTTGTCGGCGGCGGCGGATTAATTTCCGTGCCAACTTTAATGTGGGCAGGCTTGCCTATGCTCAACGTCCTCGGCACGAATAAAATTGCTTCGACAATGGGAGCCGTCGCGGGCTTTTTGACTTACCTGCGTTCGGGCACGCTCGACAAAAAAATTCTGCGCGTAATGTTCCCGTTGTCGTTCGTCGGCTCGATTATCGGCGTGTTGGTCGTCAGGGAAATTCCGCCAGATTTTCTGCGTCCGCTCGTTGTCGTCATGCTGATTGTCATTGCTATTTACAGCCTGATTCGCAAAGATTGGGGTTCTGATAGCAAAAATGTCGTACGCGTCTCGAACAAAAAATACTTGATTGCTCTTGTCGCGATTTTTGCGCTCGGCTTTTACGACGGATTTTTCGGCCCCGGCACAGGCTCATTCATGTTGTTTCTGTTTTTGATGACGGGCTACGGATTTTTGGGAGCCGCCGCAAACGCTCGTGCCGCAAATCTTGCAAGCAATCTCGCCGCCGCAATTTTATTCGCGGGATTGGGTCTCGTGAATTTTTCTTACGCGATACCGATGGGGCTTGGCATGATTCTCGGCGCGGCTTGCGGTGCGAAAATGGCAATCTCAAAGGGCGCAGCTTACGTCCGTCCGCTGTTTATCGCAATGACGACAATTTTAATCGGCAAGCAACTGATTGAGCTGTTCAAGTAAAGATTTTTAATTGTTCCGGTCAAGAGAAAATGTAACTCTCAAAAAAGCGAGGCGAATTAAAAGTTACCGAAAAAGCGGCGTAAAGCCCCCGCCTTTAGGCGTGGGGATATAAGCCGCAAAAATCGCTTGCAAACTGTAAAGATTTTGGTTAAAATCTGATTGGAAGTTAAGCAGGGGTAAAATCCGCCGACTTCTATAAAAAGTTTGAAGTAAAAA
>JAFWFO010000013.1 GCA_017515635.1 Selenomonadaceae bacterium
CTGATTGGAAGTTAAGCAGGGGTAAAATCCGCCGACTTCTATAAAAAGTTTGAAGTAAAAAATGGGCGGGGCATCGTCCATCGAAGGAGACTTTGTAAGACCTTGAATTTTTTTGGGGCATTAGTTGATGATAGCGGAATCCGCCGGCTTTAGCCGTGCGGAGTATGTCAAACGTGGAAAAGAGTTGATTCAATAAATATCGACTTCAGGGTTGAATATGCTTTGAGCGGCAAATGGCTTTCCGAAGATTGGGATTTGGAACTTGGCTTCAGCGGTGTTAGTGTTAATAACACAAATAAAAAATGGGAAACAAGCGGCAGTGAAGCCAATAACATTCGTTATGATGACTTGACATACTCCCCACGCATAAATGCGGGGGATTCCGTTATCAACAACCAAAGCTTCTAATGAAGGCGAAGTCTGACAAGGTCTCCTGCGCAGGACGATGCCCCGCCCTGTTTTTTTTTCTTTACGCTGATAGAAATATTCGTGTGCCTTCGTTTAAAATATTTTTTGCCGCGTTTGTGTCCCTATCGTGGTATGCACCGCATTTAGGGCAACGCCACTCGCGCACGTTTAGATCTTTTGTTTCGGGATTCTTTTCGCCACATTCCGAGCACAACTGACTTGACGCAAAAAATCTGTCCACTTCTATTATTGTCGTGCCCATGAGTTTCGCCACGTATTTTAAAATCTGCAGGAACATTCCGAAGCCATAATCTTGCATTTTCCTGCCGTGATTGCGTTGCAAGCCTTTCAAACTCAAATCTTCCACGCATATCAGCGCATACTCCGAACATAGGCGTTGTGCCAATTTCCAATGAAAATCTTTGCGTTGATTGTCGGTTCGTCGATAAATTCTTGCCAATTCAAGCCGCGCCCGTTCCCGTTTCTTTGAATCAAATTTTTTCTTCGACAGGGATTTTGACGCCCGTTTTAAGGCTTTCATGTTCGACCGCAAAAATGACGGCGCGAGTATATCTTTACCGTCGGACGCGATTAAAATTTTTTCCTTGAATCCGAAGTCATAGCCGACGCTTTTACCTGTTCGCGCTATAACTTCATTCTCTTCATAATCCGTCACGACGAAAATAAAAATATCTCCCGTGCTATCTCGTTTTACCGTCACCGTTTTAACCTTGCCGACAATCTCCCGCGATTTAAAATAGCGATATGCCTGATTGTTTATGATGATTGTGTTATGCCACGATTCTATTTTCCAGCCTGCTTGTTTTAACGTGAACGATTTATATTTTCTTACACGCTTGAATTTCGGCGGCGAACATTTCACCTTGCGCTGAACATTATTGAAAAATAATCTGTAGGCTCGGTCGATTCTGTCAGTCACGTCTTGCACTGCCTGCGAGCCGATTTCTTTCAGATATGCAAACTTTTTCAGTCGCTTGAGTTTTGTCAGATGTTTTTGCAATACGGATTTTTGAAGATACTTGCCGAAAAGTTGATAGTAGCGTTTGTGCAAAGCAAGGCAATGATTCCAAATGAGACCTGCCGCGTTTATCTGCCGATTCAGTTTTTCATTTCTCTGTGCGCGATAGAGTTTAAAGCAGAAAGTCTTCATTTATCATCACCTCGAAGCGCATTATATTTGCTTGCGATTTAATTTTCAATGTTCAAAAGTGGCGTTTCATCCCCATAGCTAAAGCAAGGGGCTTTCACGCCGCTTTATTGGTAATTGTGAATCTGAACGCGTCTTATCGCGCTGTCCTCTACGCGCCCAACAGCCCCGTCGTCGTTGTCGGTGATCATCAAGACGACTTTAGAGGTTTTATCGTTGCGAAAAATTACCTGCGCTTGAAAGATGACGACGACTTTGTTGATTCCGGCGAGGTCAGATATTTCAACAATCCCAGCAGGAAACACGAATACGAACGCAAAATTAAAAGTGACGGGACGATATACTTTCAAAACTTGGGCGGAACAAAGATCAGCACTTCAATAACCAAAGACGAGCAACCTTATCGCTTGAAAATATATTACGCCAAAGACGACCCGGAAACCGCCCCCGCAAAGAAAAAACGTTACTACAAAGTGTACGGCAAGAACAGCACATGCCCCGACGGTTCAACCGAAGTCACCGTCACTATCGACGGCAAAACATATGCCTGCTTCACCAAAACAGATGAAAACGGTAAAGAACTGAAGTACATCAAAACCGTGGAAGAAAACGGAATCGAAATGTACGTCGACGATTACGGAGATGTTCAATACGCCGAAATGCTCAATCCGCCGACGAAATGCGGAGTGTATGACAATTTCGGCAGGACGGACTTCACCACGCACAATTATCAAGTCGCAAAAGAATCGGCAACCAATCTGATTTTGAGCGGTAATTGATTCATGAAAAATTTTTCGGCAACCCGCGATTTTTCGCGGGCTTTTTATTTTGTTGACACTTGCCAAGACGAATTATAAAATTGGGCGCGGGTGAGGTGATTTTTCTATGAAAGTCGGAATTGACATCGGCTCCACGACAATAAAATTAGTTGTCATGGACGAGGAACGACTTGTCTTTAAAAATTATGCGCGGCATTTTTCTGAAATAGGTTCCGCGTTGACGAATTCTCTTACGTCGCTGAAAAATATCATCGGCGAAAAAACTTTTAAAATTGCTTTGGCAGGTTCAGCGGGCATGGGCATTGCGAAAAAATTTTCGTTGCCGTTCGTGCAGGAAGTCATTGCCTGTCAAAAAGCCGTCGAAGAATTTATTCCGCAGACCGACACGGTCGTTGAACTTGGAGGCGAAGACGCAAAAATTATTTACTTAGGCAACGCGCCCGAAGTTCGCATGAATGGCGTTTGCGCGGGCGGCACCGGTTCATTTATTGACCACATGGCAAGTTTGCTGTCCACCGACGCGCTCGGATTGAACGCGTTGGCGGAAAAAGGCAAGCAAATTTACACGATCGCTTCCCGTTGCGGCGTCTTCGCGAAAACCGATATTCAAGCTTTGATGAATGACGGCGCGAAAAAAGCTGACATTGCGCTTTCGATTTTTCAAGCGGTCGTCAATCAGACAATCGGCAATTTGGCGCAAGGTCGTCCGATTAAAGGCAACGTCGCATTTCTCGGCGGCCCGTTGCATTTTCTGCCGGAACTCAAAAAAAGATTCGTCGAGACGCTCGGACTTGCAAAGGATGAAGTCGTCGAAACTCCCGACGGAAATTTTTTTGTTGCAACGGGCGCGGCCTTGAGTGACGAAGCGCAAGAATTTTCCATGACGCAACTTGAAGATTCGATAAAAAAATCCGACGAGGCGACCGAAACTCGCAAGGCTGATTTCGTGTTGTTCCGTGACGCCGAAGATTTGGAAAATTTCCGCGCACGTCACGACAAAGCGAAAGTTAAACGCGGCGACTTGCAAAGTTACAGCGGGAAAATTTTTGTCGGAATTGACGCCGGCTCCACCACAACAAAAATCTGCGCGATTGGCGAAGACAAAGAAATTTTATACACTAATTACGGCTCGAACGAAGGTGCGCCGCTGAAAATCGTCGTCAAACAAATTCGTGACTTGTACGAAAAAATTCCGTCGACGGCGCAAATTTCGGGCGTGTACACCACGGGCTACGGCGAAGCGATTGTTAAGGCGGCTCTTCACGCCGACGGTTCCGAAGTTGAAACTTTCGCTCACCTCACCGCCGCGCAGGAATTTTGTCCGGAAGTTTCTTTTGTGCTGGACATCGGCGGGCAGGACATGAAATGTTTTTTTGTCAAGGACGGCACGATTGGAAATATCACGCTAAACGAGGCTTGCAGCGCGGGTTGCGGCAGTTTTATCCAAAATTTCGCGCAGGGCTTGAACATGACGGTTGGCGACTTCGCGGGCAAAGCTTTGACTTCGCAAGCTCCCGTTGACTTGGGCACGCGTTGCACGGTTTTCATGAATTCCAAAGTTAAGCAAGCTCAAAAAGAAGGCGCGACAGTTGCGGACATTTCGGCGGGCATTGCGCTTTCCGTCATCAAAAACGCGCTGTTTAAAGTCATGCAGTTGAGAAACGTCGAAGACCTCGGCGAAAATATTGTTGTGCAGGGCGGAACTTTTTACAATGATGCTGTCTTACGTTCGATTGAAGAAATTTTGCACAGAAAAGTTATTCGCCCCGACATTGCCGGCTTGATGGGCGCGTATGGTGCGGCGATTTTGGCGCGTGAAAATTGTTCGGGCACGTCGAAACTTTTATCCGCTGACGAACTGGAAAATTTCTCCGTCGTGACGAAAAGTTATCGTTGCGGACGTTGCGGCAATAATTGTTTGATAACCATGCAAAAATTCCCTGACGGCGGAAAATATTTCACGGGCAACAGATGTGAACGCGGCGTTGGAGGCAAGCCGAAAACTCAAGCCGAAATTCCGAACGCTTACGCTTACAAATATCAACGCGTGTTCGATTATCAACCGTTGGAAAATCCAAAACGCGGCACAATCGGTATTCCCCGCACGCTCAACATTTACGAAGATTATCCGTTTTGGCACACGTTTTTGACGGAGCTGGGGTATCGCGTCGAATTGTCGTCAAAATCTTCCGCGCAGATTTTTTACAAGGGCATGGCGACAATTCCGTCGGATTCGCTGTGTTATCCCGCCAAACTCGCGCACGGTCATGTTATGGATTTGGTTGAACGCGGCTTTAAGAAAATTTTTTATCCCTGCGCGCCGTACAATTTCGACACGCGGTCGGATAATTTTTACAACTGCCCGATTGTCGCAAGCTACGCGGAAAATATTCGCAACAACATGGACGTTTTGCACGAGCGCGGCATTAAATTCATGCAACCGTTTTTGCCCGTGCACGACATGAAGAAATTAAAAAAACGTCTCGCCGAAGAATTTTCTTCCGAGGGCGTGACGAGTTCCGAAATTTCCGCCGCCGTCGACAAAGCTCAAGCCGAGTTGGAAAATTATCGTCATGATGTAAAAAATTTCGGCGACGAATTGTTGACGCGCCTTAAAAATTCGGGCGAACATGCGATTTTGCTTGTCGGGCGACCGTATCACATTGACCCCGAAATTAATCACGGCATCGCGGAAATGATTCAATCTTACGGTTTGCCGATTTTGTCGGAGGACGCGATTTATCATGTGCCCGTTGACGCGCCGCAAATTTCCGTCGTCAATCAATGGAGCTATCACGCTCGACTTTATCACGCGGCGCAATTCGCGGCAGAAAATCCCAACGTCACTTTGATTCAGTTAAGCTCGTTCGGTTGCGGATTGGACGCGTTGACGATTGAGCAAGTCAAAGAAATTTTGGAGACGCACGGAAAAATTTACACGATGATTAAGCTCGACGAAGTTTCAAATTTGGGTGCGGCGCGAATTCGTTTGCGTTCACTTTTGGCGGCGTTGAAAAGAAAATCGCCCGTCGCTTATTCGCCGAAAAAATTTCCCGAACGCCCGCACTTTACCGCCGACTGTAAATCAAAGCACACAATCCTTGCGCCGCAAATGGCACCGATTCATTTTGAGTTGGTTCAAACGGTTTTGCAGAAATACGGTTACAAAGTTTTGATTCCCGCGCTCCCCGACAAAGCCGCGATTGATTTGGGACTTCGCTACGTCAATAACGAAATTTGTTATCCGGCGATTATCATTGCGGGGCAAATGTTGGCGGCGTTAAAAAGTGGTGCGTGCGATCCCGATAACACGTCAATAATTTTATTTCAAACGTGCGGCGCGTGTCGTGCGACGAATTATATCAGCGTGCTCAGACGGGCGTTGAAGTTCGCGGGCTTCGGTCAAGTTCCCGTGTTCGCGTGCTACGGTTTGCCCGACGAAACGGACGCTTTTGAACTCAGCCGCGATTGTCTCATGGACGCGATTAAATCTGCGGTTTACGGCGATTTGTTGCAGAACGTTTCAAACCGAATGCGCCCGTATGAAATTCACCACGGCGAGACCGACAGACTTTTTGCCGAGTGGATGACGCTTGCCAAAGCCGATTTAGTTGACGGAAATTATTTGAGTTTCCGCCGCAACGTCCGCGAAATCGTCAAGCAGTTCGACGCGATACCGATTGACAAAAATTTAATCAAGCCGCGTGTCGGCATTGTCGGAGAAATTTTGGTGAAATATCACCCTGTCGCGAATAATTTCTTGGAAAAAGTTTTGCACGACGAAGGCGCGGAAATCATAATGCCGGACTTCGTGGATTTCTTTTTGTACATTGCGCACGACGCGATTGTCAGGCGCGAACTTTTGGGCGGCAGTTATCGCGATAAACTTTTTGCGGAGATTTTCATTCAGCTGATAGAATTTTTCCGTCGCCCGATGACGAACGCGCTTAAAGAGTCAAAACATTTTCGCGCCCCGCACTCGATTAAAGAGACCGCACGTCAGGCAAGCCGTTTCGTAAGTCTCGGTAATCTTGCCGGCGAAGGTTGGCTTATCTGCGGCGAAATGGTCGCGCTGATTGAGG
This sequence comes from Selenomonadaceae bacterium, assembly GCA_017515635.1. Classification (GTDB taxonomy): domain Bacteria; phylum Bacillota; class Negativicutes; order Selenomonadales; family Selenomonadaceae; genus Quinella. Next base: position 6,438 of record JAFWFO010000013.1, read on the forward strand.
AAGACATTAAAAATATCGTGTGCTTAAGCCCATTTGCTTGTTTGCCAAACGCTGTCATTGCAAAAGGCGTCCTGCATACCCTGCGCGAAAACTTCGATAATGTAAACGTCGTGGCGATTGACTGCGACGCGGGCATTTCTGTCACCAACCAAGAAAATCGCCTCAAGCTCATGTTGTCGGTTGCACGAAAACTTTTGGCGGCAAAAAAATTCATATGATGTCCTTGTAGCAACGATGTTTTACTATTCTTGAAATGGTAACGGTTGCCACATTGAATTTCTTCGCAAGTGATTTTAGCCCATATTGATGACTGCCTTTTTTGTAATGTTCGCGAATGTAACGAACGTCTTTTTCGGTTAACTTTGATTTTCCGCTTTTGGCACCTGCTGCAGGCTTTTTTAATCCAATTCGAAATGCGTGTTTCATGTTTTCGCTTTGTGTCACCCATTCCAAATTCGATACATGGGGATTGGATTTGTTTCCATCAATGTGATTGACAAAGGGCTTGTTTTCGGGATTGGGGATGAACGCCTGCGCGACCAAAACATGGACTTTGCAACCTTTTTGTTTGCCGCCTTTGGACAATGTGACAATGACATATCCTTGAGAATCAAGCTGATATTTAAGCAGATGAACTTTTCCTCGGTAAAAACTTTTGACGCGCCCTAGGTTGCTGACTTGATAAAATCCTTCGTAACCGACGACATCGAGCCAAATTTCGTTCGGCAAGCTGACAACTCCAAGGCGTTCTTCTAAAGTCGCAAGTATCGCTCCGACGGCTTTTTGAAACGACGGGCTCAGAGTATGAAAATTCGCCACAAGAAATTTTGTCGCCTCTGTAGCTACGCTCGGCGTGTAAAAATTTGTCAAGGTGAATTCGACAGCCGACTTTAGCGGTTCGGGCAAAACTTTGACGTTCTCCCGCAAAATCTTTTCCGCTTCGTGTGTGTTCATGAAAAATCGCCTCCGCAAAAATTGACTTTGCTCGCGGAAACGATTAGAATCAGAAAAACTTTGACCTGAGTTTCCGCGTGCTTTGTTATTGACAAAACTAATTTAGCACAAACGGCGGCGCAGGTCAATTTTGGTTTGATTATCGAAAAAAATTTCCCCGTCGAACAATCAGCGGTTTTTTTGTTGACATAAAAATTTCTTCGCATGATAATCGCCTGCAGAAAACTTTTGCGAGGCGATTTTTTTGCGAAGACAAAAATACCTTTCGGCGAACGGCATGATAGCATATCTGACATTTATCGGCGCGTTCATCCCGTTATCAACAGATTTATATTTGCCCGCGATGCCGGAAATGGGGAATTATTTTTCGGCAAGCGAATTTCTGGTCGGCTTGACGCTGACGATATTTTTTTTCGTGTTCGCGGTTAGCATGATTTTGTTCGGGCCGTTGAGCGACAAATTCGGGCGACGACCGATTTTGATTTTTGGCGCGGCGATTTATACGGCGGCATCGTTTGCGTGCGCGGTTTCGGCGGACATTTATTCATTGATTGCGAGCAGATTTTTTCAAGCCGTCGGTTCAGGCGCGCTTATCACGGTTGAAACGGCGTTGATTAAAGATTGTTTTCGCGGGCGCGTCATGTCGAAAATTTTGGCGATAACTCAGGCGTTGGGCGTCATTGCACCGATGGCGGCTCCACTCGTCGGCGGCTTGCTTTTGACGTTCACCGATTGGCGCGGCTCGTTTTACCGAAAAAACGGCGTAAAGCCCCCGCCTTTAGGCGTGGGGATATAAGCCGCAAAAATCGCTTGCAAACTGTAAAGATTTTGGTTAAAATCTGATTGGAAGTTAAGCAGGGGTAAAATCCGCCGACTTCTATAAAAAGTTTGAAGTAAAAA
>JAFWFO010000014.1 GCA_017515635.1 Selenomonadaceae bacterium
AGCGGCAACCAATAATGTCCCGTCGCTTCCATGCCGAATTCTGCCGGCGCGTCGAGTTTTCCGACCGCTTCCATGAGTTTGAGAAAACCGGCGTGAGAGTTGGCAAAACGAATCCGCTTGACGACGATTTTACCTGCTTGGTCGATTATCGCCGCTTCGTGAAAACGTTTGGCAATGTCAATTCCGACTATGTACATTCAAACACACCCTTTCGGACAATTCTCCGATTTCTGCGGCTCAAAACCTGTTTCGAGATTAGGAGACTTGGCAACATCCGGCTCATTATTGAAAATTCGCAGACCGAAGTCTTCACTCTTTGCTAAGTGGACAGCACCACACGGAGGTTGAAAGAAGAATTCTGTCCGCTCGGATTATATCAAAACCCTTTCGAGTTTTAACTTTTATTTTTATAACAGGAGGTGACGTGTATGGATTTCTTCGGCTGGGTGGACATCATCTGCGAAGTCGGGACGTTCATTTTTGCGGCACTGACGTTCTTCAACGGAAAAAAATAAGCCGCAGCGCACGGCTCAAAACTCTGCGTTCTAACGATTAACGAGGAAGGAGTCGACGTTCCGGCATCGACGACCTGCCTGCGAAAATTACTTTGTTCAACGGAACAAATCTAACATAAGCGTTTTAACTTGTCAAATCTTCGTGAAGTCACGGGGATTTTTATTTTGTCGTAGTGAACGCGCCGGATTTCATTTCACAGCCCAAATCGCGAATAACGGCACCGAATCATAATCACAGCGCAAATCTTTTTGCACGACGCCCGAAATGTCTTCGTTGAGCGTCACGGAAAAATTTAATCCTTCGAGAAAGCCCGCATCCCAAAACGGACGGCGTTGACGACTGATTTTCAGCGAATTTTTTATCGCGTCGCATTCGTCCAAAAGTTTTTCGCCAATTTCAGACCAAATGGTTATTCCGTCGGAAAAATTTTGTCCGCCGTAATCCGAATCGAAATTCATCAGCACGCCGCCGACTTTGAGCACGCGGAACCACTCGCGATAAGCCGCCTTGACGTTCGGGAGCGTCCACGTCAAATTTCTGGTAACAATCACGTCAAAAGTTTCGTCGGGAAAATCCAATTCCTGTGCGTTCATGCGCCGAAAGTCCGCCGAAAGTTTCAGTTCGCGCAGATTTTTTTTCGCCTCGCTCAACATTTTCGCCGACATGTCAATTCCCGTGACTTCATGTCCGAGTCTGGCAAGAATCGCCGCAAAAAAGCCCGCGCCCGTGCCTGCGTCCAAAATTTTCAGTCGGCGATCTTCGGGAAGATTTTGACGAAAAATTTTTTCCCAAGCTCGCCCGTCGACGCCGTCAAGCTCCATTCGCCGCGTTTTGCTGAAATGTTCGCTGCGTTCGTCCCAATAATTTTCAATTCGTCTCAAAGTTTCCATGTTACACCTCCGAAAATTTTAGCGGTCGCGCTCAAATCGCCCGCTCGTTGAAGGTTTCATTGCTCTCCAAAAATTTTCAGTCTGCCGCCGTCAAGTTCAAGCACTCGACTTGCAATTTTCGGCAGAATTTTTATGTTGTGCGTGATGAAAAGGCACGAAATTTGCTTTTCAGCACATAAATTTTTAATCAGCTTAATTATTTGGGCTTGAATCGTCACGTCAAGCGCGCTGGTCGCCTCGTCGCAGATTAAAAGTTTCGGCTCAACGGAAATTGCCCGCGCAATCGCCGCCCGTTGACATTCGCCGCCGGAAACTTCACGCGGATAACGTTCGGCATAAATTTTGGGCAAACCGACTTCGACTAACAGATTTTCGATGCGTTCGCGAAGATTTTGCTTGCCGATAAAATTTTTAATCGGTTCGGCGATACTTTCGCCCAAAGTTCTGCGCGGGTCAAAAGAATCCTCAGGATTTTGGAAAATCATTTGCATATCGCGATAAAAATCGTTGCCCGTCGCGTGCGTGATATCTTTTCCGCACAAAATTATTTTTCCACCGTCACAATCAATCAATCGTGCAATAATTTTCGCCAAAGTTGACTTGCCGCCGCCGCTCAAGCCGACAATTCCCAAAATTTCGCCCGCTTCGACAGAAAAATTTACGTCGTCAAGGATAATTTTGCTTCCGAAAATTTTTTTGACGTGTTGAACTTCCAAAACGTTCATAATGACGCCTCGATTAATTCTTGAGTATATTTTTCGCGTGGATTGTTAAAAATTTGTTCCAGCGTGCCGAATTCGACCGTTTTGCCGTGCCGCAAGATTAAAATTTTGTCCGCCATGCGCCGTGCTGCGTCTAAATCGTGCGTGACGAGGATTATTGAAATTTTCTCGCGCAGTTTCAGCAGTTCGGTAACCACTTCTGAACTTGTGACGGGATCCAGTGCGCTTGTCGGCTCATCTGCCAGCAAAAGTTTCGGTTTTAGGATTGTCGCCGCCAAAATTCCCGCCCGTTGCGCCATGCCGCCCGATAATCGAAACGGATATTCATCCAGCGTCGAAGCGTCCAAATTTATTTTCGTCATCAGCTCAAATGCTCGTTCGCGGAAAAATTTTTCGTCCCAATCGCGATGCGCTCGTATTGATTCAAAAATTTGTTCGCCAATCGTGCGAATCGGACAAAAACTCGCGCCCGCATTCTGAAAAATGTAGCCGATTGAGTTTCCCGAAAGTTTTCGTCGTTCGCCGGCGGAAATGTTGGTGATTTCTTTGCCGTCGAAGAAAATTTGCCCGTCAATCGAAAAGTTTTTGCTCAGAAGTCCGCCGATTGATTTCAAAATCGTCGATTTGCCGCTACCCGATTCGCCCGCGATAATTAAAATCTCGCCGACGTTCACGGAAAAATTTATGTCGTGCAAAATTTTTTTTCCGTCGATTTCAACGCGCAAATTTTCAACCGCCAAAAGACTTTCGACCATAAAATCGCCTCGATTCAATTATAAATTGCTCTCAAAAAAAAATAAGCCCCGTTCGGGGATACAAATTGAAATTTTTTCGCCGTGAACCGGTAATATTCAAATGCGAATAAATATTTGTCACTTGCAAAGTGATACCTTCGTCAAAAATTTTCCGTATAATCTTCCTCAAAAGGAGGTCATTACCATGACAAACTATCCCCGATTGTCGAGTATTTTTTTATTGCAACAAGCCCAAAACGCTGGACGAATTTTGATTGGCTTGAGCAAGCATCGCCTGCGCGGCCTGAGCAAGAATATTTGATTTGGTGTAGGAAGTCATTTCCTTCGCCATATCGGCATCGCGGATTGTCGATTCGCTGTTCGTTTCATTTTCCAGTTGAGTGACGACGTTGCTTTCCGTCATTTCAAGTCGTGCGCCTTGTGAGCCGACAAGCGTTATCGCGTCGAGCAAATAATTTATTCCCTTGTCGAGCGCACCGAGATTTTTATCCGCCGTCTTTGAGCCTGCGTCTGCGCCCACAACTCTCCTGCCCAAAAGAAAATTTCGGTTGCTTTTCGTCAAGACGTTGTAGCGCGACATGTCGGAGGGATTATCAACGCTCAACTGAAAAATGTGGCTGAGCGTCGATTGCGGAATGTGCAAAATAATTTGTTGACTGTCCTTGTCGGTGTCCTGAATTACAAGCCGTTTTTCGTTGACGGGCACTTCTTTTTCGGCTTTTATCACGTCGTCAAAAATGCCGTCGGTTATTTTCGCAAGACCGCCTTGCTGAAGGTTAGGATAGTTGTAACTGCTGAGATATTCCTTGCGCGTGTCGTAAATCGTCAAAACTCCGTCGTCAGCGGCGAAACTGTAATAATGACTGAGTTGCGGGTTGCCCTGTTCATAAATCAATTTCACGAGCCGAGCGGCGGCGTCGGACGGGTCGGAATTTTTATCAACATCCGACAAACTCGAAACGTTGATTCGGACGGTCTGCAAATCCGCGCCGGATCTTCCTTCGGGAATATCTTCGACATCTTCGCCCGAAGAGAAAACAACGTTGAACCATTGTTCGGCACAAGTCGCGCAGTAAAAGCGAAAACCTTTGTTGTCAAGGTATTTATCCAAAGTCGTTTCAAGCGACGAAAGATTATTTTGAAACCAATTCGCGTCGTAATCAATCGCATAGGAAGCAAGTGTGCCGTTTTCTTTTTGGAGATTGATAGAATCTTTTTCGCCAAAGTCGCCTTTGCTCCGAGAGGTGACGCGCAGAATTTTTTTGCCGTTCGCGCTTTCGTCGGAAAAAGTCGGCTGGGTGTAAACAATGTTATTGTAGCCCGACATAAGATTTATAAAAGCGTCGGCAATGGTTGTGCCGCCCGAAACTGCCGAGCGCAACGAATTCAAATCCACAACAGTATTGTTAGTTTTCGGCACGGCGTTTATTGACATCGGATTAATTTTATCGATAAATTCAATCGGTACATTCGTATAATAGTCGGGATAATTGGTGTAAGGTCTGTATCTCAAAGTAAGCATGTTGCCCTTAAGGTCGTCAATAAAACTTTCGAGCGTGGCGGCGTCGGTCGTGTCGTAAGCAGTCAAATCGATGTCGTAATGCGCGGGCGTGCCGTCGTCGCCGTCTACAGTTCGTGTCCATGTGGCGGGAAAAGTGCCGCTGTTTTCCTGCGCGTCGAAACTCAACTGTGACACGCTGTAATTGTTGATATAGTCTTTGCGGCTGTAGATACCGTAACTGGAAGAAAAATCGTTGTAAGGTTCGGTTGAAGTCAGCGTCATTTTTCCGGTGCTGTCGACGGAAATTGAAATGCCGATTGTTGAGCCGCCGTTCTGGTCTCCTTTGAGTTGAGTAAGCAACGCGGATTTTGTTGAGCCGCTGCCGACAATGCCGAGTCCGACACAAATAACGCCGTCCGAGTCTGTCGTAATGTCGGTGCCGTCGACAAATTTAACGTAAGACTCGCGCCCGTTGTAGCCCGTAACGACAAAGCCCGAATTCGGCGCGAAACTTGAAATATCGTCGACCGTGAACGTTGAAGGAGTCGCGGCTTGGTCTTCAATGTATTCGTAAGTTGTCGTTGTCGCGTCGCCGGAAGATGATGTAGTTGACACGGTATGATATTGAGATGCTTGTCCCGCCGAAAAAGTTCCCGTCGGCATTCCCGAAGGTGCAGTCGCTTGAATATTTTTTTTCGTGACGGTGAATCCGCCGAGCGCGCTGCTGTTTGAGAGTTGCGTTTTATTTTTGGACGTGAAGTTGACTTTGTTGCCGCTTGTCGAGGTAGTGAAAACGTCGCCTTGATTGGAATTGACGGCGGCAGCAATTTTACTCGCGGCGTCCGACACGGAATTAATTTGAATCGGGATAAGCGGCATGTCGTGTTGAGTACTGCGCGTGTTGTAATTCGTGCTTGCGTCGGTCGTGAGAACGTAGCATTTTTTACTGTATCTGTTGTATTCATCATAGCCGGCCACATAAAAAGTTGTCCCGTCCAAATCGCTCAAAGAATAATTGCTCAAGTCCAATTCAAATTCGGCGGGCGTACCTTTACCTGCGTCGCGTAAATTTTCGGTGGACGACGAGCCGAGTAACGGTGCGATTGTCGTGGCACCAACGTTGCTTCTGTATGATGAAAATGTATCGAAAGGCCCTTCAATGCCGTCACGTGTGGCGTCTTTATCCGGAATAACATTCATTTCGTCGGAGCCTTCAACAAATTCCGGCTCGTCCAGAACTTGCCAATCAATGACGGTCTTGCGGAGTGGTTCGTTGCCGATTAAAAGTTTTATCCCGTTGAAGTCTGTTTCGCAAGCAATGTCTTGTATTTCTTGAAAGTGGTGGTCAATTTCCTTTTGAATCGTCTGGCGATCCATCTCGGTGTTTGAGTCGTTGGCGGCGTCGATTACTTTGGCTTTAATCGTGCGCATCAAGTCAAGTTGACGTTGAAGACCGCCCTCGGCCGTGTTGAGCATGGCGCGCCCGTTTTTCACGTTTTGAATGTCCTGCTCAAGTGCACGAATCCGCACGCGCATTTTTTCGCTGATGGCAAGCCCCGACGCGTCGTCGCCGGCGGAATTAATTTTTTGTCCGCTTGAAACTTTCGTCAACGCTTTGCCGAGTTCGGTAATGTTAATGTTCAGCTGACCGAGCGAACGCATTGCCGACAAATTATTTCTGACCTTTATTGCCACAGGCGTCACTCCCTTTGATAAAACGCAGATGAAACATTACTTCTTGCCCGAATTTTTTTGCGTGGCGGATTTCTTGTCCGTTGAAGATTTCTGCGCGGAAGAATTTTTTTTGCCGTTCTGGTTGCGCTGAGTTGTAAACGCGCCGATTTGTCCGAGCAACGCAGATTTTTTGTCGGAAAATTTTTTATCAGTAACGACAGCTTTTTTATCAGTAACGACAGAATTTTTGTCGGCGGCGGGCTTTTGGTCTGTGACGGCAAATTTTTTGTCTGTGGCAACAGATTTTTTATCGGCGGCGGGTTTGGAGCGATCGAGCAATTCAATAATTTTTGAGGCGTTTTGAGTCGCCTGCGCCAACATAGTTTCGGCGGCTTTGGCAAGCATGTTGGACTTCGTGAAGTCAACGAAAGATTTTGCAATGTCGCTGTCGCGGATTTTCGACTCGGCGGCAATTTCGTTTTCGTAGTTCGTGAATAAACTTTCATTAGCTATACGCACCATTGAATTTTGCGCGGAAACGGTCGTCAAGGCGTTGAAAAGATATTCCAATCCCTTGTTGAGCGCGGCTGAACTTGAGTTGCCGGAATTCGTCTTGCCCAAAAGATAATTGCGGCCGGCTTGCGTCGTGACGTTGAACAGCGAATAATCCGGCCAGTCGGGGTCGAGCGAAAAAATATGATTTATCGTCGTCTGCGGAATGTGCAACAAAATATTTTGACTTGAATAGTCGGTGTGCTGAATTGCAAGTTGGCGTTGATTGGCGGCGACGGTAACCGTAGTTTTCTGCACATCGTCAAGTACGCCGTCACCGATTTTCGCGCCCATTTCGCGGGCGTTCGGATAGCGATCGGGCGACAAAAGAACGTCTTCTTTTCGGGCGTCGTAAACGGTGAGTTTGCCTTCGTCGGCATCCATTGCGAAATAAAGATTGTGATTGTCGGCGATCAAATGCGGCTGACCTTGTTCATAAATTATTTCAACCAAACGTTTCGCCAAAGTATCGGGGTCGGAAAGCGTCGGGTCGTCTTTCAGTTCGGAAATGTCAATCGGAATTGTTTCCAGATGTGCGCCCGAAATTCCTGTGGGTCGCGTGTCTTCGTCTTCGCCGCTTGTGAAAACGAAATTGAACCAGTGTTCGGTATCGGTCGCGCAGTAAAAACGAAAACCCTTGCCGTCCAAGTATCGCGTAATATTTTTTGAGGCGGCACCCGCGTTTTCCTGTGCCCAAGCTTTAAAGTCAAGCGTGTAATGGCTCAGCTGGTCGGCTTTCGTTTCAAGACTGTCGCTGTTTCCGTAAACACCTTTGGCGGTGGAGGTGACGCGCAGAATTTTTTTCCCGTCCTCGGTGACTGTGGAGAAACGCGAATTTTTCGGCTTTATCAAGTTGATAAAAGCGTCGGCAATGGTCGTGCCGCCTTGAACTGCCGTGCGCAAACTGTTCACGTCAATGGGCGTGGAGTTGTCGATTTTCGTCATTGCGTTGAGCGATTGAGGATTCGCCATGTCGATAAACTCAAAAATTTGCGTCGAAAAAATATTGCTCGCGGCGGACGTTCGATAATTAAGGCGCAGAGAATTGTTTAACAGTTGGTCGATAAAATCTTCAAGCTTGCCGCTGTCGGTTGTGTCGTATTCGGTTAAGTCGATGTCGTAAGTTGCGCGTTGCCCGTCGACGCCTTCGACGACTCTGGTTGTTATGGTCGACAAAGAGCCGAGACCGTGCCCCGTGAGCGTGCCTTGGCTGGGAGCAATTTCCGCGAAGCCATCACCGACGGCGTAATTGTTGTAAGCGGTTCCGACGTTGTTGGCGGTGATTGAGATTTGCCCGTTTCTAAGTTGCATGGAAAAACCGCTGACGCTGATTGAGCCGTTGTAATTTAATCCGACTTTGGTAACGCCGTTGGAATTTGTCGGGGAACTGTTGCCGTCGACGAATTTAATGAGCCTGCCGCCGAAACTGAAACCCGAACCCGCCGTTGCATTCGCCACGCTGAAATTTAACGAAGCTTTTGTGCCGTCCGAAATTTTTTTGTTTTCGTAATGCCCGGCAACAAATTCGTCCGTGTTGGGATTAATGTAGTCATCAACCCAAACGCGCTCATATTGCGGATTTGTGCCGCCCGAAGTTTTCAAGTTGCCCAAACCGATTGCAGTGGCACCTTCGCGGCCGGTTGTTTGCCCCGAATAAGAATCGCCCGTGCCGTAGCCGGTAATTGAAGCGTAATTCGATTCGGATTGAGCATTTTTGGGCGTGAATTGAAGTGTCGTGCCGTTGGCGGAAGCAGTAACGTAATTTCCCTGCGCGCTGTTTATTTTGGAGGCAATGGCCTGTACTGCGCCGTTCATGTCCAGCCCCGCAATGTCGATTGTGTTGAAACTGCCCGTGTTGTATTTTGTGGAGTCGGATGAATCGATGATGGCATAGTAAGCATAATTGTAACTTCCGCGATCGTTGTAGCTGAGGAGGCGAAAACCTTTGCCCGCCAAGTCGCTGGCGCTGTTGGTGTTGAAAGTTGTTTCAAAAACCGCAGAGGTGCCGTCCGCGCCGCCCGAAAGATTTACCGAAGAGTCGTTACCCAAAAGTGCGGAAACCGTCGTGTCGACGGATTGATAGCGGGTAAACGTGTCGAAAGGTCCTTCAAGTCCGTCCAGCTGAGAATATGCGTCGTTGATAAGATTCATGTCCGAATCTTCCAGAATTTGCGGCGTCAACAACAATTTCCAACCAACGGCCGTTTCGCGAATCGGAACATTGCCCGTCAATAAATTTATTCCGTTAAGTTCAATATCGTAAGCAATGTCGTCAATCTGTTTGAAGCCGTCCTCAATTTCTTTTTGAAGCCATTGGCGATCGTCGTCTGAAGCACTTGCGTCTGCCGCCTGAAGCGCACGCAGTTTAATCGTCTTTAAAATGTCTAGTTGTTCTTGAATACCTTCTTGCGCAATCGTCAACATAACCATGCCGTTTTGGGCGTTCTGTTGACCTTGTTCCAGAGCGCGAATTTTCGCACGCATCTTTTCGGACATTGAATATTTCGCGGAATCATCGCCGGCGTTATTTATTTCCTGCCCCGTAATGATTTTCGTAAAATCGCGAACGGTGTCTTTGATGTTGCGGTTGAGTTCGCCCATAGAAATTCGCATGTCCTGACTGCTTATAACCATTGCCACCGTCTGTCACTCCTTTGACTGATTCTTTTCATTAATTATATCGAATGAAAGATTTTACGTCGACAAGAAATTTTGCCTTCGCGTGAAAAATTTTTTCGGCGGTGTTTGATTCGCCGTGCCGATTGGTTATAATGGTGAAAAATTTTTGGAGGCGAACAACCTTGACTGAAAAAGAAAAAATGCTCGCGGGGCAGTGGTACGACGCGAACTTCGACAAAGATTTGATGGCACAGCGTGTGGCCGTGAAAGATTTGTGTTTGGAATTTAATTCGACGTCGATGAAAAACTTAAGCGAACGTCGGGAACTTTTGCAAAAAATTTTGCCGCATGTCAACGTTGACGCCGTGGAAATTCTGTCGCCGTTCATGGTCGATTACGGTTATAACGTTTTACTCGGCGCGGGAACTTTTTTGAATCACAACTGTTATTTGATGGACTGCGCGAAAATTTCTCTCGGCAAAAAAGTTTTCGTCGGCCCGAATTGCAACTTTTACACGGCGATTCATCCGCTCGACAAAGTTCAGCGCGCCAGAGGTTTGGAAATTGCCAAGCCGATTGAAATTGGCGACGACGTTTGGATTGGCGGCGACGTGACGATTTTGCCGGGCGTGAAAATCGGGAGCGGCTCGGTTATCGGCGCGAAATCTTTGGTGACGCGTGACATTCCCGAAAATGTTTTGGCGTTCGGAAATCCCTGCCGTGTCGTTGAACAAATCGGTTCGGAGACTCTGCTCGTATGAAGCGCGACGGAAAATTTTTTTGACAGTTGTTCAAGTCGACGTTTATTGTCAGCATGTTCACGGTCGGCGGCGGCTACATAATAATTCCGTTGCTCAAAGCCAAATATGTCGACGAATTTCACTGGATAAGCGACGAAGAAACTTTAAACATGGTTGCCATTGCGCAGTCGACGCCGGGCGTTATGGCGGTGAACACGGCGATAATGCTCGGCTATCGCATGGCGGGCGTTGCGGGCGCGTTGACGGGCATGTTCGCGACAGTTTTGCCGCCGCTGATAATAATCACGCTCGTTGCAACTTTTTACGACCTTGTTGCGTCAAACGAATATGTTCAGCTCGTCTTGAAGGGAATGCAATGCGGCGCGACGGCCTTGCTTTTGAACGTGGCGATTGACTTGCTCAAAAAACAGTTCTCGAAAAAACTTCTGTTGCCGATTGCGATAATTTTGGCGACCTTCGTTGCGAATTTGTTTTTCAACGTGAACATCATGTTACTCGTGGCGATTGACGGGATAATCGGCTTTTTCCTCATGCGCGACAAAAAATACGAGTGAGGCGAAAAATTTTGGACAATATCAGATGGAAAGTTACCGATCCGCTCGGAAATGAAATTTTCTTGATCAAAAAAGTTTACAACGATCACATTTGCGGCGACCACGCGGACAACGACAGCGAAGTTCGCAAAAGTCTTGAGGAGCATGTTAAATACTCTATCGAACACCCGCGTTTTATCGTCAAGGCTCCGGATTTTGAAGGACGGCGCGTATATCTCGATTTGGCTGACATAGCTCGCGAAGACCGCATACATGTTCGCCCGCTGTTCATTGTGACGGAAGCAGACGGCAAAATTGTCACGTGGTTTGCAAAACGTTCCATGAATATCAAAGTTCCACAAGACGGAGGGATTATCTATGACGAACGGACACATCGTCTATAAATACGACGCAAGCTCTGACGTTATGCACGTATTTTTGGACAACTACAAAGACGCCGAATCAAATTGGTACGTTGCCGACGACATCAACGGCGACTATCGTCTTAATGAAGTTCGCGACGAACGCAATGAAGCTTTGGTCGGCTTTTTGATTCTGGATTATCGCCGCAACAAGCCCGAATTGGTCAAACGTTATCCCGAATATTTTTTCTGACGGAGGAATTCTTTTGATTTACTGGTTGCTGTTTTTCGAGTTCGCGAAAATCAGTTTGGTATGCGTCGGCGGCGGTTACGCGTCAATGCCGTTGATTCAAGCGGCGGTTGTCGATACGTATCACTGGCTGAGTTTAAGCGAATTCATTGACATATTCACGATTTCGCAGATGACGCCCGGCCCGATCGGTATTAACGCGGCGACTTTTGCCGGCATGAAAATCGCGGGTATCGGCGGGGCGATTTGCGCAACGATGGGTTTCGTCACGCCGAGTATTTTTCTGTGCATTGCGTTGGCAAAAATAATTTTTAAGTACGGCGACTTGGGCGCGATTCACGGCATTTTGAACGGCCTGCGTCCTGCGGTTATGGCGTTGATTGCGGCGGCGTGCGTGAGTTTCGTTTTGCTTGCGGTGTGGAATGCGGACAAAATTCCCAACAATTTTTTGACGACGTTCGATTGGAAAGGCGCGGTAATTTTAATCGGTGCACTTGTTTCCGTCCGAATGAAAATCGGCGTGATAAAAGTTTTATTGGCAAGCGGCGTTGCAGGTTTGATTTTGGGTTTGCTGGTAAAATGACGAAAAATTTTTGGCAGGTGATTTTGTTTGGGTGACTTGATAATTTTGATTATGCTCGTGTGCATAGTTTTTTACGCGTTCGGCGACGATATTTTTTCGGAATAAAAAATCCCGACTTCGGTCGGGAAATTTTTTTGTTGCGCGGCATAGTTGACAAAATTTACTTGCGTCGTATAATCCTTCACTAATCGAGGCTAAAAAATTTTTAGGAGGTTGATAACTATGCAAAACTTTGACACAGATTTTTTTGACTTCAATAATACCGACAACTTCAAACCCCCTGAAGAAGAATTTCCCGATGTATGTTGCCGCGAATGCAAAAACAGTTCGTGGAATGCGCAAAGAAATTTGTTTCAATGTTCGTGTCATGAAATTTTGGTTGTCGGCGAAGATTCTTGCGACGAGGCGGAAAATTAACGTCAAGGCAACTTCAAAAAAATTTTCCCGCGTGATATAATGCCGCAAATGTTTGAAAGGAGTTGTTATCTTGAAGGTTGGTAAAATTTTTTCGATTGCGTTGTTGGCGGCATTGCTTGTCGTCGTGCCCGTCCACGCGCAAAAATCCGCGTCGCCCGATGATTCGTCGGGTTTCGTCGTGCTGTCGGAAGTTGTGCCCGATATTATCCAAGAGATTCGATATTTTTCAACTTATAATTTTGTCGGCGAAAGAATTGACGGTTACGAGCAACCTTGCGCGTTGATGACCCGCGAGGCCGCCGAGGCGTTGAAGGCAGTTTCAGATGACGTGATGAAATACGGCTATCGGCTCAAAATTTACGACGCTTACCGTCCGCAAATGGCGGTAGATCATTTCGTTCGTTGGGCTCAAGACGTCGGCGATGTTCGCATGAAAAAATATTTCTATCCGAAGGTCGACAAGTCGCGCCTGTTCGACGAAGAATATATTATGGAAAAATCCGGTCATACTCGCGGTTCGACGGTTGACTTAACGCTGTTCGACATGAAGACCGGCAAGGAAGTCGACATGGGCGGCACGTTCGATTGGTTCGGCATTGAATCGCACCCCGATTACGTCGGCAAGCTCACAAAGACGCAACTTAAAAATCGGAAGTTTTTGCGCGACGCGATGCTTCGCCACGGATTCAAGCCGCTTGATAGCGAATGGTGGCATTTCACGCTGAAAGACGAGCCGTATCCCGATACGTACTTTACTTTCCCCGTCACCGACTTAAGACTTAAACAAGCCGCTTAAATTTTTCAAGCAACTTGACAATCTGTGATACCATCTCGGAAATGTTTTTCGAGGCGGTTTCTTTTTGCATTGCTTGCGACAAAGTCACGGGCGAACGTTATCTCAACAAAAAGCTGTTCGAAGTATCGGGGATAAAAATTTTTGTCGACGTAAATTTTATTCCGCTAAAAGTTTTTCCAAGTCGTCTTCGCTCAAAATTTTAACGCCGAGCGATTCGGCTTTTGTAAGTTTCGAGCCGGGTTTGTCGCCGACGATAAGATAATTCGTCGTTTTTGTGACGGAATTTTTCACGATGCCGCCGCGCTGTGTCAAAAGCTCTGCCGCCGCGTCGCGAGTGTATTTTTCCAGCTTGCCGGTCAGCACGAAAACTTTTCCCGCAATCGGCGAATCGTCCGCAAAATTTTTTTGTTCGGCCTCAAATGTTAAGCCCAAAGTTTTCAGCTCCTCCAAAAGTTTTTGATTGTCCGCGTCGTCGAAGAATTCTTTCAGCCGCCGCGCAGTTTTTTCGCCGATGTCGGGAACCTGCTGAAGTTCTTCGAGATTTGCCCGCGAAAGTTCGTCAAGCCCGCCGAAATGTTGAATCAAATCGCGAGCCGCCGCAGATCCGACGCCGAAAATTCCCAAGCCCGTCAAAAGTTTTGCGGGAGAATTTTTTTTGCTGTCTTCAATCGCGGCAAGAATTTTGTCCGTGGATTTCGCAAGCCCGAAAATTTTTTGCGTCAAAAGCTCTTCGCGGCGTTCGCGCAGTTTGTAAACGTCCGCAACGTTTTTGATAAAGCCCGCGTCGATAAGTTTCGGGATTGAAGTTTCGCCGAGGCCTTTTATGTCCATTGCGTTGCGCCCGACGAAATTCAGCAGATGATTTTCGAGTTGCGCGGGACAATTCGGATTAACGCAACGAAAATCGACGGCATCTTCCTCGCGTTCGAGTTTGTGGTCGCAGGCGGGGCACGTGTCGGGAAATTTGTACGGCGCAGAATTTTCGGGACGCTTGCTTGTGACGACGCCGCTCACTCGCGGAATAATTTCGCCGCTCTTGTAAACGCGAATCGTGTCGCCAATCCGAACGTCCAGCCCGTCAATAAAATCTTGATTATGCAAAGTTGCGCGCTCAACTTTCGTGCCGTTCAAGCTCACCGCGTCAAAAATCGCAGTCGGCGTGATTCTGCCCGTGCGTCCGACACTCAGCTCAATTTCGCGCAAAATTGTTTCGCGTTCGACGGGCGGATATTTGTACGCCACAGCCCAACGCGGAAATTTTGAAGTCGCGCCGAGTTTTTCACGTTGAGCGAACGAATTCACCTTGATAACCGCGCCGTCAATGTCATAGTCGAGTTTTTCGCGCCGCGTGCCGATATTTTCAATCGCTTGCCAAACTTCGTCGAAATTTTTGCAGACCGCGTAGTCGTGAATAATTTTTATCCCGTTGCGCGCCATAAAATCATAAGCTTCTGTATGGCTGTGGAGTTCGACGCCGTCAATTTTCTGCAGGTTAAATACGAACATTGAAAGTTTTCGTTCGCGGACAATTCGGCTGTCGAGCTGTCGAAGTGTGCCCGCCGCACAATTTCTAGGATTTGCAAAAGTTTTTAAGCCCAAACGCTCTTGTCGTTCGTTTGTCGACAAAAAATTTTTCCGCGCCATGTAAACTTCGCCGCGAATCTCAAAATATTTCGGCTCATCGACAAGTTTCGGGACAACATCGTCGATAACGCGGGCATTTTCGGTAACATCTTCGCCCTGATTGATTCCATCGCCGCGAGTGACAGCTTGAATAAATTTTCCGTCGACATAACGCAAAGCCAGCGATAATCCGTCGATTTTTTCTTCGACGACGAATTCAACTTCGCCGAGCTTTTCAATCGTGTCGTTTATGAAATTTTCCACGTCTTCGCGGCTGAAAACGTCTTGAAGTGACAACATCGGCACATCATGCGGGACTAATTTGCCGGCTTCGCGACGAGCTGAGCCGCCAACAGTTTGCGTCGGTGAAGTTTCCGTAACAAATTCCGGAAAAGTTTCCTCAAGTTCGCGCAATCGCGTCATCAACTTATCGTATTCGTAATCGGAAATTTCCGGCGCGTCTAATTCGTAATATTTTTTGTTGTGGCGGCGAATTTCCTTGCGCAACTGCAAAATTTCCGCTTTGACCTGCGAAATGTCCACGTCGTGCACCTGCCTTAAATTTTATTAATCGGAGCGACTTTTAAGCCGAGAATTTTTAATCCGACTTCGGGATTCGCGAAAGAAATTGTTATCGTCTTCGCATCGACCGCCATAACTGTGCCGAGACCCCATTTTTTGTGGTTGACTTGTTCGCCAACTTGCCAACTGACGGGCGGCGTATAAATTTTCGGCGTCGGAGAAATTTTAACCTGCGCGGGGCGATAAGCTGTCGGCGGATTGTAATTTCTTTGCACGGGAACTTGAATTCTCGAAAATTTTCTGTCCGAACGCATGATAAATTCGTCCGGAATCTCATCAACGAATCTAGAAACTTCCCGATCGCGTGTTTTACCGAAAATCATTCGATTTTCTGCGGCGGTGAGGATTAATTTCTTTTTTGCGCGAGTCAAAGCGACGTAACAGGCGCGTCGTTCCTCTTCAAGCTCAATGTCGCTTGACCAAGCGGCGGCGTGCGGCAAAATATCTTCCTCCATGCCCACAACGAAGACAACGGGGAACTCCAAACCTTTCGCGGCGTGAATTGTCATCATGCGAACGCGTGATTCTTCGGTATCGTTAGCGTCCAAATCGGTTATCAAGGCGACGTGATTCAAAAATTCTTCAAGCGCGGCATTCGGATTGTTTTTGACGAAATCTTTCGCGGCACTGACGAATTCGCCCAAATTTTCAATTCGCGACGCGGCTTCGGCGGCTGTATCTTCGGGAGTTTCTTTTAGCATCTTCATGTAGCCCGAATCTTCGAGAACAAGATTAATCAGTTGGTCAATCGAATGAGTTTTCGACATTTCAGCGAACAACATAATCATCGCGGCGAATTCTTGGATTTTTTGGCGAAAACCTGAGTTGAGCGACGGAACTTGCATCAACAAATTTTTGTCGCGAACAATTTCCATAATCGGCAAGCCCGATTGTTCTGCAAATGTGCGCAACCGATTAAAATTCGTTGAACCCAGCCCGCGTCGAGGAACGTTGACGATTCGCGATAAATGAACGTCGTCACGCGGATTCGCGATAACGTGCAGATACGCCAAAATATCTTTGATTTCTTTGCGTTCGTAAAAGCGAAGACCGCCAATAATTATGTAGGGAATTTCGTCGCGGATAAATTTTTCCTCAAACAGTCGCGATTGGGAATTCATGCGGTACAAAATCGCAATATCTTTGTACATGAAGTTTTCTTGCGTGATGAGCCGTTGAATTTCCGAAGAAACAATTATCGCCTCAGTTTTGTCCGTCGCGCAGTTGATAAATTTAACTTTTTCGCCGCGTTCGTTCTGCGTCCACAAAGTTTTTTCCTTGCGCTCAACATTATTGGCAATAACTGCGTTCGAGGCGTCCAAAATGTTTTTCGTCGAGCGATAATTTTGTTCGAGCTTGATAACCGTCGCTTCGGGATAATCGCGCTCAAAATTCAAGATATTTCGCATATCCGCGCCGCGCCAACCGTAAATCGATTGATCTGCGTCGCCGACAACGCAAATATTTTGATATTTGTCCGCCAAAAGTCGCGTCAAAACATATTGCGCCTCGTTTGTGTCCTGATACTCGTCAATCAAAATGTAGCGATAACGATTCTGATATTTTTCGAGCACGTCGGGATATTTGCGAAAAAGTTTGACTGTGACAAAAATCAAGTCGTCGAAATCAAGCGCATTGTTTTCGCGAAGTCGTTTTTCGTACATTTCATAAACCGGAACAACAAATTTATCAAATTCGCGATGACTTTTTAAAGCCAACTCTTTGAAATGCGCGGCGTCAATCAAAGCGTTTTTCGCGTCGGAAATGCGGGCTTGAAAACTGTTTACTTTTCCGATGTCAAAGTCTAATTCGCCCAAACAACGAGTAATCAAAGATTTTGAGTCGGAAGCGTCATAAATCGCGAAGTTCGAGGTAAATTTTCCAGTAACGGCGATTTCCCGACGCAAAAGTCGTGCGCAAAAACTGTGAAACGTGCTTAACCAAACTTCTTTGGCGGCGTCACCGATTAATTTTTGTGCGCGAGCCTTCATTTCGTTGGCGGCCTTGTTCGTGAACGTTATCGCCAAAATTTTCCACGGCGCGACACCGTTTGCGATTAAATTTGCGATTCTGTAAGTCAAAACGCGAGTTTTTCCGCTGCCCGCGCCCGCCATAACAAGCAATGCACCTTCGAGACATGCGACGGCTTTGGCCTGTTGCGGATTGAGATCGTCGAAAATATTTTTATTGTCAAGATTCAAAAGAGCGTCCTCCTTTCGTCTTTAGCAATTATATCGTCAAAAAAGTTTTTCGCAACTTTATATTTGGTCAATTACAGAGCTTTTGAAACCAAAAATCACGCGTTCAATGCCCGATAAGTCATTTAAAATTTCTATGTCGACGAAATTTGCGCGTTCAAAAAGATTTTTGACTGCCGACGCTTGATTTATTCCGATTTCGACCGCCAAAAGTCCTCCGTCACGCAAAAATTTTGGTGCGTCAGAAATTATTCGCCGATAAAAATCTAAGCCGTCATTTCCGCCGTCAAGTGCAAGTTTCGGCTCCGTTTGAACTTCAGTTTGCAAAGTTTTTAAATCATTTGTCGGGATATATGGCGGGTTTGAGACAATCGCGTCGAAAATTTTTCCTTCGAGCGGATCAAATAAGTTTCCGCAAAAAAATTCGGCTCTGTCGTCGACGTGAAACTTTTGCGCGTTGAATTTCGCCACGTCCAAAGCATTTTCCGAAATATCGACGGCACAAGCCCGCACATTTTTGACGAATTTTAAAATCGAAATGCAAATCGCTCCGCTTCCGGTGCCCAAATCTGCAAAAAATCCTCCGCCGATTGAACGCAAAAATTCTCCGACGAATTCTGTCAAAATTTCTGTATCGGGGCGCGGAATCAAAACATTTTCGTTGACGGAAAATTTCAGTCCCATAAATTCACGCGTGCCGGTTAAATAAGCGACGGGAATTCCTTCGAGCCGACGATTTATCAGTTCATTGAATCGCAAAATTGATTCGAGTGGCAAAATTTTATCTGCGTCGATATAAAAATCCAACCTTCGACAATTCAGCACGTGCGCCAACAAAATTTCTGCGTCAAGGCGTGGTGAATCGATTTTTTTTGCGTCGAGACGTTCAGTCGCCGATTTTAAAACTTCAAACACGGATTTTGTCATTAAAATTACCTCCGAAACGATTTTAGCAAAAAAATTCCCCGCCGATTGCCGACGAGGAAAAATTTTTTATTTCGATTGGGTATTATCTGGGTTTTGCGAAAATCATTCTGCCGGCCGACGTTTGCAGTGCCGAAGTGACTTCGACGGAAATTGTGCGGCTCAAGTAGCGGTGACCGTTTTCGATAACAATCATCGTGCCATCATCGAGATACGCGACGCCTTGACCGGGTTCCTTGCCGTCCTTGACGACCTGCACGCGCATTGTTTCGCCGGGAATAACGACGGGTTTAACGGCGTTCGACAATTCGTTAATGTTCAAAACGCTGACGCCGCGCAGTTGAGCGACTTTGTTAAGGTTGAAATCGTTCGTGATAATTTTTCCGCCGAGTTTTTGAGCTAAACGGACAAGTTTTGAATCGACTTCGTTAATGTCGTCAAAATCAACGTTCATAATTTCGACTTCAAGCCCCGAATTTTCGTCACGAATTTTTTTCAGCACGTCAAGCCCGCGACGCCCGCGAACTCTGCGCAAAGTGTCGGACGAATCGGCAATGTGTTGAAGTTCTTCGAGCACGAAAACGGGAATTAACAGCGTGCCTTCGAGAAAACCGGTTTTGCAAATATCGGCAATGCGCCCGTCGATTATAACGTTCGTGTCGAGGAGTTTGTAATTTTTGTCTTTGTCCTCTTGAAGTTTGACGAGATTAACTTTTGCCTTTTCTGCGGGCGGATTTTCTTCCTGCGACGGCGTTTCGGAAGTTTTTTCGACTTCAGCGACAGGAATTTTATCTTTCGGAACTTTTTCGGGTTCACGACTGCGCAAAATTTCCTTCAACATGTGCGGAATAAATGCGAAACTGCCCGAAATTTCCTTACGCTTTTTGATTGTGATACGAATGCCGAGATAACCGAGCACGATGCTGAAAATGACGGGGATATAGTCTCCGACGAGCGGAATGCGGGCAAATGCGCTGCCCAATAAGTTCGCGATTATAAGTCCGATAGCCAAACCCGACGCGCCGGCGATAACGTCGTTGATCGGCATTTTGCTGAGCTGTTTTTCAACAAAAGCCGTGAATTTTCCGAGCTTGCCGATTAAAAACGGCGAAATAAGCATTCCGACGACGATACCGATTGCCGCGCCCGCCAAAATGCACAGGAGACTTGCCAAAGTCAGCTCAAAAATCCCCGTGTCCGCTTGAAAGAATTCCGGATTGAGATACGTGACCAAAAGCGGGCTTGCCAAATGGAAACCTGCCGCGCCGACGATTGCGCAAGTCAACGTAATGAAAAATTTCATCACTCTGTCAAGCATAAGTTCACCTCCAATACAATTTTCGCGGCAAAGTCTAACATGTTTTCATGAAATTTTTATGAGCGGCATTTTTGGGGCGCGTGAAACTGCGTTGACGAAAAAATTTTTTCTGTTATCATAAATTCGCTGTCGCTACCTCTGAGTTCACGCTTTTTTGACTTGGGAGGGAGGTGATTTGGATGGAAGACATACTCGTTTCACTGCTCGTGAGTGTGGTCGGGACGCTTATTGCCGACTACATCAAGAAGTTCTTCTGATCGGCGACAGTCGATAAGACCCGCCCGCTAATCGGAGTCATCAACCGATTATGGCAAAACGAAAACCCCCGCACGGTTCATCACGCCGACGGGGGTTTTCGTTCGGTGATTCTGAATTTCAGACATACTCGTATAGTTTTCTCGCGCTCAAAATATATCACAGCCCAAAATTTTTTGCAAATTTTTTTATCAAAAAACGTTCAAACGTCATTGACGGGGAAAAATTTTTTCTCGTCAAGCAAATTTGCAACGCGTTCAATGATTTTTTCGGCAAGCTCAGACTTTTTCATCTTCGGGAAGTTCTCAACATTACCGTCGCGCCAAATAATCGACGCAATATTTGTCGGAACGCTGAAACCCGCGCCCTCGGCCGTCACGTCGTTGGCGACAATGAAATTTAAATTCTTTTCGACAAGTTTTTTCGTCGCGTAGTCTAAAATGTTTTGCGTTTCGGCGGCGAAACCGACCAAAATTTGATTTTTTTTGAGCGTGCCGAGTTCGCGGAGAATATCGGGATTCTTCACAAGTTCAAGCGTCAAAGTTTCGTCGGACTTCTTGATTTTCTGCGCGGCGGGATTTTTTACGCGAAAATCGGCAACTGCGGCGGACATAATCACAGCGTCGACCGAATCGAAAATTTTTAAAATTTCTTCGCGCATTTTTATCGCAGATTCAACGCGAATCACCGTTACATTTTTCGGCGGCTCAACTTCGATTTTTCCGGCAATTAACGTGACTTCCGCGCCGGCTTCGGCGGCAGACTTCGCAATTTCGCAACCCATGCGCCCGCTTGAACGGTTGCCGATATATCGCACGGGATCAATCGCCTCGACGGTTCCGCCCGCCGTCACGAGAATTTTTTTGCCCGCCAAAGTTCCCGAATCAAAAATTTTTTCAAGCTCCGCGCAGATTTCAATCGGTTCCGGCAGACGACCTTTGCCGCTCGTTCCGCAAGCTAAATTTCCCGTTGCAGGCTCCAAAATTTTCACGCCGCGAGATTTTAAAATTTCCAAATTCGCTTGCGTCGCGGGATTATCGAACATTTTCGTATTCATCGACGGCGAAACAAGAATTTTTTTGTCGCAAGCCAAAACCGTCGTTGTCAACAAATCGTCGCAAATTCCGTGCGCCATTTTCGCCAAAAAATTTGCGGTAGCGGGCGCAATCAAAATCGCGTCGGCAAAATCTGCAAGCGAAATGTGCGCGACATGAAAATTCGCCGCGTCACCGAACATTTCGACGGACACGGCATTTCCCGTAATTTCTTGAAACGTTCTGGGCGAAACGAATTCGGTTGCGTTTTTCGTCATCATCACGCGAACATTTGCGCCGGATTTTTTCAAGCGGCTCGCGACCTCAACGATTTTGTAAGCCGCAATGCCGCCCGTCACGCCGATTAAAATATTTTTTTCGGCAAGCATCGTTCAGCCTTTCATTTCATCTCGTAAGAAATTTTGCCCTCGTTGATCTCTTCCATTGCGTTGGTGACGAATTTGTTCGCACGATTTTCGACGCGACAAGGTTTGCCGCTCAAAAGTTCGCGAGCACGTTTCGACGCCAAAACAACCAGCGCATAACGGCTGTGAACTTTTTTGAGCATTGAATCGGTCGACGGATTAACCATGCTCAGCGGTGTTACGTTCAGTTTCATTTAAAGACCTCCATCGAAATTGAATTTGTCGACGTTGCGAGTGACTTTACAGCGTTCGGCGACGAGGATTGATTTTATCTGCGCGGCGGCATTTTCAATCGTGTCGTTGACGACGGCATAATCGTATTCGCGCCCGATTTGAATTTCGGCAACGGCATTTTTCAATCTACGCGACAAACTTTCGGGCGTTTCGGAGCCGCGACCTTCAATGCGACGTTTGAGTTCTTCGAGCGACGGCGGCAACAGAAAAATATAAACGCCGTCGGGACATTTTTTCTTGACGTTCAGCGCGCCTTGCACGTCAATTTCAAGCAAAACATCTTCGCCGCGATTGAGTTGCTCTTCGATTTTGTTCAGCGGCGTCCCGTAAAAATTCCCGTAAACTTCGGCGTACTCCAGAAATTTTTCGTCGGCAATCCACTGCTTAAATTCGTCGACGCTCAAAAAATAATATTCGCGCCCGTCGACTTCGCCTTGACGTGGCTTGCGTGTCGTCGCGGAAATCGAATAAAAAACGTTCGACATTTCGGCAAGAATTTTTTTGCAAACGGTGCCTTTACCCGTGCCGCTCGCGCCCGAAATTACAATCAGCAATCCGCGTTTCATTTCAAAAACCGTCCATGAACGTTGATTTTTTCGGCGTCGTTGCGGAAGTCGTTTCAGGCGTTGAAATCGTCGGCGTTTCGATTTTCTTCGCGTTCGGAAGCAAAATTTCTTCGGGGAAATTGAATTCGCCCGAATAAACTTTTTCGGCCGCGCCCGTCATGAAAATATGATTGTTGTTGCGCCAATCAATTTCAAGTTCGCCGCCGTCGAGAATCACCGTGGATTTTTTGCCTGCCAAGCCGTTCAAATTCGCCGCGACTGCCGTGGCACAAGCTCCCGTGCCGCAAGCAAGCGTAATTCCGCTGCCGCGTTCCCAAACACGCATCCGCAATTTGTTTTCGCCGACAACCTGAACGAATTCGGTATTCGTCTTGCGCGGGAAAAATTTATGCGTTTCAAATTTACTGCCGATTTTTTCCAAGTCAACCGCGTTAATGTCGTCGACGAAAACAACGCAATGCGGGTTGCCCATCGACACGCACGTCATTTTATATTTGACGCCGTCAACTTCAATCGGTTCGCCGACAAGTTTTTGAGAGCCGAAACCGTCAACGGGAATTTCGTCCGCCGCAAAAATCGGTTCACCCATGTCGACAGTAACAAGCCCGTATTTCATGTTTACCGTCAAAACGCCCGCGCCCGTCTCGACCATCAAATCGTCGTCGGAAAAAAATTTCGTGCCGCTCAAAAGATATTTGGCGAAACAACGCAAGCCGTTGCCGCACATTTCGGCTTCGGTGCCGTCCGCGTTAAAAATTCTCATGCGAACTGCCGCTTTCGTCGAAGTCAAAACGTAAATCACGCCGTCCGCGCCGATACCAAAATGCCTGTCGCACATGAAACGAATTTTTTCCTCGTCGTCAACCGCCGTGCCGCCACGATCAATCAAAATAAAATCGTTGCCGCAACCTTGCCATTTCTCGAATTTCTGCAAGTCAATCGCCTCCCTAGTGGCGGAAAGTATACAACTTTTCGGGCGCGGTTGCAACGGCGGCGAGTGTGTTGATATAATTGCCGAAACTTTTTCAACGGAGGTTTTTGCCATGAAAAAATTTTTATCTGCGGCGTTGATTGTCGGAAGTCTTTTTGCCGCGTCGCCGGCTGAAGCCGAAATCAAAAATTATGACGGTGTCGGCGAATACATCATGAGCGATTTTGAAACGCCCGACGTTGCCAAACAACGCGCCAAAATGTACGCCGAGCGCAACGCTTGCGAAAAAGCCGGCGTCTATGTCAAAAGTTATTCGCGAACGGAAAATTTTGAGCTTGTCGCCGACGAAATCGAAAGTATGACGAGCGGCGTCCTCAAAGTTATCAGCGTCGAATTCAAAATGGTTCCGATGGAAGAATACGGCGGGATTATGTACCGAGCAACAATCGTGGCGGAAATTGACAGCGCGAGTATCGATGAATGGCTTTCACGCAGTAAGCTCCAACGCGAATCGTTGGTTGAACAAAATCGCGAACTGCAACGGCAACTTGACGAACAGGAACGCAAAATTGCCGAGCTGAAAGAAGAAGCCGCGAAGTCAAAAAATCCTGAGACGACCGAAAAACTTAAGCGAGAATTTGCACAGGCGGACAAAGATTTTATGTCGACGCTCAAGCTTGAGGAAGGCAACCGCTATGTCAGGGTGCACGCCGATTGGGCTTACGACAAGGCGGAGCAATATTGGACGGAGGCGATTGAACTCAACCCGAACAACGCGCCGGCTTACGAGGCTCGCGGCTATTACTACCTGTATTACACGAAAAATTATCCCGCCGGCATTGCCGATTACACGCGGGCGATTGAACTTCATCCCGGGGTTGCGGACAATTATTTTTATCGCGGACTGTGTCTTTCGGAGTCGGGCGACGCTGATTCGGCGAAGATTGATTTTGAAATGGCGTTGCGTTTGAATCCGAACATGTCCGGGGCGTTGAGTGAGCTGGCGTTTTACTATGTGTCGCGTGATCCGCTGTCGACGTTTGATTTTGCCGAACGTGCGCTTGCCTTGGACGAGCGGAATTGGCGTGCGCTGTACAGTCGCGGGCTTGCGTTTTACAACATGCACAATTACGAGGCCGCACTTAAAGACGGTTTGCGTGCTTTGGAGTTGGGTTGCGGCGGCGATGCGTATCAGTTAATCGGCGATTGTTACGGCATGTTGGGTTTGCGCGACGAGGCTGAAAAATATTGGGAACTTGCCAAAAATCCACCCGCATACGGCTGAGAGGCGACTTAAATGTTTCAAGTCGTGCGAAACGATTTGGCCTGTGTCGTTGCAGACGCGATTGTCATTCCCGCGAATCCTTCCGCGACAATCGGCGGCACAAATTATAAAGTCGACGGCAGTACACTCACGAAGAAATAAAATCTGCGCGGGAAAAAAATTCTCTGCTCTTGCAGGGGATTTTTTGTTGCGTGGCGAATCAATCGCTCATAAAATTTTGGGGAGATGATTAAATGTCCACATCAGTCGATACCATGAAAAAATTCTTCAACGTTCTCAAGCTCTACTCTTACGACACGACCACCGACGCCATTACGATTCTCGATCAAGCAGTCAGAACCGTTTCGCACTTCGCAAGCCTTCAAGACGCAGTCAACCATTTCCTCATCGATATTGCCAACACGACGGCGACGACCGGCAACCCGTGGCAAAGTCTTTACCAAACTTGCGGAATTGCTATCGGTGCGGATTACGATTTCAGCGTCGACACCGGCTCGGCAAGCGGTTACAACGCGGGCATGGGCGTCGTCAAAAACGCTCAAGACATCGTTCCCGAAAATGCATTGCTCACGCAGTTCAGCGTTCCCGCTTCGGGCTCGACGACTTACCACACGTACACGGGCAACGACGGCAGATCGTTCAGTTACGCGATAACTTACCCGTCGAATTTGCTGGAAGTTGTCGACGTGGCAACTTCTCCGCTCGACGAAAACGGCTATGCCGATTCGACTTTCGCGCAGAAAACTTACCTGCAGGCGGGACAATCCTACAGCACGTTGAACGACAACAATCAACCCGACCGCACGCAACCCGCAGAATCAATCGTTACGTCGATTCAAACGGTGATGACGGGCGTCGAAAGTTTTTGGGCTGACCAAAGCTTGAAACTCATTTACGACACTTTCGGGCTTGACTTCAACGGAAAAGTTTTGACGATTGCGTTCGGCGTTAATCAAAAATCTTTGGCGGAGACGGGGCCTATTGCGGGCGATATCGGTCTTACGGCGTCAGTTCCCGCGAACAATATCGTCATGCTTATCGATTCGGTTGTCAACACGCCGATTGACGCCGCCGACCCGAACGGCAACACTTACGTCGCGGGCGGCAGCGCGTCGGGCTACCTTGACCGCACGATTGTTCACGAACTGGTTCATGCGACAATGCAGGCAAGCGGCACTATGAAAAACGGAATGCCCGAATTCGTCACCGAAGGTCTCGCGGAACTGATTCACGGCGTCGACGACTACAGCGGCCTGCGCACGACTGCCATGCTTGAGCTTGCGGCGGACTCCGAACGACTTGCGGCGGCGGTTCCCTTCAAAGAAGGCACGATGACCCACGACGCTTACCCCGCAGGTTACATGTTCATGCGCTACCTGTTGCATCAATCTTTGCCGACGAATGTTGTTATCGGCAACGGCGCAACTCCCGACCTGTTCACTTACACGGGCGGCGAAGAAGTTTTGAGCAACTCAGCGTCGGGCAGTCAAATAAATTTCGGCGCGGGAATTGACATTTCAAGCGGCTCGATTGCGGGCGACGATCTGTTTCTTTCGACGACGGCGGGAACTTTGATTATTCGTGACACTCGCAATAAAATTCTCAACTTTGCAGACTCGACCGGCACCGTCAAAACTCGCAGTTATTTCGCCGGCACGGCGGGCACGGTTGACGGACGCGCTTTCGGCGAACGTGAAGTCATTTACGGCGCGGACAATGCGAACAACGAAATTTACGCGGGCAACGGCGGCAGTCAACTTTGGGGCGGCGATTACGGCAACGATTATCTTTTCGGCGGCAGCGGCGTCGACGAATTTATTGCGGGCGTCGGTTGCGGCAATGACGTTATCGGCAACGCGAATTCAAGCGACGTGATTAATCTTGTGGCGACGACTCTCAGTCAAATCACGGGCGCGAATGTCAATTCAAACGGCGTGGCTTTGAATTTCAGCGACGGTTCAAGTTTGACGGTTGCGGGCGAAGTCAATGCGACGTTCAAACTTTCGGACGGCTCAACTTACCTCGCGAATCAATCAACGGGGCAGTGGACTCAAACAAATTAATCACTCAATCGGCAACAAAAAAAATCCCGCAGGAAAAATCTTGCGGGAATATTTTTTTGCTCAGACGAGCGGTTTACTCGAAATCAAAATCCGTGTAGTAGTGGATGATGAAAATTTTTTTGTCGGGGAAGTGGCGAATGTCGTCGACGAAGCAGAACTGACGCGTTTTCGGGTAGACGAGAATGTCACCCGCGAAAATTTCCTGATCGTCCGACGCGGTGAGCGTGAACGGCTCCGTTTCGCTGAACGTTGCCTCGATGAGCGGCGAAACTTCATGGTCGTCGCGCACGAGTACGAACATATTCGGCTTGAGTTTCGACGCACCCTCGAAGTATTCATCCAAAGCGATTTTCAATGTGGCATCCATAATGAAACCTCCAAAAAATTTTTACAACAACGCCTGCCCGAAGTAAACCACGCAACCCATTATCAAAATGAACGGCAGATAAACTTTGACGGCGAATTTCATAATCTGCGACTCCACGCCGAACGCGCCGACGGCCGCCGCACCGATTGCGATTGACTGCGGGGAAATGATTTTGCCGACGCACGAGCCCGACGCGTTGGCCGCCGCTATCCAAGCTTGAGCGGTTTCGCTGAGCCCGATTGCCAAAGCCGCGTCGACTTGCAATTTGCTCAAAAGGACACAGCTTGACGTAGCCGAGCCGGTGATAAACGCGCCGATTGAACCGATAAGCGGCGAGATGAACGGATAAAATGTGCCCGTCGCCGCAACCGTCGCCGTAGCAATGGCCATCGTCATTCCGCTGTAGCCCATGATACGCGCCGTGGCAATAATCGTGATGATTGTGATAAACGTCGGTATCAAAGTTTTCAGCGTGCGGCTTAAAACGTTTGCCATGTCGCCGACCGAAGCTTTGTTGACGAAGCCCGCGATAACTGCCGACACAAAAAGAATTGTCGGAGTCGTTATCCACTGGAAAGAAGTCGGCGCGGCGTCGGGGCCGGTGTAAATCATGACTTTGGTAACCACAGTTTTCAATACGGCGGAAACTGCAGGTATGGAGCAGATAACCAAGAAAATGAAGATGAGCAAGAAGACCAGCCAAGCGCGCACGGCCTCGCCGGTTGTGATTGAAAAGCTTTCGTCGTAGTCGTCAATTTCGTATTCGGGATCTTTAATCGGGAATTTTTTTGCGTAGACGACCAGCGCAGCCATAGCGGTAACGGCACCGGCAATACCCGCAATGTCCGCGCCCAACGTTGCGGCACCGAGTACAGACGGTATGCAAAATCCCAATCCGCCGATAAGACACGGGATAACAACGCCTTTCAAACATTTCAGCCCGTCGAAAGCAATAAGCATAACAAACGGCATTAAAATTACCATGGCACCCAACTGCAACGTCGTGTAAGTGGCAATTTGTATCGGATCAAAATTGGTGAGTTTCGCCAGCGTCGACAACGGCAATCCGACCGAGCCAAAGGAACTCATTGCGGCGTTGGAGACCAAACAGGCGATAACGGCATTGACGGGCTTGACGCCCACCGTAACCAGCATACTTGCGCCGATAGCGACCGCCGTGCCGAAACCCGACATACATTCGAGAAATGCGCCGAAGCCCCAAGCAATGATAAGTATCAGCATTCGTTTATCGGTTGAGACGGAACTCAGCATGTCTTTAATTTTGTCCATGCCGCCGGTGTGCACGGTCAAGTTGTACGCGAAAATTGCCGACACGATAACTCCGAGAATCGGCCATATCGCCATAAGTGCGCCTTCAAGTGTGCCGGTCATAACGTCGGTGAGCGGCATATCGAAACATTGATTGGCGATGATTAACGAAATCACCAACGCCACGGGGCACGCCTTCCACGCCGGCATTTTCAGCACGCTC
The DNA here is from genome assembly GCA_017515635.1 of Selenomonadaceae bacterium. Classification (GTDB taxonomy): domain Bacteria; phylum Bacillota; class Negativicutes; order Selenomonadales; family Selenomonadaceae; genus Quinella. The sequence continues at coordinate 28,229 of JAFWFO010000014.1, forward strand.
AGCGCGACAATCAGCCACAGGATTGGTGCCAAACCTTGAATAAACACTCTCCTCAATCCTTTCAAACAGTTAGGAATTAGGAGTTAGGAGTTAGGAATTAATTTTCCGCAACTCCCAATCCTCAACCATAAAACCCACTACCTCTCAAGTTGTCGTAAAATTTTTTCCATGTCGGCGGGCAACGGTGCAACAAAATTCATTCGTTCGCCCGTCGTCGGATGTATCAGGCTCAACGTGTGGGAGTGCAGTGCCTGCCCGTCAATGTCGAAAAAATTTTTCCGCGCCGTGTATTTCGTGTCGCCCAAAAGCGGATGCCCTATCGCCGTCATGTGCACGCGAATTTGATGCGTCCTGCCCGTCTGTAATTTGCATTCGACGAACGTAAAATCTTTGAACCGCTCCAAAACTTTAAACTCGGTGACGGCAGGTTTTCCGCCTTGGACAATCGCCATTTTTTTTCGGTCGGATTTGTCGCGCCCGATGGCTCCCGTGACAATGCCCGCGTCGTCCGTCAACACGCCGTAAACAATCGCCAAATATTTTCGCACGGCGGTTTTCGATTGAATCTGCGCGGCAAGGCTCAAATGTGCGGCGTCGGTTTTCGCGACAACCATAACGCCCGAAGTGTCCTTGTCGAGTCGGTGAACGATGCCGGGACGTTTGACGCCGTTAATGCCCGACAAATCGCGGCAGTGAAACAACAGCGCATTAACCAAAGTTCCGCTCGTGACGGTTTCGGCGGGGTGCACAGTCATTCCGCGTGCCTTATTGACGACGATTAAATCCGCGTCCTCGTAAAGAATATCAAGCGGCAAATTTTCGGGCAACGCTTCAATTTCGGCAGGCTCTTCTTCCGTGACGGAAATTTCTTCGCCGCCGGTGAGTTTGAAACTTGCTTTGACTTTTTCGCCGTCGACCGTAACTGCGCCGCGTGAAATTAATTTCTGCACGTGCGAACGCGAACCGTCGGAAAATTTTTCGCTCAAGTAAACGTCAAGCCGCGTCGGAGAAATTTTTTCGTCAACGCAAAAGTTCATTGCCGTACGCCTTCAACGTCATTTACTTTGTCGTCGAGACGAAAAAGTATCGAATAAATCATCAAGCCCATACCCGCGACAATCGCAATGTCCGCGACGTTGAAGACCGGCCAAATGCGAAAGTCAAAAAAGTCCACAACGTAGCCCGTTTGAACTCTGTCGATTAAATTTGCGACCGCGCCGCTCAAAATTGCCGTCGTGCCGAATCTCAAAAACCCGTCGGATTTTTTCAGCAACGGATAGAAATAAGCCGTCGCCAAAATCAAAACTGCGCCCGTGACCATCAAAAACAACCGCTGATTCGACAAAATTCCGAACGCCGCGCCCGGATTGAGTACGTAAGTCAAATGGAAAAAATCTTGCACGAGCGGAATTGATTCGCCCGGCACCATCGATTTCATGACAAGTGCTTTGGTAAATTGATCAAGTGCAACGACGGCGAAGAATAAAACTTTGTCGCGGTGGACGAACAAAATCACGAAGAAAAGTTCGACAACCAGCAGAATTTTTTTCATGAAGTTCACGAGTGAATTCAAGAGACAACACCTCCGCTCTGCGCGGATTTTTTCACGGGCTTGTAAACCAAAGTATCATCGGACACGGCGGATTTCTCTGCAATTTTTTCGGCGTCCTTTTCTTCGACGACGGGTTTTGTCGACACGTCAACCAAATTCATTTCCGCGTAATCGTCAATCAAAAGCGGCGGTTCTTCGACAGGCGCGGGAACTTTTGCAACGGGCGCAGGAATTTTTTCGACAGGCTCCGCAACTTTTTCGACGGGCGCGGGAATTTTTTCAACGGGTTCCGCAATTTCTTCCGGCGCAGGTTGTTCCGCAACGGGTTCGGGAATTTTTGCGACGGGCGCGGAACGTTTGGGCGGCTCTTCGACATGCGGGACGGTGCTGAGCGTTTGATTTGTTATCGCCAGCTCCGATTCAAGCATCGTGCGCAACTTGAGCATGAACTCATGTTTTTCGCGAACGAGACGCGCATATTCCGTCAACATTTCGTCGCGTTTAATCGTCGCGCCGTCAAGCAGTTGTTGTGCTTCGTGCTGTGTCTGGTTGCGAATGTTTTGGCACTCCAGCGCGGTATTTTCTTTGATATTGTCGGCATTTTTTTTCGCGGCGGAAATAACTTCGTCCGCCGTGCGTTGAGCGACCATCAAAGTTTCGTTTAAATTTTTTTCCAGCTTGCGATACTGTTCGATTTCGCGATTGAGAGCCTCCACTTGATTTTTAAGTCGTTCGTTATCGCGCTGAAGTTTTTCAAAGTCGGCAACGATCCTATCGAGAAAATCGTCGACTTCGTTTTCACTGTAACCGCGAAAACTTTTTTTGAATTGGTGATTGTGAATCTCCATTGGCGTAAGCAAAAACATCGCCTCCTAAAAACAATGCGTAATGCGCAATGCGTAATGAATCATTTAATTTTTGCCGTCGTTGAGACGTTTTTTATCGCGTTGAGCCGCCAAATCTTCAGCCAAAAGCCAACCCGCCGATTCGAGCATTGCCACGCTGACAGACGGCGCGACCAGCTGTCCGAGGAATGGGACAATTTTTGAAAGTTCTTTGGCGATAACTTTGACGGGCTGTCCTTTGACGGTGGTGACTATCGCGTTGACAGCCATATTGTGAGCGACCGACTCGGTTATCGAGCCGCCGAAAACCGACGCCAGTGCCATCGCCATTGTCGTCATTGTGACGGTATCGGCCGCCACGCCCAAACCGGGTATCGGTGCCAAATTTGCTACGGCAGCAGCAGCCGCGTGACCGTGAATTATTTTTTGACACTTGCTTTTTTCGTCGTCTGTCATTGGCAAAATCATCGCCCCCCCCGAAAGCAATGCGTAATGCGTAATTTGTAATGCGTAATGAATTGTCACGTCAAAAAAATCTTTTCAACATGACGCCAATCCGACCTTTTTTCGTCTGCCCGCGAATCTCGGCAACTTCCAAGCGTCCGCGCCCGCGCATACTCAAAATGTCGCCTTCTTTGATTGACTGCGACGCGTTCTTGACGGTCTGCCAGTTGAGCTGAATTTTTTCCGCCTCAATTTCTTGAGCCGCTTTTGAACGCGACATGCCGAAACCCGCCGCCGCAATCGAATCTGCGCGGAGTGATGCAACCGTTGCGCGAATTTCTTTGGTGCGTTCCTCTTTCGGCGCGATTGATTCAAGTTCGTCGACGGAAGTCTTCACGGACGTTGAGCCGATTTGCGTCAAGTTCAGCGTGAAATAATCCGCAAGCTTTTTGTCGACAAGAATTTTTGCGAAATCCTTCGTGGCAATAATGTCGCCGATGTGTTCGCGGTCGACGCCCAAACTCAAAACGGAGCCCATAACGTCACGATGACCGAGACGCGAAAATTCGCCGTTCCACTCAGCTTTGAGGACGGCAATTTCAAAATTCGGCGTGCCTTGAAAGTCTTCGTGCGAAAAGACGACTCGTTGACGTTCCGCGCCGCGAAATCCGCCGTCGAAGTCCACTTTCAATTCGCCGAGACTGTTGGCAATCGTGCCCGCCATTTCCTGTTCAAAGGGCGACAAAAAACCGCCGAGCTTGCATTTGCGGCTTTTAATTGCCTGTGTCGCCAAGTCGACAAGTTTAATCGCGGTTGATTCGCCTTCGGTGCCCTTGTAGTAGCGAAGAATTTTTTCTCGTGCGTCGCTCATGTCGGCACCTTAAAATTTTCCCGTAAGCCACGAAATGTCTTTTTCGTGCCGGTGCTCTTCCTTGTTGACGACGACGCTGACGGTTTTGGGCGTGCAAATGAAAACGTATTCGCTGACCTGCTGAACAAGCCCGCCGATAGCGTAAGTTATGCCGGACGCAAAATCTAAAATTCTGCGCGCATGGTCGGGCGGCGTGTCCTCGAAGTTCACGATAACAGGTATGTCGTCGCGCAGGCAGTCCGCGATAACTTTCGCGTCGTCGTCAAAACTTTTTGGCTTGACGGTCGTTATTTTCGATTTGGTCAACGGTTTGATGTTGTTGTTATTATTCGTCATTAAATTGTCCCTCGCCGCAATCGCCGAATTAAAATCTACAACGTTATGTCCCGTCGGCATGACGGGCGGCGGTTGAATCGGCGTGTCATTTGTTTCCGGTTGTTGATTTTGCAATTCGTCTTGTGTCGTCATATCGGGTTTTTTCTCCTCGCCTTGTTCGTCCGAAAGTCCAAGCGATCGGCTCATTTTGTCAATGATTGTCATGCCATCAAGCTCCCTCCGTGAAAAATTAGGAATTAGAAGTTAGGAATTAGGAATTATTTTGGTGACGCGAATTTAATTCCTCATTCCACATTCCTCATTCAATCAGGTTTGCGGATAAATTCTTTCGCCGAAAATCGCCGTGCCCACACGCAGGACGTTTGCGCCTTCCTCGACGGCGATTTTATAATCGTGCGTCATGCCCATTGACAGGAAGTCGAAATTTTCCCGCGCAGATTTCAGCTCGTCAAACAGCGTGCGCATTTTTCGGAACAACGGGCGGCATTCTTCAACGTCGGCGAAATTCGGCGCAATGAACATTAACCCGCGTAGTCGCAGATTTTTCAGCCCGTCGACAAATTTTATCAGCGCAGTCAAGTTTTCGGGAGCAACGCCGGATTTTTGTACTTCCCGCGCCGCGTTCACCTGAATCAAAATATCTTGCACTTTGTCGAAGTTAAAGGCCGCTTTGTCAATCGCCGCCGCAAGATGTTCGCTGTCGACCGATTGAATCATGTCGAAGAGTTTTACCGCCGCTTTGGCTTTGTTCGTCTGCAAATGCCCGATTAAATGGCGCGTGACGGAACGATTGAGTTCGGGGAATTTTTCCGCCGCCTCTTGCACGCGATTTTCGCCGATATGTTTTGCGCCCGCGTCAATAGCTTCGCGCATGAGTTCCACGCCGTGATTTTTCGTCACCGCGATTAAAGTTATTTCCTCGTTCGCCGCGACGTGTCGTCTTGTGCGAGCCTGTTCGATTTCGGCGAGCACGTTACGGAAATTTTCTGCCGCGCTCAAATGCCGTTCACCTCCGCAAAAAATTTTTCACGGACATATATTAAACGCTTTAGCTTTTCGCGTCAATGAAAACACTTTCAACAATTTTTTTCGGGCGAAGATTTTTCGCGGCTTTTATGTTAAACTTTAGCGCAGAACATACGAAAGGATTGTGGACTATGTTTGAGAAAAATTTTTCACGCAGAGAATTCATAAAGCGAACGGCGTTGACGGGTTTGGTATTCGTGGCGACGGATTTTTTCGGCGGTGAAGTTTTTGCCGCTCAGAAAACTTGCAGTGCACGAACGCGCCACGGAATTTACAAAGGCTTTGTCGATAAACGCGGCGTCAAAACGTGGTTGGGCATTCCCTACGCGAAACCGCCCGTCGGCAAACTTCGTTGGCGTGCGCCCGAAACTTTGGACGAGAGCACTGCCGAATTCGACGCGACAAAATTCGGCTTTTCCCCGATGCAAGAAAAAGATGAATTCGAGGAGGCGTCATTATTTCCGCAGAGCGAAGATTGTTTGACGCTCAACATTTGGACGAGTGCACGCAAAAATAATTTGCCCGTGATGGTTTTCATTCCCGGCGGCGGTTTTGTCGGCGGCGGTTCGATTGATCCGGTTTACAACGGCGCAAATTTCGCGGCGGCTCAAGATGTCGTTATCGTCACGATTAATTATCGGCTGAACGTTTTCGGATTTATGAACTTCGCGGCGATTGATCCGAATTTTGAGGACACGGGTTATCTCGGTTTAAAAGACCAACTTGCGGCGTTCAAATGGGTTCGCGAAAATATTTTGAGTTTCGGCGGCGACCCAAGCAACATTACGATTTTCGGCGAAAGTGCGGGTTCCGGCTCCGTCATGTTTAATTGCGTCAATCCCGCGTCGAAAGGACTTTTCCACAAGGCAATAGCGCAATCCGGTACGCTCGGTTATTATCACACCTTCGACCAATCCGCCGAACTTACCGAAATGTTCATGGCGATGGGCGGTTATAAAACCATGCGCGACCTGCTCGACGCACCCGCCGAAGAACTTATAGCGACGTATTCCGTACTTTCCAAGACGCGGCTTATTGAAACGGAGACAGATTATTTCCCGACCGCTGACGGAAAATTTTTGCCGCTTCATCCCTACAAGGCACTTAAAGACGGCGCGGCGCGGGACATCAAACTTTTGACGGGCACGACTTCCGACGAATATCGTTATTGGGCGCTCTACATTCCCAACATGATAAAACATTTCCCAACTGTTCATGACAAATTCGTTTCAAATATTTACGAAGGCGAGATAACAATTTCGGAAAAAACTTTTGACGCCTGGAAAAAAATTCATCCCGAATTGAATTCGCTTGACGAAAACGAATTTTATCTGGAGTTTGCCAACCAAATTGATTGGCGCGTCTGTCAGGAACTCACGGCGGAATATCAATCGGCGTTCAATGATACGTTTTTCTATCTGTTCAGCCAAAAATCGTCCGTCGAAGGCGTGGGCTCGTGTCACGCGATTGATCTGCCGTTCACCTTCGGCAACCCCGATAAACATTTGGAGCCGAAACCGTCAAAGACATTAATCAAGCAAGTTCAAGCGGCGTGGGCGTCTTTTGCGACAACGGGCAATCCGAGCAATGAATTAATTCCGACGTGGCAAAAATATTCGGCGAACGACCGACAAACGATGGAAATTAACGCGGCGGGCTGGAAACCTCACAAAGATTTGAACACGCGGGATTTAATGCAACTGCGCGGAGTCTACGAAGACAATCTGCTTGACTGAAGCGCATTCGTTATAAATCACTTCACGGCCTCGACAAATTTTGTCGGGGTCTTTTTTATTTTTAACCATATTTTTATTGACCACGGGGGGGGGGGGGTATTGGTATAATTTTTATATACTTCAAACGTAGAAGGACGTGGTTTTCATGACACAAAATTTTTATTTCGATATTCAGCGTTTCGCGACGGGCACTGCCGTCAAAATCGGCGGCGTTGTCAACAACGTCGAAGTCGGCGACACCTTCACCGTCGAAGGCGCGAAGTACACCGTTTTGGCTGTCGAAAAAAATTCGGTGACGGCTCTCGTCGACGGCACGCCCGCCGAAAATCTCGGCAAGCAAATTGTCATCGGCGACGGCAAATCAATCGACGGCGTAACTTATCAAACGACCGCGCTTGAGGACACCGACAGCGACATTTCGACGAAGTACACTTACAAGCTCGACATCGGCGGCAACGCGGTTTTCGTCATGGTCTTTGACAACGCCATTGAATCTGTCGAAGATTCGGGCGGAAATTCTTTGAGCGCGACGGGCGGCAAGTACTCTGTCGGCGGCAAAGATTTTTCGTTGACGCTTGACGACGGAATTCCCGTTGCCGAGTACACCGCCACAAATTCTGTCGCGACGGTTCTCGACAAAGTAACTTATTCGTTTAGCGTCGATTCAAAACCCGTTGAAGTCGTCGTTAAAAATGACGCGATAAGTTCGGTCACCGTCGATTCAAAGCAAGTCGGCACGAAAGCGGGCACTTATTCCGTCGGCGAGAAAAGTCTCAAAGTTTCGTATGCGGGCGGGAATTTGACTGCCGAAACTGCCGCGCCCGTTTCAACGTCGATAATTTCGTCTGTCGCAACTTATCAAGTCGGCGATACAAAAGTCACCGTTACCGACGGAAAACTTTCGACTTCGACCGCCAAAGTCAACGGGCACAACGCAACTTTGAGCTACTCGGCGGACACGAAGAAAATCACCGCGAGTTACACCGTCACAACATCTTCAACGACGACGACGGGCGACCCGAATACCTACATCGTCACGTTGCCCGACAACTCAACCGTCAAAGTCACAGTCAACGGCAACAGTATTTCCTCCGTCACATACAAAAACCAGACAATCACAGCGGAGAACAGCACTTACACCGTCACCAACGGCACCACCAAATACAACCTCAAGTTTGATTACGCCAACAACGCATTGACAGCGACTGCACTGGCGACTACCACGATTTCGGCTTCTGAATCAGCGGAGGTTTACACCGTCACAGTCAAGAGCGGCGACACTGCTCTGACAAACACAATCAAGGTAACAACGAAGGATAGCACCGTCAACTTATACCAAGGCGATTCAACAGACGCGCTTACAGCCACCAACGACGTTTATACCGTCACGGTCGGAAACACGCCAGTTAAACTTACATACGACACTACCGACGGTCTCGGTCTCCATGAGGCATATGTTATTGACCTGTCCAAACTTACCAAAGCCTACACGGCGAGAAACGGCGACATTCTGACGGGAAAACTCAGCGGCAACTATAAAATTTCTATTGCCGCCGGCGCGACCGTTACACTGCGTGGCGCGACTATCGACCAAACGGACAACGGCGGCAAGGCGGGCATTGAATGCGCAGGCACCGCAACAATCGTCCTCGTAGGCACGAACACCGTCAAGGGTGCACACAACGGAGTTAACGGATCTTGTGCCGGTATCCAAGCGGGCGGCGAAAATACGACGCTTACAATCAAAGGTTCCGGTTCACTCGAAGCAACGGGTGGCCATAGCAGTGCGGGTATCGGCGCAAGCAATGGCGGCACCTGCGGCGACATCGTGATTGAAAGCGGCACGATTACGGCAACGAGCAGGGTATGCGGCGCGGGCATCGGCGCGGGCAGTGCCAAGAATTCCAACAACAGTAGCAAATGCGGCAATATAACAATCAACGGCGGCACGGTCACGGCAACGAGCAAGAAGTACGGCGCGGGTATCGGCACAGGTGACGCCGACGATATAAATCACAGTAGCAAATGCGGAAATATCACAATCACCGGCGGCACGGTCACGGCAACGGGCAACGAAGGCGGCGCGGGCATCGGCACAGGCGAAGCCAAGAATGGGGATGGCACCGCAGCCGGAAATGTTATCAACACATGTGGTAATATCACAATCGCAAGTACCGTGACGAAAGTGACGGCTAAAGGCAGCTGGGGCTCGGCCAACATCGGTGCAGGTGTCAACAACGCAACTACCGATGTCCAAGTAGGCACTATAAAAGTTCCAAAAGTTGACGATGGAGTCACTATAAATGGTGACCTGAATGAAAATAATGATACTGGCTACACAATCACGGGCACCGGCACCGACAGCAGCGGCGACGACACCGGCGGCGGAACCACGAGCGACGAGACAGTCACGATAACCCTGACAAGTGCAGAGCAGACTTTTAAAGTTGACAACACAACCGTTACTTTCACGACGGACAGCGCAGGCAAAACCACTTACAAAATCGGCGAAGAAGAAGGCGACGGAACATCAATCAGCAACGGCGGCACAATAACTGTCGGCGATAAAACTGTTAAGGTTACGATTTCAAACGACGGTGTAGTCACGAGCCTCGAATATGACGAGACAGAAACACTTACGCCGAAACAAGACCAAAAAACCGTTACGACATCTTCGACGCAACGAATCACCACAACTTTTGACGCGACGTTGACAATTTACACGTTCGCGGTCGACGGCAAAAATGTTTCGGTCGCGGTCGATTCAAGCGGCAAGATGACTTACGACGGCAACGAGGTCACGAACAACAAAATCACGGTTGATGGCGTTGAAGTCACATTGAATGTTTCGGGCAAGGAAATCACGGGCGCGAGCTATCTCGGCGAATATTCTCCCGTGACGAACATTGAGCAAGTCGACGCGTACAAGGCGACAATCGACGAGCAGGAAGTCAGTTTGATTTTCGACGCGAACAATCAATGCACGGTCGAAGTCAACGGAAAAAATTATCTGCTCACGAAAACGGCGAGCGGCGCGACCTTCACGAGCGAAGTTGAAAAAACCGGCGTTGAAGACAGCCGAATTTATCTGCTTGAAGTCGGCGGCGAAAAATATTGGATCGGTTGCACGTTCGACGCGAAAGGCAATTTGACGGCAGTCACGAGCGACGATAAAAATCTTTCGATTGACGGCACGACGATAAAAATCGGCGACTACACGGTCGAAGTCAGCGGCACGAAAGACGAGCTGAAAACTTCGGCGACGTTGACCGTTTACGGCGAAGGTGTGAAAGATGTCGAAGTCAATCAACTGTTCGTTTTGAGCGGCGTAAAATCAACGGACGGAATCACCGTTAAAAATAATGTCGTGACGTTGACGGCGGCGAATTTGAACGGGCAAGACGTGACAATCGAAGGCGACGGCTACACGCTTGCGCTTGATAAAAATTATTCTCCGACGACGGCGACGACCGAACATTTCGACGGAAATATTTACAAGTCTGAAAGTTTTTCGGACGGCTATGAAATTTCAAGCGACGCGAAATTAATCAGCTACGTTGAAGAAACTCCCGCGACGAATTTGTTTACGTTGAGCGGCGTGAAATCGACGGACGGAATCACCGTTAAAAATAATGTCGTGACGTTGACGGCGAAAAATTTGAACAATCAAGACGTGACAATCGAAGGCGACGGCTACACTCTTGCGCTTGATAAAAATTATTCTCCGACGACGACGGGCGAACACTTCGATGGAAATACTTACAAATCGGCGAGCAACACAGACGGCTACGAAATTTCCGACGACGCGAAGTCAATCAGCTACGTTTCGGAAATTCCCGCGACGAATTTGTTTACGTTGAGCGGCGTGAAATCGACGGACGGAATCACCGTTAGAAATAATGTCGTGACGTTGACGGCGGCGAATTTAAACAATCAAGACGCGACAATTTTGGGCGACGGCTACACGCTTGCCCTTGCCAACGGAATCAAGCCACCGACTTTCGACGAAGGCGGCTGGACGCTTTCGGGCACCACGGCGACTTATACGAGCGAGAGCAACACAGACGGCTACACTTTGGCGGGCGACAAAAAAGTTGTGACTTACACGCCCGCGCACGACGCAGACATTTCGTTGAAAGTTTACGGCGTGAAATCTCTTGACGGCTTGTCGCTTTCGGGCACGACCGTTACCGTTGCGGCAAGTTCGCTTGATAAACAGACGGTTACAATCAGCAAAGGTTACACGCTTGCAATCGCCGACGACGTGGAGCAACCTTCGACGCGTGGAAAATATTGGACGCAACTCGACGAGGACACTTACCTTTACACGAGCAGCAGCACAACGGCGGGTTACACGCTGAGCAAAAATAAAATCACTTACAGCGACGAATCTGTCAGCGGCGAACAATACACGATTAAAGGCGCGGCGGGCACGGAATTAATTTCGGAAACGGACGACACCGAGGACGTTGCGGAAGATTCGCTGAGCCGGCGCAAAGTCGTTTTGATTGAGACGGACGAACACAACCCCGAAAATAAATTGGATTTTTACACCGAAAATTATGCGCAAGTGAAAATCGCTTCGGGACAAGATTCGCTGATAACTTATGACGGGGCGCGCTCAAAAGTCGACATGGCGGATGCGGATAATGTCACGGTCGTTTCATTCGACGGACAAGTCCAGCTGGATAATTACGATGTGGAAAGCGGCGCGGTCGTGCTGGTTCAGGACATCAACGACATTATCGACGCAATAAAAACCAATAAGATAAAACTTGTCGGCAACGAAATTCGGATAAATTTTTCAAGCCGCGTCGCGATAAATAATCCGAACAACGATTCGACGGTTGTTGAGTTGGTCAATTACGACGACGAAAAACAACTGGTCGGCTTCACGGGCAAAAACGGCGGCACGCTTGACATGAGCGAATTCGACGAAAATGCGGTGCTGAAAGGCAACTACAGCGAAAATTCCCCCGAAACAAAATATATCGGCTCGATGCTCAAGGGCGGCGCAGGCGATGACATGTTGCTTGCCGGCAGTCGCGATTATGCCGACGGCGGCGAAGGCAGAAACGAAATTTATTTGACGCCTTACGAACTTCGCTACAAAAAAGACGGCGCAACGATTGTTTCGGGCGGCAATTCGCGCAACAACGTGTACAATTTCCATGAGGGATTCGGTTACGACGGCGATTATGTTCAGGTCGAAAATTTGTCCGATGTCGAATTTAAATTCGAGAATGACGGCTTGTCGATTGCTTCCAAAAATGCGCGCTTAAAGTTAAAAGGTATCGGCGTGAATTCATCTTCGGCGGACGCAGTGAGTGATTTCGGCGCGGAGAATCCCGAATTAATTTTGTTGACGGACGGACAAACCACGCTCAACAGCGCGATTGCGAAAACCGACGAATCGATTTTGGTCACGGAAAAAGACGGCTTGAAACCCAACGCATTTTTCGGAAAACGTTCGGGCTTGAATTTCTCTGAGTACGGCGGCACGGTCGAAGTCAATCTTTCGGACGGCACGGGCGCGCTCGGTGACCGCGAGGCGATTTTCAAAGGCATAAACAAAATTCAGGCGGGCGACGGAATTTCGCGGCTGATTGGCTCGGACGAAAGTAACACGCTGATTGCGGGCAACGGCTACGGCAGTTTGGCGGGCGGCGCAGGCGACGATGAATTGTTCGGCAGAAGCGGCTCGGCGGACAAAGCAGGTCGGACGGAGTTTTTATATTTTGAGGGCGACGGGCGCGATGTCATTTATGATTTCGAGTTCCTCACCGCCGAAAACAAAAATTCAGGCACCGCAGATAAAATCGGCGTCGACACGCTCGTCACAAAAATTTCCTGTTCGGGCAATGATGTCGTTTTGCAAATGAATAATTCCGACGAAAACTTGACGATTAAGGACGCGGCGGGAAAAACTTTCCAAATCAATGATCTTGCCGTCAAAGTCGACAAAAACATTGTTTACGACGGACTTGCGAATCTTTATATCGCGGACGGCGGCGATTTGGTCAGCGTCGATTCGGGCGTCGAGAGCGCGGAAATTTGGCTGGACAATTCCCGCAAGACAGCTTTTGTCGGAGAAATTAAAACGTTGGACGCCTCGGCCGTTGACGGAAAAACTTCGCTGGCGGGCAACGCCTTCGACAACACGATAATTGCGGGCAACGGCGATTCGAGTTTATGGGGCGGCGATTTCGGCAACGATTTACTTATCGGCGGCGGCGGCAAAAATACTTTCTTCTACAATTTCGGCAACGGCAACGACACGATTCAAAACGCGAAAGCCGGCGACGTTGTTGACTTGACGAACATCACGCTTGCCGAAATTTCTGCGGCGAACATTACCGACAGCGGCGTTGAACTTGAATTCAGCGACGGCGGGACATTGACCGTCAGCGGCACGAATTGCGAATATCGGGTTGCGGGCACAAGCTACGTCGTCGACAACGGCAAATGGAAAATTAAATAAATCACTTCGCGGCCTCGGCAAATTTTGTCGGGGTCTTTTTTTATCGCGTCGTTGCGGTGCAAAATTTTTTGACGCAGGAAATTTTTTCGTCTACAATGTCGGCAAGCAATTTTATTTTAGGAGGGTGAAAATTTTATGGCTGCACACGTCATCAACGAGGCGCGCCGGTGCCTGCAATGCAAAAAGCCGCTGTGTCGACTCAAAGGTTGTCCGATTCAAACCGACATTCCCGAAATGATTCGCATGTTTCTCGCGGGACAAACCGAAGAGGCGGGACGTATGCTTTTCGAGAACAATCCGTTGAGCGTCGTTTGCTCGCTGGTTTGCGACCACGAAAATCAATGCGAAGGCAACTGCATTCAGGGCAAGCGCAAGGACGGCTCGGCAGTTCAAATTCCAAGCATCGAAAATTACATCTCGGATTTTTATTTCGACAAAATCAGTTTGGAACGTGCGCCCGACACGGGACAAAGCGTCGCGATAATCGGTTCCGGCCCCGCAGGAATTACCATTGCGATTAAACTTGCCGCGCTCGGTTACCGAATCACGATTTTTGAGCGCATGGACAAAATCGGCGGCATGATGCGCTACGGCATTCCCGCATTCCGTTTGCCGAAAAAAATTCTCGACCGTTATCAAAGCAAGTTGCGCGAAATGGGAATTCATTTCCGCCCGAATACGTCGATAGGCGGCGCGTTGCATTTGGACGATTTATTTAACGACGGCTACGACGCAATTTTTATCGGCACGGGCGTTTGGCGTCCTCGTCGACCGCACGTCAAAGGCGAATCGCTCGGCAACGTTCATTACGCGATTGACTACCTGCAAAACCCCGACGCTTACGATTTGGGCGACACGGTTGCGATTATCGGCGCGGGCAACTCGGCAATCGACGTGGCGCGAACCGTCGTCCGCCAAGGCAGCCGTCACGTTACGTTGTACGCACGCCGCCAGAGAATTGCCGCCAGCCAACGCGAACTCGATTACGCCGCAGTTGACGGGATTGAAATTCAGCAAGGCATGGGAATAACCGAATTCACCGAAAAAGGTCCCGTCTTCACGCCGCGCATTTTCGACGAACAGGGCAACGTTGTCCGCGAAGAAGAACCCGTTTTGATGCCCGCCGATTCGACGATTATCGCGATAAGTCAAGGCCCCAAAGATAAAATCGTCAACACGACGCACGATTTAACCGTCGACAAAAACGGATTGATTGTCGTCGACGAATCGGGGCGCACTACTCGCGAAGGCGTCTTTGCTTCGGGCGACGTGGTTGCCGGCGCGAAAAATGTTGTGCTCGCCGTGAAATATTCCAAAGCCGTCGCGATTGCAATGGACGAATATTTGAAATCGAAACGCAACGCGCAGTAAATTTTTCATACGGACAAAAAAATTTCCCCGCTCATCTGAACGGGGATTTTTTCTCGCGGTTAAGCTTACGGCTCAAAAAGATTCAAGAAACGTTCCAAACACCACAGTTGCCATTTCTGGTTGCCCGTGAAATTTTTCATGTCGAGATTCTCTTTGAACTCGCGACGCGTCGGGTGCCAATCGTTGAAATAAAAATCGACGGGACGCGGCATCGGAACTTTTTCGGGCACGGGCACGCCGGGATATTTTTTGCGGAACAGTTCGCGAATCAAATATTTTGACTCGCCGTTTCGCACGCGCTCCAAATCAAGCGGCTCGCTCATCTGCAAATTCGCATACGGGTCGAAATAATTAATCTGCGCGGTCTCGAAAGCGTTCATGTACGAGCCGGAACTTTCGACGGAAAAAACTTCGTCCATGAATTTTAGAAAATCAATCTTGTCGCCTTGACGATACCGCTCAAAAAGATAACTCACGTCCGCAGGCTCGTTGAGAACTTCGGCGGGAGCGGTGAACGTGTATCGCTTGACAAAATCGTCGAACGTCCAATTTCGCGACAAAAGTTTATCCATGCCGCCGAAAATTAAATCGCTGCTCTCGCCGACAATCATCATCTCGACGCCGTCAAGTTTCGCTTGATTCGCCGCGACGACAAGTTGAGGCTCAATCGAGTGCACGGGCGCGCATTTGTTTTTCAACACCGCGTCAACTTGCGGCTCAATCGTCTGCCAATTTATATCGACGAAATGAAGTTGCAGTCCGTAAGTTTCGGCGAAAAGTTCGGCGCGCTTAAGTTCGTCGGTGTAAATCGTGCCGTCCAAAAATCTGAAAGTGTACGCGTCGCAACCTTTCATGTACGCCGCAAGACACGCCGAATCCATGCCGCCCGAAAGCATCAGTCCCAATTTTTTGCCGCGCAGTTTGGAAAAGTTTTCTTTCAATGCCGCGTCAATATCGTCAGCCGTCGATACTTTGATTCTGTCGGCAAGCGGTTGAAAATTTCTGTGGTGAAGCCCGTCGAAAAATTCCATGTCATCACGTTCGATATAACGGAACGCAAGATATGAACTCATGCAAAAATTTTTGTCGACCATGTCAATCAATCTCCTTCGCGCAACCGAATCAGCGTTTGATTTATCAGCGTGGAACTCGTGCCTTTGGTGTAGGGGAAATAAATCACCTTAACGCCGACTTCACGAAATTTTGATTCCATTTCCTGCCAACGTTCGGATTGATACCAATCGTCGCCGACGAAAAGAATATCGAACTTGAGTTTTTGCCACGCCGCAAATTTGTCGATGTCCTCTTGCGGAATTGCCGCGTCGACATAACGAATACTGCGCACAATTTCCAAACGCTCTTCAAAAGGAATGACGGCGCGTTTGTTTTTGTACTTGACAAGCTCGTCGACGGTGACGCCCACGATTAATTTGTCGCAAAGCCCCTTGGCGTTCTTGAGCAAATTCAAATGCCCGATGTGAAACAAATCATAAACGCCCGTCGTGTAACCAATAACCATCAGCAAAACTCCTTTAAGTCTTGAGAAATGTTTTTGAAAATGAATTCGCTTGCCGTCATGTCGTTGCGCCGCCGATAATTTAAAAGTCCATCGAAAACTTTTTGTCGTTCGTCTTTCATGAAGTCGTTGCCGTCGATAAAAACTTTTTTCATGAGCGCGGCAATGCCGTCCAAATCACGACCGTCGACGCAATACGACGCGTCCAAAATTTTTCTGCCGGTCTCGTTAAATTCTTGCGTGTCGCGAGTCAAAAAAATCATCGGTTTGTGCGTGTATTGATATTCGGCAATGAAAGAACCGCTGTCGTGAATCATGCCGTCGGAAGTCGCGAAAATTTCTTGATAGTAAGCACCCGTGACAACTTGCGCATTGGGCAAATCGTTCCAATCCCGCAAATATTTTTCAAAAGCCTCGGTTGACGGGAAAAGTTTTTCCTTGACCGCCGAAAAAAGTAAATTCGGATGCGGCTTGAACACCCAAGAAATTTCGGGATGATTTTTTGCGAATTCGTACATGAATTTGTAATTCCATTGGAAAGTTGAGTATTTGACGCCTTCATTTATCGCCCAATGCGGCGCATAAATAATTTTCTTCGCGTCGGGACGAGCCATTTTCCAATCGAAATGAAAATCCGTGTTCGCCTCAATTAACGAATCCATTTTCGGGCAACCGCTTAAATATTCTTGCGTGAAAAAATTTTTTGAGCGGCGGCGGTAAAATTTTTGATTCGCTTCGGTCTCGAAAAATATTTTCCGGAAGAAAAAAGTTAAACGCGATTCCCAAGAATCGAATGTTGAAACTGTAATCGAATACGGCAGATAAACCATTTGCGTTTTGAGTGTGAGCGTCGAAAGTTGAAACGCGTTCGGCAAAACTTCCGGATACGGCGTCAGGAAAATCAACACGTCCTGTGCGGGAACGGGAAAATTTTTTTCATCAATCGCCGTGACGAGCAAGCCGCGTGCTTTGAATTGTTCCGCGCTGTGACGGAAAGCTTTTCGGATAAGCGCGTCTTGAGTTTTGTCCGTGCGCAGGCAAAGAAAAATCGTCGGCTCAAATTTTTCATCGCGGGCAAAGAAGTTGTAAAGTTCATCGCCGCACCACATTGACGAATCGTAGAGCACGAAACCGACTTTAATTTTTTCTTTGCGGCGAATCATTTCGGCTGACGTTGCAAAAACGCGATTCATCAGCGCGTTGTAAGTTTCTTTCGGCAACAAATTCGACAACATGTTAAAGTATTCGTAATTCATGCCGCAGAAATTTTCCGTCGGCAAAATATTTTTTTCGTGCAATCGCAAGCCCAAAACAGTACTCGCAATCGCCGCGCCGCGCAAATTTAAATGCGCCATGTTGTAAAAGCAATCGTAACCGAGTTTGAGATCAAACAGGTCAATGCAGGTGAAATCGGTCGTATCTTCCAGCTCACGAATCGCCCGCCGAAACCTTGTCAAAAGTTCCGCGTTGTAATTGTCGTGGATAATTGGCGGGAACGGAAAAACCACACCGACGGGTTTGGCGCCGTTGTCACTGCAAAGTTTGATGTAGTCTTTGAGGATGCGGAAATTTTTTTCGACAGTCGCGGGATAAAGTTTCTTCGTCAAATTTTTCAGCTCCGCTTCCCAATTAATAACGGCTGTGACGGGCATTTGACGATTGAGCTTTTCTTTCGTGCGGCTGAAGTTCAAGTCGGCTTTTTCGTCAGTCACGGACGCGAAAAAATTTTTTACGCTGTCGCTTGTCAAATTCATCAAAAGTTCGTCGTGACGATTTTGCGCGGGCGTGCCGAGTGCAAGCATGTACTGCAAATTTCGCGAGGTGACGGCAAAAGCTTTAGCGTTTTCGTAGCGGAAAGAATACGGCGCAAGACAAATCAGCACAAATTTAATCGTGCCGGGCTTGACGTGTTCAAAAATATATTTCGCTGTCGAGTAACCTTGTTGCAAGTCTTGATTTGAACCCGCAAGGTTGACGCCTCTGCCGTGCATGTGCGGAATAAATCGCAAATCCAGCCCGACTTCGGCGTAACTTATTCCCGTCGCAAAAAAATCCGCGCCGTGCTTTTCGACGTAACGCAGATTCGAAAACCATTCGGGCGTAAGCCAGCGTTCAAAGTTGACGATATTTTCTTCGGGAATGCCGCTTGCCGTCAAAAATTTTTTCATCTTGTACAGGTCGCCCGCGCCGTCGACGTGACTATTGAGCAACCAGACGAAATTTTTTCCCGCGTTCAAAAGCTGACCGATGTTCGCAAATGACACCAACGGAATTTTCTTGCCGTTCAACGTAAAAAAATTGCCGCTGCCGTTTTCAATCACCACGGCAACGAGATTTGCGCGCTCGAAGTTCAAACTTTCCAATGCCGTGCTCAGATTGTTCGCGTTCAATACGACAAGCACTACATTAAATTTTTCCACGTTGTCACCTCCGTTTTTTATTCGGGCAACTCGTCCAGAAGTTTCAGCTTGGAGCCGTCCGCAAAAATTATTTCTGTAACTTCAATGTGTATGTCGCTTTTTCGCAGGCCGTGTTTCATTGCGTTTGAATCTGCGCGGATAAACGGATTTAAAACTTTCGTCACGTTGAAAGTCTGCAAGCCCTGCGGCTTTTGGTACATGTCGATTGTGAACGGCGAAAAACTTTCGTTTTCGTCCTTGCCGATAATGATGTTGCCGACGATTTTCGACAGGCGTTCTTTTGAGTGCACGTCCGCTTTAATCGCGATGTTCAGGTTTTGCGAAAAGCCGTATTCGTCGCCGCCCGCGTTCGTGACGGAAAAACTTTTGACGTTAAAAATTTCGTCCATCTGCCGACCGATCGGCGCATTGAGCGAATCAAGTTTGCGTTTCAACGAACGACGATAGCCCGCATAATAACCGTCAAAACCTTTCGCGCCCGTGATTCGCCAAAGATTTTCTTCGACGGGCGTCAACTCAAGTTCCAGCTCGAAACTGAATTTCATGTAAGGATTGTAAAACGTGACGGTTGCAGTTTGCACGTTGCCTTCATGTCGCGGTTTTGTGACGCTTTTAATCTCGCAGGAATTCACGCCGGATTTTTTGAAAAATTTTTGCGCGGCAGTCAAATCTTGCGGAAAAGTCACCTTGCCCGTCGAAATGAATTCGTCCGCAATAACTTTTGCGCTTTGAACGAAATCGGCTTTTTGGCTGTCGTAACGGCGTTGCACTTCGTCCATTGAATAAGCGGTCGGGTCAATCGTCGCGTTAATCTGCGCGGTCAAAATTTCTTGAGCGGCAATATCGATGAGAGCGTCCACGTCGACGAATTTTTGAAACTCCGCCGCGTCGTGTTTGTCTAGAGCTTGCCGCGCCGCACGAATTGAACTTACGTGAACGGTTTTGATTTTTTGGTACGCGTAAAAAGTTCCGATACCGACGACGCCCGTCAGAATCAGCAACACGCCGATTATCAGCAAAATTGTTTTCGTGTTCATTTCAACAAATCCGGTCTTCGTGCCCGTGTCAAGTTCAGCGACTGTTCTTCGCGCCATTTTTTTATTTCGGCGTGGTTGCCCGACAACAGCACGTCAGGGACGATTTTGCCTTCAAATTCTCGCGGGCGGGTATATTGCGGGAAGCCCAAAAGTCCGCCGAAAAACGAATCAGTTTCCGCCGACTCCGCCGAGCCTAAGACATTCGGCAACATTCGCGCCACCGCGTCAACGATAACCATTGCGGGAAGTTCGCCGCCCGTCAACACGTAATCGCCGATTGAAATTAATTCGTCGGCAAGATCGTAAATTCTCGCGTCAAAGCCTTCGTAATGTCCGCAGACGAAAATAATTTGGTCGAGCGCGGCAAGTTCTTTGGCTTTGTCCTGCGTGAAAACTTCGCCGCTCGGGTCGGGCAAAATTATCTTGCGGGAAATATTTTCGTCGGATTTGCTCAACACGTCGCGCACGGCACGATAAACGGGTTCGGGTTTAAGCACCATGCCCGCGCCGCCGCCGAAAGGTGAATCGTCAACTTGCCTGTGTTTGTCGAAGGCGAAATCGCGCAGTTGCGTAAAACGAATCTCCAAAATATTTTTGTCGACGGCGCGTTTGATGATACTTTCGCCGAAAACTCCCGTGAACATTTCCGGAAACAGCGTAATGACATCAATAAGCATTTGAATCGACCAGAATTTTTTTCGACGCAACGTCAATCGAACGAACGACAGATTTCAGCGCAGGAATTAAAATATTTCCGTCGACCTCGAACACGTCATTTGAGCCGGTTTTCAAAACATTGGTAACCGTGCCGATTTTTTTGTCGTCGTCGAAAACTTCGCAACCGATAATGTCGAACGTGTAAAATTCCCCGTCGGCAAGCGGCGCGGCGTCGGCTCTGTCCACCGTCAAAAATTTGTTCGTCAAAGCTTTGGCGGTTTCGCGACTGTCCACGCCCGCAAACTTCATGAAAAGTTGCCCGCCAATATGTTTGACTTGTTCAATGACGAAAATTTTCCCGCCGACAGAAATTTCTTTCAGTCCGTCGAAACGATCTTCAAAATCCGTCAGCGGAATTATTTTGACTGTGCCGTCAAGCCCGCGAGCCGCGCCGATTTTCCCGACGATAATTTCTTTAACTGCGGATTGCAATGATTTTGTCATCTTCCACCAAAATTTCAACGTTCATCGCTTCGCGCAGGTTGTCGCCGACTTTCAGCTCAACTTGCCGCTCAATCGTGCCTTGCATGATTTCCGCGCCCGTCGCCAATTTTTCAAAAGTTTCTTTGCGTTGACGAGCTTCCTCAAGCCGCGCTTGACGCGGAGCGATTTCGTTGCCGAAAAAGTTTCTGATTTGTCCTTCGTGTTGCGGCGAACGTTCCAATTCGCGTTGCATGTCCAAATTGATTTGCTTGATTTCAAGTTCCATTTGTTCGCCGACTTTGATTGCCTCGTCCAAAAGGCGGGCGCGAAGTTTATCGGTAAGTTTTGCTTTTACCGTCAAAGGAACCGTGATTTTGATGCTGTCCAAAATTTTTACCTCCCAACAAAAAAAGGCGGCAAGCTTTAACTGCTCACCGCGCCGATTGTTTCATTCGATGTCGACTGTAACTTTTTTCTTTTCGCGTGTTGCGGCGGATTTGACAATCGTGCGAATCGCTTTGGCAATTCGCCCTTGTTTGCCAATGACCCTGCCCATATCTTCTTGCGCGACGTGCAGTTTCAAAACCGTGCGGTCTTCTTCTTCGACGGCTTCGACCTGAACGTCTTCGGGTTTTTCGACAAGTGCTTTTGCCAGCACAGTTACAAGTTCTTGCATGATTTTTTTCCTCAACTAATTGTTCGTCTTTTACTTCGCAGCTTTGGCCGCCTTGCGCTCTTCGTGAATTTTTTTCATGATGCCTTTTTTGCTGAGGAGCGAGCGAACCGTATCGGTCGGCTGTGCACCGTTTTGAATCCAGCCGATGATTTTTTCTTCGTCGACGTTGACAATGGCGGGGTTTTTGGTCGGATCATAATTGCCGACGATTTCGATAAAACGCCCGTCACGCGGCGAACGGCTGTCCGCAACGACTATGCGATAAAACGGCTGTCTTTTGGCACCCATTCGATTGAGTCTGATTTTTACCAAGATCTCACCACCTTTCGGGTTTGGTTGAAATTTTCAGCCGACTATTTGCCGAACGGAAATTTTGAGCCGAGAGAGCCCAAGAGTCCGCCTAAGCTGGGAAGAGTCGGCATTTTGACTTTGGTATTATTCTTCCCTTTTTTGAGTTTTCCTTTTTTGGTTTTGGATTTTTTTGCGGCTTGTTGCTGTTGAGCTTGAACTTGACCGGCACGAAGTTTACGCATCATTTTACGCATTTCGTCGAACTGCTTAAGCAATTTGTTCACGTCGGCAACTTTCGTGCCCGAACCGAGCGCGATTCGTTTGCGGCGTTTGGCGTCGATAATCGAAGTGTCGGCGCGTTCTTTCGGCGTCATTGACAGGATAATTGCTTCCATGTGTTTGACTTCTTTGCCGTCAAGGTCTAAATCGACGCCGCTCAATTTTTTGCGCAAGCCGCCGAGTCCCGGCACCATACCGAGTAAATCGTTGAGCGAGCCGAGTTTTTTGACTTGCTGAAGTTGCTCAAGAAAATCTTGCAGGGTGAATTCATCCGATTTGATTTTCTTGACCATTTTTTCGGCGGTCTTCGCGTCGATTGTCGATTGCGCTTTTTCAATCAAGCTGAGCACGTCGCCCATGCCCAAAATTCGGGACGCCATGCGATCGGGATGGAAAATTTCCAACGCCTCAATTTTTTCACCCATGCCGACGAATTTTATCGGGCAACCCGTTGCCGCTTTGATTGACAGTGCCGCACCGCCGCGAGCGTCGCCGTCGAGTTTCGTCAAAATAATTCCGTTGACGCCCAACGCGCCGTGGAAAGTTTCCGCAACGTTGACTGCCTCTTGACCAATCATCGAGTCGACAACCAAAAGTATTTCGTGCGGATTGACTGCGGCTTTAATGTCCTTGAGTTCCTGCATCAACTTTTCGTCGATTTGCAGTCGCCCTGCCGTGTCGATTATCAAAACGTCGCGGGCGTGCTTGTTCGCGAACGTCAATGAATCTTTGGCAATTTGGACGGCGTCTTTTATGTCCTCGGTGAAAACGGGCACTTCTGCCTGTTCGCCGACAACCTGCAACTGTTTGATTGCGGCGGGACGATAAATATCTGCGGCGACGAGCGCGGGACGTTTGCCCTGACGTTTCATCAGCA
Source organism: Selenomonadaceae bacterium (assembly GCA_017515635.1). GTDB lineage: Bacteria > Bacillota > Negativicutes > Selenomonadales > Selenomonadaceae > Quinella. Next base: position 51,127 of record JAFWFO010000014.1, read on the forward strand.
ATGCCAATTTTGCCGCCGATGTCGTCTTGCCCGAACCTTGCAGACCGACCATTAAAATTACCGTCGGCGGGTGCGAAGAAATATTTAACTTCGCCGCCTTGCCGCCCATGAGTTGGGCAAGTTCTTCGTCGACGATTTTTATCACGGACTGCGCGGGCGTTAAGTGGCTCAAAATTTCCGTGCCGAGTGCGAGTTCTTTAACTGCCTTCTCGAAGTCGCGAACGATTTTGTAATTCACGTCCGCCGACAAAAGTGCCATGCGCACATCTTTTAACGCCTTTGTTATGTCCTCGTCGGTTAGTTTGCCGTGTCCGCGAAGTTTGCGAAACGCTTCTTGTAGATTTTGAGACAGGTCTTCAAACATTTATCTTGCCTCTGTCAAAATAATAGGCACTCCCACTAACGGCAGTGCCGGATTTTACATAGTTGGAGGCGACACCCGGAATCGGACCGGGGATAGAGGTTTTGCAGACCTCGGCCTTACCACTTGGCTATGTCGCCGCTTCGATAATCGTTGACAACTTGAGCCGTCAACATAGCGCATTATAAACGCTTACTTTCGTCAAGTCAAGTAAATTCTTACACGCCGCTAACTTTGTTTGAATATAATCCCGCGTTGTGATATAAATTCTTTGCTACAAATGTTTGGAGGGTAAAAAATGTCTGCACAAAGCGTAATAAAAAATTTTATGTCCGTCCTGGATTCGACAAGCAAACAGGGCACGGCGGCACTTGACGAGGCTGTTGCGGCTGTCTCGAAATTCAAAAGCTGGTCTGAATTGGTAAACACAATGGCGGCGGATTGCACGGCTTACGGTTCCGACGGCGACGGCTTTTTGAAAGATTGTTGCGGTATAATTCTTGACAATAACGACACGGGCGCGATAACCGGCTTGGACGCGGGCGGCGGCGTGACGAAAACCGCTGAATCAATCGTCCCCGAAAACGGCTCGTGGAGCTATCCGACTTCGACGAGTTTCAAAATTCAAGGCTTGACTGTCAACGTCCCCGAACAAAGCACGTTGAGCGAAAGCGCACAATGGATTGTCGGCGCGCTGTACACGTGGTGGATTGGCGAAAGTTTGTCGCTGATAAAATCGTCTTACGGTTACAGCTTCAACGAATCGGGCACGACCGTCAAAGAGTTGACGATTTCATTTTACGATAGTACCGACGGGAAAATGGCGGCGTCGTTTTACAGCAGCGGGCAAAAATCTTCGGAACTTCAACTGCGAATCAACCTGAACTATTTCGGCAACATTGACACGACGGATCCGAACGGTATAGGCTCAAGCGCGGCTTTAAATTATCTTGACCGCACGATTGCGCACGAATTGGTTCACGCGGTGATGAGCGCGAATGTCGACTGGTACGCGAATTTGCCGACGTTTTTCAAGGAAGGTTCTGCGGAACTTGTTCACGGCATTGACGATAAACGTTACACGACGATAAAAAATTTGTCGACGAGTCCTTCGACGTTGAAGAGCGCGGCGACTTCAGGCAGCGGCGTCAATTCTTATGCGGCGGGTTACATTGCTCTGCGTTATTTGGCGAAACAAGCTTCCGAAGGACGCGACCCGTCGACTTCGATAACGCCGACGACTCCGACGACCGACGACACAGTTCCGGCCGATACAGTTCCGGCCGACACAGTTCCTGCATATACAGTTCCCGCCGATACAATTTCAACGGCAAGCACGAATTTTGACGGCGTTACGCTGAAAGTTTCGGGCGCGATTGATTCGGACGTTTTCTTGAGTGAAACGAATCCTTTCACGGGCGAAATAAATTCTTTGGGCAATGCGGCGGCCATCGTCCTCGACGCTTCCGAAATGACGACGGCGCATTTTCTCGGCGGCAACACGAATAACAATTACATTATCGCGGGAAATGCCGGTTCGACGACGTGGGGCGGTGCTTACGGCAACGATACACTGCAAGGCGGCGCGGGCATCGATAATTTCTGGTACTTGACGGGCAACGGACAAGACACGGCGATTAATTTCGCGACGGGCACGGCGGGCGACGTGATGAGTTTTATCGGCGGCGGCTTGGCGGTTATTCTTCGCGACGGAAATTATTTATCCGCGCTCATGACGGACGGCGGCTCGTTCGCGGCAGTCACCGACAATGCAACCGCTGACGTTGCGATTAATTTTTCTTTCGACGGAGCAAATATTTTTTCGGCAAAAGTCGGCAATACGAACGCGACGAACAATTTCACTTACGAAGGCGACGACAAAATTTATCTCGGCGGGAATTTTTCCGACACGGTGAACGTCTTGACGGCGGGCGCGGCAGTCAACCTTGACGGCGGAAATTTTTCAAGCGTCGAAGTTTTGAACGCGGCATTTTCGGGCGGCGCAAATGTTTTGTTCGGAGATGTGGCGGCAAATGAAATTTACAGCGGTGGCAACGGCTCGGTACTTTGGGGCGGCGCGGGAATTGCGGACGACATTTTAATCGGCGGCACGGGCGCAGATGTTTTCATGTACGGCGCGAACGAAGGCAACGACGTTATTGTCAACGCGGAAGATGACGACGTAATTAATTTTTATAACGCTACGCTTGCCGATGTGACTTTCGCGCAGGAAACCGAAGGCGGCATGTTAATCGGCGTCGGCTCAAATGTTTTGGCGATTGCAGGCACGAACAACACGGCTGTTACTTTCGCGGACGGCTCGTCACTGCGTTACAATCGCGCCGCAAAAGTTTGGACGAACGTATAAAAATTTTTCCTGTCATATCTGCGGGATTTGATTCATCAAAAATTTTTTGTCGACCTTGCAAGATTCGTTCAAAGGCAACGCCTTAACGAAAATAATTTCTCTCGGCAATTCGGCGGGCGTCAAAGCTTGCCGAATTCTTTTTTTGTCCGCGTGCCCGACGACGTAAGCAACAAAATTTTCGCCGCGAATTTTGTCGGGAACTTTCACGACGGCAACGGATTCAATCCCGTCAATCGTTAAAAGTTTTTGTTCGACGGAGGACGCAAAAATTTTCACGCCGCCACGATTGATGAAATCTTCGCCGCGCCCGAAAAAAATCAGCTCGCCGCGTTCGTTGATAAAGCCCGCGTCACCGACCGTGCAGGGATTTTCGACGCCGACAACTCGATAGGGCGTGTCGACGTAAATCAGCCCGTCGCGCACGAAAATTTTCACGCCGTCGAACGGTTTGCCCAAATTGTTGACTTCGCCCGCGTTTTGCTCGGAAATTTTTTTGTACGTGACGAAACTTTGTTCGCTTGAGCCGTAATACAAAATCAAATCTGCGGCGGGAAATTTTTTCAGCAATGACAGACTTTGACTTTCCGTCAGAATTTGCGAACCCGTAAAAATTGAGCGGATATTTTCAAGCGGCTCACCAACCGCAAGCAATGACAATTTCGTCGGCACAAGATAAATTGCTGTCGTGTCGTTCAAAAGTTCAAGCCATCTGCGCGGAGAAAAAATTTCGCTCGTGACGATTGAGCCGCCCGCGTCCAGCGTCGCAAGGAACGTGTTCAAGTTGCCCGTGAAAGTCAAACTGCCGTGCATGAAAAGTTTCGTCGCGGAGTCGACACGAAAAATTTTGTTCTGCGTCGGAAAAAAATTTGCCCAACTCTCGAACGTCCTGCGAAAAGTTTTCGGCGCGGAAGTTGATCCGCTCGTCGCCACGTCAAAAATATTCGTCGGATTATTTTTTTGCTCGACGAAAAAATTCACCGCTTGCGAAAAAAATTTCCCGCCCGCGTCGGAATTGTCGACGGCGTTCAGAAATTCGCGGAAAGTTATCGTGCGCTCGTCAATCCGTAAAAAAATTTTGTCGCCTAAAGTTCCGGTTCGTATCTTCAACAAGTCATAAAAGTTCATGTCAACGCCTCAACCAAAATTGCTTCACCGGTGCCGCCCGCGCCCGCGATTGACAGCAAGCCCAAGCCGCCCGAAATTTTCAGCGACGCAAGCAGATGAATCATCAAAATTGCGCCGCTCGCGCCGTATGGGTGTCCGTAAGCCAACGCGCCGCCCATCGGATTAAATTTGTCGATTAAATTCGGGTGCGCCCGTTCAAACAGCACGTCAATCACCGCGAACGCCTCGTTAAATTCGATTGCCGAAAGTTTTTCGTAAGTCAAGCCGTTTCGCGCCAAAAGTTTATCGGCAACAACCTGCGCGCCACGCGGAGTTTCAAGCGGATTGACGCCGCCCGTTGACACGTCAAAAATTTTCGCGACGGTTGATAATTTTTTTTCGCGCAGAAATTTTTCAGACGCCAACACGACAAAAGCCGCCCCGTCATTGATTCGGCACGCGTTGAAGGCAGAAATTTTCGTGTCGGTTCCCAACGGCAACGGCGCACGCTCAATCAGTCGGCGGGAAATATTTTTTTTGATTCCCGTATCTTCGCGAACGCCCGCAATTTCGACAATGTAATCGCGCAGATTTTCAATCGACTTTGCCGCCCGTTGGTGACTTCGCACAGCCCACGCGTCGAGTTCGGCTTTGGAAATATTTTCGGCGTCCGCGACGCGTTGAGCACCTTTGAGCATGGCAAGCGCGTCGAATTCGTTCGGGGAAAATTGCGCCGTCCGATAACCGCCCTGCACTTCGACAGCCGTCAAATTAAATCGTTCGTCGTTCGGGTGATAAACGCGCAACGGTTGCAACGATGAACTTTCCGCGCCGCCCGCAATAATCACGTCAGCAAGCCCGCAAGAAATTTTCGCGTAGCCGATTGCGATTGACGCCGCGCCGCCGGCACATTGCCTGTCGACGGTCAAAGCCGCCGTTGATTCGTCGAAGCCCGCGATTAAAGTCATCAGCCGCGAAATATTTCCGCCCGTGCCGACAGCATTGCCGCAAATAATTTCGTCGACATGCTCCAAAAAAAATTTTTGACGCAGAGCCTGCAAGACTTCCGCGCCAAAAATTTCGGGACGCAAAGATTTAAATTTCGTGCCGGCCGTGACAATCGGCGTTCGCAAGCCGCCCAAAACATAAACGCTCATAAAATTTCTCCCGAAACTTTTTTGACGCCCGCGCTCATCAGCTCGAAATTTTTATCGCCGACAAGCGACAACGGTTCGCCCGCCGTGACGAAATTTTTAAATTTGAGTTTCAGCCCCGCGCACGACGAAAAATTTTCATCAGACAGCAAAGTTTCCAAAATCAGCAGTGCGGGAACAATCGGCGGGTTAAAGCGGTGAATTTCATTTTTGTCGCCGACGGATTCGACGAAATCCAAAATATCCGACGCCGTGAAGACGCGCCACGTTTTTTCCGCCGACTGAATTCGGCAACCGAGAGCGGCAGTAACTTCGCGCCGAGGACGAATCATCTTGAGCAAAATTTCTGCGTCGTTTGAACTTGCCCGAAGCAAAGTCATTGACGAATGTGCACGCAAAATTTCTGCGCCCGCCGAAAAATTTCCGCGCTGAAATTTCAGTTCGATTATAACGTTGTCGACGAACTGCCCGAACGCCGAAAATTTTCTTGCAAGGTCTCTAATCATTACGCCGCCTCCACTAGCCGCGATTATAGCGGAATTGGCTTGCAAGTCAACAATGCAAAAAATCCCCGCCGAATTGACGGGGAAATTTATTTGCGAAAAATTTTTTCAGAGAGCCGCGAAACCTGTTTCCAAGTCGGCAATGATGTCGTCGATGTGTTCCGTGCCGATTGACAGACGAATCGTCGACGGAGTAATTCCCGACGCCAAAAGTTCAGCCTCCGTCATTTGCGAATGCGTGGTTGAGGCGGGGTGAATGACAAGCGATTTCACGTCCGCGACATTTGCGAGCAACGAAAAAACTTTCAGGTTGTCGATAAATTTTTTCGCGGCGTCAGCTCCGCCCTTAATCTCAAACGTGAAAATCGAAATGCCGCCGTTCGGGAAATATTTTTCGTAAAGCGCGTGATCGGGATGATTTTTCAGCGCGGGATGATTGACTTTGTCGACTTTGGGATTTTTCGCGAGGAAGTCAACAACTTTCAACGCGTTGGCAACGTGACGTTCGACGCGCAACGATAAAGTTTCGACGCCTTGCAACAAAATAAACGCGCTCAACGGAGAAATTGCCGCGCCCATGTCACGCAACAAAATTGCCCGAATGTAAGTCACGAAAGCCGCGCCGCCGAGAGCTTCGTAAAAATTGACGCCGTGATAACTGGGATTTGCTTCGGTCAGTTGCGGGAATTTTCCCGACGCCGCCCAATCGAATTTGCCGCTTTCGACGATAACGCCGCCCAAAGTCGTGCCGTGTCCGCCGATAAATTTTGTCGCGCTGTGGACAACAATATCCGCTCCGAGTTCAAACGGACGAATTTGATACGGCGTGGCAAAAGTGTTATCGATAACGAGCGGGATTTTGTGCTTGTGCGCGATGTCGGCGACGGCTTGAATGTCAATCAAAGTTGCGTTTGGATTGCCGACGGATTCAATGAAAATAAATTTCGTGTTGTCTTTAACTGCCGCCTCGAAAACGTCAACGCCTTTGGTCGGGTCAACGAAAGTCGTTTTGACACCGAACGCGGGCAAAGTGTGTTCAAACAGATTGAAAGTCCCGCCGTAAATCGTCGTTGCCGCAACAATGTGATCGCCCTGTTGAGCGAGAGCCTGCGCGACGTAAGTGACGGCAGCCGCGCCGGAAGCGACAGCCAGTGCCGCCGTGCCACCTTCAAGAGCCGCGATACGTTTCTCGAAAATTTCCTGCGTGGGATTCGTCAAGCGTCCGTAAATATTGCCCGCCTCTTTGAGCGCGAACAAATCCGCCGCGTGTTGGCAGTTGTTGAAAACGTAAGATGTCGTTTGATAAATCGGGACGGTGCGAGCACCTGTGACGGGGTCGGCTTGTTCCTGTCCGACGTGCAGTTGAAGCGTCTCGAATTTGTAATTGCGTTCGTTCATTGTGATACCTCCATTAATGCCGAAAAGCCCGCAAACTCAACCGTAGCTGAGCTTACGAGCTTTCTTTATCGAATCACTCATAATTATTGTCAAGTTGTGCGCATGATAAACAATCTGTTTTTCGTTGTCAAGCAAATTTTAAGCAAGAAAAAATCGCCGACCAAAGCCGACGAGTTTTTACTTTTAATCTTTTGATCTCATGATCTTTTGATCTCCAAACGGCACGTCTTCACCAAACGCGAATCGATAGCCGACTTTAAAACATTCCTGCAGAAAAATTTTGTCCGCCTCATTCTCAACGTTCGCCAAATCGTTTTTGTCGTTTGGTTTGGCGGAATTGTAAAACTTTCCGTTGACGAGGCAAAATTTCTGGTGTGTGGAACTTGCGTTACGCGGAGAAAGTTTTTTACTTATCGGAAAAATTTTTTGCTCCCAAACTTTAGAGCCGTCCTCATTGGTTTTGACTTTGATTGAATACCTGTCGAGGAAAAACGGCAAGTCATTATAAAACGCCACGAAAACATAATTTTTATCGCCGGGCACCCGCGCAGGGTCATCGGCGGCAAGTTCTTTGCCGTCCGAAAGTTCGCGCATTTTTTGTTCAAAGGCGTCTGCCTCGTCCCAGTCGCTCTTAAGCGTGATTTCTTTGCCGGTTTTAGTTTTTTCGGTTTTCGCGGTAAGTTTTTTATCGGGCTTGAATTTCGGCAGGTCGTAAGCTTGAACCGTGCCGCCCGTCAAAATAAAACCGATAAGCAATGCCGCAGAAAATTTTTTCAACATGGCTCATCACTCCGAGGCGACAAGTTCCGGCTCAAACGTCTGTTGCGGCAGGTTTTCTTCTGCGCCGTTTTTTTTTGGGACGACGGAATCATTGACGACAAGTTCGGGATTTTCAAACCGGTTACCCATGATTGTTAATTTCCAATTTTGCATGTCGTAAAGCGATTGTTTGATATTGTTGCCGCAGTTGACGACAAAACAACCGTTGTGGAACTCCACGACGCCGATACGCCCGTCTTCGGCAAAGATAATATCGTCTTCGTAAATTTCTTTGCCGGTGCTGTCGACGAGACCGGTGAATTGCCCGATAGTCTTCGAGTCAACGCGATAGCCTTCGTAGCCGTTCTCGTAAACAAAAATGTGCGCTTGCGGACCGGGGTCGCCGTAAGTCCCGCGCTTCAGATAGAAACCATAGATCCAAACGCTCTTCATTTCGCCGCTGAATATTTGAAAAGTTTTTAAGCCGCGATATTTGATTTCACGTTCTGCCATGAAAGGACACCTCCGACTTCAACAAATCCAAATTTCATGCCCGCAATTATAACACCCAGAAAAAATTTTTCCACAGGGTTTTCAACAAAATTTCTGCGCGCCCGAAAGAAATTCCTGCAAGATAATGTTGGATACGCCACGAAATTTTTTTACGCGGCTCGGTGAGATTAAAAATTTTTTCGCTTCGGTCGGCAGGGCGGGCAACACGTCTGCAAAATATTTCGTGTCAAGGTTTGAAGTCACGACGCAGAAAAAAATTTCTTCGCCGCCGTCAGTCAAAACAAAATTTATGGTGAACTCTCCGAAAGTCGCGAAACGAACATTCGCGCCGCGTCGCAAGAGCTCAATGCAAACCGCGTTTTCGACCAGAATTCTTTCAGGCACGGCGTCCGAAAAACTCAACGCCCGCAAAAGCCCGTTATCAATGCAATAAAATTTTTCCGTTCGGCTGTCGAAACTCGGAATGCGCTTGAAAAATCCCGCGTCAAGAATGATGTCCAAATATCTTTTTACAAATGCGTAATCCATCGTCTTGATTTGTTTGCGAATGCGCGTGGCATTAGTGGCGACGCCGATATTTTGCATCAAGCATTTTAACACTTCACGGAAAGATTTTGCACTGTTGACAGAATTTCTTTCGACTATGTCAAAAATAATTTCGTAACCCAACCCGCGCAGAAGTTGCGGCAAAATATTTTTGTTCACGTCCGCCGTGAAGGGCAAAGAACCCGCGTTCAGAAAATCTTTCAAGACGGTTGAAGTTTTCTTGTGCGGGAAAAATTTTTCGTATTCGACGAAAGGAAGCGGCTCCAATTTCAGCACGTCGCAATTTTCGGGCAGCAACGCGGAAATTTTTTCGGCAAGCGCATCGGTTGAGCCGGTCACGTAAATTTCTGCGGGCGCACCGACAAACAAGGCGTTGATGGCCTTTTCCCAATCGGCGACGCGATCAATGTCGTCCGCGAGCAAATAAAATCTGTCGAGATGTGCAATCATGTCGCTGACGAATTCATAGAGGTGTTGAAAATTTTTCAGGCGGGGATTGTCCGCGCATTCGACAAAAATAATTTCGTCGTGTGCCACGCCCTGCGCCAAAAGTTTCTTGGCGAAATTTTTCAGCAGAGTCGTCTTGCCCGAACCGCGCACGCCCGAAATTATCTTGACGGAGAAATTTTCTTCAAGCTCCGAGAGTTTTTCGAGATAAAAATTTTGTTCCAAATGACTCACCACGCAGGGAAAATTTTTTCCCCGATTTTACAACGGGCACGACGTTTTATCAAGCGGGCAAAGTATTGACAAAGTTAATCGTGCGTGTAGAATTATTTGCGAAAGTTTTTGCGTTGACATTAAAAGGGATTTAGAAAATTGCGGCGAAGATTTTCAAATCTAAAACGCACTTTCAAAACAGGAGGTTCAACTTATGATTAAGCTGACGAAGTTCAATTCCGAATCGAACAAGCGCGGGGAATTCATCCTCAACGCGGAACTGATTCAAATGATCGAGTCGACACCCGACACGGTCATCACCTTGGTGAACGAAAAAAAATTTATCGTCGAAGAGCCGGCAGATGAAGTCGTGCGCCGCGTGATGAAATATCGCCGCGCATTGAAACAACTGTGACGTGAGGTGGAAACATTATGGCTGAAGAACAAAAAGACGCCGCCGCTGCCGAGGCTGCCGCTGCTCCTCCCGCGCAGTCGAAGAAGAAAACAATTATTTTAATCGTGGTGCTTGTTATCGTCGGTCTTGCACTTGCGGCGGGCATTTCGCTGTTTGTCGTGACGAAGATGATGGGCGACGTTGCCGGCGGTGGTGGCGGTGAACACGAAGAAGACGACGTAGGGCCGCGCTATCACGACCCCGGCATTTTCGTCAAACTCGGCGACCCGAAGGAAGGTATTCTCGTCAATGTCGGCGGTGCACGCTCCAGTAAATTCCTCAAAGCAAGCATTATCGTCGAATTCAACCCCGGTAAAAAGGCCGTCATCAACGAAGAAACTCACGCGCTCCAGCCCGACGCAGAAATCAAAGTCAACGACATTGCCACGCATTTTCTGCGCGCAACGAAAATTGAAGACTTCGACGCCGATAAGCAGGACGAATTCAAAAAGCAACTCAAAGATGAACTGAACATGGCGCTCGGCTCCGGTTCGGTTTACGACGTTTACATCACCAGTTTCCTTCTGCAATAACATTTCGTCGATTGAAAAGGAGGGAACAAATTGCCGGGTGATATATTAACACAGGCGGAAATAGACGCGTTACTTGCCGCCGCAAACGACGACGCCAGTTCGCTCGATTCTTTGCGGAACGAAGACAACGGCAAAAAAGTCAAAGTTTACGACTTCAAACGGCCGGATAAATTTTCTAAAGACCAAATCCGCACGTTGTACATGTTGCACGAAAGTTTTGCGCGACTTCTTAACACTTACATGAGCACTCATCTGCGCACGCTCGTCAATGTCGACGTTGCCTCGGTCGAACAGCTGACTTATCAAGAATTTGTTCAATCAATGGCGAATCCCAGCGTCATAACGGTTTTGGGCGTCCCGCCGCTCAAAGGCAACATTATCTTTGAAATCGGCACTGAAATCGCTTTCGCTTACATTGATCGCGTTTTCGGCGGCGACGGAACCACACCGATTAAAGCCCGCGTACTTACCGAAATCGAAGATGCCGTTATGCGCCGTTTCGTCAATACCGCTATGGCGCAGTTCAAAGAATCTTGGGCGAACGTTACCAACATTAACCCCTATCTCGAAGCGACGGAATCTAATCCGCAATTCACGCAAATTGTTCCGCCCAATGACATGGTCGTTATCGTCACGCTCCAAACCAAACTCGGCGAAATCGAAGGCATGATGAATATCTGCATTCCATATCTCGTGCTTGAACCGATTATGTCGAAGTTGACGACAACTTTCTGGGTCGCCTCCTCCGTTGCAAAAGACGAAGACAGCCGCCAAACCGAAGCCATTCGCAAAAAATTAAATCAAACGAAAGTCCCGTTCGTTGTCGAAGTCGGGCGCGTCCAAATCTCTATTCGCGAATTCCTGACGCTGGGTTTCGGCGACGTGCTTCAGCTCGAAACTAAAGTTAAAGACGACTTCCCCTGCATGATCGGTACCAACGCGAAATTTTTTTGCAGACCGGGTACTTTCGGTAAAAAAATGGCGGTTCAAATAACTCAAGTCGTGAAAAAGAGAGAGGAGGGAGCCGAGGAAGATGACGATGATGATGACGAGTGATCTGTCTCAAGCCGAAATAGATGCATTGCTTGCCGGCGCGGGCGGCGATTCCCCCGATGATGCCGGCGGCGACGCGTTTCCGGGTGCGGATTTCGACGAAGATAAACTGTCCGAATTAGAAAAAGACGCCCTCGGTGAAATTGGTAATATTTCAATGGGCAACGCCGCGACTACGCTTTCGACGTTGCTCGGTCATAAAGTTTCGATAACCACGCCGACGGTTTCCGTCGCCACGATGAATATTATTCAGCAACATTATCCGTTGCCTTATCTCGTCGTGGAAGTCGGTTACACGGTCGGCATTGACGGCAATAACGTCTTGGCTATTCAGGCCACGGACGCCGCTGTTATCGCCGATTTGATGATGGGCGGTGACGGCACCAATCCCGATACCGAACTCAACGAAATTCACATGAGCGCGGTCGGCGAGGCAATGAACCAGATGATGGGCGCGGTTGCTACCAGCCTGTCGACGATGTTCAACAAGAAAATCGACATTTCGCCGCCGAAAGTCAATCTCGTTGATTTCGGTAAAGAAGATGTCGTTACCGAACTGGCGAAAAGCACTGAAGAGATTGTTCGTATTTCATTCCGCATGGAAGTCGAAGGGCTTATCGACAGCGAAATTATGCAAATTCTTTCGCTCAAAGTCGCCAAAGACATGGTCGAAGCTTTGACCGGCGGCGGTGCCGACGAGCCTGAACCCGAACCCGCGCCCCCGCCTCCTCCACCTGCTCCCGCTCCGGCTCCTGCTCCTGCTCAGCAACAACCTTACGCCGCACCTCCCGCGCCGGCTCCGCAACAAGGCTATCCGCCTCCTCCGCCGCAAGGTTACCCGCCTCCGCAGGGCTATCCTCCGCCGCAAGGTTATCCGCCCCCGCAGGGTTACCCGCCGCAGGGTTATCCCCCGCCGCAAGGTTATCCCCCGCCGGGCTATGGTTATGGAGGGTCGCAAATGCAACCTAATGTTGTGACGAACATGCCCGTTTCGCCCGCGCAATTCACGCCGCTTTCCATGGAGCCCGTGCAAATCAACGAGGCAAACATCGGCTTAATTCTCGACGTGCCCTTGCAAGTCACCGTTGAGCTTGGCAGGACGCGCAAAACTATCAAAGAAATTTTGGACTTGTCGATCGGCTCTATCGTCGAGCTGGATAAATTGGCAGGCGAACCCGTCGAAATTCAAGTCAACGGTCATTTCCTTGCCAAGGGCGAAGTCGTCGTAATTGACGAAAACTTCGGCGTGAGGATAACCGAAATTGCCACGCCCGCCGAACGCGCCGCACACCTTGCGTAATTTTGAGGCGCACATGGACGTGCGCCCCGCCCGCGCACTGAGCGTGATGCGAAATCCGCGGGCAACAGTCGGCTACGGGTAGGCTCAACGTTGCGGTATTCGGGAGTATCCGCCCCGCGCGTAGCGGCGGCTTTCTTGGGCGAATGCGAACTGGTGAGCATGAGGTTTCTTTCGCCGCCGAAAGAAAGTAGATTATCAACATAAATTTGAATCGAAACGTTACGGACGGCGCAACACCCGCCGCGCACCTTGCGTAATGCGGACGTTGCCTTGAAACTTAAGCGACGCTTGCCGATTGCCGAAATATCGGTTATAATACACGCCACAAATTGGTTGGTGTCACGATTGAAATTAAAATTAACTTTAAACGGGAGAGATGGATTATGGCAGTACGAGTTTTGGTCGTCGACGACGCGGCTTTCATGCGAATGATGGTCAAGGATATTCTTTCCAAAAACGGCTACGAAGTCGTCGGCGAAGCGGAAAACGGCATGAAGGCGGTCGAAAAATATGCCGAACTGCGCCCCGATTTGACGACAATGGATATCACAATGCCCGAAATGGACGGTATCTCCGCAGTCAAGGCGATCAGAAAAATCGACCCGAACGCCAAAATCGTCATGTGCAGCGCAATGGGACAGCAGGCTATGGTTATCGAGGCCATTCAAGCGGGCGCGCGCGACTTCATCGTCAAACCCTTCCAAGCTGACCGCGTGCTTGAGGCTGTGCGCAAAGCCGTCGGCTGATGTTTGACAAGATAAAATTTTTTATCCCTGTTGCGCCGGTGCTCTTTTGTTTGATGTATTTTGACGGCTCTGTCGCAGAGGCGGCTCGCGGTTATCTGGACGGATACGAGGAAGTCAATCCCCAACCGACCGGCATATCGTGGTGGTCGACGCTTGCTTATCTGTTCAGCTTACTCGCCGTGTTCGCCGTAGTGTTGATTATGGCGTACTTCGCCGCACGATTTATCGGCGGGCGTTACAATGCGGCGCGTATTTCGGCAAGCGGCGGCAGAGTTCTGGAAAATTTACCGTTGGGACCAAATCGCTCTGTCTGCACTGTTGAAATGGCCGGCAGAGTGTTTTTGTTGGGCGTGACCGACCACAACATCAACCTGCTCGGCGAAATTACCGACAAAGATTTGATTGAGCACCTGCACGCGCAAACTATCAATTCGGGCGATATGTTCTCTCAAGAGTTCGGCACGCTGTCGGACTTGGTGCGGAAAATTCCGCTGTTCAAAAAGCGAAATTAACGGAAGTGGTTATCGAGTGGTAAGATTTTTTCTTATCTGCGCGGGCGTCCTTGCGGCGATGAATTGCGCCGAGGCGGCACCGATTATCCCAAGCGTGAACGTGGAAGTCGGCACGGCAGAAAATCCCGAACAAGTCGCCTCGACGTTGCAAGTCATCGCCGTCTTGACGTTGGCGACAATCGCGCCGTCAATCCTGCTGATGACAACTTCCTTCGTGCGCATAATCGTGATATTGAGCTTCCTTAGAAACGCGCTGTCCACGCAAAACGCTCCGCCCAATCAAGTCGTCGTGTCGTTGGCACTGTTCATGACGTTTTACATCATGGGACCGTATTGGTCGCAGGCGAACGAAACGGGCTTGCAACCTTACCTTGCGGGACAAATTTCGCAGGAAGAGGCGATAACCAATGTCCTTGAGCCAATGCGCGAATTCATGTTCCGTCAAACGCGCGAATCCGATTTGGCACTGTTCGTGAACATGTCCGACGCCGAACGTCCCGAAACGCAGGAGGATGTCTCAACCTTCACGCTGATTCCCGCGTTCATAATCAGCGAGCTCAAAACGGCGTTTCAAATCGGCTTCATGCTGTACGTGCCGTTTATCGTCATTGATATGATTGTCGCGACGACGCTCATGTCAATGGGTATGATGATGTTGCCGCCGGTCATGATTTCCCTGCCGTTCAAGATTTTGCTGTTCGTTATGATTGACGGTTGGCACCTGCTGATTCGTTCGATAATCGTAAGTTTTCGTTAGCGGAGGTGCACTATGTCGGGAGATTTGGTCATTCAGCTGGGGCAAGAAGCCCTAATCGTCGTCCTAATCGTGTCCGCGCCGATGCTCGGCTTAGGTTTGGCGGTCGGCTTGGCAGTCAGCGTCTTTCAGGCGACGACATCAATTCA
>JAFWFO010000015.1 GCA_017515635.1 Selenomonadaceae bacterium
AAAAGATGGAAGGTTGAGAGAACGTTTGCATGGCTCAATCATTCACGCCGGCTTTCAAAAGATTACGAGCTTACTGTTTCTTCCGCTGAAACCTTGGTTAAGATTTCTCATATTCACACTTTACTTAATCGTTTATGAACATGCGTTCTAAGATTCAGCTCAAATGTACCGGTTTGCCGATTTTCGCTCACGTTGCTGTCGCTACCAAGGAATAACGCGTTCATTTTTTCGGGGTCGTCATTGCGCGGTTCAATATAGATGCATTGATAACGGACGCCCGCAACGTTTTTTAACTCGTCTTCGCTGAGTTCGACGCTTGCGATTTTCTTTTCTTCGTCAACATCAACCATCTTGTTTTTAAGCGCGCTAAGGTTGACGGATTTGCCCTGCATGTTTTTGTAAAGGAAATCATAAAATTTGCCGGATGATTTAGGCACCAAATTTGAGTTGCCAAGGGATTTGTAGTATTCAATGCCGGCTCGGGTGTCTTCGCCGAACAAATCGAAAGGATAGTACGTCGACAACCCGCCGCCGCGATTGAGTGCATCGCCGCGTTTGTTGTAGACGACAGCGTTGTCGATTGCTTTAACGAGCGCATCGCCGGCTTCTTTGAGTTCGGGGAAAGTTGCTCTCAGATTGTCGGCGAAATTTCTCAAGTCCACTAAACCGGCATTAATCTCGCTTGAAGGGTATCTTTCCGCCACGCTCGCTGCATTCCGGAATTTTGCGAAAGTATAAAGCATGTCGGAAGGGTTTTGTTGAGCGACATTGAAAGCTTCTGCGCCGAAATTTTCGTAAGCTGTTTTGAGCGCGATCATTTTGTTTTCGGAAAGGTCGACAACCGAAAATGTGAATAAATCGCTGGAATTGTTGGAAAACTCTTTATCTGTGACCTTGGAATCGTCCCATCGGGTGTTGCAGATAACTTTGCCGAGTTCTTTGCCGCGCATAAAAGGATTTTTCGAAAGTTCGTTCAGTAGATCGGTATAATTTAAACCGACTTTGCCGTAAGTTGTTTCCTGCGAAGCAACCATGTAGTTGGCAACGTTTTCGAGAGCAACCGCCGTTTCGTAAGTTGACATAAGGCAGGCATCAAAAGCGACGACTTCAAACGGTTTCTCGTCGGGATTTGTCCAGCCGTTCCGAACCGTAGCGAAAGCGTCACGAACTTCTTTCAAGCTGAGCATGTTTTTGGTGTACGCGTCGGAACAAATGACACCGTTTAATAGCGGGTGATTGATACTGCCTTGACCGTGATCGACGAAAATGAAAACTCTGCGGACGTTGCCGTCGGGATAAAGCGACTGTTCGAGTTTCTGTCCCGCCTGCAAAAAACTTATCAAGCCCGCCTGCGAGCCCATGTCGGTTGCACTGTCTTTGAGGCCGCTTATTGGCAGTTGTTCGCGTGCGTGCCAGTTGCGATGATACTTGTCGTAAACGTAGCGACCGATTTTGCCGTTGCTCATTAACGTGTTGGGTTGAAGAGGGTTTTTTAAATGCCACTGCAAGTAGAAGCCGTTTCCGTTGCCGATGAGATCGCCTTGTCCCAAACCCGTTTGAATTTTGGCGTTAAGATCGCGGAATTTCGGATGTCCCCAAACGTAGGTGCCGCCAGCCTGCATGAAGATTTTCACATCGGGAGACAGATTCGCTGCTTCGACTTCGTTAATGCAACGAGTTGCGTCGCCAGGCATTTTGTCCGGGTCGGCAAGAATCAGCGCATTCGGATTGTTCGACATTAAATCGGTGCCAGAGCCGAACGCAATTCGGTTGGTCTCAATGTCGGTGCCGCAGACGTACCAGTAGATAAGCCACTGGGTCGGCTTGGCGGCGTTGACCGTGAGCCCTGAGCAGAGCAATGCCGCGAAAGTTATCACGGCGACAATCGTTCGTTTGAACATTTTCCTCATCTTCTAACCTTCGTAAAAATTTTTGTCGGGTTTGGGCATTATAATAGTTGTTTTTTTTTGTCAATTACGGAGTCAAATTAATTTAACCTGAAAAAAATCCCCGTTCAAACGAGCGGGGAAATTTTTTTGCCGAAAATTTTTTACTCTTCGTCGCCGACGGTCAAAACCGCCATAAAAGCTTCTTGCGGGAGTTCGACGCTGCCGACAGCCTTCATGCGTTTTTTGCCGGCCTTTTGTTTTTCAAGCAATTTGCGCTTGCGCGACACGTCGCCGCCGTAACATTTCGCCAAAACATCTTTGCGGCGCGCTTTGACGGTTTCGCGGGCGATAATTCTGCCGCCGATTGCTGCTTGAACAGGAATATCAAAAAGTTGTTCGGGAATAAGTCTTTTCAACTTGAGCGCAAGAATTCTGCCGACTTTCGCGGCGCGTGAACGGTGGACGATTGAACTGAGCGCGTCAACCAAATCGCCGTTAAGCAAAATGTCCAATTTAACCAAATCGCTCTGCTTGTAGTCCGAAAGTTCGTAATCCAAACTTGCATAACCCCGCGTCATCGACTTCAGCTTGTCGAAAAAGTCGTAAATAATTTCGTTGAGCGGAATTTCGTAAACCAACATGACACGCGTCTTGTCGATATAATCCATGCTCTTGTACGTGCCGCGTTTGTCGCGACAAAGTTCCATGACGGCACCGATATAATCGCTCGGCACAATGACAGTCGCTTTAACCATCGGCTCTTCGACGAATTTAATTTCGGTCGTCGGCGGAAGTGCGGCGGGATTGTCAATCGTGAAAACTTCGCCGTCGGTTTTGTGCACGCGATAGACGACACTGGGCGCGGTCGTGACGATTTTTAATTTGTATTCGCGCTCAAGACGTTCTTGGATAACATCCATGTGCAAAAGTCCCAAAAATCCGCAACGAAAACCGAATCCCAACGCGGCGGAAGTTTCCGGCTCGTAGACAAGTGCGGCGTCATTGAGCTGAAGTTTTTCAAGCGCGTCTTTCAAGTTGTCGTAGTCGACGCTGTCCGTCGGATACAGTCCGCAAAAAACCATCGGCACGGGCGCACGATAACCCGCCAAAGCTTCCGCAGGTTTGGTTGACGTGGTAATTGTGTCGCCGACTCGAACGTCGCGCACGTCCTTTAAACTGCCGCAAATGTAACCGACTTCGCCCGCCGTCAATTCGTCAAGTTCAGTCATTGCGGGGGCAAAAATTCCGATCTCGGTCGCCTCGAATTCTTTGCCCGTCGCCAAAAGTTTCAGCTTGTCGCCCTTGCGAACACTGCCGCCAAAAATTCGCACGTGAGCAACCGCGCCTTTGTACGGGTCGAAATACGAATCGAAAATCAAAGCTTGCAACGGTTTGGACGCGTCACTTTCGGGCGGCGGGATTTTTTTTACAATCGCCTCCAAAATTTCTTCGACGCCTTCGCCGGTTTTCGCGGAACATTTAACGGCGTCGCTCGCGTCAAGTCCGACGGCCTCTTCAATTTCCGTACGAACGCGTTCAACGTCCGCGCTCGGCAAATCGATTTTGTTGATGACGGGAACAATCTCCAAGTCATTTTCCAGCGCAAGATAGACATTCGACAGCGTTTGAGCTTCGACGCCTTGAGTCGCGTCCACGACAAGCAATGCGCCTTCGCACGCGGCAAGACTTCGCGAAACTTCATAAGTAAAGTCGACGTGACCGGGCGTGTCAATCAAATTCAGCTGATAAGTTTGTCCGTCGCGTGCCGTGTATTTGAGCCGAACGGTTTGTGCCTTGATTGTGATTCCGCGTTCGCGTTCAAGCTCCATGTTGTCCAAAAACTGTTCGCTCATTTCGCGCTTTTCGACGGTGCCCGTCAATTCAATCAACCTGTCCGCCAAAGTTGATTTGCCGTGGTCAATGTGCGCGATGATTGAAAAATTTCTTATTCGTTCGTTCAAAAATTTTTTGCCTCCTTCGACAAAAAAGACGCCGACGAATTGTCGACGCCTGAAAGTTTCGGTTCAAATGTTTTTGATGATAATTTCGGTGACTTCGTCAGTGCCGACTTTTTTAAATCCGTCGGTGAAAATATCCGCCGTGCGCCAACCGTCCGCCAAAGTTTTTTCGACCGCAGTTTCAATCGCCCGCGCCGCGTCGTCCTGCTTGAGGCTGTAACGCAACAACATCGCCGCGCTAAGAATCGTGCCCATCGGGTTCGCAATTCCTTTGCCGGCAATATCGGGCGCGCTACCGTGAATCGGCTCGTAAAGGCTGGTGAGTTCGCCGATTGACGCGCTGGGCATGAGACCGATTGAGCCGCCGATAACCGACGCTTCGTCGCTCAAAATGTCGCCGAAAATATTATTCGTGACAATAACGTCAAACTGTTTCGGGTTCAGCACGAGTTGCATTGCCGCGTTGTCAACGTAAAGGTGATTTAATTCAACGTCGGGGAAATCTTTCGCCACGTCGTTGACAACTTTTCGCCAAAGACGACTTGCCGCCAAAACGTTGGCTTTGTCGACGGAAGTAACTTTGCCGCGACGAAGTTTCGCCGTCTCGAACGCAAGCTTTGTGATTCGTTCAATTTCGGGCACGGAATAAATTTCGGTGTCCCATGCCTGTTCGACGCCGTCTTTCGTCTCCGATTCGCAACGGGGACCGAAATAAATTCCGCCGACAAGTTCGCGCACAATCAGCAAATCCGAGCCGTCGACAAGTTCTTTTTTCAGCGGCGAAGAATTAATCAGTTCGGGATAAACTTTCGTCGGGCGCAGGTTCGCGAACAAGCCCAAACCTTTACGCAAGCCGAAGATAGCTTTTTCGGGGCGCAGGTGCACGGGGAGCGAATCCCACTTTTTGCCGCCGACCGCGCCGAATAAAACGCCGTCAGCTTTTTTGCACGCGTCAAGAGCTTCGTCGGTCAAAGGCGTGCCAAATTTTTCGTAGCTTGTGCCGCCGGCGTCGCGATAATCGTACTCCAAACCGATTTTAAATTTTTCGTCGACCTTGCGAAGAACTTCGACGGCGGACGCGGTAATTTCCTGCCCGATACCGTCGCCGGGGATGACAATAATTTTTTTCATTGAAGTTGCTCCTTTGTCGGAGCTTTAAGCTTTGAGCTTTGAGCTTTGAGGAAAATCGGCATCACACCTTAAAGCTTAAAGCTTACAGCTAAAAGCTAAAATCACTTGCCCGCGAGAATTTTATAACCCGCAATGCGTTCCTCAGCGTCGTGCTGAGTTTTCTCGAACAATTCCTGCGCGGTGTCGGGGAAATTTCTTTTCAGCGACGAATAACGAACTTCGCCCATCAAAAATTCTTGGAACTTGCTGAAGTCGGGGTCTTTGCTGTCGAGCGTGAACGGATTTTTGCCCGTGCCGACGAGTTGCGGATTGTAACGCCAATTCGCCCAATAGCCGCACTGCACGGCGAGTTTGCCTTCAAGTTGCGAAGAACCCATGCCCTTGCGAATGCCGTGGTTAATGCACGGAGCATAAGCGACAATCAGCGACGGGCCGGGATAAGCTTCCGCCTCGGTAATCGCCTTGAGCAGTTGATTTTGGTCGGCCCCCATTGAAACTTGCGCGACGTAAACATAACCGTAGCTCATCGCCATTTTGCCGAGATCTTTTTTCTTCGTGCGTTTGCCGGTCGCCGCGAATTGAGCAATCGCCGCCGCCGGAGTTGCTTTGGACGCTTGGCCGCCCGTGTTGGAATAAACTTCCGTGTCGAAGACGAAAATATTAATGTCTTCGCCACTCGCCAAAACGTGGTCAACACCGCCGTAGCCGATGTCGTAAGCCCAACCGTCGCCGCCGAGAATCCATTGCGAACGTTTGACGAAGAAGTCGCGGTTGTCATAAATTTTGTTGAGCAATTCATTATCGCCCTTTTGAGCTTCAAGCAACGCCGTCAATTTATCTGCACGTTCGCGGGTGTTTTCGCTGACGTTGAGATTTTCTTTCCAATCGGCAAGCGCGGCTTTAAGTTCGTCGGAAATATTTTCGGACAAAGCTTTTTCAACGTCCGAGGCAAGCGATTCGCGAACGGCCTTGACGCCGAGGAACATGCCCAAACCAAATTCGGCGTTATCCTCGAACAGAGAATTTCCCCACGCGGGGCCTCTGCCGAAACTGTTCGTTGTGTAAGGCATTGCGGGAGCGGACGCGCCCCAAATCGACGAACAACCCGTTGCGTTGGCAATCATCATGCGATCGCCGAAAAGTTGCGTCAAAAGTTTCGCGTAAGGAGTTTCGCCGCAACCCGCGCAAGCACCGCTGAACTCGAACAACGGCTGTTCAAACTGACTGCCGATAACTGTCGTCTTTTTCGTCGGATTGACTTTGGGCGCAACTTTCTTCGCGTCGACGCCGAAATCGAAATATTTCTGACGAGCCATCGCCTCATCGTTGAACTTAACCATCGTCAAAGCCTGTTTCGGGCAAACCTGCGCACAGTTGCCGCAACCGAGACAGTCATAAGTTGACACGGCGATTGTAAGATTGTACGCGCCGCGAGAAATTTTCGACGGGATACTTTCCATGCCTTCGGGCGCGTTGGCAAGTTCTTCGTTGGTGGTGAGCACGGGACGAATTGCGGCGTGCGGGCACACGAACGAACATTGATTGCAACCGATGCATTTGGTTTTGTCCCACGCGGGAACTTTCATTGCCGTGCCGCGTTTTTCGTAAGCCGAGCCGCCGACGGGGAATGTGCCGTCCGCAAGTTGCATAAATTTGCTGACAGCAAGTCCGTCGCCTTCCTGACGATTCATGACGTTTTGAAGTTCGGTGACGAATTCGGGCGGGTCAACTTGTTTCAAGTTGCGATTCATGCTGGTATCGTCAATGTCCCACGTGCTGATGTCGACTTTGTGCAACGCGATAATGCCTTGGTCAATCGCGCCGCAGTTCATGTCGACGATATTTTGTCCCTTCGAGCCGTAAGATTTTTCAACGGCGTCTTTGAGGTATTTGACAGCTTCGTCAATCGGAATGATGTTCGCAAGTTTGAAGAACGCCGCCTGCATAACCATGTTGAAACGTCCGCCCAAACCGAGTTCGCCCGCGATTTTCACGGCGTTGACGGTGTAGACGTTAATTTTGTTGTCGACAATGTAGCGTTTCATTGACGGCTTAAGTTTCTTGCCGAGTTTTTCGTCGCTCCAGTCGGTATTCAAAAGGAACGTGCCGCCGCGTTTCATGCCCGCGATAAGGTTGTAATGGTGCACGTAACTTTTCTGCGAGCAGGAAACGAAATCGGGCTTGTTGATAAGATACGGCGAAGTTATCGGTTTTTCGCCGAAACGCAAATGGCTCATTGTGATGCCGCCGGATTTTTTCGAGTCGTAAGCGAAATAAGCCTGCGCGTAAAGATTCGTGTTGTCGCCGATAATTTTAATCGCGGATTTGTTCGCGCCGACAGTGCCGTCCGAGCCGAGTCCCCAGAATTTGCAAGCGGTCGTACCTTCGGGCGTAAAGTCCACGTCGTGATATTCGGCAGTCAAAGATTTATTCGACACGTCGTCATTGATACCGATTGTGAAGCCGTTGAGCGGCGAATCTTTTTTGAGTTCGTCGAAGATCGCAAGCATTTGATCTGGCGTGGTGTCTTTGCCGCCGAGTCCGAAACGTCCGCCGATAATAACGGGGTTGATGTCCGCGTCGTAGAAGGCAGATTTAACGTCGAGATACAACGGCTCACCGACTGCGCCTGATTCTTTGGTACGGTCGAGAACGGCAATTTTCTTGACGGTTTTCGGAATTGCGTTGAGGAAATGTTTCACGCTGAACGGGCGGAACAAGTGCACGCTGACGACGCCGACTTTTTCGCCGCGAGCGTTGAGGTAAGCCGCCGCCTCTTCGGCAGTCTGGCAACCGGAACCGATAGCGATAATGATTCGTTCCGCGTCGGGTGCGCCGAAATAATCGAAGATATGATGTTCGCGTCCCGTGATTTTCGCCACGTCCGCCATAATTTCTTCAACCAAGTCGGGCAGGTTTTCATAAGTGTTGTTGACAGTTTCGCGAATCTGGAAGTAAACGTCGGGATTGGTTGCCGTGCCGCGCATGACGGGATGATCCGGATTTAATGCACTGCGACGGAATTTGTTGACTGCGTCGAAGTCCAAAATTTTCGCAAGGTCGGCGTAGTCAATCATTTCGATTTTCTGAATTTCATGCGACGTGCGGAATCCGTCAAAGAAATTTATAAACGGAATGCGTCCTTTAATCGCCGCAAGATGAGCCACTGCCGACAAGTCCATAACTTCCTGCACGCTCGATTCGGCGAACATTGCGCAACCGGTTTGACGCGCCGCCATAACGTCTTGATGGTCGCCGAAAATGTTCAGCGTTGACGTTGCCAATGCGCGTGCCGACACGTGAAAAACGCCGGGGAGTTGTTCGCCCGCGATTTTGTACAGGTTGGGAATCATCAGCAGGAAACCCTGCGACGCCGTATAAGTTGTCGTCAATGCGCCCGCCTGAAGTGAGCCGTGAACTGTGCCCGCCGCGCCCGCTTCGGATTGCATTTCAACCAAACGAACTTTTTGCCCGAAAATATTTTTGACGCCTTTCGCCGCCATAACGTCCACATCTTCAGCCATCGGCGACGACGGTGTTATCGGATAAATCGCGGCCACGTCCGTAAACGCGTAAGAAATATACGCGGCAGCCTGGTTGCCGTCCATCGTCTTCATTTTTTTGCCCATAAACTCTCGAAAGTCTCCTCTCAAACATTGGAAAAATAATTTGCGGCGAATTATATCACGCGGCTATAGAAAAGTAAACTGCGGCGCAACGTTCGGAATTTTTTCACGACGAGCGCGGAGAATTTTTAAAACGAATTTGCAGGTTGAGATCAATAAAGTATTCGTATGCCCCCCCCCCCCCGTCAACCTCGTTGCGGTAAACGTTGCCGAAATTGTATCGACCGGTTTTCGGAGTATCAAGGCGCGTGTTTCGCAAAAGGTACGCTTTAAATTCGTCAATGTCGTTGAGCGGGTGAGCAATGACTTCGTTTTTTTTGTTGATGATGATGTAGCCGCCGTTCGCCTCGTATGTGCCGTCCCAGGGCTGTTTCGGCTTGAGAGCGAGTGCCGCCGCGCAGAGAAATTCTTTCAGCTTGTGACCGTAAATCGTCGGGTTGCCGAATTTTAACGGATCGTCATTTTCAAGCCGCGTCACAATTTCAATACAGTTACTGATTCCTTTGCCGTAATAAAGTTTAAGCATCTCAGCAAGAATTTCGTCAAAACGGGATTCGATTAACTTCAAGTTGCGGGCAAAAGTTTCGTTGACAACTTTGTCGAATTCAAGCCGCCCGACACTGCGCGCAAGTGCTTTCGGGGTTAATTGACGGCGATTGAGTTCGTCGGCACGTGCGTTGTCTATGTCGGGAATTTTAAATCGGAAATTCGTTGCCTGCGAAGCGTTGAACAATGTCGGCGGACTGCCCAAGTAAGATTTAATTGAGTAAGAAACTCTGCGATTTTGAGTTGTGCGCGGGTCATGAATTTCAACTTCAAGGTCGGCTTTTTTGTTTGCGGGTGACTTCAACGTCGTCAAGCCGAGCGATTGCAAAATTTCTTCCGCGCCGTCAATCTCAAATGCGCCCGTCTTACCGTGATAATTTTTTATGGCGTGCAGAATCGTCGCCGCATCGTTCGCGAAATTGTTTGCAGGAAATTTTTCGAGTGTAAATACCAAACGAGTTCCGCCGCGTTCTTCGCGAAAAATTTTCGTAACGGGTATCCGAAAAGTTTCGCCGTGACTTTCGGCATTCAGCCCGCCGTCGGCAAGAATTTTCAGTAGCACGTAAAGTTCGCTCCATTCGCCTTTGTTGCCCGTCATCGGTTCAAGCACGCTCCTTATCTCGGTCGCAATCGCCTCGACAACGTTGACCGAAACCGCGTTGCCGAATTGCTTGTAAAGTTGTGTATCGGACAGAATCAAATTAAAATCTTCGTCGAAGCCTTGAAGTCGCGCCCATTCGCGGGGAGTGAGCTTGCGAACATTTTCCGCGTTAATCGTGCCTTTGATTTTCGTCGTCGGAATCGTGGAGTGCGGGCGAGCGTCGACAATTAAATTTCTTTCTCGCCCCATGCCGCCGCAAACCAGCGCATTCGACACGCCGTCAAGATTCTTTATTTCGTAACCGAAGCCGTTACCCGCCGCCTCGTGACGCGCTCGATGTTTGCGAAGAGTTTCAAGGTAAACGTCGCTGAGATAATATTTCGCGGGAATTGGCGCATAATCCAACACGTCGCGAATCGAAAAACTTTCGTCGGCAGGCGCGGGAAACTCAAACTTTTCGGGCGCAATGTCGTTGCGGAAACAAACCAAATAAATTCGTTCACGATTCTGCGCAAGCCCGAAATCCCGGCTGTTCAAAACTGCGTGAAAAATTTTGTAGCCGATTTGCTCAAACGCCGAGCAGATTATTTTAAACGTGTTACCTTTATCGTGATTGACGAGTCCTTTGACGTTTTCGCAGAAAATAATTTTCGGCTTGTGACGTTCGCAAATCCTCACCACGTCAAGAAACAACGTTCCGCGACAAGTGCCGTGATAATCGTCGTCGAAACCTCCGCGTTTGCCTGCAATCGAAAACGCCTGGCACGGGAAGCCCGCAAGACAAATGTCGAATTCGGGAATTTCTTCCGCGTCAATTTTGGTGATGTCGCCCGCAATCTTCGAGTCGGGAAAATTTGCCAAATAAGTTTTTCGTGCGTGCTCGTCAATTTCGCTGATGAAAACTGTTTCGACTTCGTCACCAAAAGCGCGTTCAAAGCCCAAACGAATTCCGCCGATACCCGCAAAAAGTTCAATCATTCTGTATTTCAACGTTGCATCTCCAACTTTCTTGCGGCGACGGCCTCAGCAATGACGCGAACACATTCATCGACGTTGCGTTGAATTTGCTTGCCGAAAAAGCGAATCACCGTCCAACCTTCCGCCGACAAATGTTCGTTGACTTCGCGGTCGCGAGCCATGTTTCGTTCAATTTTCGGAATCCAAAAATCTTGACGGCTTTTGAAATCGTGCTTGCGATTTTCCCAGTCGAAGCCGTGCCAAAATTCCGAGTCGCAAAACACGGCAATTTTCAAGCGCAGAAAAACCACGTCGGGGCAACCGAAAACACTGCGAACATTTTTGCGATAACGAAAACCCGCGTGCCACAAAGCACGTCGCAATTTCAATTCAATCTGCGAATCTTTGTTGCGAACGTGTTGCATATTTTTGCGCCGTTGAGCGGGAGTAAGTCTGTCCATAAAATGAACTCCTTCCGAAAGTTTTCCGGATTTTACCGGCTTATAAACGTTCCGGCAATGCGCGCAAAAATTTTCGTCAACGTTCGTGTCAAGACTTGTAACGAAAAAATTTTCGTGATATTATCCGTTGCGAAGAAGGAAAACTCTGGAGTGTTCGAGGACTTGGGTAATGTCTAACCTACACTAAATTTAGGGAACCTGATTTGATTCGGAAGATGGAGAATTGTCTTATATGGCGAGTAACAGAGACCGAGCTTAAGGAACCCACCTGCGAGTATGCAGGTTTAGACATTTGAAGGAGCCGACATTTCGGATCCCTTTTTCCGGAAGGATTGCCGAATTTTCGTCGGCAGTCCTTTCGCGTTTTAAGGAACAAAAATTTTTGAGGTGAAGATAATGGCAGTTAAAATTAATAATACGGCGATGCCCGCGTCACCGTTTGAACTTTTGCGCGGCACGAGCGATCATCCGCACGACAAAGAATTGACTTTCGAGACCGAACTTTTGGAGCAACAGAGCGAAGGCGTTTCGCATGAAGAAATGGAAGCCATGCTCAAAAAAATCGACGAGCAGGCGGCCAGACTCGGCAAAACGCCAACTTACGACGAACTTAAGGCTTATCGTTCGCTGATAAAAGAATTCGTCGGCGCGGCAGTCAGCAACATGTATGAAGTGCACACGTCCGCCGGCTGGGACAGAATGGGCAGACAACGCGTTTACACGACCGTTCGCAAAATCGACCGCAAGCTTGAAGATATGGCGGAAAAAATTCGTCTGGGGCAATCGGCGCAACTTGACGTTATCGCGGCGCACGACGCAATTCGCGGAATGCTTGTCGACCTGTACATGTGATGGAAAATTTTAAGCTGAGTTGGGCGAATTTGTTCGGGCACGCCGCAACCGTCAATTTGCTCAAAAAAAATATCGCCGAAGGAACTTTCCCGCACGCCGTGATTTTTTCGGGCATTGAAGGTATCGGCAAACGTTTGGCGGCGGAAATCTGCGCGGCGGCTTTGTTGTGCGAAAACCCCACGGACGGCGAACCTTGCGGCGCGTGCGAAAATTGTCATCAAGTTGCGGCGAAAAGTCATCCCGATTTTTTCATCGTCGAACCTGAGGACACCAAAACCACGCGCAATATCAAAATCGGTCAAATTCGCGAAATGCAAAGTCAAGCGTCGTTAAGCCCGATAAATTCTTCGCGGCGTGTCGTCATCATTGACGGCGCGGAATTCATGAACGTTGCGGCGGCAAATTCCATGCTGAAAACTCTCGAAGAACCGACAAGCCAAACGATTTTTATTTTGCTGACGGCGAACCGCTCCGGTCTGCTCATGACGATTCGTTCACGGTGCAGGACGATAAATTTCGCAAAACTTTCACCGGCGGAAATTCGCGACGAATTGATTCGGCGAGACATAGACGAGGCAACGGCTCAAAGTTTGTCGATAATCGCAAACGGCAGTTTCGGGCGAGCACTTGCGTTAAAAGATTCGGACTCCGCTCAAGTGCGCGAACTTGCTTTGTCGACGCTGGAAAAAATTTTCCGCGAAGAATTCACGAGCGAAGACATTTTCAAGCTGGGCGAAGACATCGACAAATGGTCGCGAGAAAAATTTTCGGACTTCCTGACGCACCTGCAGAAAATTTTGCGCGACGCGTGGACGATTGAAATTTCCGCGCCGATAAACTCCGATTTGTCGGAACGCCTGCGCGGGCTGAAAATTTCCGAGCGGAAAATTTTTTCGCTGATTGAAACGGGCACGCTGTTTCATAAACGTTTGAAGACGAACGCGAATTTGAGACTGCTTGCCGAAGCGTATTTGTTCCGCCTGCACGAAATGACGCGATAAGCAAAAAAAAAGAGGCCGTCACGGATGACGGCCTCGTCCGCGCTTGAAACATGGATGTTTCACCGCGGACTGCTTTCTTTGCTACTTTCTTTCGCGCCGAAAGAAAGTAGATTTAAATTCAAATGCAACGAACAAACTCAGTCGGCTTCAAGTTTTTTCCCGTTGATTCGATAAGTGTCGCCGTTGATGTTGAAGGAAGTATCGGCATCAATGTTCTTGAAGACAATCGAACCTTTGTCGAGCGTCAATGTGAGCGTGTGCTTGTTGAAGGAAGATTTCTTG
Source organism: Selenomonadaceae bacterium (assembly GCA_017515635.1). GTDB lineage: Bacteria > Bacillota > Negativicutes > Selenomonadales > Selenomonadaceae > Quinella. Next base: position 13,305 of record JAFWFO010000015.1, read on the forward strand.
AATCCGGTTTCTTTGCCGTTCGCGTCGAGAATTTGCAACAGTTCATCGTCCTCATAGTCGCAAATTGTATCTTTGCCGCTTTTCTTCGAGATTTGGTAAATGAAAGTGTCGTCGCCGTTGCCGCCCCACAGCGTGTCGTTGCCGTCGTAACCTTGGAGAATGTCGTCGCCGCCGGAACCGACAATCGAATTTGCAAGTTTGTTGCCGTTGATTTCGACGCCTTCGAGGTCTTCGAGTGCCGTGATTGACTTGAGCTTTTTGTAAACGGTGTCGTCGCTGAAGTCTGCATTGTCGCTCGTGACGGTGACTTTCGTTGCCGCAACGTCGGTGGGCTTATCAAAAATCCTGTCGTCATCGAAATAAACCGTCGCCGTAACGGATTTAGATTTGCCGTTTTTGGTGATTGTCGTCGTGACGAGCGAAACTTTTGTATTGCGTCCTGCATTTTCAATCCGAAGGGAATCTTCGTCGTCGAAATCAATCGTAACGCCGGAATCGAGTGTGACGCCTTGAATCTCGAAGTCAGAGCCGAGCGAAACTTTATCTTTGCCGGTTTTGTAATCGGTTACGGTATCCGCGCCGCCGCTGCAAATGAAGGTATTCTTTCCGCCGCCGCCCGTCAAAACGTCGTCGCCGTCGCCGCCGGTGATGAGGTTGTTTTTTGCGTTGCCGGTAATTTCCACGCCGTCCGTAGATGAACCGTCGATTGTGACGAGTTTGAAATAATTCACCGCGTTGAAATTTTTCGTTGAAGAATTCAGCGTCACGGCAGTGTATTTTTTGTTGAAAAGACCTTCCGCCGAGAAAAGCGACGAAGTTGTTTTGTTGCCGGTGAGGAACGAGATGTTCATGCCGACGCCGTTTTGAATTGTCAACGAGCCGTTTTCCGTGTACAGCGTCAAATTGCCGTACTCATCGGTTGCGAAACTGTCAATGTCGTTGCCGAGCGAAATTCTATCGGAGATTCCGTAATCGGTGATTATGTCGTTGCCGCCGCCGAAAATAAACGTGTCAATATCAATGAAGCCGCCGCCCGTCAAAACGTCATCGCCTTCGCCGCCGTCAAGGGTATCCGAACTCATGCCGCCGATTAAAGTTTCGTCGTTTTCACTGCCGATAAGGTTAAGCGATCTTAAGACTGCGGAACCGTCAACTTCGGTGACGTTGTCGTTGTCGGAGTGAATTTTGTACGTGCCTCTGAAATTTGCGCCGAGAGTGACGGACTCGTTGCCGACAATCCTGTCGTTATAATACGTGTTCGCCGAAACAGTTTCGCCGTCCGCGTTGACAACCTTAATTTTTTGTCCGGCAGCTCCGTTTTTGACGGTGAGCGAATTTTTGTTTTCGTCCGTGAAGACAACGTTGTTGCCGCTGATTTTTGCGTTGACAGTGTCGGATGTCTGAATCAAATCGCCTTCGTCCGAGTAGTCCGTGACAGTGTCGTTGCCCGCGCTCATGACGAAAGTGTCGTAACCGTCGCCGCCCGTCAAAGTGTCGTTGCCCGCGCCGCCCGTGATTGTGTTGTCGAGCATGTTGCCCGTGATGTCGATTGCCTTCTTGCGTTCCGAAGCATCGATATTCGCCGTGAACGCCGACGCGACAAAGGTATCGGGGTCGTCGTCCGTCAAAATCACGTCGTATTCGTTGCCTACAATCTCAATCGTGTATTCGTCGTTTGAGATTGTAACTTCAGAGCTGACGATTCCGGCGGGAATGTAAACGGTATTGCCGCCGACCGTGATGCCTTTCGTCGAAGTGACGCCCGTCAACGTGAACAAAGTTTTGTTGCTCGCGGGCGTGTAAATGATTTTGTTGTCGACGAGGCTGTAACCTTCGGTGATGTTCGCCGAGTAAGTCGCCGTCAAATTCCCGTCATGAGTGAATGTGGCTTCAGTCGTCTCGGGTTGCTTAACATCGTCGCCGAGCTTCAAAGTGTAACCGTCTGTAATGGAAACGTCCGTCGTGCCCAATGCCTGCTCGCCGACCGTGACGGTATTGCCGTTGACCGTGATACCTTTCGTCGAAGTGACGCCCGTCAACGTGAACAAAGTCGTTTGCGTCGAATTCGGGTTGTACGTAATTTTTTGACCGTCGTCCGACAAAACCGCGCCCGCCGACGTGAAAGGCGAATAATACACGGTATCGGAAGTGCCGAGCCAATTATCTGTTGTCGAAACAATTTGAGTGATACCGCCGATTGTGACGGAGCCCGCAACGAGAGAATTGTTTTGGACGGCAAGACTTGCAATCGCGCTTGAGAGTTCGATAACATCATCCGCACCGAAATCCGTAACCGTGAAGGAAGTGACTTCCGTGCCGATTTTAATCGTGTCGAAGCCCGCGCCGGTTGTTATCGTGACATCTTTTACGTCGGTGGTGATTGAATCGTTGTCATCGCCGCCGTCAATCGTAACCGTACGAGCCATGTTATGGATCGTGTCGGAACCTGCGCCGCCAAGGATTGTCGAGTTTGTGCCGTTGGGGTAGTTGATGATTGAATCGTCGCCGTCGCCGCCGACAATTGAAACGTTTGCACCGATGTTGTTTACCGAGTCTGCGCCGCCGAATGCCAGAATCGTCGCACCGTTCAAGGAGTTGCCAATCTTGTTCGCTTCGTCCGTGCCGACTATAAGCAACGGATTTGGGGGAATAATTTCCTTGCCTTTAATGTTGAGCGTCGACAAACTTGCCGCACCGACTAAAGTTATTTCGCCGTCGCCGACAGTGACGACAATATCCTTGTCGACCGTCGCTTTGGAGTAAGAATCCGTGCCGTCGCCGATTTGAAGCGTTGATGTTGTGTTGAAGCCCTCGATGCGGTCAAAACCGTCGCCGTCGGTATACTTGAACAAGACGTTGTCGCCTCTGTTGGAAATCGTGTCGTTGCCGGCATCCCCAACGAGCGTGACGTTCGAGCTCCACTTGTTTGAGATGGAATCATTGCCCGCACCGCCCTCAAGCAACAAATTTGTGCCGCCGATAATCTCAAAGGTGCTGTTTTCGTAATCATCGGTTCCGTTGAAGATTGTATCGGAGCCGCCTCCGCCGGAAAGCGTGACATTGCTTGCGGAACAAACGCTGTTGCCGGTGCTGCCGTAGATTTCATTCATTTCAGTTGAAAGTTGGTCGTTGTTCGCGCCGCCGTTGACCGAGGAGTTGTTGTTGCCGTAGAGCACGTCATTGTTTTCGCCGCCGTCCGTTGTCGAATTGGAACCGCCGTGAATGGTATCGGAACCCGCGCCGCCGCGGATGGTGACATTATCTCCGCTGTTGCTTATTGAATCGTTGCCGTCCCCGCCGTCGATTGAGGTGTTGTCGCCGGTATTGCCGATGGTGTCGTTGCCGTAGCCTCCGACGAGCGTGTTATTGTCGGGCTTGACATATCCCGGCCAACCGTCAACAATGTCTTCTCTTCCCCGGGTGATGATATAGTCGTTGCCGTCGTTGCCGTTGATTGAAACGTTTTGCCCGAAGCTTGTAATGTAATCTGCGTCGTCGCCGCCGTCAATCGTAACCGTATAGGCTTCATTGTATACCATGTCGTCGCCTGTGCCGCAAAGGATTGTAGAGTTTCTTCCGGCGTAATTGGTGATGTCGTCGTTGTCCGTGCCTGCGTCGATTAAAACGTTCGCGCTGTTGTTGGTGATTTTGTCGTCGCCCGTGCCCGAGTTGATTGAAACGCTCGCGCCGCTGTTGATGATTTTGTCGTCGCCCGTGCCCGAGTTGATTGTCACATTGTCGCCGCTGTTGATGATTGTGTCGTTGCCTTTGCCCGTGTCAAAGAGAAGATTCGGGTCTGCATTTTCGATATAATCGTCGCCTGCCTCATCTGCCGCAGTTTTTGCTAGCCAACGAAGGAACATGTAACCCGCGCCGTAAGGATGACTGCTTTCGGTGGAACGGACTTGCCCGGAGTGGTTCAGCGAAAGATTGACATAATCCGCCATCAGGTTGACTGTGCTGTTGTTTATCGTCTTGTTGAGCAGGTCTTCCATGGGAGCGTAGCGATCGTCGTCGACGCCGTGAATCAATTCCGCCATGCCTTCTTTGATGAACATTGGCAGTTGTCCGAAATAATTCACGTTCGCGCCGAATACGGCGTGATTTAATTCATGAGCAACGGTGCGGTCAAGTCGTCCGCCGTAATAGTAATTACCGATTTGGACATAGCCGTCGCCGTTGGGGTCGCTCTCGTCGCTGATGCCGCTGAAGTAGTAGGTGTTGATGACCAAATCCAAGTGCGTCGCTTCACCGTCCGACGACGACCATCGGCTGACATAAGCGAGCCAGCCGCTTGTGTCGTCGTACTCGAAGTATTGGTCGATTTCGTTGACGCTGACATTTTCGTCCGTGAAGCCGAAGCCCAAAGATTCTTCGTTGAGTTCGAGACTTTCTTTAATCCACCACTTGTAAAGATTGGCAATCATGACGTATTGCGAGTAGTATGGCGAATTCGGGTTGTTTAAAGAATCGATGTTGTATGCGGTGATGGGGTTAATCATCGCTTCGGTATCGGGGTCGCGTTCGCCTTTGATGTTGACTTTGAGACCGTGACTGACGAAAGAGAGATTGCCGTTTTCGTCGCGGTCGAGATATGAGCTGTCGAAATGGCTTGAAACGGTGCCGATGCAATTCGAGCCCGGGTCATACGTTAGGAAGTTTGAACTGCCGCTTGAGAAATAGCCGGACAATGTGTTGACGGTTGAAAGGTCGACGGTGTAAGGTGCCGTGCCCGCCGTCTCCGCGTCGAACTGCACGATATCGGTTTGAGCATCGTAAGTCGGAATGTCGTCGTCTTTCGGTTTTTCGTAAGCTACCGATTTTTCCGCCGCCGTGCCGATTGTGTCGACGCTTGGAGTTTTCGCGCCGCTCAAGTTCTGAGACTCAACAACCGCAGAAGCTGAGTTGTATGACGCCGAACTTTTGACGGAGCTGAAACCTTTGAGCGTGAACGTGGCAACATCTCCGTTCAAAACCGAATCATAGTTGCTCGCGCCCAAAACGACGGTTTGACCGGAAACGTAATCCAAGATGCTGAAGGTTTTGACATCCCCGTCCGCCGCGACGGAAACCGTGTCGGAATTGCCGCCCGTGACAATTTTCGCCGTGCGCCCGCTCAAGTTGATAACGTCGTTGCCCGCGCCCGCGTTGATTGAATCTTCGCCGCCGCTGTTAATCGTGTCGTTAAATGACGTTGCTTCGACAAGCCAGCCGTTGTCGCCGGTGTTGATGATTTGTCTATCGGAATACATCGCCGCCCGATAAAGGTTGCCGATTTCCAAAACGATGGTATCTTGGGTTTTGACGGGATTTTTCGGATTAACATCGTAGCCGGTAATTGCGCCCGTGTCTGAATTGGTTGTGTCAATGCCGCATTTTCCGAAAGCCTCGTCCAAACTTGTCGAATTTTGCATATCCGACAGAAACGAACTTATCGCGTCGTCTATGCCGTTGTAATGAGTGGAAGCTTTTATCGCCTCGTCGAGCATCGCTTTTGACGGCGAATAGTTCGTCCCGTCGTTCGTCGAAGAGTTGAACGTATGCACGTTGAGTGTCGACATGAATTTTTTAATAACGTCAAGCTGTGCCATTGATCTTCACCTCAATTCCATAAGATTTTCGCCAAAGAGGACAATCTTTTTTTTGTAATCACCTTCTTAAATCATTCAAAAAAATACATTACTTTTAATGTATCTTAACAGAAGCAAAAATTTTTTCAAGCGGAGTTTTCATTAAATATGAATGAAAGTGCACAAGCGAAGTAAAAAATATCCGGTCGGCTTGCTCATTTAAATAATCTCCTGTAGAATCAAAAAGCCCGCCGCAGGCAGACGCCTTTTATTAAATTCGGCGGGTTATGGAGGAGTAACCACATGCAAATAATCGGAGTCAGATTGAAAAAGGCGGGCAGAATTTTATTTTTCGAGCCCGACGACTCAGAAATAGTTAAAGGCGATTCGGTTATCGTCGAAACTTCGCGGGGCATTGAATGCGCTCAAGTCGTAATTGCGCCGCGTGAATTGCCCGAATCCGAAAACGTCGAAACCGAGCCGGGACTTCCGTTGCAAAAAATTCAGCGCAAAGCAACCGAAGAAGACCTGCTCAGGCTTGAAGAAAATCGGGCGGCCGAACGTCGTGCGTTCGACATTTGTTTAAAAAAAATCGAAGAACACGCCTTGCCGATGAAACTTATCAACGTCGAGTTTACTTTTGACGTGAACAAAATAATTTTTTCATTCACGGCGGACGGGCGTGTCGATTTCCGCGAACTTGTGCGCGATTTGGCAGCAATTTTCCGCACGCGAATTGAACTTAGGCAAGTCGGCGTCCGCGACGAAGCAAAACTTTTGGGCGGCATGGGCGGTTGCGGTCGGCCGTTGTGTTGCGCGTCGTTTTTGGGCGAATTTATTCCCGTTTCAATCCGCATGGCGAAAGATCAAAATTTGTCGCTCAACCCGACGAAAATTTCCGGCGTGTGCGGGCGGTTGATGTGTTGTCTCAAATACGAAAATGATTTGTACTGCGAAAATTGTCCCACGCAAAATGCAAACGTCATCTTGCGCCCGAAAGTCGGCAGTCGCGTCGTGGTGGCGGACGGCGAAGGCAAAGTTGTTTCCGAAAATTTCGCACGCAGGAACGCGACAATTCTTTTGGACACGAACAGAGTCGTCATCGCAAATTGGGATGAAATTTTGCCTGTCAACGAAGAGGACATGGAGGCTGTCGAAACTCCTGCGCAAGTTGAGCAGGAAAATTCGCCCAAAGAAATTCCGACAAAGCCTGTTCGTCACGAACGACGCGAACGTTACGAGCGAACCGAACGTTATCCGCGAATTGAACGGACTGAGCGAACGGAGCAAACCGAACATTACGAACAAGCTGAACGGTCTGAACGTTACGAGCGACGCGAACGCCCGCGCAGAACGGAGGCTTTCAACCGTCGTTACAACCGCAACGAAAATTCCGAGCGACTCAACCGCAACGAACGCCCGCCGAGATCGCCGCGCACGGACAAACCGCGTCGCCCGCGCAGAGATCCGAAAAAGTGACCGCCCTGCAGGAAGGTGAGCGGCTTGATGATTTGATGCGTTCGGGACGCGTCATAATTCAAGACCCAAACGAATTTTGTTTTTCAATGGACGCGGTGTTAATCTCGCACTTCCCGCGGCTGAAGAAAAATTTTCGCGTGATTGACTTGGGCACGGGCAACGGTGTCATTCCGCTGTTAATCGCCGACAACGTCAAAGAAATCTGCGCGGTTGAATTAAATTCGCGAGCCGTTGAACTTGCGCGGCGCAACGTCGAACTTAACGGCTTGAGCGAAAAAATTTCCGTCGTCGAGGGCGATTATCGTCGACACCGCGAAATTTTCAAGCCCGAAAGTTTTGACCTTGCCATTGCCAATCCGCCGTACACGCCCGTTAAAAACGGTGAGCCGAATAAACTTTCTTCGGTGGCGCGGGCACGTCACGAATTCACCGCCACGCTTGAAGATGTCGTTACTGCAGCGCGTTTCGTCCTGAAATTTCGCGGAAGTTTCTGCATGATTCATCTTGCGTCAAGGCTCTGCGAAATCGTCGACGCGTTGCACCGTCACCAAATGGAAATGAAACGCCTGCGCCCGATTCAGCCCAAAGCCGGACGCGACGCAAATTTAATTATGATTGAAGCTGTCGTCGGCGGGAACGTGGGCAACCTGCAAATTTTGCCGCCGCTTGTCGTGCACAATCCCGACAACTCTTACACCGACGAGATTCACGAAATTTACAACGGTTGAAAATCTCCCGTGACTATAACAACATAAACGCTAAAAATTTTCCTGCATGTGTCAGCGAACTTTGCAGGATTTTCTTTTGACGCGGCAAATATCCAAATCATTAACGGGAAATTTTGTACCGCAATTATATTTCAGGAGGGATTACTTTGAGAGAGCTGGACGTTAAACTCATCATCGAGAACGTCGCCGAAATGTGTAAGGAAGCGGCTTACTATTTGCCGGACGACGTTTATCGCGGGCTCAAGCGCGGACGCGAGACCGAAAAATCGCCCGTCGGTCAAATCGTTCTCGACCAAATCATCAAGAACGCCGAAATTGCACGCGCCGAAGATCGTCCGTATTGTCAAGATACGGGCATGACGATTGTTTTCTTGGAAGTCGGGCAGGACTTGCACATCGTCGGCGGCAACCTTGAAGACGCCATCAACGAAGGTATCGCCAAAGGTTACACCGAAGGTTATCTGCGCAAGTCTGTTGTCGGCGAACCGCTGTTCAATCGCGTCAACACGAAGAACAATACCCCCGGCGTCATCTACACGCAGATTGTTCCCGGCGACAAGCTGAGCATCACAATCGCGCCCAAAGGTTTCGGCTCCGAAAACAAATCGGGAATTAAAATGCTCGTGCCTGCGGACGGCGTCAAGGGCGTCAAAAAAGCTGTCATGGAAATTATCTTGCACGCCAGCATGAATCCTTGCCCGCCCATGGTTGTCGGCATCGGTATCGGCGGAACAATGGACAGAGCCGCGCTGTTGTCGAAAAAAGCTTTGACGCGCTCAATCGACGAACGCAACCCCATGCCCGAATACGCCAAACTTGAGCAGGAACTTTTGGACATGATTAACGCCACGGGTATCGGACCTCAGCTCGGCGGGACGACTTCCGCGCTTGCCGTCAACATCGAATGGGGGCCGACTCATATCGCAGGTTTGCCCGTCGCCGTTACGATTTGTTGTCACGCAATGCGCCACGCTCATCGCGTCCTTTAATCAAGCGAAAAATTTTTTCAAAGGAGAGTTGACAGAATGGCCGAAAGTATCAGAATTACGACGCCGTTCACTGAGGAAATGTCGCGCAAACTCAAAGCGGGCGACTCCGTCCTCATTACCGGCACGATTATCAGCGCAAGAGACGCCGCACATAAAGTTATGACGGAAGCTCTTGCACGCGGCGAAAAATTGCCCGTCGACTGGACGAATCAAATCGTCTATTATCTCGGCCCCACACCCGCGAAACCGGGTGATCCGATCGGTTCATGCGGCCCGACAACTTCAGGCAGAATGGACGCTTACACGCCCACGATGCTTGATCAAGGCATTAAAGGAATGGTCGGCAAAGGTTCCCGCACGAAAGAAGTTGTCGAGTCAATGAAGAAAAACGGCGCAACTTATTTCGCGGCAGTCGGCGGCGCGGCGGCTTTAATCGCCAAATCCGTCAAAAAGTACACCGTGCTTGCTTATCCCGAACTCGGCCCCGAAGCTGTGGCGGCTCTTGAAGTCGTCGACTTCCCCGCAATCGTCGTTATCGACTGCGAAGGCAACAACTTCTACGAAATCGGGCAAAAGGATTATCGCCACTTCGACATTAATCAAATCTAGGGTTCAAGGGGAGCGCACGAAATTTTTTCGCTACGCTTCCCGCGATCCTACAAAAAACAAGGAGGTCACAAATGTTTCACACAACTTTTTACGTGCGGCGTCTGCACTCACTGTGCGGCTTGCTCGTCTTGGGTCTTGTGCTGTTTGAGCACATCTTTACAAACTCAATGGCGATTCTCGGCCCCGAAGGATTGAACACCGCGCTCGAAATGATGGAGCTTATTCCCAAACCGATTTTCATGGGTCTTGAGCTCGGCGGCATCGCAATTCCGCTTTTGTTCCACGGACTTTATGGCATTTACATTGCTCTGCAGGCGAACAACAACCCCGGTCGTTTCGGCTACCTTCGCAACTGGAATTTCACCCTGCAACGCTGGACTGCTTGGTTCCTCGTCGTGTTCTTGGTTTGGCACGTCGGCTATCTGCGTTTCTACGTCAAAGGCGTCACCGGCACTCCGATTTCCTTTGAACTGTTGCAAAATTTCTTCCAGAATCCGATTGTCGTCATTCTTTACATTGTCGGCATGTTCGCGGCGATTTTCCATTTCTGCAACGGCATTACAACTTTCTGCATGACGTGGGGCATCACCAAAGGTCCGCGTGCGCAAAACGTCATCAGCTACATCAGCATGGGTCTTTGCGCGCTGCTCTGCCTGATTACTCTCGTCTTCATGAGCAGCTACTTCATGTACTGATTTTTAGCTTTAAGCTGTAAGCTTTAAGCTTTTAAGGTAAGCATCGTCGCCTGCCTTAAAGCTCAAAGCTCGAAGCTTAAAGCTTAACAAGGAGATTCGGTTATGGCGAAAGATATGACTAAGAAACAAATTATAATCGTCGGCGGCGGCATTTCCGGCTTGCTCGCCACGATTAAGGTTTGCGAACTCGGCGGCGAAGTTTTGCTGTTCAGCTACTGCCCCGTCAAACGTTCGCATTCCCTGTGCGCGCAGGGCGGCATTAACGCCTGCATGGACACCAAAGGCGAACACGACAGCATTTACGAACACTTCGACGATACTGTTTACGGCGGCGACTTTTTGGCTGACCAAGTTGCAGTTAAAGGCATGGTCGAGGCGGCTCCGAAACTGATTAAAATGTTCGACCGCATGGGCGTTCCGTTTACGCGTACTTCCGAAGGCGTTTTGGACTTGCGCAACTTCGGCGGCCAGAAAAACAAACGTACCTGCTTCGCGGGTTCGACGACGGGGCAACAAATTCTTTACGCGCTTGATGAACAAGTTCGTCGTTGGGAAGTTAAAGGCTCCGTCAAAAAATACGAGTTCTGGGAATTCGTCAAGATTGTCAAAAACAAAGAAGGTATCTGCCGCGGCATTATCGCGCAGAGCATGAACTCAATGGAAATTCGCGCCTTCCGTGCCGATACGGTTATTTTGGCAACGGGCGGCCCCGGTCAAGTTTTCGGACGTTGCACGGCGTCAACGATTTGTAACGGCTCGGCAGTCAGTGCGGTTTATCAGCAAGGCGCGGAAATTGCAAACCCCGAATTTATTCAGATTCACCCGACGGCAATCCCCGGCTCCGACAAAAACCGTTTGATGTCCGAAGCTTGCCGCGGTGAAGGCGGACGCGTTTGGGTGTGGCGTGAAAACCCGCAAACTCATGAAAAAGAGCGTTGGTACTTCCTCGAAGATATGTATCCCGCTTACGGCAATTTGGTTCCGCGTGACGTGGCAAGCCGTGCGATTTACAAAGTCTGCGAACACATGAAACTTGGCATAAACGGCGAACACCGCGTTTACCTCGACTTGTCGCACATTGACGGCGATTATCTCTTGCGCAAACTCGGCGGCATTTTGGAAATGTATTCGGAATTCGTCGGCAAAGATCCGCGTGAAGTCCCGATGGAAATTTTCCCCAGCGTTCATTACTCAATGGGCGGCATTTGGGTCGACAGGCTCCACAACACGAACATTCCCGGCTTGATGGCGTCCGGCGAATGCGATTACCAATATCACGGCGCAAACCGTCTCGGCGCAAACTCGCTGTTGAGCGCGGCTTATTCGGGAACTGTCAGCGGCCCCGAAGCAATGAAATGGGCACGCACGGGCAACAAAGGTTCCGAACTCACCGACGGCGAACTTGAAACGGCGCGTCAGGAAGTTCAAGACGAATACGATAAAATTTTGCAGATGAACGGCTCCGAGAACGCTCATAAACTTCATCACGAAATGGGCGACCTCATGTACAAATATGTGGCGATTGAGCGCGACAACAACGGTCTTGACGCGTGCCTTGTCGAACTCAAAAAGATTCTCAAGCGTTGGGAAGACATCGGAATTACCGACCGCGGCAACGTCGCCAACCAAGAAGCAATGTTCGTTCGTCAGTTGCGCAACATGATTCTTTACGCAATGGCCATCACGAAAGGTGCCCGTTGCCGTGACGAATCACGCGGTGCGCACGCGAAAATTGTTCTTGAAAACGGCAAGCAGAAACACGACAAAGACGGCGAACTCGTTTTCATGGGACGCGACGATAAAAACTTCATGCGCGTCACAATCGTCAACTACGACAAGAAAACCGAAGAGCCGATTGTTACTTATCGCGAATTCGATCACTCGCTGATTAAACCGCGTGCCCGCAACTACGCCGTCGCCAAGAAAGAGTAAAGGAGCGTTTGCCATGGCTGATAAAGTCAGATTTATTATTGAGCGGCAGGACGGCCCCGACGAAAAGCCTTACACGCAAGAATTTGACGTGGAATATCGTCCCGGCTTGAACGTCGTTGCCGCGCTCATGGAAATTCAAAAAAATCCCGTCACCGTCGACGGCAAAAAAGTTCCGCCCGTCGTTTGGGAATGCAACTGCCTTGAAAAAGTTTGCGGCGCGTGCATGATGGTTATCAACGGCATGGCTCGTCAAGCTTGCTGTGCGCTCGTCGACGAAATTCAAAAGCCGATTAAATTGCAACCTGCGCGGACGTTCCCCGTCATTCGTGACTTGTTGATTGACCGCACGCGCATGTTTGAAGCGTTGAAGAAAATTCAAGGTTGGGTTGAACTTGACGGCTCGTGGGATGTCAAAGACGCCCCGATTCAAAATCCGTACACCGCCGCGACCGCTTACGAAATTTCGCACTGCATGACTTGTGGTTGTTGTCTGGAAGCTTGCCCGAACGTGGGTCCGCAATCGGATTTCATCGGCCCCGCGCCGACTGTGCAAGCTTATCTGTTCAATCTGCACCCGCTCGGAAAATTCGACGCGCCCAAACGTCTCAACGCGCTCATGGAAAAGGGCGGCATCACCAGTTGCGGCAACTCTCAAAACTGCGTCGAAGTTTGCCCGAAATCAATCAAGCTCACGACTTACCTTGCGCAACTCAATCGCGACGTGAATATTCAGGCGTTGAAAAATATTTTCGACAACTGAACTCGGCTTGAAGTAAAAAAATTTCCCCGTCACAATTCGGCGGGGATTTTTTGTACTGTAATCTGCGAGAAGGCAACCGACATGAAAATTATTTGTGATGAAAAAATTTGCGTGAAGTGTTTGGCGTGCGTAACTGAATCGGAATTTGGCGGAGTGTTTTTTGAGCGCGGCAGAATTTTTTTCGACGAAACTCGCCCCGAAGATTGGGAAAATATTTTCGCGATATGTCCCGTCGGTGCAATAAAAAAATCGGTCACCGAAGTAACCGATAACGTTTCAAAGTTCAGTGATTAAAATTTTCGCAATGCGCACGCCCGCCATTTCCGCGACTTTGAATCGGAAACCGTTCCATTCGCGAATCTCGCCGACTTTCGGAATGTAACCGAATTGCGAAGTCAAAAAGCCGCCCATCGTCTGAAAATGATCGTGCTCCTCGTTGGGCAACATTTCAATGTTGAAACGTTCCTTGAATTCGTCAATGTCACAAAGCCCGTCGACCGTCCAAGAATTATCCTTGTTGCGCGTGAATTTCTGTTCGGGCTCTTCTTCGGCTGACGTGTCGACAATCTCGCGCAAAATGTCATCAAGCGTGATAAAGCCGATAACACCGCCGTATTCGTCGTTTACCATTGCTTCGGAAATGCCGAGTGAGCGAAACTTTTCGACGATTCGCAACGCCTCCATCGTTCGCGGAACGTAACTGGCTTTTTTAATCAGCGCGGACAAATCAACTTCGCGCCCGTGCGTCAAAACCGCGTCGAGTAAATCTTTGGCGTAAATCAAACCTTTGCATTCGTCGAGACTGCCCAAGCCGACCGGAAAAATCGTGTGGGGACTGTCTTGCACGATTTTTAAATTTGTTTCAAGTTCGTCTGTCAAATCAAGCCAAACGATTTTAACTCGCGGCGTCATGAGCGAATAGGCCGTCTCGTCGCCGATGTCAAAAATTCTGTCGACCATTTCTTGTTCGGATTTTTCAATCGTGCCGTCCTCGGTGCCCTGTTCAATCAAATCCAAAACTTCATCTTCGGTGACGGCGTCATTTTGCGAAGAATTCAGCCCAAACATAAAAGCGAATCCGTCGGCGATTTTCGACAGCAACGCTACAAACGGACTCATCAGCAAAACCAGCACGCGAAAAGTTTTGTGTTTGTCGAGCAAAATTTTTTCGGGATTGCGTTTCGCCGCCTGTTTCGGCAAAAATTCCCCGAACAGCAAAAAAATAAATGTCGTGACGATTAAAACTATCGCCGTCGAAATAATTTCTTCTTGCTCAAGAAAATCTATCCTTGCGGCAAGCGGCGGTATCGACAGCACGGCACACACGCCCGCGAAAATTCCCGTGGAAGTTATTCCGATTTGCGCGACGTTCAACGCAGCGGGCGACTCCAAAATTTTTAAAGCCGCTTTGGCATTCGTGTCTCCGTCGTCGGAAAGTTTTTCAAGCCGTCCGCGATGACTTTCGATTAACGCCGTTTCCATTAACGAAAAATATCCGCTCACCGCCGCCAAAACGATTATCAGCAGGGGCGGAATTAATTCTGTGTCCAAAAATTTTTACACCTCATTAAAGCGAAATTCTCAAATATTCGTCAAGCATATCGGTAACCGTCATGTGACCTTTCGGGTTGTCTTTGGTTAAGTCGAGGACTTGGACGACGGAATAATAAATCGCCGATTCGACACTGCCCGGCACCAAATTTTCCCAGTTGCGATAATCGTAAGCGCGTTCGTTGATTGTGTTTTGCGGACGCCCGAAAACTTCCAGCTCACACAGAAATTGAATTTGTTTCGTCTTCGGACGCAAGCAATAATGTTCCAGCACGTAACTTTGTTGCCGCAAAATCGCTTCGTCTTCGGGACGGTAGCGATAACCTTTTTCCCGCGCAGTCAAAATTTCCAATGAGGAATCATCTTCGCCGTAAAAGTCGCCGTCCGAATTTTGCGGCTCGCGTTCAATCATGCGAATCCAAAAATCTGCCATGTATTCGGTCGTGGAATATGGCATTTTTTTCCACTGAACGGACGTTTTGTCCAGATAGTAAGTGTAAGTTTCGTCGACCGCCAATTTTACGAAACGTTGCTTGAGTTGCTTTAAATTTTTCGGCGAAGTGTCCGATTGGCGCGCAGGTTCCGTGCGCTGTGGTTTCGGTTTTTCGACGGGGCGCGGCTCAATAACAGGTTCCTCGACGGGTTGCGGTTCTTTGACGGGTTCAGGCTTCGGATTTTTAAACGGCTCGTCAACGGGTTGCGGTTCGGGTTTCGTGACAGGTTCGGAGGTTTGGTGCGAAATGTCGTCAAAAATCAAAGTGTCGCCCAAATCGTCATCGTCGGAAACTTCTTCAATTTGCGGTTCGTCAATCGGCTGTGGCTCAGGTTCGTTGACGGGTTGCGGCTGTGGTTCATCAATCGGTTGCGGTTGTGGTTCGGGCTCGTTGACGGGCTGCGGCTCAGGTTCAGGTTGCGGCTCATCAATCGGTTGCGGTTGTGGTTCGGGTCTGTTGATTGGTTCGGGCTTTTCAATCGGCTCCGGTTTTTCGACGACGGGCGCAGGCGGTTCAACGGGAGTTTCAATCGGCGGCGGGATTTCGCGTATCGGCTCCGGCTTTTCGACGGGTTTGGGCGCAGGTTTTTCGTCCTCGAATTCTCCGCCGAAAATCACAACGTCTTCGACCGCCGAAACATTTGGCGAATTCATCAGCAATGCGAGTAATGCCGCGCCCGCGATTAATTTTCGTCTCACGTCAACACCTCATCTCAAATTTACGGTTCGGATTAAATTTTCACGCCTTGGAAATTTTTCGGGAGTAGATTTCTTTTTGTCCACGAAAATTACTGCGCGTGATTCGTCAATCGTTGGCAATTTCGGTTCGCGAATCAAAATTTCTCCGCCGCCCAAAATTTTTATCGCCGCACGTGCTTCGTCGAGTTCTTCGGAAAAATTTTTGCCTTTCATTGCGATAAATTTTCCACCGACCGCAACGAACGGTAAACAATATTCCGCCAAGACGTTCAAGCGGGCGACGGCTCGCGACGTGACGATTTCAAATTGCTCACGAAAAATTTTTTGTTGTGCAAGTTCTTCCGCTCGTCCGTGAAAAATTTCGACGTTTTCAAGCTCCAATTCGTTGACGACACGTTTTAAAAATTCCACGCGCTTGTTGAGCGAATCAATCAGCCAAACTTTTAGCTGAGGACGAAAAATTTTCAGCGGAATGCCGGGGAAACCCGCGCCCGTGCCCACGTCCAAAATTTTTTCGTCGCCGCGAAAAATTTTGTCGTCCCACGCGCTCAACGAATCAATCACGTGTTTTATCGCGAAGTCACGCGGCTCGGTCAGCGTCGTCAAATTCATTTTTTGATTTACGTCGACGACCAGCCGAAAAAATTTTTCAAACTTGTCGAGTTGCGTGCCGTCAAGTTCCAATCCGAAACTTTGTATTGCTGAAATTAATTCGTCACGAAACATTTTATCATCACCGCAGATATTTTAATCGCCGCGTCTAGTCAAGTCAAACATAAAAAAACGCCGACCGCTGTCGACGAAAATTTTTATCTTAAAGTTTCAAGCCACACAAGTAAGACGGAAATATCTGCAGGCGACACGCCCGAAATTCGCGACGCTTGCCCGATTGAACGCGGTTTGACTTCTGAAAGTTTTTCGCGGGCTTCGACGCGCAGATTTTTCAGCTCGTGATAATTTATGTTCGACGGAATGATTTTGTCTTCAAGTTTGTCGAGTTTCGCGGCAAGTTCCGATTGCTTTTTGATGTATCCTTCGTAGAAAATCGAAATTTCAACCTGCGCGGCGACCTCGGACGAAATTTCGGGCAGATCGAACGCCGAACGAATTTTTTCATAGGTGACGTTTGGTCTTCGCAAAATTTCTGCAAGCGGCATCGTGTTATGAATTTCCCCAACGTTCAGCGCGGAAAGTTTTTCGTTGATTTCGGCGGACGGCGTCAATTTTATTTCATTGAGTCGTTTTGTTGCGGAAAAAATTTCGTCGCGTTTGGTCTCGAAAATTTTTTGACGTTCGGGCGACGCCAAACCGATTCGGATTGCGTGCGGCGTCAATCGCAAGTCCGCGTTGTCCTGCCGCAACAATAATCTGTACTCCGCCCGCGAAGTCATCATGCGATAAGGTTCGTTCGTGCCCTTCGTGACCAAATCGTCAATCAACACGCCGATATAACCTTCGGAGCGTTTCAAAATCAACGGCTCGAAATTTTTCACGTAAGCCGCCGCGTTTATGCCCGCGATTAAACCTTGAGCCGCCGCTTCTTCGTAGCCTGAAGTGCCGTTCGATTGTCCCGCAGAAAAAAATCCCGCGATTGTTTTGAATTCAAGCGTCGGTTTGAGTTGCAACGGGTCGAGGCAGTCATATTCGATAGCATAGCCCGCCCGCATGATTTTTGCGCGTTCGAGGCCGGGTATCGTGTGCAAAAATTCAATTTGAACGTCCATGGGCATCGAAGTCGACATGCCTTGCACGTAAAATTCCTGCGTGTTCAAACCTTCCGGTTCCAAAAATAATTGGTGACGTTCTTTGTCGGGGAAACGAATTATTTTCGATTCGATTGACGGGCAATATCTGGGGCCGATTCCTTCGATAATTCCGTTCGCCATCGGTGCACGGTGAAGGTTACGGCGTAAAATTTCGTGCGTGCGCTCGTTCGTGTACGTCAAATAACAATTCACGAGATTTTTTACAGGCTCACGCGTCATGAACGAAAAATTTTGCGGAAATTCGTCGCCGCGTTGAATTTCCATTTTGTCGAAATCCAAAGTTCTAGCGTCAACCCGCGCAGGCGTGCCCGTCTTGAAACGCATGAGTTTGACGCCCAAATTTTTCAGCGAAGTCGACAGTTTCATTGCGGCGCGCTGACCGTTGGGGCCTCCGTCGAAAATACTTTCGCCGATTATGATTCGCCCGCTCAAATAAGTTCCGCTCGCCAAAATCACCGCGTCCGCCAAAAAAGTTTCGCCCGTTTCAGCTTCGACGCCGACGATTTTGTTATTTTCGACCAAAATATTTTCAATCAGCAGTTGTTTCAAGTCCAAACCGTCAACATTTTCGCAAACGCGTTTCATGACGGCTTGATAAATTTTTTTGTCGGCTTGGGCGCGCAATGCTTGAACTGCGAAACCTTTGCCGGTGTTGAGCGTGCGGAATTGGATACAAGTTTCGTCAGCGGCAATTCCCATTTGCCCGCCGAGCGCGTCAAGTTCGCGAACGAGATGACCTTTGGCGGGGCCTCCGATTGACGGGTTGCAAGGCATCATCGCAAGATTTTCCAGTGACAAAGTTGTCAACAAAGTTTTGCAACCGAGTCGCGCACTTGCCAACGCCGCTTCAATTCCCGCGTGTCCCGCTCCGACAACAATCACGTCGTATTTATCTGCTGTGAACATAATGCCTCCTTTAAGTTATGAAAACGTTCGCACGGATTTTTTTGCACAGAGCCGAAATAAGCACGTGTCGCGGCGGACATATTGCCGCCAAAATAATATCCTGAAAACACGGACGAATTTCTTGCTTGTCGTTCGGTCGGATTGAACCCGAATACAAAGAAAAACTTTTGGCGTTATGTGCGAACGACAAAATATTTACTTCGCTCGTCGTTTCGGAAAGAAAATTTTTCAGATTCAGCGCGGTGCTCGAAGAAATATAATCGGCAAGAGTGTCTTGAACAATCCAAATGGCAATTCCGCCCCATTCCGTTGCGGCTTGAGATTTCACTAAAAGTTGACTTGCCATACGTGCCCAAACCTGACGATAATTTATCCCCGGCGCGTTATGTGTTCGTCCGAGAATGCAATCTTCAAACGACTGAGGAATTGTGGTGCGAAATTTTTTGTTGCCGCCCGAAGTGCTTGAAGTCATAACCTCGACAATCACGGGTGCGCCGACAGGAAAATTTTCAATCAAAATTTCGGAATTATTTTTGGTGACAACGTAATTGTTTTCGGCAAGCACGCGTTTCAGTTGCGACCAAGGAATATTTGAAAACTCCGCCGCTTGACGTGCTGTAACGGTTGCCAACGGCATCAAAACATAATCGAACGTGTAATCAAAAGTCACGGGATTTTCTTCGCCGCGAGAATATTTTATCTTCAATTCCGACCAAACGCCGATTTGTGCTCCTTTCGGGAAGTTGCATTTGTTCAGCAAAGCAGTTTGAGTTTCACCGCGAAAAATTTCGGGCGTAGCGTTCTTGCCCATGTAAAACAATCTGCGCGGACAAATTATCCAAGGCGGTGTATCGTCACGGATTTGAATCGAACAAATTCCCGCCGAAACTTTTTCCATGCCCGAAAAAAAATTTTGCAATTCGGGATGGTCGGATAAGTTTATTTCGGATTGGAAACGATTTCCGCCGCCGTCGCATGTTGCCGACATGAACGGACAAAAAGCACGTCTGCGGAATTCTTTCACGCTCGAATTTTTGGCTGTAACGGGGTAACCGAACAGCTCGTAAATTTTCGACATCAGAGAACCTCCAAAATTTTTTCGGCGACGGCTTTTGCCAAAGGCGGTGGAACCGAATTGCTTATCTGCCGATATTGATCCAAATTTTTTGCCGTGCCAGAACGTCCGCGTATCGGTCCGCACAAAACGTAATCATCGGGATAACCGTGAATTCTCATGTACTCGCGTGGAGTCAAATATCTGTCTTCGGTCGGATGGAAAAAAATTTCTCCGCCCCGCAACGTATTTGCCGGCTTATTTCTGTCCAAACGCAAAAATTTTGTTGTGTCCTTTTTGGTTAAACCACCGATTTGCTCTTTGGGCAGGTGAGTTTGCGACGACAAATATTTTCCTTCGGGCACGCCGTGAATTCGTTCGCAATCTCTCGGCGGCGTAATGTCAAAATGACTGTCGAGGGGAATTTCGTTTGTGTCGAATTTCTTTTTCGGCGGCGGTAAATTTTGTATGACTTCGCCGACAGTTTTAAACGTAGGCAGAAATAAATTCCCCTGTTCACCGTGTGTCGGTGACGGGAAACTGAATTTATCATTCGTCGACGCAACCAGAAAAATCCGATCGCGTCTTTGTGCAACACCGAAATTTACTGCCGACAATACTTGCCATTTCACAACGTAGCCGAGATTTTCAAGCTGATGGACGAACGTTTCAAAAACACCGCCGACTTTACCCGTTAAATCTTTGGCAGTTAAAATTCCTTTGACTTGCTCAACCATAATTGCTCGCGGTTTTATGGCATGGGCAAATCTTATGAACTCAAAAAGTAATTCGCCGCGTTCGTCTTCTAGAGAAAGTTTTTTGCCAGCCAAAGAAAACGCTTGACAAGGTGAGCCGCCGAAAAGTAAATCAATTCGCCCGACATTTAAAGTTGACAATTCAAGTTGTCGAATGTCGGTTTGAAAAACTTTCGTACTTCTGCTCGACCTCAAAATAGTTTCTCGCAACGTTTCGCAACAAAATTTATCGCATTCGACACAAGCCGCAATTTCAAAACCTGCTTGCAAAACGCCGAGATCCATGCCGCCGGCACCGGAAAACAAAGACAACGCCTTAAAAATTTTGCTCACATCCCGAAAAATTTTGTGACGATTATAAATTTCGTTCGCGGCACTGTCAACGTCTTGCCAATGCGCAGGAATTCTTATAAACTTGCTGAACTTGGGAGGTGTTTTTATGTTCAAAAAATTTTTTGGTGCACTGATTGTTTCGCTGATGATTTTCGGTTCGACAATCTGCGCGGCGGCGGAACTGGTAATTTTCCACACGAACGATATGCATTCGCGAATTCAAAAAGGCGACGACGGCGGAAACAGTATCGGGCTGGCGGAAATTTCGGCGGCAGTCAAGACGACGAAAAAAAATAATCCGATGACGCTTTGGCTTGACGCGGGCGATACGGTTCACGGAATGCCGATAATAAATTTGAGCGACGGAAAAAATATCGTGCCGCTCCTCAACGAGGCGGGAATTGACGCGATGACGACCGGCAACCACGATTACAATTACGGCTCCAAACAGCTCGAAAAACTTGCCAAAAGTTTGAAATTCCCCGTGCTTGCCGCAAACGTCGTCCGCAAAGGTACGGACAAAAATCTTTTCAAGTCGTACAAAATTTTCACGCGCAACGGAATAAAAATCGGCGTGTTCGGACTGGCGACGCCCGAAACTGCTTACAAAACCAGTCCCGTCAACGTCACGACGGTTGATTTTCTTAACCCCGTCGACAAGGCTCGCGAAATGATTAAAATTTTGCGCCCGAAATGCGACGTTGTAATTGCGTTGGTTCATCTCGGCGTTGATGCAAGTTCCGAATTCACAAGCGAACGACTTGCCCGCGAAACCGACGGAATTGATTTAATCGTCGACGGACACAGCCACACCGCGCTTTACGAAGGAACGCGCATAAAAGACACGCTGATTGTTCAGTCGGGTTGCTACGAACATTTTTTGGGACGTGCGACGATTGAGCTTGACGGCAACAAAATTATTTCCAAAAAAGCCGAACTGCTCGACGCGGACGCCGTGAAATCGATTAATCCGACGCCCGACGAAAAACTTTTGGCGAAACTCGACGTTTTCAAAAAAGAAACCGACAAAATTTTGGATGAAGTCGTTGCTCACAGCGACAAACGTCTTTCGGGCGAAAGATTGCTTGTTCGACGCAACGAAAGCGAACTCGGCAATTTGACGGCGGACGCTTATCGTTGGGCGGCGAAGACCGACATAGCGATTTGCGGCGGCGGCGACCTTCGCACGGATTTGCCGGAAGGTGACGTTACACGACGCGACATTTTGGCAATTTTCCCGTTCGGCAACACGATTCAGACGGCGGAAATTTCGGGCGCGCAAATTCGCGAAATGCTTGAGCACTCGGTTGAATTTTATCCCGCGTCGTTCGGCGGCTTTTTGAACGTGAGCGGAATGACTTTCAGTTATGATCCGTCGAAGCCCCCGAAACACCGCGTCGAAGAAATTTTGGTCAACGGTCAACCGCTCGACGAAAATAAAATTTACACCATTGCAATGAATGACTTTTTGTCGAGCGGCGGCGACGATTACACAATGTTGGCGAACTTGAAGCCGGTCGGAAATTTCGGCAGTTACGAAGATATTTTCGCCAAATATCTCAATGAAGTCGGCATGAAAAATTATGAAATCGGTCGAATCACGCGGCTCGTCGAAGTTCCGATCCCCGACGCTCAATAAAAATTTTTCGGCGGAAAATTTTCGTTTGCGGCACGCGATTTGAAAATCAATTCGTCGGAAAAAATTTTCGTCTGTCACCTGCGAAGTGACGAACTTTTTATCGAGACGTGTTACAATCACCGCAGTTCAAACGAAGATAACGGCCGCAAAAAATTTCCCCGAAACTTTATGCCGATACGCAAAAAAATTCTTCTGCCAATAATTTTTAATTTAAGTGGCGACGGATTTTTTACGATAAAATTTTTACCGACTGAAAAACAGGAAGGAGGAAATTTTTTGGTCGTGCGCCGTGGCAATTAAGTCACCGTTATCTTTGAAAATTAAATATGCTGATACACGGAGGATATTGTCATGCTTTTTTACAACTTCCAGATTCGTTGTGATAACCAAAATTCCAAAGCCTGCACAAACAGTAGCGAAAGACGTGCGGAAAGGATGCACGTTTCCGAATTGAGTTCGGCTTTGAGCGAAGGAATTGACGGCGAACGCGTGAGAGTTTTGATCCACCGTTTTCGCCCGAATTTTTTCCAGTT
Organism: Selenomonadaceae bacterium; assembly: GCA_017515635.1. Taxonomy (GTDB): domain Bacteria; phylum Bacillota; class Negativicutes; order Selenomonadales; family Selenomonadaceae; genus Quinella. The sequence goes on from JAFWFO010000015.1 coordinate 35,796, forward strand.
GCTTGCCGCCGTCGACGGCTTTAAAGAATTGACCGCCGCAAAGGTAACCAAGTTGCTTGAAAGCTTTTTCGCCGAACGTCGCGAATTCGGAATCAGCAACATTACCGTCTACTCCTTTACCGAAATCACTGCCAAAAAGTTCAGCAGAATTTTCGACAGAGCAAACCGCGACGATAATTTGAACTTCGATTATTATCAGCTGAATCAGGATTTGGGACTCGACTGTCTGGACAATCGCACGTTCAAACTCAGCGAAACCATTTGCGAAGACAAACGTTTGAGTTTCGACGCGGCGAATGCCAAAGCCGAAAAACTTCTTGCCGACGAAACTTTTAAGGATGAATTCCGTCGTATCTATTCTAAGGAAAATGCGCACCGTTTTTACGGGCAACCTGTCCATTACAAAATTACTGCGGGCAACACCAAAGCCGCAATGTCGCTGGCGAATCTGCTTGTCGGCGCGCTTTACACCAATAAACGCCTCGTCAGCCGCAGAATTAATTTGATAACCAACGTTACCGAAAACTGCTACGACGAAAGCGACTTTGAAAAAATTCTCGAAAACGCGGCGGGCGGTACGGTCGTCATTGAACTCAGCGGCGAACGCGTCAACAGCGGGCAATTCGCGCACGCTTACGAAGAAGTCGTCGATTTCATTTCCGAGACCGTCAAACGTTTTCAGCGCAACACGCTTTGCATTTTCGTCGAACTTGCCGACAAACCGGGTTTCGCCCCGCAACTTACCACAAGACTTCAAGACGATTTGCACATTATCGAATTGCACGAAGGCGCAGGCAACCGTGAAACTGCCTTAAACTACCTGAAAAAAATTATGTCGCCCGAAGCCGTTTCACTTTACACTGACGAAGAACTTTTGGAGGCAATGGGCGATAAACTCACCTTCAGCGCGTCCGACATCTACAACGTTCAAGAAAAACTTTTCAACAGCTCCTTGAAAAACAAAACTTATCCTGCTTATCGTGAAGTTGACCGCCTCAGCATTGCTGTCGACGACAAGAGCAACGACGCTTATCTTGACTTCAACGAAATGATCGGGCTTGTTGAGCAAAAGGCATTGATTGAACAAATTATCGCCGCAAACCGCGTGCAGAAAATGCGCGTCGACATGAATCTTGAAAAACAAAAAGCCGCCTTGCACATGAGTTTCACGGGCAACCCCGGTTCCGCGAAAACCACAGTTGCAAGACTTATCGCCCAAATTCTCGCCCGTGACGGCGTCTTGAAAACCGGACGTTTCGTCGAATGCGGCCGCGCAGATTTGGTTGCCAAATATGTCGGTTGGACTGCCAAAGCCGTGCGCAACAAATTCCGCGAAGCTCGCGGCGGCGTCCTGTTCATTGACGAGGCCTACAGCTTGAGCGACGGCGAACACGCAACTTTTGGCGAAGAGGCGATTAACACCATCGTTCAGGAAATGGAGAATCACCGCAACAACGTTATTGTCATCTTCGCGGGCTACCCCAAAAAGATGAAAGATTTTCTTGATCGCAACGAAGGTTTGCGCAGCAGAATCGCCTTCCACGTCGATTTTCCCGATTACACGCCCGACGAACTCACGGAAATTTTCAAACTCATGGCGAAGAAACGCGGCTATGAAATTTCCGATGAAGTTACCGAACACTGCAGAAAAATTTTCAAACGCGTCGCTAAGAAAAAAGATTTCGGCAACGGTCGTTTCGTCCGCAACCTTTTGGAGCAAGCGTGGCTTAAACAGGCTCAGCGCATTGTTAAGTAACACGCGGGCGGCGAAGTCACCAAAGAAGATTTGACGCGCTTCGAGGTCGAGGACTTCGATGTCAACGTCGACAAAAAATATCGCGAAGAACGCACACTCGGATTCACCAGATAAAGAAACGATTAACGAACATTAGACGACCTTAAAATTTTGAGGTCGTCTTTTTTTGTGCAGGAAAGTTTTCGTCCGCGCAGAAATTTTCCCGCCGAAAGGAGATGTTTTACATGTTGAAAAAATTTTTTGCGTTGACGTTCGCATTTATGTTGTTCGCCGCGCAGGCTTCCGCAACGACGTTTCAATCGCCCGTGAAAATCGGTCACGCCGGTACAGCCGGAGCGCACGGACTGGACATCGACGGCGCGACAAAAATTGACGGCGATTCTGACGGCAAAGGTTACAAAAAAGGCGTTGCACTTTTCGGCGACAAACTTTATCTGCACTTCGACATCGCGACGTCTGCGGACTACGACAATGGCGGTTCCTTTGGCTCAAGCGACGTGAAAAACACCGTTCCATACTACGTCTTCGAGGGCGGGACGAAAATTTCTCGTCTGCCCAACGATACCGGCGTCGACATGTACCTTTTGCAGACTGAATACGGCGCGGGCAACGGCGTGGCACTTATCGGCAACCGCGGCGGCAAATGGGTCAAATTCTTCGACACGCACGACGTTAAGCAAAATTTCGGCTTGCGCGGCTACTACACGAAAAATATTCGCTTTTCGGGCAACACGATAACTTTGGTTATGTCGAGTTTCGATCAGAAAAATTCCTGCGAACTCCGCTACACTTGGGACGAAGCGGCGCAATGGTTCGGCATTGAAAAAATTTGACGGCAACTAAATCGCAAATAATTTTCCTTCGACAACGCGTCGGAGGAATTTTTTTTGCAGGAAAAATTTTTGTCGCGGCGAAAAAATCCGTCGAAGTAAAAAGAAAGTCGGTGATTGATTTGAGATTTAAATTTTGGGGCGCGTTGTTTGCAATTTTGTCGGCGATAAGTTTCTTGTTGCCGCTTAACGTCGCGTCCGCCGAAAAGACGATTATAATTTTGGTTCGTCACGGCGAAACCGAATACAACAAGACGCACCGTTATCAAGGCGCACTTGATATTCCGCTGAACGAAACCGGACTTCATCAAGCGGATTTGTTGGCGGAACGTTTAAAGGACGTGCCGATTGACGTTTTCATTTCCAGCCCGATGCAGCGCGCTTACGTGACGACGGAAAAAGTTGCGGCGTTGCACGACAGAACGGTCGATTATGCCGACAAGCGACTTTCCGAAGCGAGTTACGGCGATTGGGCGGGCAAAACTTTCAAAGAGATTGAGGCCGAACATCCGAAAGAATATCTTCTGCAGTGGAAAAAACGTTGGTCGTATACTCCCCCGAACGGCGAAAGTCTGCAGAGCATTCAGAAACGTTACCGCGCAGTTTTGGATGATGTCATCGAAAAATATCCCGGCAAAACAATTTTAATCGGCGCGCATTCGGCGGGCAATTCGGCAGTCATTTGCAGTTTGCTGAACATTCCGCTGAAAGACCGTTACAATCAAATCAAGCAGGACAACACCTGCGTCAACGTGCTGGAGTACGAAGACGGCAAATGGGAAATTCGACTGATGAATTCGATAGATCATCTCGGCGTTCTGTACAAAGGCATGAAAAAAGCCGCGTAAACTTCACGAACGCAAAAAATCCCGTCGAGCAATCGGCGGGAAAATTTTTTCGCAACGCCTGTAACGAAACTTGACGAGCCGCGTATAATGGGCAGAAAGCAAATTCACGAATGATAAATCACGAATCATAAATCGAAAGGAAGTTATAACAATGGCAGACGAAAAAATTTTGAAAGACGAAATCCTCAGCGACGAGCAACTCGACAACGTGGCGGGCGGTACCCTCGGTCAAACCTTCAACGACATGAACAGATTCACTGCGGGAACGGGCATGCAATTCTTCGGCAACGACAGCCAACGGCGCGAACAATTCCGCGATATTCTCTTCCGTTGCGGCGTCAAAATCAAAGATCACGGCGGTGCCGACGCAAACGAATATTATCTGCTCAATCAACAGGGTCAAAAAATTCAGTCGCTCACCGAAGATCAAGCAATGAACATTGCGATAAACAATTACAGAGCCGGAATTCGCATCTGCTGACAAAATCGCAAGCAAAAAATCCCTCGCGTAAATCTGCGCGGGGGATAATTTTTTTTGTCGCGGGAATTTATTCGGGCAAAACCTCAAGCCAATAGCCGTCGGGATCTTCGATAAAGTAAATTCCCATCTCTTTGTTTTCGTAGCAAATGCAACCCATTTTTTCATGACGAGCGTGCGCCGCGTCGAAATCTTTTGTCGTGAACGCAAGATGAAATTCGTTGTCGCCCAAATTGTAAGGCTCCGTGCGGTCGGCAAGCCACGTCAGCTCCAGTTGATGATGACTGCCGAAACTGTCGCCGAGATAAACCAAAATGAAATCGCCGCAATTCATGCGACTTATTTCGTGCAGGTCGAGCGCGTCCCGATAAAATTTCAGGCTACGTTCAAGGTCAAACACGTTTAAATTGTTGTGCGCGAATCTGAACATTTAATCACTCTCCTAAAAATTTTGCTTAAAGCTCAGACGTTGTCGCCGAAAAAAATTTTTGCAAGTTCCGCGTCGCGATACGAACGAACTTTTTTAAACTCGTCACCGCCTTCGACAATGCGCCCGTCGATAAACCAAAACGGAACAATGCCAACGTTTGCCGCGCCTTGAATGTCACGTTCAAGCGCGTCGCCGAAATAAGCCGCTTCGTGCGGTTGAAGTTTCAATTTTTGGAGCGCAAGATTAAACATAATCGGCGCGGGTTTTTCAAAGCCCGTTTCTTCGCTGGTAACCATGAAGTCAATAAATTTGTCCAAGCCGAGACGCTTGAGCTTGCGATATTGAATGTGCGCGGTCATGTCGGTGCACGTGGCGATTTTGACGCCGGAAAGTTTCAGTTCGCGCAGAAAATCTTCCGTGCCGTCGTAAGGTTGCATGTTGTCCAAAAAACAATCCCAGTAAACGTCGTACAGCTCCAAAAGGTGCACGAAAGAATTTTTGCCGAGAAGTTCCAACGCGGTTTGAATCAGCAAAACTCTGCTGTGTTGAGCGGCAGTGTCTTTGAGTCGCCCGCGAACGATTTGCCGCGCCGCCGAATAATTTTCGCGAAAAGTTTTTTCGTCGACGCCCAAATTTTCTTCGACGAACGCGCAAAATTTTTTCATCGCAAGCGTGTCGCTCGTTTGGTAGTCGTAAAGTGTTCCGTCAATGTCGAAGATAACGCCTTTGAACATTTTTTACCTCGAACGCGTGACTTTATCGCCGTAAATCGTCTTGAAGTGGTCGCGCATGGAAATCGGAATCCAACCGTTATCGAAAGCAAGTTTAATGCATTTGCTTGCCTTGTCGATGTTGCCGAGTTCGCGCTCAATGTCGTCGCAAATCACGAAGAACGCCAGACTTTTGTATTTGTTGCCGGTAATTGTGTAGTTGAGCATGGAAGTATCGCCGCCGGAATTTCCGAACGCCAAAACAGGTTGCTTGCCGATTTCGTCCGCAATGGCAACGACTTTGTTCATCTTCAAATTTTTCTGCGTCAACTGCCCGCGAATCAAATAATCGTCGTGGCGGTAAGCGTAATTGTCGGCGGAAGTGTCGCCTTGATTCGACGCAAGAATTTGCGGGTCGGTGCCGATAACGTGTCCCGTCGGAATTTTGAGCAGGTCGCAAGCCATAACGCGCATTGCGGGACGATCGCTGCCCGTGACGACGTAAACTTTGAAATCGTTCGCCTGCAGGTATTTGATGACTTCAACCATCGGCAGGTAGAAAACTTCGCCCCATTTGAGATTCGTCAAACCTTCAACGGGCTTGTTCATGAATTTTTTGACGTAAGCGGCGTATTCGTCAGGCGTCATGCCCGCGAAAACCGATTGTTGAGACTTCGCTTCGCCGAGGTCGATACCTTTGGGAAATTTGCCCGTCATGAAGTGGCCGGCGTTAATTTCGCTCTCAACCATTTCGGCATACTCGCGGTCTTCCTTCGACGGCGTGTAATCGGGGTCGTGAAGTGCGCGCTCAAGATAGAGCATCCACTCGAAGTAGCAGGGCATTGATTCTCCGATAAAAGTTCCGTCCATGTCGAACGTCGCAATTCTGTCCTCGACGGGAATAAAATTTTTGCTCTTCGGGTTCGTCACGTCTTTGACGAATTCGACAAGTTTTTGTTGCGGCTCGGCGTTTTTCACCCAGTATTTGAAATCTTTATCCTTCTTGACTTGAATCGTCGCAATTTCCGCACGGGTCGCCGCGTCGACGAAATTAAAGCTGTAGCCGCCGAACGCGATTAAACCTGCAGTCAATGCCGCCAAAATTTTTTTCTTCATGATAAAACCTCCATAAAATTATTTTTAACGAATGAGCGCGGCGATAACGTTTGAAAAATTTTATTCCGAGCGCTTGACGTTGTCGCCGTAAATCGTTTTGAAATCGTCGCGCATTGAAATTGTAATCCAGCCGTTTTTGTCGGCAAGAGCTTTTGCTTTGTCCGCCTTCGCAGTGTTGCCGAATTCGCGTTCCGTGTCGTCACACAGCACAAAAAATGCCAAACTCCGATATTTATTGCCGCGCAACGAAAAATTTATCATGGAACTGTCGCCGCCGGAATTTCCGAACGCAAGGACGGGTTGCTTGCCAATTTCGCGAGCCATGTTTGAAACTTTGTTCATGTTAATATCTTTGCTGACGAATTCGCCGCGAACAACTTTATCGTCCGCCGTCAAAGTGTAATCCATGCCGTCTTTATCGCCTTGATTCGTCGCGACGTATTTGTAATCGGTGCCAATCATGTTGTCGCTGTCGACGGGCAAAATTTCAGCCGAAACGCGCAAATAATCTCTGTCCGCGCCACTGATAAGGAAAATTTTAAAGTCGTTGGCGTGCAGATATGAAATTACTTCGATCATCGGCAAATAAAACGCTTCGCCGACTTTCAAGTTGTCAAAACCTTCGACGGGCGTTTTCAAAAAATTTCTCGTGTAATCGGCGAATTCCGCAAAAGTCATTCCCGAAAAAACCGACGCATTCGACGCGCAATGCTTCCTGCGAACATCATTTGTCATGTTGTGATTGTAAATGGCGTCTCTAACCGCCTCGGCGTTTTCTCTGTCCTGCGCGGATGCAATATAATTCGGGTCGTCAAGCGCACGGTGCACAAACATCATAAAATCGAAACAAAACGGCGCAGTTTCGCAAGCAATGGTTCCGTCAACGTCAAAAGCCGCAATTCTGTCCTCGACGGGGATAAAATTTTTACTCTTCGGGTTCGTCACGTCTCTGACGAATTCGACGAGTTTTTGTTTGGCGACGGAATTTTTCGCCCAATATTTGAAGTCGGAGGGACGTTTGACTTGAATCGCCGCAATTTCGTCACGAGTCGCCGCCTCCGTCGAAATGCCGAAACTTCCGAACGCAATCAAGCCTGCAGTCAATGCCGCCAATAATTTTTTCTTCAAGTTAAAACCTCCGAGATTTTATTTTGCACGCTTAACGTTGTCGCCGTAAATTGTTTTAAATTCGTCGCGCATTGAAATGGGATTCCAGCCGCGTTTGAGAGCTAACGCCGTATCGCTCGCCGCACGTTTCGGGTTGCCGAGTTCGCGTTCCGTGTCGTCGCAAATGACGAAAAAGCTCATGCTGTTGTATTTGTTGTCCTGCAAAGTGTATTCGAGCATTCCGCTGTCGCCGCCGGAATTTCCGAACGCAAGCACGGGTTTTTTGCCGATGTAATTGAGGATGCTGAAAATTTTCACGGTCTTGGCGTTTTCGTTTATCGGTTTGCCGGAGATGACAATTTTTTCTTTGTGGCGGTCGAAGAAATGATTTTTCGGAGCTTCATTGCCCATGCCCGTCGACGTGAAATTAAAATCCGACGCAAGAATTCTGTCAAGCGGAATCGGGATAACGTCTTTGACGAGTTCGCGAGTCGTGATCGCGCCGCAAGCCGAATCAATGTAGACTTTAAAGCCGTTGTTCGTCAGGTAGGAAATAATTTCAACCATCGGCAGATAGAACGCCTCGCCGCGTTTCAAATTCGTCAAGCCGACTTCGTTCGTCTCCATGAACTTGCGAACGTAAGCGCGATATTCTTCGGGCGTCATGCCGGCGTAAGCGGCGGTGAGTCCCTCGAAATGAGCTTTGTTTTCGGCAGGCGTGAGCTTCTCTTTGTTCATGACTTTGGGCTGAATTTTTTTCGCAAGTTTTACAAGATCTTTCGGCGGTTGCCACGAATTGTCTTCAAGCACGCGGTAAAAAAACATCATCTCTTGGAAATACAGCGGCGCGGTCTCGCAATAAAAAGTTCCGTCCATGTCGAAAGTCGCGATTCTGTCTTCGGGCGGAATGTAATTCGGGCTGTTCGGGTCAATGGCCGCTTCGACGAACTCAGTAATTTTCTGCAACGTCGGCGAATCATCATTCCAAAATCTGAAGTCGCTTGCCTTTTCAACGTAAATCGACGCAACTTCCGCACGGGTCGCCGCCTGTGTAGAAACGCCGAAACTTCCGAAAGTGATTAAACCTGCAGCAATGGTCGCCAAAATTTTTTTACGCATGATAAAACCTCCTGAAAAATATTTTAACCAATCTTGACCGAGTGCATGACTTTGTAGCCGCGCTGTGCCAAAATTTTCATTGCGTCATTGAAACCCGCCGCGTTGTCGTCAAGGCGCACGACCAATTCATAGCGGTGCTCGCTCTGCCGGCAAGTGATAAAGCTGTCGATATTTATTCCGCTGTCCGCGAAAATTTTCGTTATGTCCGCCATGACGCCGATTTTGTTGTCGACTTCCAACGTCAAACGAATTTTATCGCCGCGTGGCAAGCCCATGACTTCGATAAACGTCTTGAGAATATCCGTCGCGGTGATTATGCCGACAAGCGCGCCCACGTCCGAAATGACGGGCAGGCCGCCGACTTTGTTGTTGTACATAATCAATGCCGCTTCCTCAATCGTCGCGTCTTCGTTGACGGTGATAACTTTTTCGTGCATGATGTCGCGCACGGAAATTTTATCCAGCAACGAACGAATTTCAAATTTCGACAGCGTCGTTGCGGGACTCGGTGCCACGCGCATAATGTCGCGGTCGCTGAAGTAGCCGACAAGTTTCCCCTCGTCAACCACAAGCATTCTGTGAAATTTATGTTTCTTCATCAAGCGGTCGGCCTGTTGAATCGTCGTGTCGCTCGTCACCGAAACGGGATGTTTTGTCATTCTTGCCGCCACAAACATTTAAAACCCTCCTTCACGTCAACTTACATGCCTTATCAAAAATTCAGCGATGGTACCCAAAACGTTTTCCTGTTGCCAATGTTCGTCCGCGTGTTCAGCGTCCGGTATCAGCCAACGTTCCGCCTCGATGCCGTGATTTCTCAACGCTTGGAACAGTAAATCAGTCTGCGCGGGCGAAACGACGCTGTCCGCCGTGCCGTGCATTAAAAGCATTGGCGCAGAATTTTTCGTGATGTAATTAATCGGGTTGGCTCGCTCCGCCGAAACGGGATGCGCCAAAATTCCGCCGTCCATGCCGCCGAACGCGGGCACTCCGTTGACGAAAAGCGAAATAACCGACCCCGGCGAATTGTACAGTTTTTGAAGTTCAACGGGGAAAGTCGCCGCCATTTGCGTCAAATCCGACATGCCGTATAAATCGACCGCCGCAACAATTTCGCTCGACTCGTGAAGATTTTCGCCGACGTTGAAAATTTTATCGCCGTTGGTGACTGCCGCAAAAGCCGTCAGATAACCGCCCGCGCTGTCGCCGATTACACAAATTTTTTCCGCGTCTACGTTGAATTTCTGCGCGTTCGCCTTCATGAAACGAATTGCCGATTTTACGTCCTCAATCGGTTGCGGAAATCTTGCGTTGGGAACTGTGCGATAATTTATGCTTGCCACGACGAAATTTTTTTCCGCCAAATACATTCGCAGTTGCGGCATTCGCGCTTTGTTCGCCGAAATGAATCCGCCGCCCGTCACGAAAATTACTGCGGGCAATTTTCTTTTGACTTGCGGGATAAGCAAGTCCATTTGCAAAAGCTGATACGGCGTTTCAAGCGTCGGCACTTGCGCGTAAACAACGTCGGGCACGAAATGAATTTTCGCTCGCGTGAGCGGCACGTTTAAAATTTTGCTCTCGAACATTTTAACCTCCAAGATAAGCTTTGCGAACGGCAACGTGACGTTGCATCCAATTTGTTTAGCGTTCGATTGTTCAAACGTTGTCGAAAACTAAATTTTTCTCTGAGCTTAACCTCCAAGATACGCCTTGCGAACGTCTTCGCTCGCGGCAAGTTCTTTCGCGTCGCCCGACAGCGTGATTCGTCCAGTTTCCAAAACGTAAGCGCGATTTGCAATCGACAACGCCATATTTGCATTTTGTTCGACGAGCAAAACCGTCGTGCCCGTCTTGTTTATGTCGACGATGATTGAAAAAATTTCGCGAATCAAAAGCGGCGCAAGTCCCATACTCGGTTCGTCCAAAAGCAAAAGTTTCGGGCGACTCATCAAGGCGCGTCCCATTGCAAGCATTTGTTGTTCGCCGCCGCTCAATGTGCCCGCAAGCTGTGTGATACGTTCTTTCAAGCGCGGGAAACGTCCGAAAACCATTTCCAAATCTTTTTTGATTTCGTCCTTGTCGTTGCGGGTGAACGCGCCGAGTTCGAGATTTTCAAGCACGGTCATTTCCGCAAAAATTCGGCGACCTTCGGGCACTTGGGAAATTCCTTCGCGAACAATTTTGTGCGCCGGCATTCCCGCAATATTTTTGCCGAGAAAATTTATCGCGCCGGTTTTCGGTTTGAGCAGTCCGGAAATTGTTCGGAGCGTCGTAGATTTTCCCGCGCCGTTCGCGCCGATAAGCGTAACGATTTCGCCTTCTTCGACTGACAGGCTGATACCTTTTATCGCGTGAATCGCGCCGTAATAAACGTTGATGTCTTTGACTTCAAGCATTGCCATAAAATCACCACCAAAAATTTTTTCGCCGTTGAATCAGTTGACTGCTTCGTCGCCGAGATAAGCGCGAATGACTTCGGGATTGTTCTGAATTTCGGCGGGCGTGCCGTCGGCGATAATCATGCCGTATTCGAGGACGTAAATTCTTTCGCAAATGCCCATGACCAAACTCATGTCGTGTTCAATCAGCAAAACCGTCAAGCCGAATTGTTTGCGTATCCAGCGAATCATTTCCATAAGTTCTTGCGTTTCCTGCGGATTCATGCCGGCGGCGGGTTCGTCAAGCAAAAGCAATTTCGGTTTGGCGGCAAGAGCACGGGCGATCTCAAGTCGACGTTGTGCGCCGTAGGGAAGATTTTTTGCGACTTCGTGCGCGTGTTCGTCGAGCTTGAAAATTTTCAGCAAGTTAAGTGCGTCGTCTTCGATTGATTTTTCTTCGCCGAAATAACGCCCGACGCGCAAGACAGTTTCAATCAAGCCGTACTTAACGTGGCAGTGATAAGCGATTTTGACGTTGTCGAGGACGCTCAATTCACTGAACAGGCGAATATTTTGGAACGTGCGAGCGACGCCGCGTTTGGTAATTTCGTAAGGCTTGAGACCGACAACCGATTTTCCGTCGAAAATAATTTCGCCCGTCGTCGGTTGGTAAACGCCCGTTATAAGATTGAAAGCCGTTGTTTTGCCCGCGCCGTTGGGGCCGATAAGTCCGATGAGTTCGCCTTTGTCGATGTAAATGTTGAAATCCGAAACTGCCTTAAGTCCGCCGAAGACTTCCGACACGTCCGTTGTTTCGAGCAAATGTTTATTGTCAGCCATAGAAAATTCCTTTCCGTGTTTGTTGAACTTACTTTCTTTTGCTTAAGCGACAGTCCTAACTGGATGCAACGTCACGTTGCCCGGAAACTTTATCGAGGAATTTTTTAATCGGCTTGAGATTGGTAAGTTCCATGTAACCGAACAATCCCTGCGGACGATAGAACATCATCAAAATCAATGCCAGCGCGTAAATTATCATGCGCACTTCGGGGAACGACGCCAATGCCGCCGAAATGAACGTGACGACGAACGCGCCTGCGATTGAGCCGGTGATTGAGCCAAGCCCGCCCATGACGACCATAATCAGATAATTGAACGACGCCATAAACGTGAACGAAGTCGGGCTGATTAAATAAAATTGGTGAGCGAACAAGCCGCCCGCAACGCCCGCGAACGCCGCGCCGATTGTGAATGCCATGACTTTATATTTCGTCGTGTTGACGCCCATCGCCTCCGCCGCAATTTCGTTTTCGCGAATAGCAATGCAGGCGCGTCCGTGTGAAGAGTTAGCGAAATTTTTTATGAAAAACAAAGTCACGAGCATTGCGAAGAAAACCCAAGTGAAATTCGTCAAATGCGGAATGCCTTTGAAACCTGCCGCCCCGCCGACATAATCAATGTTCATGATGACGATACGAACAATTTCGCCGAGACCCAACGTCGCAATCGCCAAATAGTCGCCACGCAATCGAAGTGTCGGAAGTCCGATTAAAAATCCTAAAAATCCTGCGGCAATCGCGCCGAGAATCAACGCAACGATTAACGGCAACTCAAATTTCACCGTGGCGACAACGCCGACATATGCGCCGACTGCCATAAAGCCCGCGTGTCCCAACGAAAATTGTCCCGTGTAGCCGTTGATTAAATTCAAACTAGCCGACAGAATGATGTTGACGCAAATTAAAATGATGTTCAGCTCCCAGAATGAGCCGATAATTTTCGCGCTTATCATCATTTGCAAAACGCCGTACAATATCATTCCGAAGACAAGCATTACCAAATCTCTTTTTCGTGCAGAGTTCATAAAATGTCCTTTCCGTTAAGAGCTTTCAGCTTTTAGCTTTCAGCTGTCAGCGGTTGAAAAAATTTTTCCCTGAAATCTGAAAGCTGACACCTGACAGCTTAAACTTTTTCGTTAGTATTCTTGCCGAAAAGTCCGCTCGGTTTAATCAGCAGAACCAAAATTAAAATTGCAAAGGCCGCCGCGTCACGGAAAGTTGACGAAATGAAACCGGAGACCAAAGCTTCCACGACGCCCAAAACAATTCCGCCGACGACTGCGCCGGGTAAAATTCCGATACCGCCGAGAACCGCCGCAACAAACGCTTTAACGCCCGGCATAATTCCCATAAGCGGATCAATCGTGTTGTAGTAAACGCCGACGAGAACGCCCGCCGCCGCCGCAAGTGCCGAACCGATACAAAACGTCATTGAAATAACTTTGTCCGAATCAACGCCCATAAGCTGCGCGGTTTCCGTGTCGAAACTTGCCGCACGCATTGCCTTGCCGAGTTTCGTTTTCTGGACAATGTAAGTCAGCAACGCCATTAAAATTATCGTTATGCCGAAAATCATCAGCTGTTGCCCGTTGACGATAAAGCCGCCGATGTCGAAAGAAATATTCGGTATGACTTCGGGGAACGTGCGCGGCGTCGGCGTGACGAAATACATGCTTGTGTACTCAAGAAAAAACGAAACGCCGATAGCCGTAATTAACAGCGAAATGCGCGGCGCATGACGGAGCGGCTTGTAAGCAATTCTTTCGACCAACATTCCGAGAACCGCCGTCAACGCCATTGAAATCAACAACGCGGGGAAAATCGGCATGTTGCCTATCGTGACCGCCGCGAAGCCGATATACGCCCCGACCATGTAAACATCGCCGTGCGCGAAATTAATTAACTTTATGATGCCGTAAATCATTGTGTAGCCCAGAGCAATCAGCGCGTAAATACTGCCGAGGCTCACGCCGTTTATCAGCTGCTGAACGAGTTGATGGGCAAAGTCCATAAAAAAACCTCCTCGAAAATTTTCAAGGAGGATTTTAACTTTTTACGGCGTCATTGTCACGCGAAAAATTTTTCACGCAAGAGAATTCAGCCAATCGCCAGTCGCGTCGAAAGCATCTTGCGGCGTTATATCCAACATGCACGGCGGTTCTTTAGCTTCGAGAACACAGCCGTAGTCGCCTGCAATGTACATACACGGTTCACAAACCGACGAGGCAATGTTGATGTTCGCGTCGTAGGCGAAATAATGCCAATCGCTCGAACCGAAGAAAACCAGACATTTCGTCCGAAGAGCCGTCGCCAAATGAATCAAGCCGCCTTCGCAACCGACGTGCAACAAACTGTTCGCCAAAATATATTTCGTCAATTCCAAGTCGTCGCTCAAAAATTTTCTGTCGACGTTCGCGATTGCCGCATCATTTTTGCCGCCGACTTGCACGACTTCAAGCGCGGGGAAATTTTTCTTGAGCAAATCGACGTATTCGACCAAATATTTCATCGGCCATGTTTTACTTTTCAATCGCGTCGCTTGACGGTGGATGTTTGAATAAATCGTTATGTAACTGCCGAGCTTAAGTTTGTCGAAGTCGTGCTTGTAAGCGGACGAAAGATTTATTTTGACTTGCTCATCATAAATCGGCAACACACCGCCACACGACAAGAACCAAAAGAAATTTTTGTGCAAAATTCGCGAAATGCAGACGTTGCGCAACGGCACGGCATACCCCAACGGCTTAAAGTCTTTAACCATTCGATTGTTATACTCTTGAATTTTCAGAGCCGTATTTAACAGCGCCGGTGATTTTTTCAGTTGTTCGATATCCGCGCCGTCAAACATTATGCAATGCGTTCCGACTACCCAAACTGACAAGGAATATTTTCTAATATTTTTTTCGTAAAATTCTTCGTGGCTCAAGATTCGATTTAAATTTTTGCTGTCGCCGTAAAAAGCTTCGGCAAAATCGAGATGTCTGGGTTCCTTGCAAAAAATATCTATAGCGCAGTTCGGCTCAATTTCAATCAGCGCGTCGAAAACTTTTTTGGCCGCAACGCTGTCGCCCAAACCGTATCCCAAACCAAAGGCGATTGAAATTTTTCCTGACTCGAAAGCAAACTTTTCAGCCATAACAAAAATCCTCCCCGAAAGTTTCAAGGAGGATTATAAACATTTATTGCGTTATTGTCACGCGTTATTTTTTGTCAACGTGTCGACGAAAAATTATCAGTTTCCGCTTTCTGATTGAGCAGTCTGTTCGGGAGTGACGGGCGCAATTTTCGTGCGAAGTGCGCGAGTGCCGTCTTTTGTCTCGATAACGACGATGCCTTTAATCGGATTGTGCGTTGCGGGATCCATTGTGATTTTGCCGGTGCCGACAACCAAATCTTCAATCTTCTCGATGTTTTCGCGAATCTTTTCGGAGTCGTTGCCGCCCTTTTCGATTGCGCTAATCAACATTTTGCCCGCGTCATAGCCGAGAGCCGCGAAGACGTTCGGATCGGTTTTGTATTCGGCCTGGTAAGCTTTGATGAAAGGTTGAACTTCGGCGTCGCCCTCGAAATAGTGCGTGCAGAAGAAAGTATTGTTGAGCGCGTCTTTGCCGGCGATGTCGACAACTTTACTGTCGTCCCAACCGTCAGTGCCGAGAATTGCGGCGGTAATTCCGAGTTCGCGAGCCTGTTTGACGATTTTGCCGACTTCTTCATAGTACGCGGGCACGAAGATAACATCAGCGTTCGCGGTTTGAATTTTGGTCAGCGCGGCTTTGAAGTCTTGGTCTTTGGCGAGGAAAGCCTCTTCCATGACGACGGTGCCGCCGTCAGCCTCGAATTTCTCTTTGAAAATTTTGCCGAGACTCTTGGAGTAATCGGAGCTTGAATCAAGATAAAGCACGGCTTTGTTCGCCATCAAATCTTTACGTGCGAATTGCGCCATGACTTCGCTCTGTTGCGGGTCAATGAAGCAACTGCGGAAAACGTAAGGTTTGACTTTGCCGCCCTCGACTGTGACATCGGGATTCGTTGCGGCGGGCGCGATAATCGGAATTTTATTGTCCGTGGCAACCTGCGATTCGGCAATGACGTTCGCGGTGACGGCGGGACCGACCAGCGCGACAACTTTGTCGTCGGAAATAAGTTTCGTCGCCGCGTTCACGGACTCTGCCGCTTCGGATTTTGCGTCTGCCTCGACGATTTTAATTTTCTTGCCGTTGATGCCGCCCGCGTCGTTGACTTCCTTAATCGCGAGTTTAAGACCGTTGTTGGCGTTCGCGCCGTATTGCGCGTGGTTGCCCGTCAGCTCGAAGTTCGCGCCGATAACAATTTCGTCGCCCGCAGGTTTGTCGCCGCCACCGTCGCCGGACGAACCACCGCAACCGGTGAACATTGAGCACGCCAGAATTCCGCCGGCGATCATTGCAGCCAATCTGAATTTTTTCTTGCCGAAGAACACTTTTACTCGACCTCCAAAAATTTTTATGTGACACTTGAAACATTGCGGCAAGTATATTTAAAAGCTAATGAAACGTCAAGAAAATTTTCGGCTCGTTTTACATTACTTTTTGCTTGAACAGTCTGACGAAATAAAAATCTTTGTAACCGGAACATTTTCGCGGCGTTCATAAAGCCAAACGATTTTTGGCGTTTACGCGACAGTTTTCAAAAGCAACTTGCCTGGAAAAAGTTTTTCGTTTACAATAGGCACGCAAGTTCAAAATTCATTGGAGGTTGATAAAAAATGCTACCACTTTTGCTTGGTTTGGGCGCTCTCGTCGGCGGCTATCTTGTCGTCAAAAATTGGGAGGAGATCGAAAATTGGCTTAAAGATTTCCTGCCGAAACTGCAAACCGCGCTTAAAGACACGGGCATTGTCGATTACGCCGCGAAACTTTTCTCCAGCGTCGAAGGCAACATCATGCGCCTCGTCCACAGACTCTATTACAAAGAGAACGGCAAATGGGTTGAAAAAACCACCGTCCGCGAAATTGACGAAGCGGAAGTTCCCGCTTGGGCGAAAGAAGGCCTCACCGCCAAAGAAAGCGACGTTACCGACCGTTACGAAAAAGAACTTGAACTTACCGTCTGAGCGAGGTGAATTGACATGGCATTGGAGAGCAAAATTGAAACGGCTGCAAAATTGCTTGACGCCGCGAAAAATTTCTTTATTGACTTGTTCCGTCCCGATATGACGCTTGAAAAAATTTCGGATGTCGTTTCGCCGCGCCTTGACGATACGATTAAAAAATACGAAGCTCGCGGATTGAAATACAGCGCGGGCAAGTTCAGCGTCAAATACGCGGACGAAAACCATTTCAATCTTGAATTCGAGATGTATTTCCAGGACGAAGAAGGCAAGTGGCACAAATGTGCCAACGAAAGCGAACCGCGTGAAGCCACACTTTTGGAAGTCGGCGCGTGGAAAACTATTCAAGCTTTGAAAGTCATCACGTTCCCGATTGAAAAGCCCAAATCCGCAACGGATAACGTTTTACAGCAGGACAAGAAACTTGAAGAGTACAACGCCGCCGAACGCGAACGCTTGCTCAACGAACCACTCGACACACCTGCCGAACCCGAAAAAAAATAAACGCCTGAGCGTTTACAAAAAAGCTCCGACTTCGTGTCGGAGTTTTTTTATCTGCCGATACCCAATTTTTCCATGACAAATTTTTGTTCGTTTTCCATTTCGCGGCGTTCGTCGTCCTCAATGTGATCGTAGCCGAGCAAATGCAAAAGCCCGTGCACTTCCAGAAAAATTACTTCGCGCAGGAATGAGTGCCCGAATTCTTCAGCTTGCAATTTTGCCCGCTCCAACGAAATAATCACGTCGCCGAGCACGTCAACTTCCGCGTCCAAAATTTCCGGCTCATCACTTTCACGAAAAGCAAAACTTAAAACGTCTGTCGCACGGTCAATGCCGCGAAATTTTTTGTTCAGCGCGTGAATGTGTTCGTCGTCCGTCAAAGTTATGCTGAGTTCGGAATTTTCCACGCCGTAAAGTTTTCCGACGGTGTCCGCCGCCCGCAGAATTTCCGCCAATAAATTTTCGTCGACGGTCAAAGTTTCCGGCTCAAAACCGATTGTCGTATTCATGTTGCCGCCTCCTCGTGACGTTGATAAGCTTCGACGATTCGCGAAACGACTTCATGCCGCACAACGTCCGCCGAAGACAATTCCGCAATTCCGACGCCTTTGACGTGTTGTAAAATTTCAACCGCTTCAGCAAGTCCCGACGTTACGCCACGCGGCAAGTCGATCTGTGACAAGTCGCCCGTGACGACCATGCGCGAACCAAATCCCAGTCGCGTCAAAAACATTTTCATTTGCTTTGACGTGGTATTTTGCGCCTCGTCCAAAATGATAAATGCGTCGCTCAATGTTCGGCCGCGCATGTACGCCAGCGGGGCAATTTCTATCACGCCGCGATTCCAAAATTTTTGATACAAGTCGACGCCTAAAATTTCTTTCAACGCGTCGTAAAGCGGTCTTAAATACGGGTCAACTTTTTCCGTGATGTCGCCGGGCAAAAATCCCAAACGTTCGCCCGCTTCGACTGCCGGTCGCGTCAAAATAATTTTTCGCACGTCTTTGACGCGCAGATAATGTGCCGCCAACGCCACCGCCAAAAAAGTTTTGCCCGTGCCTGCCGCGCCGACGCCGAAAGTTACGACGTGCCGCCGCATCGTGTCGACGTAATTTTGTTGCCCCGCGCTTTTGGCTTGAATGTGAACGCCGCCCGACGTGACGATAATCGGGTCTCCGAAACTTTTTGATTGGTCGTCAGTTCGGGAACGTGCCGAAAATTTTTCGTTCGCCAAGAATTCACCGCCTTTGAATCACGGGACGAATCTGCGCGACAATTTCTTTCATGACTTCAGCGGTTTGAACCAGAGCCATACGCACGAAACCTTCGCCGCTTTTGCCGAACGCACTGCCTGGCGTAACCATGACATTTGCCCGCTCAAGCAACGTCGCGACAAATTCTTCGGACGTGCCGAAACCTTCGGGGACGGGTGCCCAAACAAACATCGTCGCACGCGGTTTGTCGACGTGCCAGCCCGCCGCATTAAGCCCGTCAATCAGCGCGTCAATTCGTTCGACGTAAGCCGCACGAGTTTTGTCAATGACTTCGCGGGGACTTTGCAACGCCGCAATCGCCGCTTTTTGAATCGGCAGAAACAAACCGTAATCAATGTTGCTTTTCAAAAGTTTGACGTGCCGGACAACTTCGCGGTTGCCGAGACAAAAGCCGACGCGTGCGCCCGCAAAACCGTAAGTTTTCGACAGAGAATTAAATTCGACGCCGACATCTTTCGCGCCTTTGAAACTCAAAAAACTGCCGCCGCGTGTGCCGTCGAAAACCAATTCGCTGTAAGCGTTGTCGTGCAGGACGATAATATCGTTTTTCTTCGCGAAGTGAATCAGCCGTTCATAAAAATCATCGGGCGCGACTGCGGTTGTCGGATTGTTCGGGTAAGAAACAACCATGAACTTTGCGCGCTGTGCCACGTCGGCGGGAATTTTTTCGAGCTGAATGACGTAATTGTTTTCGCGCAGTTGCGGCATGAAAAAAATTTCCGAGCCGGCAAGTTTTGCTCCGTCCGCGAAAATCGGATAGCACGGATCAGGCACGAGCGTTAAATCTCCGTCGTCAATCAAAGTCAATGCGATATGCGAAAGACCTTCCTGCGAGCCACACAACGAACAAATTTCCGTTGCGGGGTCAAGCTCCACGCCGTAACGATACCTGTACCAATCCGCCGCCGCAAGCAAAAGTTCGTTCGTGTCGGTTACCGCGTAGACGTAATTTTCGGGCTTGAGAGCCTCCTCCGACAAAACTTTCATGACGTGCGCGGGCGGCGGGATATTCGGTGCGCCGATTGACAAATCAAAGACGTTTTCGCCTGCGGAAATTTTTTTGCGCTTTATTGTGGCGAGCCGTGCGAAAACTCCTTCGCCGAAACGATTCATACGCTTTGCAAAGTTCAAAGTATCAACCTCCAAAAGTTTTTTGCCATTATACAAAACAAAAACCGCTCAAGCTATTTTGAGCGGGTTACTTTTAAAAAGTAACCAAACAGTTGACGATTCGCGTCATCAAATTAATCAGACGTTATCATCGCGTACGAAAATTTTTATCGAGTGTCCGAAATCATTTCTTCTTGACTTTGACGCAGGCAGAAAATTTTTCATAATTCGCTTTGACAGTTTCGTTCGTGGAACTCTGCGCGGCGGCTCTTTGAATATTTTTCCAGGCGTCCTCGTATTTTTTCTGGCGGAAGTAAGCGACGGCAATGTCGTTGTAAGCGTCGGCGTTAATCGTCTCAATTTCAAGCGCGGTCTCGAAATCTTTAATCGCGCCGTCGAAATCGTCTTTGGCAAGTTTTAAACGTCCGCGATTGTGCCACGCGTTGACAAATTTTTCGTCGACAATTAACAGCGCGTCATAAGTTTTAATTGCGTCGTCGTTCTTGTTGAGTTTTTCCTGAGCAAGCGCAAGGTCGAAGAGAGCTTCGGTAAGTTCCGGCTCCGTGTCGACGGCAACTTGAAAATCGTCGCGTGCGTCGTAATAATTTTCGCGCTCCATGTTGACCAGCCCGCGATAAACGTGCGCCGCCGCTTTGTCGTCCGCGAGGAAAACTTTCAAATCAGCCGCGTCAAGCGAGGCATCGGAACCGTCGGGCATTTGCGCTTCAAGCCACAAATTCAAAATGTCTTCGCCGTAATGGTGACCGGGGACAGCCCAAACGCCGTTCAACTCCGTCCACTTCGTGAGCTTGCCGAAAATTTGCGGGCGGAATTTTTTTATCAGCTCATAGCGCGGGTCGACAATGTCAACTTTCGGGGGACGTTTCGACGCGTAGGAAAGTAAATGTTGAATGTGCGCACGAACGCCGATTTGCGGATTCGGGAAGAACGCGCCTTTGACGCCGCCGCCCGTCGTGCCGAGACCGCAATAATTGTTTTGTTCGGGGACAACGTCGCCGCCGTAAGCCCAAGTGCCGGTTTCTTTAATCGCCTGACACATTGCAATATCGGGGCGAATTCCCTCGCGGTTGCCTTCAAGCCAATACAGGCTGACGAGCGCGGGAACCGTGCAGTTGAGTTTCGGATTCGGGTTGCGCTTGTTGATGAAATTAATCATCTGTTCTTGAGTCGTGGTCGCTTCGCCGAAAATCGGCACGTCCGAATAATTTTCGCGCATGACAATCATCGGCGACCCGTGCGAAGGTGCCGCGACGAGTTCAATTTTTTTCAGTTTGCCTTTGTTGAACTTGACTTTTTCTTGTTTGTCTGCCGCAGACGCGCACGCCGTCAACACGAACGTCAAAACAAAAATCAATGCGACGCTGAAAAATTTTTTCACGTAATCGATCTCCTTACACGTTGAAATAATCAATCTTCATTGCGCGTTTGACGCGATTCAAAACCTGCGACGCTTTGGCGCGGGCTTTCTTCGTGCCTTCCTTGAGAATGTCCATGACTTCATCGGGACGCGCTTCGTATTCGGCACGACGGCGACGAATCGGCTCCAGAACTTCTTCGAGAACTTCGCGCAGATATTTTTTGACTGCAACGTCACCCAAACCGCCGCGCCGGTAATGTTCCTTGAGTTCGGCAACTTTTTCCGTGTCGGTCGCGAAGGCATCAAGGTACGTGAAAACGACATTGCCTTCAATGTGACCGGGGTCGGAAACTTTTATGTGCGTCGGGTCGGTGTACATGTCTTTGATTTTCGCGGCGACGGTCTCCGAATCATCGCTCAAGTAAATCGCGTTGCCCAAAGTTTTGCTCATCTTCGCTTTGCCGTCGACGCCCGGCAGTCTCCGACAAACTTGACTTTGCGGCAATAAAATTTCCGGCTCAACCAAAAGATTTTCGCCGTAAAGTTCGTGAATCTTGCGGACAATTTCCCGCGTCTGTTCAAGCATTGGTGCTTGGTCTTCGCCGACGGGCACGACGTTTGCATCAAAAGCCGTGATGTCCGCCGCCTGACTGACGGGGTAGCACAAAAATCCTGCGGGAATGCTCGTCTCGAAATTTTTCTGCGCGATTTCGTTTTTGACTGTCGGGTTGCGTTCAAGTCTTGAAACGGTGACAATATTCATGTAGTACGCCGTAAGCTCGAACAGTTGCGGAATTTGCGACTGAATGAAAATCGTCGACTTCGCGGGATCAAGCCCGACGGCAAGATAATCCAGCGCGACATTTAAAATGTTTTCGTGGACTTTGGCGGGAGTGCCGGCGTGGTCGGTGAGAGCCTGCGCGTCCGCAATCATGATGTAAATTTCGTCGAAGTCGCCCGAATTCTGCAAGCGCACGCGTTCGCGAAGACTGCCGACGTAATGTCCGAGATGAAGTTTGCCCGTGGGTCTGTCGCCCGTCAAAATAATTTTCATGCTGAAAACTCCTCTGTGAAAAATTTCGTCGATTATAACACACGCCATGAAATTTTCACACACGTAAAAAAAAATCCCGCCGAGTTTTCGACGAGAAAATTCTTCAATGAATTTTTTCCTCAAGACGACGTTGCAGATATTCTTTGAACGCGTTCGCGCCGGATTGAAATTTCACCTCGACGCAGATAACGTAAACGGGAATGTGCAAATTTTCTTTGGCAACTTCGTCGGGAATTTTAACGGCGTCTTTTTCCGTGACGACAATCATTTCCGCGCCGAACGAATCAGCTTGCCGCAAAATGTCTTTCATTTCGGTCGGCGTGTATTCGTGATGATCGGGATAACGCAGACTTGAAATAATTTCTGCGCCCAAATCCCGAAGAGTGCGCTCAAACGACGCGGGATTTCCAATCGCCGAAACTGCCATAACTTTTCGGCCGGAAATTGTGTCGACGGGAACGCCTTCGCCCGCCAAATTAACCGTCCAATCGGCAAGCGGAATCAGGCAACGCGGTCGGTGAATGCTTTCGACAATCTGCGCGGAAGGATTATATTTTTTCACGGTCTCCCGAATCAATTCGCGTGAACCTTCGCGAGCCTGGTCAACTTTCGTCATCAAGCAAACGTCGGCGCGGCTGATATGCGAAATTGATTCGCGCAAAGTTCCGCGTGGCAACAAATGCCCATTGCCGAAAACCGACACCGCGTCGACAAGCAAAATGTCCAAATCGCGAATAACTTGCCAATGCTGATAGCCGTCGTCCAAAATGACAACCTGCGCGCCGAAATTTTCAATCGCATATTGTCCCGTGACAGCACGTCGCGCCCCGATTAAAACGGGAACATTCGGCAAATGTTTGGCGAGCATGTAAGCTTCGTCGCCCGCCTCCGCCGCGTCCATCTGCAAAGTTTTCCCGTCCGAAACGATACCGACTTCGCCGCGAAATTTCGCACGATAGCCGCGATTCAAAATCACGACGCGGTAACCCATGTCGCGAATTTCTTTTGCAAGCCGCTGAGCCGTTGGAGTTTTGCCCGTGCCGCCGACAGTGATATTGCCCAAACTGATGACGAAACAATTCAGCCGCTCTTTGCCCGAAAAGCCGAGTTCGTAGCCGAGCAATCGCAAATTTACCAGCGATTTATAAATCAGCGAGCCAAGATACAGCACGAAAATTATCAGCTTATTCAACAGCCCGTGAACGTCTTCGTCATGCATGAGCTTTAAAAAATATGTCTGAACATTTTCGATTTTTTCCGTCGTGTTCAGGTGGCGAGCATTTTCTTTCGCTTCGTATTCGGTCAACATTTTGCGCAGGAGGACGGCGGATTTTCTGGACGCGCCGCGATTTTCGTGAACAATTTTAATCGTCTCTTCCTCAAGGCGTTTGCGTTCTTCGGGTTCGTCAAAAAGTTTTTTCGCCTCTGCGGCAAGTTCGTCGTCGTCGTTGACGGTAATGCAGGCGTTGCGGTTTTTAAACAGCGCGTGCAAGTCTTTAAAATTTTCCATGTGGTGCCCGACAATAATCGCCTTGCCGTGCGCCGCCGGTTCCAAAATGTTGTGGCCGCCGTGCGAAATCAAACTGCCGCCGACGTAAATCACGTTGCCGACGCTGTAAATTTGTCCGAGTTCGCCAATCGTATCCAAAATAATTATGTCTTCGTTCGCGGGAGGACGCTTTTGCAATTCGGTTCGCGTGCCGACGGTAAAGCCTGCTGCCTTGCAAATTGCGACGACTTCACGGGTGCGCAAAAGTTCACGCGGAGCAATAATCAGCCGCGCTTTCGGGTGATTTTCGCGAATCGCCTTGAACGCCTTGAGCACGAAATTTTCTTCGCCGCGATGAGTACTGCCCGCCAAAAAAATTTCTTTCGCGTCCGTCAAGCCCATGTCCGATAAAATTTTTTCGCGCTGTTCGTCGGTAACGTCCGTGTAAGTTTGGTCAAATTTCGTGTTGCCCGTGACGATAACGAGATTTTCGGGCGCGCCGAGTTCCTTGACGTAACCCGCGTCGACGCTTGACGCCATTGCGAAAAGTTTCACCGTGCCGATCATGTCGCGCAGAATCGAAAACATGTACTTGTAATGCTTGACGCTTTTTTCGGAAATGCGTCCGTTGACCATCATGACGGGCACGCGATGTTCACGCGCCGCCTTTAAAAAGTTCGGCCAAAGTTCCGTTTCGACATCAAGAAAAACTCGCGGGAAAATTTTTTTGAACACGTGCGCCGACACGAAAGGCAAATCAAGCGGAAAATAAATTATGCTGTCCGCGTCTTTGATGATTCGGTTCGCCATTTCGTAGCCCGCAGTTGTCACGACGGAAACGAGTATCGGCGACTTTGGAAATTCGCGGCGGAATTCTTTGATGAGCGGACTTGTCGCCACGATTTCGCCGACGGACGCCGCATGTACCCAGATGCAATTTTTTTTCGCGACGGGGTCAAGTGCGCCTTTCGGGTAAAAGCCGAAACTCTGCTTGATTCGCTCCACGAAGCCGCGCTCGCGTATCGCTCGAATCATAAACACGGGGATAATCAGAATCACGACGACAATCGCCGCGATGTTGTAAAGTATTTGCAATGAACGCGCTCCTCCGTAGAAAAAATTTATTCGGATGTTTAACGTTTGTGTCGGCGTGCGAATTCTTCAAGGCGACGTTCGAGGTCGTCTGTGTTGATTTGTATCGTAACTTTCGTGTGAATTACGGTGCTGCGCCCGTCGCTGAGCACTTCCGTTTTGTATTCGGGCTTGCCGACAATTTTGGCAATGGTTTCCGCGACTGAAATTATCTCGTCTTCGACAAGTTCCAAATCCTTTGAACGTGATTGACTGCGAATGAAAACGCCCGCCTGTTCGCAAGCATTGCGCATTGCGCGAAGTTTCGAGTGGTTTTCGGCTTCCTCTTGTGTTTCGCGTTGCCCGACGGTGTAATCGTCCGTGCCGACATATGTTTTAATCGTGTTGCTTGGCGCGGGAGTTTCAATCGGCTTGGGGCGTTCAATCGGCATTGTCGGTTTCGGTTGTTCGACTGGCGCGGGTTTCGGGCGATTTTTGTCGAATTTGTCAAGCTCGCGTTGCAGTTCGTCTGTGTCAAGTTTAACGGTAATTTTCACGCGAACTTGAAGCACATCTTTCAACAAAGTTTTTTCAACCCGCGTGTCCGTAATTTTCATAATTCTGCCGGTGATGGAAATAACGTTGTCTTCAACAAGTTCAAGATTGCGCAATTTCGATTGGCTGATGACATACACGCCCACTTGTTCGCCGGCATTTCTTATGGCGTAACCTTTGGCGCGATTGATAAGCTGTCCTTGAGTTTCGGTTTTGTTCATGGTTGCATTGCCTTCGCCGACGAAAGTTTCAATCGCAGCTTCGGCGGTCGGCACGAAAAACAAACTTCCGACAATCAGCAACGCCGCCAAAAATTTTTTCACGACAAACGCCTCCCGCAGAAAATTTTCGTTGATTGTAACACGGCGCAGAATTTATTCGGCCTGTCGCTTGCTTGCGATTTTTTCAATTTCGCGCTCAAGGTCTGCGGGGGCAACTTGCACGGTAATTTTCACGTGAACTTCAATCGTGTAATTGACAAGTGAACTGTCGACGTATTTGTCCGTGATTTTCATAACCTTATCCGCAACGGCGTCGACTTCGGGATTTGTAAGCTCAAGTTTGCGCGTGCGTGCGAAAGTTCTTATGTCGATATTGAGTTGATATCGAATGTCTTTAAGCGCGTAAGATTCGGCACGCTTAACGGTTTGGTCTTGATTTTCCGAGCTGCCCATTGACGCTTTGGCTTCGCTTGTGTAAGTTTTTATCGGTTCCGCGACTTCGACGGGTTTATTTTTTGCAAGGTTGTCAATCTCGCGTTGTAAATTATCCGTGTCGATTTGTGCGGTGAGCGTCACGCGAATTTGAGTCGCGCCGTCAGCGTTCGTGGAGTTTACAACTTTATTGTCCGTAACTTTTATGACGCCGATAACGAGCGTTTCAATTTCGTCTGCGTTGAATTCAAAGCCGTGAGTTTTTGCGAAGTTGCGAATAAAATTCCCGACTTGTTCTTGAGCGTCTTTGAGCGCGTAAGTTGTGGCACGCTTGGTGATTTGGTCTTGAGTTTCCGTTTCACTTGCAATCGCCGTGCCTTCGCCGACGTAAGTTTTTATTTCCGCATTAACCGTCGACGTGAAAAACAAACTGCCGACGACAAGCAACATTGCAAAAATTTTTTTCATGAGTCCGCGCCTCCCGCAGAAAATTTTGTTGATTATAACACGGCACAGGGATTTTTCATACAAGCGCCAAAAAAATCCCGCGCAATTTACGCGGGAAAATTTTTCGCTCATGCTGTCAGCTGAAAATAACAACCCAATAATGTTTCTCGTTCGAATCTGCTTTGTAAAAATAACCGATGCCGACGTCCTGATAATTGGGATTTAAAATTTTGTTATCGGTTTGAGACATGTACCAATCGATAATTTCTTGCGGCGTGGCGTGGCCTCTGTGGATGTATTCCCACTGTGCTTTTTGTTGGAACGAGACCGGCAAAACCGTCACCCATTTTTGACCGTTCGGGCGTTCGTGTGACCATTGGCGCGTAAGTTCTTCGGCACGAGTTTTTGCGCCTTTCGCTAAAACACTGTTGCGCTTGAGCGGTTTTATTCCGGCTTTTTCGCGTTCGGCGTTGATTGCTTCCAAAAGATCTGAAGTCATAATTTGTTCGTCGGTAAGCCAAGTTCCCGAAGGTTCGATAACGGGCGGCGTGACAGGCTCAATCGGATTTTGCGGCTCGATTGGTTCGATTGTCGGTTCGGGCGGCTCGACTGTTGGCACGGGCGGCTTTGGCGGCTCAACTGTCGGCGCGGGCGGTTTCGGCGGTTCAACCGTCGGCGCGGGCGGTTTCGGTTTCGGTTGCTCAATCGGCGGTTTCGGCTGTTCAACGGGTTTCGGTTTCGGTTGCTCAATCGGTTTGGGTCTGTCGATTGGCGTTTTCGGCCGTTGTTTTTCAAGGCGTCTGTCAATTTCGCGTTGCAGAGCCTCCGAATCGATTTGAACGGTAACCGTCACGGTAACTTGAAGTACTTCACCGCCCAACAAAGATTTTTCGACTTTTTCATCGGTAATTTTCATAAGGCCGCCTGTAATGGAAATAACTTCGTCATCTACGAGTTCAAGGTCGCGCAATTTCGATTGGCTGATGACATACACACCCGCTTGTTCGCTGGCACGTCTTAAGGCGTAACCTTTGGCGCGATTGATAACCTGTTCTTGATTTTCGGTTTCGTTCATGGTTGCGTTGCCCACGCCGATATAAGTTTCGATTTCGGCTTCGGCAGCGGGCATGAAAAATAAAATCCCTGAAATTAGCGCAGCCATAAATAATTTTCTCATGACCGCTCGCCTCCCGTAAAGTATTTTGTTGATTATATCATAGGTAAAAATTTTTTCATACCGGCGCAAAAAATAATTTGGTTTTAATTTCAACCTGTAAAAAGCAGCAGAATGTCATCCCGAACGTCCTCGACAATCGGAGTCGTCAACCGATTAAGCAAAACAAAGCCCCCATGCAGTTCGACAATCTGCGCGGGGGTTTTTCTGTGCTTAGTTGACAAAATCAATCGTCCGATTTTTTTTCGGTGACGTGAACTTCGGGCAGTGCCAAATTTTCCGCCGCAAAGTCAAGCGCGGTTTTTACGTGGTCTTTGTGATTGATTAAAAGTTTTGCGTCGCGAACAATTTTTGCGGCCTCTTCGACGGTGTGCGCCTCCGACTCGATAAGTTTCGCGATTGTCTCCAAATGCGAATTGAATTGATCGTTGCTCATTCCTTTGCCAAACATTTAAGTGCCTTCCTTCAGATAAAGTTGATGAAAAATGTAATCGTCAAGCTGTTGATAAAATCCGCGAACATTGAGCCGACAATCGGGACGAGGATATAAGCTTTGACGGACGGCGCAAATTTTCCCGTCAAAACTTGCATGTTCGCCATTGCGTTGGGAGTTGCGCCCATGCCGAAACCGCACGAACCTGCCGACAGAATCGCCGCGTCGTAATCGCGACCGAGCACGTTGAAAATTATAAAGTACGCGAAGATAAACATTAAAATCGTTTGTCCGACGAGCAGGACGACCAACGGCAAGGCAAGTTCCGCCAACTGCCACAGCTTTAAAGTTATCATTGCGATGCCGAGGAAGATTGACAGACAAATTCCGCCGATGTCGTTAATTTCGCCAATGTGTACGGTGAATGCACCCGTGAATTCGCTCCAGTTGCGCATAATCGCCGCGACAATCATTGCGCCGATATAAACGGGGAACGTCATGCCGGTTTTCGACAAAAGCATTGAAACGACCGTGCCGACGCCCATTGCAATCGCCAACTGATAAGCGGCGGGCGCGTACATGCTGACGGAGCGAACATGTTTCTTTTCTTCTTCGACGAGCGGAGTTTCGTCCGCTTTAACTGCGGTCTTGAGCAAATCTTTACCGAGAATCAATCGCCGACCGAGAGGGCCGCCCATCAATGAACCTGCGACGAGTCCGAACGTTGCCGCTGCCGTGCAAAGTGTGGTTGCGCCGACAAGTCCCAAGTCTTCAAGCACGGGACCGAACGCGCCCGCAGTTCCGTGACCGCCGACCATCGAAATTGAACCCGTGCAAAGTCCGATAAACGGGCTGATGTCCAAAACTTTCGACAAGCCGACTGCCAAAAAATTTTGCGCGACAATCAAACCAATGACGCAACCCAAAAACATTAACAGGGCAACGCCGCCGCTTTTGAGAATTTTGACGTTGGCTTGAAAACCGACCGACGTGAAAAATGCGACCATGCAGACGTTTTTAAGTGTCTCGTCGAAAGAAAAACCGATAATTCCCGACGTGTAAAGAATGCAACTGACTATTGCGAAAAGCAAGCCGCCGATAACGGGCGACGGAATGCAAAAAGTTTCCAGAAATTCAATTCGACGCTTTAAAAATGTGCCGATGTAAAGCATGACGACCGCCAACGCCAATGTCTGGTACATGTTGAATTCGAGCGTGTACATTAGCTCACTTCCTTTCAAAAAATTTTCCTGCGCGATTAATCCTGACTTGCTTTGACGGTTTGCCCCGATTTGCCGCTGTAAACGTTGACTTTAACGCCCTGCGTGTCGTAATACTTCGCCGCGCCCGCGTGGAAGCTTGCGGGAATGTCCTGCACGGCGTATTTCGTGTCAAGTTTCTTGTCGCTCATGTTGTGCGGCAAAGTGTCGGCGTTCCTGAAAATAAATTCCGTAATGTAAGCAACTTCGTCGTCCTTTAAATCAGTGCTCGCGACCAAAACCGCTTTAACGCCGATTGTTTGAACGTCCTCGCTTTGATTCGGATAACTGCCGGCGGGGATTGTGCAACGCGTGTAGCCTTTGTAAAGTTTCATCATGTTGTTTTGAATTTCTTCGGCAATCGACAGCAGGCGAATTTCTTTGCGTTTGGAAAGTTCGGCAACGGCTGAAGTCGGCGCGCCCGCCGTGACAAAGAACGCGTCGATTTGATTTTTTTCGAGAGCAACAGCCGCGTCCGCGAACGATAAATATTGCGGCTCAAGCATCTCAAAAGTCAGCCCGTGCGCCAAAAGAATTTGTTCGGCATTTTGCAGGACGCCCGATTCACGTTCGCCGACGGAAACTTTTTTGCCGACCAAATCGTTGACGGTTTGGATGTCGGAATCTTTCGCGACGATAATTTGACAAGCCTCGGTGTAAAGTCCCGCGACAGCCGCATAGCCGGAGCCTTCTCCGATAGCCGCGAAAATTCCCCGACCGTTGACGGCGTTCGACAGCGTGTCGCTTTGAACTATCGCCAAGTCAAGAAATTTTTCGTGGAGCAAGCGCAAATTTGCGGCGGAACCTGCGGTTGTCTTCACGTCGAGCGGGCGAACCTTGCCGTCCGTCGAAATTTTTTTCGCAAGTTCGGTGCCGTAAGCGTAATACATGCCGCCCGTGCCGCCCGTGCCGAAACGCAAATCGTTGTTCGCGCCTTGTCCGCCGCAACCGAAACACAGCGCGATTATCGGCAAGAGCAACAAAAGTTTTAAAGCCTTCATGGTGAAACCTCCTTTGTAGAATTTTATAACGGAAAATTTTTTGTCCGCCCGTCAATTTTTACCGTTAAATACCTCGACCGTAACGCCCTGTGACTCGTAAAATTTGGCGGCACCGGCATGAAAACCTGCGGGGACATCTTCTGTAGCAAAGTTCACATCAAGCTTAATGTTTTCGTCGTGCGGAAGTTTTTCGTAATTCTTCAAAACAAATTCGGTAAGATAACTTATTTCCTTGTCGGGAATCTCGGTGCTTGCCACCAAAACCGCTTTGACGGCGATTGTGGAAACTTCCTCGGTTTGCCCCTTGTAACTGTTTGCGGAAATTTTATATTGCGTGTAGCCGCCGTCAAGATTCATCAAATTTTTTTGCGCCTCTTCGGAAATTGACAGTAAGCGAATTTCTTTGTTGCCCGCCAAGTTGGTGATGGGCAAGGACGGTACGCAGGCCGTGACGAAAAACGCATCAATTATGTCGTCTTGAAGAGCCGCCGCCGCTTCCGCAAAGGACATGTAAAGCGGCGAAAACATTTCTTTTGTAATACCGTGCGCCTCCAAAATTTGTAAAGCATTTTTCATGCTACCCGATTCGAGATCGCTGATTGAAACTCGTTTGCCGACAAGGTCGTTGATTGTTTGAATTCCGGAATCTTTCAGGACGACAATTTGACAAACTTCAGGATAGATGGCCGCAACTGCCGCGTAATTTACCCCTTTGTCGTCGTCGGCGAATTTTCCGCGTCCGTTAATTGCATCAGACAATGTGTCGCTTTGAACTATCGCCAAGTCGAGACCGTTTTTTTGAAACAAGCGCAGATTCGAGGCGGAACCTGCGGTTGTCTTCACGTCGAGCGGGCGAATTTTTTTGTCATCGGCAGTTAGTTGGGCAAGTTTGGTGCCGTAAGTGTAATACATTCCGCCTTCGCCGCCGGTGCCCAAGCGCAAACTGTTATTGTTCGGCGCATTCTCGGAGCCGCAACCGAAACACAGTGCGAGTATCGGCAGGAGCAACAAAAATTTTAGAAACTTCATGGTGAACGCCCCCTTTAGGTTTTTGCTAATCCCTAACACCTATTCATAATCGAGCATTGCCGCCGCGTTGTCGTGAAGCGCGTCCAAATAATTTTTCAAGTCGTTTGTGATTTCGGGGTTGCGCAACGCAAATTCGATGTTCGCCTGCAAAAATCCAAGCTTCGTGCCCACGTCGTAGCGATGTCCCTTGAAAATGTAAGCGTACATTGCCTCATCTTTGGCGAGCCGCTTTAATCCGTCGGTCAACTGAATTTCGCCGCCCGCGCCCGCTTCCTGAGTTTCGAGATACGAAAAAATTGACGGCGTCAAAATGTAGCGTCCCAAAATCGCAATTCGACTTGGAGCCGCTTCCCGCGCAGGTTTTTCGATCAAATCTTTGACTTTAAAAATGTCGTCGTCAACGGGCTTGCAATCAACAATGCCGTACTTGTGAACGACTTCCGCCGCAACTTCCTGCACGCCGAGAATCGAGGTTTTGTATTCGTTAAAAATTTCAACCATCTGCTGAAGGACGGGTTTTTTCGAGACAACAACGTCGTCGCCGAGCAACACGGCAAAAGGTTCGTCGCCGATAAAATGACTTGCCGTCAAAACCGCGTGCCCCAAACCGAGCGGCTGTTTTTGGCGAATGAAATGAATGTTCGCAATTTCGGGAATGGCTTTGACCATTTGCAAAAGTTCTTCCTTGCCCGTGCGTTCGAGTTCAACTTCCAATTCAATCGAGCGGTCGAAATGATCTTCAATCGAACGTTTGTTACGTCCCGTGACGACGATTATATCTTCGACGCCTGCCGCCGCTGCTTCTTCGATGATGTATTGAATTGTCGGCTTGTCGACGATCGG
Organism: Selenomonadaceae bacterium; assembly: GCA_017515635.1. Taxonomy (GTDB): domain Bacteria; phylum Bacillota; class Negativicutes; order Selenomonadales; family Selenomonadaceae; genus Quinella. The sequence goes on from JAFWFO010000015.1 coordinate 67,770, forward strand.
CAACATTTCTTTCGGCTGTGACTTTGTTGCGGGCAAAAAACGCGTGCCCAAACCCGCCGCAGGTATGACGGCTTTTCGGACTTTCATAAGCGATTCCCCCTCGGAAATTTTTTTCAATAATATCAGATAAGCCTTGTTCGCGCAAAAAAAAATCGCCCGAAGGCGGTAAATATTTTCGTCAGCTGACGGCGCGTTTTTGAATAAAAAATGTTCCAAACGTCCCGACGACGCAAAAAAATTCTTGGTGTTCACTTCCTCTGACGCAGCCAAAAAAAGTTTTCGAGAAATTTGGTTTCAAGGTCGTTGAATGAAGCTTGAAGTTCGCTTGAAAAAAAATTACGCGACTTTATGCTTGCCGTGGAGTTCAGCGTTTGCGACGAAGTTTTTGCACTGTTCGGCGCGTCCGGTTGCGGCAAGTCAATGACGCTCAAATGTATCGCGGGCATCGAAACTCCCGACGAAGGGCGAATCGTTTTGAACGGGCGCACGCTTTACGACAGCGAACGGAAAATTAATTTGCCGCCGCAACTTCGCCACGCAGGTTATCTGTTTCAAAATTATGCGCTGTTCCCGAACATGACCGTTGCCGAAAATATTTTGTTCGCGGCACACGGCACGCCTGACGAAAAACTTTCGCGGCTTCGGGAAAATCTGGCGCGTTTCAATCTTGAAGGTTTGGAAAAAGTTTACCCCGACAAACTTTCGGGCGGACAGGCTCAGCGCGTCGCCTTCGCACGAATTTTGTCGTCGCACGCGGAATTTTTGTTGCTTGACGAACCGTTGAGCGCGTTGGATAATTTTTTGCGTCGACGATTGGAACCGGAGCTTGCGGAAGTTTTCAAGTTTTACGGCGTGGAAATTTTGGTTTCACACGACGGCGGCGAAGTCTTTCGTTTGGCGAATAAAGTTGCCGTCATGAACGCGGGCAAAGTCGAGGCAATCGGCACGGCTCAAGAAATTTTCAAACGGCCGCCGACGTTGACCGCCGCTCGCTTGACGGGTTGTCGAAACATTTCCGCCGCCCGAAAAATTTCCGACGATAAATTTTTCGCCGAAGATTGGGGCTTGACGTTGACCGCGCAAAAAATCCCCGACGATTTACGTTTCGCGGGGATTCGTGAAGATTCACTGTCGACGGATGCCGACGAAAATATTTTTCCGTTCGAGGTCGTGCGCGTCGTTGAAGACATTACCGCTTTTGACGTGTTTGTTCGCGGTGAAGGTGCGCCGCTTGTTTGGCGAACCGAAAAAAGTCAACGCAAGCCCAAAGTCGGCGACGAAATTTTTCTGCGGTTGCCGTCCGAAAAAATTTTTCTGCTTAACAGGTGAGTTACATGGAAATAAATCCGCTTTTAATCACGCTGAAAACTTCCGCCGTTGCGACGGTGATAACTTTTTTCGCGGGAATATTTTTGGCTTACGTCGTGTGCAACATGAAGCGCGGCAAATCACCGGTCGACGCAATAATCATGTTGCCGCTGGTTTTGCCGCCGACGGTCGCGGGCTTTTTCCTGTTGCTCGTTTTCGGCAAGCGTTCGGCGTTCGGGCAATTCATGTTGCAATTCGATATAACTTTCGTGTTCACGTGGAAAGCGGCGGTTATCGCGGCGGCAGTGGTTGCGTTGCCGTTGATGTATCGCACGACGCGTGGAGCTTTTGAGCAACTTGACCCGAACATAATTTCAGCGGCGCGAACTTTGGGCGTGTCCGAATCAAAAATTTTTTGGCGAATCGTCTTGCCGAATGAGCGGGCGGGAATTTTGGCGGGCACCGTGCTTGCGTTCACTCGTGCGGCGGGCGAATTCGGCGCGACAATAATTTTTGCGGGAAATGTGCCGGGCGTGACGCAAACAATGTCGACGGCGATTTATGCGGCAGTTCAGGCGAACGACTACGATATGGCTTTCAAGTGGGCGATTTTGTGGGCGATTTTGTTGGCGACGTTTTCAATGGTATTTATTTTCGCAATGAACGCCGTAATAAAAGGTCGTCACTGATTATTTCACGTCAATATAAACGCCCGCACTTTTCGCGTGATACGAAAATGGCGGGCATTTTTTTGCTTAATTGGAAATTCAAGCTCTAAATTTTCGGGCGACGTTTAACCCATCGTCAACGCCATAATTGCTTTTTGCGTGTGCAGACGATTTTCCGCCTCGTCGAAAATGACATGCGCGTTGTCTTCAAAAACTTCGTCGGTAATTTCTTCGCCGCGATAAGCGGGCAGACAGTGCAGGACAATCGCATTTTTGCTCGCGTGCGACAGCAGATTTTTATTGACTTGATACGGCGCGAAAATTTTCTTGCGTGCGTCGTGTTCGGCTTCTTGTCCCATGCTCGCCCAAGTGTCCGTCGCGATAATGTCGGCGTCACAAACGGCATCTTCGGGATTTTCCGTCCACGAAAGATTTGCGCCCGTCTCTTCGGCGTCGGCAAGCGCGTTCTCGAAAACTTTTTGATTCGGCTTGTAACCTTCAGGCGTTGCAACCGCAAGCGTCATGCCGACTTTCGCCGCGCCGTAGAGATAAGAATTCGTCATGTTGTTTCCGTCGCCGACGTAAGCCATTTTCAGCGCACGGAAATTTTTGCCCTTATGTTCGCGAATCGTCAGCAAATCCGTCAAAACTTGGCACGGGTGAAGTAAGTCGGTCAAGCCGTTGATGACGGGGATTTTAGCGAATTTCGCAAGCTCTTCAACTTTTGCCTGCTCAAACGTGCGAATCATGATTCCGTCCAGGTAACGCGACAAAACCCGCGCCGTGTCTTTAATCGGCTCGCCGCGACCGAGTTGCAGATCTTTGCTCGACAAAAATAATCCTGTGCCGCCGAGTTGAAAAATGCCGACTTCAAACGAAACCCGCGTGCGCGTCGAAGATTTTTCAAAAATCATGCCCAGCGTCTTGCCCGCAAGCAATTTGTGTTCGACGCCGGCTTTTTGCATAGTCTTAAGCTCTGCCGCGAAGTCCAGAATTTCGGCGACATCGTCGGTGCTCAAATCGTGAATCGAAAGTAAATCTTTGCCTCTCAACAAAATTATCAGCCTCCAAAAACTTCGTCCAAAATTTTAATCAGTTCGTCGACGTGTTCATTCGTGATAATCAGCGGCGGAATAAATCTTAAAACCGTGCCAACCGTGCAGTTGATAATCGTGCCGCGCTTCATGCATTCGTTGACGATTTCGACGCCCGTAAGTTTCGGCTTGTCGAGTTGCGCGCCCAAAATCAAACCTTCGCCGCGAATCTCGGAAATTTGTTCGGGATATTTTTTTTGCAGTTCGATAAGTTTGCTCTTGAAATATTTGCCGACTTCTTCGACGTGCGCCAAAAATTTTTCGTCGGGCACGGTGTCAAGCACAACATTTGCCGCCGCACAAGCCAAGGGATTTCCGCCGAAAGTTGTGCCGTGATCGCCCGCGTGAAAAGCCTGCGCGACTTCCTCGGTGACGCAAAACGCACCGATGGGAACGCCGCCCGCCAAACCTTTGGCAAGCGTAACGATGTCGGGTTTGACGCCGTATTTTTCATAAGCAAAAAATTTTCCGCTGCGTCCGATGCCCGATTGAATTTCGTCGAAAATCAAAAGCGCGTGATGTTTATCGCACAGCTCGCGAACTTTTTGCAGATAACCTTCACGCGGAGGATAAACGCCGCCTTCGCCCTGAATCGTTTCAAGCATGACTGCGCAGGTTTTGTCGGAAATTTTTTCGGCAAGTTCTTCCGCGTTGTTGTAATGCACGTAATCGAAATCGGCGGGCAACGGCTCAAAACCTTTGTGATATTTCGGCTGTCCCGTCGCTGTCAACGTCGCCAAAGTTCTGCCGTGAAAGCTGTCCCACGCGGTGATAATTTGCGTTTTGTCGGGAGAAAATTTTTTCGCGAATTTGCGTGCGATTTTAATCGCGCCTTCGTTAGCTTCCGCGCCGGAATTTGCGAAAAACGCACGGTCAAGCCCGCTGAGTTTGACGAGTTTTGCGGCGGCGTCGGCCTGCGGTTGCGTGTAGTAGAGATTGCTGACGTGGATAACTTTGGCGGCCTGTTTTGAAATTGCTTCGACGAGCGGCGGATAAGCGTGCCCCAAAACGTTGACGGCAATTCCCGCCAGAAAGTCCAAATATTTTTTGCCGTTGATGTCGTAAAGGTAAACGCCTTCGCCGCGCTCCAAAACAATTTTATAACGCTTGAACACGGGCAGATAATTGCTGTCGTCGCGTTCAAAAATTTTTTCTTCGACCAAATAAATCACTCCTTCAAAAAATCTTGCAGATAATCCAACTCGATGTAATCGCGACAGACGCCGACTTTTTCGCGCAACGCCGGCAACATTTGCGGAATTATTTCCAAACACGCGGCACGAATTTTTTTCACGTCGGGATACGGCAACCGCAAAATTTTCGGCAACTCGCGAATCAACAAGCTTGCTTCAACGAAATTCATCCTCGCGGACAATTCGACGACTTTTTTCAGCGAAAGTTCTTCGCAGAAACTCATTTCGGGCAAAACGTTTTCGCGCAGATACGAACTTACCGCCAAGCACGTCAACGCCGTTTCCAAATTCGCGGGCGTCCCCGAAAGAATTTGCGTCAACGTTTCAATCACGCGTTTTAGTTTTTCGTTGTTGTTTTCGAGCGAAAAATTTTCTGCACGAGCGGCACGATACTTTAAAATTCCATCGTCGAAAATTTCGTTGCAATCGAATACGGTAAAAGTCTCCGCTTTCAGGTAATTAACGGGAGCCGAACCGCGTCCCTTGTTTACCTTGCGCAAAAATTCTTCGCGAGATTTTGTGTAGTAGTGATTGAGGGCGATTTTGTCTGCGGTGACGGGGCGGTTGAGATGAGCCGAAACAATTTTTCCGTTTTCATTGACGGCGTGAAGGCCTTCAAAGTAATTCGCGTGATGCGGATAGATGCTGAAATTTATTGTGCGGGGATTTGCGACGGTTTTGATGTGTTCGTTTTTGTCAGAGTCATTCAAAGCGCGTCTTGTAAAACGTTCCAACACGCCGCGAGTCAAGTCCGCCGTTTCGTGACCGTTCGAGCCAAAAATTTGCCAGTTAATCGCAACGCCCGCCGCATTCGGAGCAAGCGACAAAATTCCGTCAAGCGTCTCGGCAATGCTTTGATTTGTCTTTGGAAAAATAAATTCGTCCAAATCAATGAACGCCATATATCGACAATGAAATTTAAAATTTTTTATGGTTTCATTGTAGGCGACCATCTGCATCATTTTGCCGGGCGCGTGAAAATAATCGACCAGACCGGCTTTGACGTACGGCGCGGCGACTTCGGCTTGATTGTCGGGGCTGTCGTTGTCGAAAAGATAAAAGTGATCGACGCCCGCCAGCAAATGATAATCCAGCCACTCTTTGAGATATGCGCCTTCGTTTTTCAAAATCGCCACGACTGCCAAATCGTGCAGGAACAAATTTTTGTCGACCATTATTTTACCTCGGTGCCGATACCCTGCGCGGTGAAAAGTTCCAAAATAATCGAGTGCGGTAAGCGTCCGTCGATAATGTAAGCTTTGTTCGTGCCCGCGTCAATCGCCCGCAAACACGCTTCAACTTTCGGAATCATGCCGCCGGAAATTGTGCCGTCCTTGATGAACGTGCGCGCCTCGTCCGATTTAAGCGTCGAAATAAAACTTTTCTTGTCCTCGAAATTTTTGTAGACGCCCTCTGTGTCGGTCAAAAGCAAAAGTTTTTCCGCGTGAAGTGCGCCGGCAATGTCCGCCGCGACGTAATCGGCGTTGATGTTGTAACTTTCGCCGTCCTCGCCGACGCCAATCGGGGCAATGACGGGAACATAGCCGCGTTCAAGCAAGTCATTGACGATTTGGATATTGACTTGTTTCGCCTTGCCGACGTAGCCGATGTCGACTTTGGTTTTCTCGCCCTGTTCGTAGACAGTCGCCAATTTTTTCGTGGCTTGAATCAAATCGGCGTCTTTGCCGCTCAAGCCGACCGCACGCAGTCCGCGACGATTGAGCAACGTGACAATTTCGGAATTAATTTTGCCGTCCAAAACCATTTCGGCAATTTCGACGGTCTCTTCGTCCGTGACGCGCAGACCGCTGACGAAAGAACTTTCCTTGCCGAGTTTTTTGAGGAAGCCGGTAATTTCGGGGCCGCCGCCGTGCACGATGACGACGTTAATTCCGACGTATTTCATCAACGCAACGTCCTGCATGACGGACGCTTTCAATTCGTCGTTGACCATTGCATTGCCGCCGTATTTGATGACAATCGTCTTGCCGTGGAATTCCTGAATGTAGGGCAACGCCTCGACCAAAACAGCCGCACGGTCGCTCGCGCTGAAATTTTTTGTCGCTGAAGTTTCTTCGCGCAGATTTTCCGTCGAGTCAGAAGTTTCTTCGCGCAGATTTTCAGTCGGTGAAGTTTTGGCAATTTCTTCGTCCAGTGATTTTAAAGCTTCTTCTTGCAATTCGGCGGGCAAAATTTTTTTGAGCAAAGTAGCCGCCAATTCGTGTTGCAATGTTTTATCAATCATGTAAAAACCTCCGTCAATTTTGTTCGTCGGGTTCGGGTTTATCGTTATCGTTCGGCGTGTCGGGCATATCGTTCGTCGGGATATCGTCGGGCGTGTCGTCGGGCGTGTCGTCGGGGTCGTCGTCGCCTTCGGGCAAGCCGATAACGTCGGTAAACGGGACAATTTTTTCACTGCCGCGCTCGTTGTCGATATATCTGAAGCCGTCCTCGGTGAAAACCGCTTGGTCAACCTGCTAAGCCGTCGCCAAAGCCGCGCTCTGTTGGTCGATTGAAATTATCCCGAAATTGTTCAGCAATTTTTTGAGCACGGTTTTTTTCGCCATCGCGTCGAAGTTTGTCGACCAAACAGAACTTTTTCTGCCGGAACGAAGATCGTAAGCGTAACTTTGCGAATATTTTTCGGCGTGCGCCTGCATTTCGTCAACGCTCATGTACAGCGATTTTTTAAAACCGTTAATCAGCTCCATGTAAGCGACGTAGCCGACAATTTCGTCGGAAATTTTTTCGCCGCGAATAATTTCGCCCGTCACGAAATCAATTTCTTCGATTTGCCCTTCGCGAACGGCTCCGGAATTCAGCGTGCGATATTGCCCGCTGCGCATTGCCAGTTGCACGAAACCTTTCCAGCCGATTTGAAACGTCGCGTGTTTGTTGTACGGGACGATAAACGCGAAACCCAAATTCGGATTAATCGGCAGTTTCAACGCGGCGGCAATTCCTGCAGCGGCCAAAATCGAAGTCGTCGAACACTCCTGCAGTTTTCTGTTGGATTTGTATATCGCCAAAATCGACGAGATAAATGACGGCGCGGATTGGTTGAGCAATTCTTCAAAGCGTTGTCTGACCTTGGCTCGGTTCAAAAGTTCTTGCAATGAAGGTTCGTCTTGAGCATTTCTCATGTAATATTCCTCCCTTGAAAATTTTGTTGACAGATTCAACGCGGCGATTCGGCGCGAAATTTTTTGCACAGCTCTTTGTTGATACGGTAAAATTCTTCGCGGCTCATTTCATGCGACAAATTTTTTTCGTAAAATTCATCTACGCGACAAAAAATCGGGCGCGTTTCGTAAATCGTGCAAAGGTTTGTTTCTTCGTCCAGAAATTTGCAAACGCCGTCGGGGCGCGCCAGGTGCCGTGCGAAAAAAACTTCGCCGACACGCCGACAACATTTTCCGCAACGTTCACACGGAAATATTTTTGTCCCGCGCAGGCTCATTTCAATCGCTCCTTAGTTGGGAACAATTTCTTACACGTTTGCATTATTTCAGTCCTCTGCGAAATTTATCCGCAAGATTTTTCGCCTTGTCTTGAATTCGTTCGTCGCGTTGAGCTTCGCCGGCTTTGCCGATATTGATGAATTTCGCCATAAGGTTTGAGCCGCGCTCTTGCAGTTTCGTGTCCGCCGATTTATCGATTTTGGGGCGAGCCGCCGACATCATCGCGCCGACATTTACGCCTTCACTCAAGCCGATAATTTTTGTCACGGTGTTTGCGTGGCGCATTTCCTGTTGATGAATTTTTTCGCGAATCTCCGGCGGAACTTCGTCCTCGGAAATAATTCGCGTCGTTTCGGTAACGCGTTCTTTTGGGTTATCCGAAAACATTCAATCACCTCCGAAAAAAATTTCCGACAGCAGTCGGAAGAATTGATTTAGCGAAAATTTTTGAACGGTCATTTAGAAAAGTTTATTGTTACCGAGACCGATAAATTTTTTCTTCGGCAGAAAATCTTTGTCGCTCTTGCCGTTAATCAAAACGTTGTCGATGTATTTGTTGACGCGTTTGGAAATGCTTTTCGCCGAATCGTCAACTGATTCATGAAATGCACGCGTCCACGGGTTGTCGAATTTTTTGCCGCCGCTGTGATGTTTAACCGCTTGCCCGACGAAATTTTCTTGCCAAAGAACTCTTCCCGACGCGACGTCAATAAATTGCATGTTGACGACGGTATTGAGCGCGGTGCGTTTCGTCAAAAAAACTCCGCCCAAACCGAGCAAGCCGACAGCAGAGCCGACACGCCGCAAAGTTTTATCGCTGCTGCTGTTGCCGGAGCCGCCGAGCGCAAGTCCGCCGCCGACAATGCTGCTTATCGTGCCGATAGTTTCGTCTTCAACTTTGGTCAAGCCGAGCGCAAGCACTTCGCAACGCACGACGTAAGACGCGCCGAGATTTTGATAAGCCTGTTGATTGAAGTCTGCGGGAGTTTCAGCGGTTGTCGGCAACTCAACCGCGTCGAAAATCAAAAGTTCGCCCAAATTTTCCACGCCCGAAAGTTCTCTGTCGGTGTCAGCAGAAAATTCACCATCGACAACATTCACAATTTTTTTCTCGACAAGCCGCGTCGCCAAATAATTTTCAAGCAGTTCATCCGTGTTAAACTCTTTGTGTCGCGTGCCGTCAACAACTTCGATGGCGACTTTAACTCGATCTGCTTCGGGAATTTCGGCTTTCTTCGCCGCCGCCGCTCCGTGAATCGCCAAAAGAATCGCAAGGCACATCAGGAAAAATTTTTTCGTCATGACTCCGCCTCCCAAAATTTTTTGAAATTATACAACAGGCGGGCGGGCGTCAACAAGGATTTGCGCGAAAACTTTTTCGATATTGCGAATGTAAGTTTTGCCGTCCATGAGCGGAGAATTTTTCATCATGCCGCGCAGATTTCGGCGCAAGAGCGTCAACAATTCCGTATCGTTGGCAAGCATGACGGCACGCGAAATATAATCGTCGACGTTATCAACGGCAAGTTCGGGCAAGCCGACGTTCGTCAACATACTCAAGCCGAAACGCGTCCCGTGACGAGAGCCGTATAAACTGACGACGGGCACGCCCATCCAAAAAGCTTCGCAAGTCGTCACGCCGCCCGTGTAAGGGAACGTGTCAAGCGCAATGTCCATGTCGTTGTACTCGAAAATATATTTGTCGCTGTAGCCGCGCATGTCCACGCGAGAAAGTTTAAAGCCGAATTTTTTCAAACGGTTGCCGATATATTTCTTGCCGTCTTTTGTATCGAAAACTTGATGCTTAAGTATGATTCGACTTTTGGGCACGCGGTCAAGAATTTTTTTCCACACGGCAAGCATACTGTCGGTGACTTTGCTGAAGTTGTTGAAACAACCGAACGTCACATAACCATTTCGTAAACACGGTGGCGCAGTTGCGTGCTCAACGTTTTTCAGCTGGGAATTGTAACAAAAATGCGTCTGCGGCATGTGAATCAATTTTTCGGTGAACCAACTTTCGTCGCCCGCACAGTGAACGTCTGACAAAAAATAATCGAAACAATCAAGTCCCGTTGAATTCATATAGCCGATTCCGCAAATTTGCACGGTCGCGGGACGATACGTCGCCACGCGCAAACGATTGCCCGACGTGTGCCCCGACAAATCAAATAAAATATCAATCTCGTCGTCGCGAATAATTTTCGCCGCTTCTTCGTCCGTCAATTTGTTGATGTCTCGCCAATTCTTCGCCGCCGAACGTAAATATTCGGTAACGTTGTCGGGCTTATCCGCAGACGAATAAAGATAGGTCTCGAAAAAATTTTTGTCCAAGTCGTTTATCAATTCCCAGCTCCACGCCATCGCCGCGTGCCATCTGAAATCACCGGACAGAAAACCAACACGAATTTTTTCGTGGTTGTAAACTTTTTTCTCGAAAGGAACAATATCCGACGAACATTTTTTGTAGTCGTCATAAAGCTCGTCGAAATCTGCGCGGGAAAATTTTTCGGAGTTGTTCGCGGCGAAAAGTGCGTTGCTTATCTCGGTGCAAGCTTCGACGTTGTCGCGGGAAGTTTGGGCGGACAAGCGCAAAAGTTTTACCGCATTTTCCGGCATTCCCAAACGCACGCACGCCATGCCCATAATGTTGAGCGCGTCCGACATGAGAAATTTTTCGTCCTTCAACGCAATGTCCAGACGCGACAAAAGTTTTTCGGCAAGCGGCAATAATTCGACGGTGCGTCCCTGTTCGCGCAAAATGTAAGCTTCAAGCAGATAAGGTTTTTTCCACGTCGGTTCCAAAGTTTTCAGCTCGTCGACAAGTTTCAATGACTCGTCAAAATTTTTAGTCTTGAATTTTTCAAGTGCCGTCGAATAAATTTCTAAACTGTTCATATCAAAAATTCCTCGTCAAACGGTCGGCGCGTTCACAATTTTTTGTGCGAAGGCAGGTTTATCGCCGCGATCAAACGGACTGTTTTTGTCGACAAGTTTTATCTGCAAGGCCTCCATGCGAAGTGACGCGCCTGCAGTTCCCGCAGGTTCGCCGTTTTTCGCCCAGCCGAGCCAGCCGATATTTTGAACGTGCGCCCGATAGTAAACGTCAAAATATTGTTCCGTGCGTCCGACGAGCTGAATGCGAATCGCTTCCATGCGAAGATTTTTCCCGACGGTGCCCGCCGTGTCGCCCGCGTAAACCCAATTTTGCCAGCCGATATTTTCGACGTGCGCGCTGTATTTGATCCCGCCGTTGAAATTTATAATCAAAGCTTCCAATCGTCGCGCCTGCATCGTCGTGCCGGCAACTTCGCCGTCGCCGACGGGTTGCATCCAGCCCAAACCTTCGACGTTGGCTTGATAAGTTATGTACTCGTTCGCCGAAACGTTTTGCGCGACAAAAAAAATAACCGCACAAATCAGCGCGGAAAAAGTTTTGCGAATCATCTTGATCTCTCCTTAAGTGCCCGTTCGACTTCGCGCTTGACGGATTTTTCATGCAAGGCGTCGCGTTTGTCGTAATTGTGTTTGCCGCTCGCCAAAGCCAGTTCCATTTTTGCGCGTCCTTTTTTGAAGTAAATTTTCAGCGGGATAAGCGTGAAACCTTTTTCGCGTGTCTTGCCGAAGAGTTTGAGAATTTCGCGCTTGTGAAGCAACAATTTTCTGCGGCGCAACGGCTCATGATTGAAAATATTTCCCTGCTCATACGGACTGATATGCATGTGCTCGACGAAAACTTCACCGTCTTTGACTTCGGCATAACTGTCGCGCAGATTCGCCTTGCCCGCCCGCAAACTTTTGACTTCCGTGCCTTTGAGTTCGATACCGGCTTCGTAAGTCTCGTGAATGAAATAATCGTGCCGCGCCTTGCGATTTTCGCACGCGACGCGCACAGTTTCTTTGACCATACAAATCACCTCGGCGCAATGATAGCAACCGCGAAAACTTTTGGCAACTTTAAAAATCATTAAAGATAACTTTTCTGCTTGTCGAGGAGAATTTGCGCGAAAACTTTTTCCATCTCGCGAACATAAGTTTTGCCGTCCATGAGCGGAGAATTTTTCAGCATGTCGCGCAGATTTCGTCGCAAGAGCGTCAACAATTCCGTATCGTTCGCCAACATGACGGCACGCGAAATATAATCGTCGACGTTATCAACGGCAAGTTCGGGCAGTCCGACATTCGTCAACATGCTCAAGCCGAAACGCGTCCCGTGCCTTTCGCCATACAAGCTGACGACAGGCACGCCCATCCAAAAAGCCTCGCAAGTCGTGACGCCGCCCGTGTAAGGAAACGTGTCAAGCGCAATGTCCATGTCGTTGTACATTTTAAGATAATCGGACGAATAGCCGCGCATGTCCACGCGGGAAAGGTCGAAGCCCAAAATTTTCAAACGTTCACCGACATATTTCTTGCCGTCGTCAGCGTCAAAAACTTTGTGCTTGAGCAAAAGTCGGCTTGACGGCACGCGGTCAAGAATTTTTTTCCACACGGCAAGCATTTTATCTGTGACTTTGACGAAATTGTTGAAACTGCCGAACGTCACGAAACCATTTCGCGAACACGGCGGCTCGGGCAAAATTTTTTCTACGACCGGCGGAAGATAAGTAAAATGCGTCTGCGGCATGTGAATCAATTTTTCAACAAACCAACTTTCGTCGCCGGCACAGTGAACGTCCGATAAAAAATAATCGAAACAATCAAGCCCCGTCGAATTTATGTAACCGATGCCCGAAATTTGCACGGTCGCGGGACGATATGCCGCCACGCGCAAACGATTGCCCGACGTGTGCCCCGACAAGTCAAACAAAATATCAATCTCGTCGTCACGAATAAGTTTCGCCGCTTCTTCGTCCGTCAATTTTTTTTTGTCCCGCCACGTGTCGACGGTATCGCGCAAAAAAGTCGTTACCTTGTCGTTTTGAACGTTTGAGGCGTAGCAATAGATTTCAAAAAAATTTTTGTCAATCTCAGTTATTATATTGCCGCTCCAGCGAATAACGGCATGACCGAAAAAATCGCCCGACAGAAAACCAATGCGAATTTTTTTGTGCGCGTAAATTTTCGACTCGAAAGGCACGATGTCCGACAAACAATTTTTGTACTCGGCATAAAGTTCGTCGAAATCTTCGCAGGAAAAATTTTCCAAAGCGTTCGCGACAAAAATTGCGTTGCTCATTGCCGCGCAGATTCTCGGCGGTTCGTGGTGAAGACGCGCCGCGATTCGATAAAATTTCACAGACTCCGGCGTCAAAGCCAACACGTCGCAAATTTGTCCGAGTCGATTCGCCGTCTGTGCCGCCAAAAATTTTTCGTAACGCGACGAAATATCCAATCGCGCCAAAAGTTTTTCCAGCACGTCAAAGGAACGAAGATATTCTCCGCGCTCAAAATAAATCCACGCCTCCAACATGAAAGTCCGTTTAAAGTTAGGCGCGGATTTTTCCATTTCATCAATCAAAGTCAACGCCGCGTCGAAATTTCCTGCCGCGTAATGTTCAAACGCCGTTGTCATTTTTTCCAAAAAACTCAACGCACGTTGCCTCCGTTCAGTGATGATTTTTCAAGAAATGTTCAATGCGATTCAACGCCTCGGAAATTTTGTCGACGCTCGTGGCGTAGGAACAACGCACATGTCCCGCGCCGCATTTGCCGAACGCCGTACCGGGGACAAGCGCAACATGTTCGGTCTGAATCAATTTTTCGGCGAATTGTTCAGAAGTCAAGCCGCTCGACGAAATGTCGGGGAAAATGTAAAACGCGCCACGCGGCTCGAAACTGTTCAAGCCCAAAGTTTTGAAGCCGTCGTAAATCAAATGGCGTCGTCTGTCGTAATCGGCAACCATTTTTTTCATATATTTTTCGCCGCGTTTGAGAGCCTCGACGGCCGCCATCTGCGCGGTTATCGGCGCACAAAGAATAGTGTATTGATGAATTTTCGTCATCGCCGCGATAACATCGGGATTGCCCAACGCGTAGCCGATTCGCCAACCCGTCATTGCGTAAGCTTTGCTGAAACCGTTCAACAAAATTGTTCGGTCGCGCATTTTCGGCAAGGCGGAAAAACATTCGTGCGCGCCGCCGTAAGTCAAATCGCCGTAAATTTCGTCACTGATAACAATCAAGTCGTGCGCCTCGGCGAAGTCGGCAATTTTGAGCAAATCTCCCCGTTCCATAATCGCGCCCGTCGGATTGTTCGGATAGCCGATTAAAATCGCTTTGGTCTTCTCCGTGACGAAAGGTTCCAATTCTTCCGGCGTGATTCGGAATTCATTTTCGATTTTCGCGGGCACGCTGACGGGCACACCGTTGGCAAGAGACGTGCACGCCTGATAAGAAACGTAACACGGTTCGGGAATCAACACTTCGTCGCCGGGATTCAAAATCGCACGCAACGCAATATCCAAAGCTTCACTCACGCCGACAGTCACCAAAATTTCCGTGTCCACGTCGTAAGTCACGTTAAATTTTTCGACGTAATGGCGGGCAATTTCTTCGCGCAACTTCAACATGCCGCGATTTGCAGTGTAGCTCGTGTAACCGCGCTCCAAACCGTAAACGCAACTTTCGCGAATCGGCCACGGCGTCACAAAATCGGGTTCGCCGACGCCCAAAGAAATTACGTCCTGCATTTTCGCCGCAATGTCGAAAAATTTTCTTATGCCGCTCGGCGCAACGGATTTAACCGAATTCGACAGCTTGTCATTCCAGTTCATGGCGCAACCACCAACCTGCGATCACTTTCCTCGTCTTCCATAATCACGCCGTCTTTTTTGTACGCCTTCAGCATGAAATGACTGCGGGTCTGCGTGACGCCTTCAATCGTCGAAAGGCGAGTCGCCACGAAATTTGCCACGTCTTTGAGCGATTTGCCCTCGATTATGACAAGCAGATCGAAATTGCCGCTCATCAAGTAAACCGTGCGCACTTCGTCGAAGCGGTAAATTCTTTCGGCAATGGAGTCGAAGCCTACTTCGCGTTGCGGCGTCAAATTAATTTCGATTACCGCCGTGACAACGTCGTCGCCGAATTTTTCCCAGTTAATCAGCGCACCATAGGACAGAATAATTTTTTCTTTTTCGAGTGAGGAAATTTCTTTTTCAATTTCGTACTCGGATTTTTTCAGCATGGAGGCCAACTCGCTCGTCGTCAAGCGTGCGTTGTGCTCCAGCAACTCAAGAATTTCTTTCATAATATTCACCTCGGTTTAATCTTCAAGCATCATTGCGGCAAAAATTTCGGCGTCGTGAAGTTCGGCAAAATTTTTTATCGCGTCCATTCCGCCTTGACTGTGGTCGAGTTTGTCACTCAACGCACACAGCATTTCCAAAAAAGTTTCGACAGTCAATTTCCCGTGAGCCAAAGCCGTCAACACCGCCGCGAATTCCGCAAGCATGAAAGCCGTCACGAACACGCGGCAATTAAATTTGTCGTCGCCTTTGAACGCGCAGGGGTAGCAACGCATGACGAATTCATTCACCAAATAATTTTCAATCACGGTCGAAAAATTTTCGCGCAGTTGCGGCAAGAGATTTTCGCGGGCGGCAAGGAAAGTTTCAACGAGCCGCGATTTTTTGTCGACGGTTAAATTTGCGTCGTAAGTTTCGCCGAAAATTTCCGCCAAAGCCGCCGCGTTGCTCTCCGCGTCGAAGTCGACGGGCATTGAAGTTTCGCCGAAAAACTCGCACAAAAGTTTCAGCCGACGATTTATCGACAGTTCACGCCGTTGCAAAATTTTCACCGATTCAACCTGCGCGGACAAAAATTTTTCGACGGGCATTGAAAGTTTTTTCGTGAAGTCGAAAACCAAACGCGTCTTGAGTTCGTCTGCGACTTCAAAAGTTATCGGCTCTTCGCGCAGAAGAATATCAATCGCCGCCACGGGACAAGTCACCGTCATTCCTTGCAGAAAATTTTCGTCGTCGAGTTGATACGTCACTCGCGGATAACTTTGGCAAACTGCGGGCAAAAAATCTTCGCCGTGAGCAAGTTGCAGGTTGCACAAAAAATTTTCGTTCAGAAACGGACACTCGCCCGAATTCGTCGGTCGGAAAGAATTTTCTTTCGTCATGTGTCGAAAAATTTTTTCGCGGTCGGGCAGTGACTGAAAATTTTTGCGCGTGTCTTCGTCGATGGAAATTTTCCAATTACGACAGCAACGCGAGCCGCAAAATTCCCCGTCGCATTTGAATTCGCTAACGTAAATCGGTCTGAAAACTTTCATCTGATAAAATGCGTGGCAATCCACTGTTCGCGTTTCGGATAGCCGAATTGTTCTTTGCCGAGAGCGATTGACTTCATGAGAAACGTCATGTTGCGGGCAAGCGTTCGCATCGTCTGCAAACCTTCGGCGTCTTGAGCCGCCTCGCCGGGTTCACGCCCGTAAACCATATTCCAATATTGACTGCCCGCCGTCACCATGCCGTTCATCCCAAAATATTTGTTGAGCATGTCGAACGACGAACTTGCGCCGCCGCGACGACAAATCACGACACTTGCGCCGACTTTCATCGTCTTGTCAACTTTGTTCGTGCTTGCAAAAAGTCTGTCAAGGAAAGCGAGCACCGTGGCATTGGGCTTGCTGTAGTAAACGGGTGCGCCGATAACCAAACCGTCAGCCTCAATGAATTTCGGCGCGACTTCGTTGACAATGTCCTTGAAAACGCAGTGACCGAGTTCAAAGCATTTGAAACAGCCGATACAACCGCGAATGTCCCTGCCGCCGACGTGAATCAATTCGGTCTCGACGCCTTCGGACTCGAAAACTTTAACCATTTCGGCAAGCGCAATGCTCGTGTTGCCTTTTGCTTTCGGCGAACCGTTAATCAATAAAACTTTCATGTAAAGCACTCCTTTCAAATACGCAGGGAATTATTTTGTCACGGGCGGCGAAATTCCTTTTTTGCCGACGAAAATTTTCTTGTGTTGAAGTCGGCTTGAAATGTTATAATCCGTGTGAAAAATTTTTTGGGAGAGTGATTTAACATGAGCTTTGTTTGGAATATCCCGACGAAAATTCTTTTCGGCGCGGGCAAACTCGGCGAACTGCACAAAGAAACTCCGCTCGGCAAAAAAGCGTTGATTGTCATTTCTAACGGGCGTTCGACGAAAACAAACGGCAGTCTCGACAAACTTCAGGACGAACTGAAACTTTGGGGCGCGGATTTCGTCGTCTACAACAAAATCGGCGCGAATCCGACTGAACCTGCCGTGCAAGAAGGCGTTGACTTCGGGCGCGAAAATAATTGCGATTTCGTTGTCGGACTCGGCGGCGGCTCCGTCCTCGACGCGGCAAAAGCCATTGCTTCCGTCATTCCGCAAAAAGACGGCGGGCGCGTTTGGGATTATATTTTGTTCGGCACGGGCGGCAAGAAACCGTTGACCGAAAAAGCGTTGCCGTACATTGCGATAACGACCAGCGCGGGCACCGGCTCCGAAGTTGACGCGGGCGCAGTCATCACCAATCTCGACACGAACGAAAAAACTGCGTTCTTCGGTTGCTTCCCGACGTTGGCGATTGTAGATCCCGTTTACATGCTGACAGTTCCGAAACATTTCACGGCTTATCAGGGCTTCGACGCATTTTTCCACAACGCCGAAGGTTACATTTCCAACGCGTGCAACGAGGCTTCCGCAATGATTGAGCTGACCGCGATTGAAAAACTTGCGAAATATTTGCCCGTTGCCGTCAACGACGGGAAAAATCTTGAGGCGCGCACGCAGGTTGCTTTCGCGAACACTTTGGGCGGATTTTCGATGGACGTTTGTGTCTGCACGGCGGAACATTCGCTTGAACACGCGCTCAGTGCTTATCATCCCGAATTGCCGCACGGTGCGGGCTTGATTATGATTTCGCTTGCGTATTTCGGACACTTCGTCGAAAAACATGCCTGCGACGAAAAATTTATCGCAATGGCTCGCGCAATGGGTAAAGTCAACGCTGACAAAGCCGAAGATTTTATCGACGCGCTTAAAGAAATGCAGGCGGCTTGCGGCGTCGACAATCTCAAAATGAGCGACTATGGCATTTCGCCCGACGAGTTCCCGAAAATGGTTCAGAACACCCGCGACGCAATGGGTTTCCTGTTGCAGTTCGATCCTGTGCCTCTGACGGATGAAGATATGCTCAACATTTACAAAAAATCTTATCGGTAAAATTTCACCCGCGACAAAAAAATTATCCCCCGCAATTAGCGAGGGATTTTTTTTCGTTTGGAATATTACTGCGCAACTTTTGCCGTGTAAGTTTTTTCGTGTTCATCCGACTTGACATGAACGACAATTTTTTTGTTAAGTTTGGAGCTTTGAATTGTGAAATCTTTGTCGATTGTGGGAGCACCGGAATTTTGTTGCTTGGCAAGTTCCTCGTTGACGTATTCGCTCTGTTCCTGCAGGCACTTTTGAATTTCGTCTTGAGTAAGCCCCGCCGAGAACAAAACACGCGTGAGTATGAAACTGCCCTGGTAATCCAAATTGTAATCAATGGCTTCCGTCATCGAAATTTTTGTTGAAATCAGCTCGCCTTTTTCGGTCACCGTGAAATAAACCGTGCCGCGATTGTTTTTGTCGAAGACCGCCGAACAGAAATGTTCGCCGTTGTTTTCGCCGTATTTGACATCATGAATTTCGTAGCCAATTTCTTTTTCATGCGCACGGCAATCGTCCAAGACATCGTTGACGTTTTTGGTCGACAGCAAGCCGGCTTTTTCTTCGGAGTTGCCGCAACCGAACATTGCAACGCTCAAAATCAGCATCGCAACGCACAAAAATTTTCTCATAATGCACACATCCTTTCATGTATATTTTAGATTGTCGAAAAGGCTTGTCAAGTCTTTTCAAAAATTTTTCAGTCTGCGATTGAAAAAATGCCCGTGTTAATATAAAATCCGCCCATACGCTTTTTTCACGGAGGAGAATTTTTCATGAGACTTTTAAAAATTTTTGCGTTGACGTTGCTTGTGCTTTTCGTCGCGCAGGGAACAACTTTTGCCGCAATGCCCGACATTTCCGCCAAAGAAATTTACTACGACTTTTTTAAGGGCGTTCAAGTTTTGCGTGGCAATGTGCGCGTCGCAATGGACAATCACGGATTCAAGGCCGAGTTGAGTGCCGACGAAGCCCGCGTCAACATGGTGAAAAAATGTTGTTGGGCTGACGGCAAAGTCAAACTTGCGCAGGAAGATATAACTTTCGGTTGCGACCACGCTTATATTGTCTGGGACGAAAAAACCGCGTCCGTCACGGGCAAAGTCAAATTTGAAAACAAAAACAGTGTCACGATAAGTTCGGACACTGCAGTTTTTAACTGGGATACGAAAATTGTCGATTTCTACGGCAAAGTCAAGCTCAAGGCGGATAAAAACGTCAAACTTGCCGACGGCGTGAAGATTGACGGCAAAGATTATCAACACATTCAATACAACGTCGTTGAGAAAAAAATCCTTGCGCTTGACAAAAAATTTAACGCGCCGAAAATTGTCATTCCCGCTGAGTAACGGCTAATCAACTGCGCAACTTGAAAGTTTGAATCGCCGCTTGCAATTCTTCCGCCATATCCGCAAGTTGACGGCTGGAGGAGGCAATTTCTTCCGTTGCGGCGGAAAGTTGCTCTGTCGTGGCGGAAATTGTTTCGGTTCTGCCGGAAAATCTTATTGCGGCTTCATTAATGACCTTAACCGAGTCGATAATCAATGCATTACCGTCTTCGGCTTTTTTTATTGCTTCGGTAGTCAAGCTGATTTTTTCGGTGAGCGCGTCAATGTTGCTGACAATTTCGCGGAATTCTTCGCCCGCCTCGTCAACCGCCTGCACGCTTGCATTTGTAAGATCGGTGCCGACGCTCATTGACTCGACGGCTTGTTTCGTCTGATCTTGCACGTCGAAAATCAATTTGCGAATTTCACTGGCCGCCAAAGCAGATTGTTCGGCAAGCTTGCGAACTTCTTCCGCGACGACCGCAAATCCGCGACCGTGTTCGCCCGCGTGAGATGCTTCGATTGCGGCATTCAGCGCAAGCAAATTCGTCTGTTCCGCAATGCCCGAAATTGTTTCGACGATGTTGCCGATTTGGCTGGAATGTTCGCCGAGCAATTTTATAATCTTCGACGATTCTTGCACGGAAATGCGCAGGGACTCCATGCTTTTGACTGCGTTGCCGACAGTCACGGAGCCGGTTTCCGCCATCTTCAACGCGACGTTTGCGGCATTGGCGACACCGCCGGAATTTTCCGCAATGACGTTCAAAAGTTCGCGCATGTGAATTACGGCTTTATTTGCGCTTCCGACTGCGTTTTGTTGATTTGCCGTCTCGCTCGCAAATTCGGTAACCGTGCCGGAAATTTGATTGGCGGTCGTCGCGGATTCTCTGGCGTTGTTGTTCAACATTTCGGCGGATTTGGAAACGGTATCCGCGCTTATTCTTGCCTTGTGGAAAAAGTCGTTGAGCTTGTCAGTCATTTTCTCGAAAGCGTTGGCAACGGCTCCCAATTCGTCTTTGGATTCGATGGGAACCGCCTTAAGCGACAAGTTGCCGTTGGAAATTTCGCTCGCCGCGTGATTTATCGTCAAAATCGGTTTGACTGCAGCATTTGAAACGAAATTCGCGGTTAAAACAATCAGAATCAAAATCGCTACCGATATGATGCCCAACATCAAGCCTTCGTGAATGGCATGTTCCTCCACCAAACTGTACGGACGGAATGACGCTATAACCCAACCGGTTTGCGGCTCTTTTTCGCAACTGACAAGTTTTTTCTCGCCGTCAACCACAATCTCGGAAATTTGGCGTTCGCCGACTCTCGCATCTCTTATGAACGGGTAACTGCTCATGTCGATGCGGTCTTCTTCTTTTTCGATTGTGATTGTGGAATGCGAAACCAATTTGCCGTTGCTCTCGAAAATCGCCAATTCAGTTTCGGGGTCTGCGGCCTCTTTCAAAATGTCCGCGAGCACGGAAATATTATAGTTGCGCTGAATCATGCCGATAATTTGTCCGTCTGGCGTTTTCACGGGGACTTCAATAACAACAATGGCTTTGCCCGTCGTTTTGCTGACAACGACTTCCGAAACGGCTTCTTTGCCCTGCATTGCCTGACTGAAATAATCGCGGTCTTTAAGATTGACGAGTTTTGAATCGTCGCTTCGGACAAGTTGTTGACCGTCATTGCCCGTTATGACAATGTTGCTTCCGTCCTGAAAAAGATCGTTGGCATTTTTGACGAGACTTTTCATATTTGCCGCACGATTTGCGGGATCTGCCGTCAAATATTCTTGCACGGCAGGATTTACTGCCATCAATCGCAGAGCGGTAAAGTTGCTGTTCAACAGGGAATAAACTTCTTTTTCGATTAGTTCGTCGGTAACTGACAATTCGTGTTCAGCAAATTCAAACGCCGAAGTGATTGTGTTGTAGGACGTGTACGCCATTGTAATCAGTAGCGGCACCATGCCTATCAATACCATCAAGAAAATAAGTTTGGACTTGATACTGCTCAGAAAACCCATGGCAACACGACCTTTCAGAAATTGTAGGCGGGACGTTGGAGTAAATTTAACGTTGACATTTTACGCCCGCTTTCTGAAAATTCATTGTACACTTTTGTTGTCTTCGCAACTTCAAACGTTGTCGCAAAATTTAAGTTGAAATTTTTTCGGGCGGAAGGACGGACTCCAAAGATTTTATTGCGACTTCAAGCATTGAATCATCGGGTTCGCGTGTCGTCAAATACT
This sequence comes from Selenomonadaceae bacterium, assembly GCA_017515635.1. Taxonomy (GTDB): domain Bacteria; phylum Bacillota; class Negativicutes; order Selenomonadales; family Selenomonadaceae; genus Quinella. The sequence continues at coordinate 89,222 of JAFWFO010000015.1, forward strand.
GCAACCAAAGCCCCGGCAACGTCGCCAAACGCACGAAAGAATTTTTTGACCGCGCAGAAAAGCGAATCAGTTCGTAAGAAATTCCTGCGACGAGCGGCAACAAAATTATCCGGGACAAAATTCTGAGCCACAATTCCGGCCAGCCCAAAAATGCGAATACGAAAATACTTACAAGCATGACGATTAACAAAAACGCCGTGCCGCACCTGGGATGCAAGCGCGGAAATTTTTTTACGTTCTCGACTGTCAACGGTTCGCCCGCCTCGTAGCAGAAAATTGTTTTATGTTCCGCGCCGTGATATTGGAACGTCCGACGAATGTCTTTCATCTGCGAAATTGCGAACAGGTACACTAAAAAAATTATCAGCCGCAAAAAACCTTCTGCCAAGTTCAAAATCAACGGGTCGTCGGTTAATTCGTGGAAAATTTTCGCCGCGCCCGTCGGTATCGCCAAAAACAGCACGCACGCCAACAAAATCGCCAAAATCACCGTGCCGATTATTTCGCGGTCGGAAAGTTGCTCGTCTTCTTCGCCCGCCGCCTGCGCCGAAAAACTCAACGAACGCATTCCCAAAATCAGCGACTCGAACAAACTTACCGCGCCGCGCAGTATCGGCAATTTCAAAATCGGGAATTTGTCCGCTATCGAAGTGACGGGCTTGACTTGTACGTTGATATTTCCGTCAGGCTCACGCACGGCGGTTGCGACTTTGCCGAATCCGCGCATCATCACGCCTTCGATAACCGCTTGCCCGCCGACGATTGGTTTATCCATGAAATTTACCTCCGAGAAAGTTTCAGTTCGCGGCGAATTCGTTGGAACGTCAATAACGCCACGGCGCGAAAATTGTTTGGTTACTTTTTAAAAGTAACCTCCGTAAAAAAACAAAACGAGCAAGGCGATTTCACCTTGCCCGAAAAATTTCGGCTCAACCTTTTTTGTAGCGTTTGTTGAACTTTTCGATTCGACCGCCGGCTTTAACGTCGCGTTGGCGACCCGTAAAGAACGGATGACATTTCGAGCAAACGTCCACGCGCAATTCTTTTTTCGTGGAGCCGGTTTTAAAAGTATTGCCGCAACCGCAAGTAACCGTTGCTTCAAAATACTGCGGATGAATTTTCTCTTTCATGGTTGACACCTCACTTTCTGTTTCGCGCCCCAAATTACGACGCGGTTGGCTTCGGACGTGGTCACGGGATTTTCGGGCAAAATTATCGCGTCATGCGGCAGAAACGAAACGAATTCATCAAGCGTGAAACCGTCGTAAAGTCCCGCCTCCGCGAAAAAGTCACCGTCCCAAGTGACGTAGCCCGCTTTTGCCTTAGACAAAATTTTTTCGATATAAATTTCCTGCGCGGGTTTGCCCAGTTCCGAAAAAGCGTAGTCGCTTATGAACAAGTCACAAGGCGCGTCGTGATAAAGGTGCGTGCCGTCAAGGTATCGAACGGCGTTGCTTGTTTCGTTGAGCGCGGTCAAAAATTTTTCGGCAAGCGCAAGAGCTTCCGGCAAGTCAACCAAGTTATAACGACGAATCGGCAAAGTATTCAGCAAAATTCTGCACTGCCCGCCGTAACCGACTCCGACTTCCGTGACGGTTTGGATTTTTTCCACGTCGAAGAACGTAAGCAAATCCACCAAAACTTTCACGTAACGAAGCGTTGTCGGCGAAGCGATAACCATTGAGTCGCCGCAATCGAACTGCGACAAATACGGGTTGCCGACCGAATCATTTTGCAGGAAGAATAACCAATCGTCCTCCGAAAAATCCACGACGGAATTTTTTAACAGAAACTCAAAACATTTCTGACCGAATTCGGGCGACATATATTCGACCACGCGATTGTAAACGGGGTGCCGCTTGAAGTTGCGGAAAACGTCTTCATGACGCGAGGCGAAGTAACAAAATTCGGGATAATAATCGTCGTCAAAAACACTCGTGCCCGTCGTCGTCATTCACCGCCGTTCAGTTTAACTTTAAGTTGACGCGAAAACCGCGCAGGGTGTATTATACGCGCTGTGATTTTTAATTGCAAGGTTTTTTATCGGCACGTAATCAAAGGAGAATTTTTCAAATGACCATTGACACTTTTCATTGCAGCATGTGCGGACGGCGTATCAAAGTTCAAACCCGCGCCGACCTGCCGATTTTTGATCCCGGTACGGGTTTCGGCATCTGCAAAAACTGCGTAAAAAATATTTATCACTGGATTGAAGACGAAGAGAGCAAACGCGGCGGCCGCTCAAGCAAAAAAGGTTTCTACGCCACGTTGGGCAATTTGCTGGAGAAAAATAAACCGCACGTCATCAAGGCGTATCTCGACGAATTCATCATCATGCAGGATCGGGCGAAAAAAATTTTGTCCGTGGCGGCTTACAACCACTACAAGCGCATGAAATACGAGCTGGACAATCGCGGCAGTGACGACGAAATCGAAAAATCCAACGTCATAATTCTCGGCCCGACGGGTTGCGGAAAAACCGCCATGCTCAGTCACCTGTCGAAACTTTTGGATATTCCTTTCGCCGTGACGGACGCATCGAGTTTGACGGAAGCGGGCTTTGTCGGTTCGGACGTTGAAGTTGCCGTGCGAAATCTTTACTACGCGGCGGGCAAGGACATCGAGAAAACCGAACACGGAATTATTTATCTGGACGAGTTCGACAAAATTGCGCGCAAGTCCGGCGAAAACAATTCGATAACCGCCGACCCCGGCCATGAAGGTGTTCAACAAGGCTTGCTGAAAATGCTTGAAGGCAGTTTCGTCGAATTCACCGAACGCGGGCAACGCAAACATCCCGAAGCTCCGACGATTAAAGTCAACACGAAAAATATTTTGTTCATTGTCGGCGGTGCGTTTGTCGGCATTGAAAAAGTCGTTGAACAACGCATTAAAAAAGGCGACGCGGCTATCGGTTTCGGCTCAGAAGTTCCGTCGAAGGAAGATACCGATAAAAAATTTAACGAACTGATTCACCAAGTGCGCCCCGAAGATTTGATGAAGTACGGCATTATCCCCGAAATTATCGGACGCCTGCCGGTTATTTGCACGCTGGAAACTTTGGACGAAGACGCGCTGTTGAGAATTCTCACCGAGCCGAAAAATGCGCCCGTCAAACAGTACGAAAAACTTTTGGCGATGGATAACGTCAAACTCGAATTTGAGGAAGCCGCGTTGAGAGCCGTCGCGAAAATGGCTATCGAACGCAAAACCGGTGCCCGCTCGCTCAAAGGCATAATCGAAGATGTCATGCTTGAAGTCATGTTCGACATTCCGAAAACGAACGAACCGCGCCGCGTCGTGATAACCGAAGCTTGCATTAAAGGCGAAGAACAACCGAAAATTTTTCCGGTCGACGAAATTAATTTGTCCAAGGAGTCGGCATAAATGGCGGACGAAATTCAATCGATTGACTTCGCGATAATCGGCGGTTCCGGCACGCTGTCGAGTGACTTCCCGAAAAATTTCGCGGACGTGGCGATTTTGGGCGAAGATTTATTTTTCGACACGCCTTACGGTCAAAGTCCCGCTTTTCGGCTGTGCAACGTCGACGGGAAAAATTTTCTGACTTGCAAAATGCACGGCTGGCGCAGCGGCGTCACCCGCGCAGATTCTTCGCGACAAATTTTCTGGACGTTCCGCGAACTCGGCGTTAAAAAAATTTTTTCCGAAGGCGGCGTCGGCTCCGTCAATCGTCTGCTCAATCCGCGTGATTTGCTTGTCCCCGATGATTATCTTGACTTGTCGACGCGCAAGGACGTGCAACTTGACGGTCGGTATCTGCTGATTATGCGCGACGCGTTATGTCCCGAACTGCGCGGAAAACTTTTGGACGCGGCGAAGAAATTTTTCAACGGGCGAATTTTTGAGCGCGGAATTTATGCCGTGACGGACGGGCGACATTTTGAAAGTCCCGCAGAAATTTCCATGCTCAACGGGCACGCGGACATTGTCGGGCAAAGTCTTGCCCCTGAAGTTTATTTGGCGCGAGAAATCGGCGCGTGTTATGCAAATCTGTCGTTCGTCGTCAATTACGGCGAAGGTCTCAAACTTTGGTCGCATGAAGTCATGAAAGATATTTTCTTCGACGACGCCGAGTTAATCGGAAAAATTTTGCTCGACGCGCTGAAAAATCTTGACACCGCTCAAACTTGCCAATGCCGTGAACTTCGCAAGGAAACTTTGCTGAAAGAAATTTATGACGCCGAATAATTTTTCACGAAAAAAATTATCCCCGATAAAAATGTCGGGGATTTTTTGTCGGGTAACGGTTCAATAATCTTTCAGCTTGATTTCTACTTTCGCACTTTTGCCGGTGCGTTTGTCGACGGCCTTAAGATTCATCAAGCCGCTTTTGTCAATCGTCATCGTTAAAATTGTCAAATCGTTTTTCTTGCTGCCTTGGAGTCCGTGAATTTCAATTTCGCCGATGTGCGTTCCTTTTTCGGGCAAATAAATTTTTTCGGTGCATTCCGATTCGTAAATGGCAATGTAAGTGTCGGTGCCGGCGTCTATGGCGTAGGAATTTGAATTTCCGCTCGCGGGCAACGCATCGCCTTTGTAAATGACATTGTAAATTCGCAGACGGTTGCGGTCGTGGTATTTGTCGAAATTCTCGATGTACTTCGCGCCGTAAGAAAATTTACAGATGTCGTGCAGGAAAGTTTCTTCGGTCAAATGTTCGGAGTAAATCGCCGCGCCGAAGGCAATCGCCTTTTCCGGCTCGAAAAGTTTTATTTCTATGTTGGGATAATTTTTCTTAAACGCCTCGCGTACTTGCGGCATGTTGGAACTTCCGCCGACACAGACAATGTAATCAATCTTCGGCGCGTTGCTCTCAAGTTTGTCGACCATGCGCATCGTTTCTTGCAGAAGTTCTGACGTTATTTTCTCGAATTCGTCCCGCGTCACTTCGATTTCAAAATAATCATCGCCAATTTCCAGCTCGACGAAAGCTTTTTTTTGACGGGAAAGATTGTGCTTGACTTCGACGGCGGCTTTCAGAATTTTTGCCTGCGCTTTCAAGTCGAATTTAATTTGCGGCTCCTGTTCACGGCACTTGCGCTTAATCAGTTCGCCGAGAAGTTTATCCCAATCGCGGCCTCCGATTCGTTTCATGTCCGAATCAATGACTTTGTACCACTCATTTGAATTTTTGTCGGAACGGACAATCGCCACGTCGCACGTTCCGCCGCCGAGGTCGTAAACCAAAATAGTTTTTTCGTCTTTGCCTGCGGGTGCGTTGAAATAAGCAATGGCAGCGGCAACGGGTTCGCGAATGAAGCCCAAAACTTTCAGTCCCGCAACGTCCTGCGCGGCATCACGGATAAAATTTAGTTCGCGCAGAGTGAATGCGGCGGGCACGGAAATAACTGCGCCGTCAATTTTCTGCGAAACAAGTTGCCTGTGCTCAATGCCGACAAGCGCAATTTGTTTGACTTCGCGGAGGATGTTCCCGACGATTTCTTTTTTGTCGAAAGTTCTGCCGTCCAAGACGAAATTTTTTTTATTGGGGTTACTGATTTCCATCTTCACGTTACGCACGATGTTTTCGGGAAAAAATTTTTCGCGATCTTCGGCGGGCTTGCCGATTAAAATTTTTCGCTTTGAGTCGTAGTAAAAAACCGACGGCACGCCGTATTGACCGCCGGGCAAAAGAGTCGCGGGACTTCCGTTAATCAGAGCGGCGGGCAGTGAAAAACTCGTGCCGAAGTCAATTCCAATCCTCATGAAAATTTACCTCCCCAAAGATTTCCGAAGCGCGAAGAAGTTTTCGGCGGCTGTGAAATTGTAGCACTGGGTTCAACGAATTCAATTTCCGCCTTGCGAATGACTTGACCTTTGTAAATGAAACCTTCGCGCAGAATTTTTGAAACCGTTGCCCGCTCCGTCGGCTTTGAAGTGTTCGCCGTTTCGTGTCGGCTGAAATCGAAGGGCACATTTGTTTCGTTAATAATTTCTGCGCCGAGCATCGCCAAAGATTGTTCAATGTAACGCAAAAAATTTCTGCAACGCTTGATGAGATTTTCGTAACCTTTTTGCGCGTCCGCCTGCGGGTGTCGTTGCAAAATTTCGGTGAGCTTGTCAAAAAGTTGAATCAGCTGACGTATCGGTTCTTCTTGCGTAACGAAATCCAGTCCGTCACGAATTTCTGAAATTTTTTTCAGCGAATCTTGAAGGCGCGGCAATTCTTCCTGCAACGATAACTGAACGTTTTTAATTTCATTGATGATTTTTTCGTCGGCAGAGTAACGGTCGGCAGCAAGTGAATTCAGGCTTTGCAAAAAAACTTTGTCCTGCTCGTCCGGTTCGGCGGGAATTTGTTTCGGCGCGGGAACTTCGATAATTTTTTCGACGATTTTTTCGACGGGCTTTTCAACGACTTTGACCGCGAAAAATTTTCCGAGACCTTTATCCAATTCCGGCAGATAACTTAACAGAATTTGAAAATGTTTTTGCGTCAAAGCCCGGAAGCGAAAAATATTTTTCGCGCAGTCTTCGTAAACTTTTTGACAGGATTTGAGATCTTCCGAAACGGCGTAGTTGAGTCCGATGACGACGAAATATAAATCAGCACCGGTGGGAACTTCAAAAGTCCATTGCGTTTTATACAGTTGAAAATTTTTCGGCTCGAAGTTTATCCGATTCGCTTGGCAAAGTGCGGACAACAGCGGCGACGTTTTCTGCGTCAACAGCTCGTAAAAAACCGTCGTCAGCAGTTGCACGTAAAAATTTTTCAACTCGTTGACCTTCGCGGGATTGCGTTGCGAAAAGTTTAAAATTTGGCGGTAAAGTTCAAAGCTGTTCAAGATTATTGCCTCTTTCTGATTGAATTTTTGACTCGATTTTGACAGGCGGCAAAAGAATTATATTGTTCGCTTTGTGAACGGGCGATGACGAAACTTTTTTAGCGTAGACGTTGACGGATTGCGAAGTTTTTTCCGCGTCGACGGGCGACGAAATTTTTTTCCGCGTCGACGGACTGCGAAGTTTTTTCCGTGTCGACGGACTGCGAAGTTTTTTCCGCGTCGACGGACTGCGAAGTTTTTTCCGCGTCGACGGACTACGAAGTTTTTTCTGCGTCGACGTACTGCGAAGTTTTTTCCGTGTCGACGGTAGCTTTGAGCAAATTTAAATCCTCCGTCAGCAGATAAGCCAAAGAAATATCGTCATTGCTTCCCCGCGCCGTCATGTACGGTAAAAGTTCATCGTGAATTTCCCGCTCCGTCAGTTCGAAACCGTTGCCAATAAGACCGTCGATAATTGCTTCGCCGTAGAGTTTGTAAAGATATTTTTCGTTCTCAAAAACCGGATAGCAATCGTCCAAACCGTCACTGCTCAAAAAAATTGCTACAGGCGCAAGCGGAAAATTTTCGTCGCATTTCAAAACCACATGTCGAAATTTTGAAACGGCGTTCGAATCACAAAGCGAAGTCACCACGTTCAAAATATTTTCGCTGTCGGGCGGCACGGGCACTTTAAATTCTCCGTTCCGTTGCAGGACAACACAAGTTCCGTCGCCGATTTGTGTGATTAAAACCTGCGCGCCGATCGACACGGCACAAATTAAAGTAGTTCCGTAAGCAACGGGAATGTATTTTTCGTCGGCGGAAGTGAAACGCTCTTTATATTTTTCGCTGACGGTTTGCCAACGAAATTCACCGTCGGTCACGGGATTTTCGCGCCAATGATTTATAACGGCCTCGCGCCAATAGCTCCAAACGCTGTGCTCGAAAATTTTGATTCCGTTGTCAGAAAAAGTTTCGTCGGCGGAAAGTTTGGAGCAAAATTTTTTTATCTGCTCGAAGGCAATTTCGACGGCAAGTTTTGCGCCCGTGTCACTGCGAAAATAATCTTTACCGCCGTGCCCGTCTGCAACCGCAATAGCCTGCACGCCATCAATTTCCATCGTCGCGGAAACATCTTGACAGGGTAAACCGCGTTCACGATATTTTTTTCCGTGAGTGGAGGAGGCAAACATTCTGAACCTCATCACAAACGCCCCTTTTTAACGAGTTTAGAAAAATCCCCTGAAAAATTTTTTCAAGGGATTGAGATTTATTGAGCGTCGACAAAAATTTCACCATTCTTCATCGGGGTTGGCGTTACCGAGTGCACCTTGATTTTTCAAGGCGTTGGCAACCGTTCCCGTGTTGTCGTCGGGATTCGCATTGTTGTCGTCGGGTGAAACGCTACTGCCTTGACTTGCGACACGCGACGAGGTGACCGCCACGAAACGAATCGTGTTTTTAAGTTCGTTGGTGTCGTTGGTGTGCAGGACGGTTCCTTCGTTGCCCGTGAATTCGCGTAAAATTCCATCGTTGGCATCGCCGTAACCGACAGCCACACGCACTGCAATTTTGTACCAATTATTTTTTTGAAGAACTTGCAAACCTGCGCGATAATCGTCGGTCGGCTCACCGTCGGACAACAAAAACAGTACGGGAGCTACGGAACCCGAAGCGCGTTTCATGAAACCGTTTGAAACCGAAAGTTTTTCGTTGAGCGCACGAAACGCCGCTCCCATTGAAGTGTAACCGTTGGCATCAAGATCGCGCCAAACATTTTGAACATCTTCGGGCGACATCAATTCATTTTCGCCGATAATCCATTTCGCATCGTAATCAAAAGTTATAACTGCAATTTTAATTTCGTTGTCCGCGTTGCTTTCGTTCATGGAAATTAATTCGGGCAGGACATTTCTAATCGCGTCATTAACTGCGCCAATCGGGGCACCGGACATGCTGCCCGACGTGTCGAGCAAAAAAATGACGGGGCACATCTTGCGCGGAATTTCAACTTTATCAAGCATTCCCATAAAAAAATCCTCCTCAGTCGTTGACGATAACTTGTGCGGAATTATTTTTATCAAATTCGATTTTGCAGTCGGCGAACAAAACTTGCGTGTCACCCTTTTGCCGACTGTAAGTTCTGCCGTCGGGAACGGTGACAATCCATTTTGAATTCGAGTTATTTTTTAAGCCAAACTTACCGGGTTTTTCCAAGACGACAGCCGCCGCCGTTTCAAAATCTTCGGACGCGGAATTCATGTGGTAATCGTAAAGTACGGCGTCACGGAAAATCGGCACCGTGACATTGCGATTAGCTCGTTTGGCGAATTTCAAATAACCTGCCGCCTTGACGGATTTTTTACAACTCGGACAGTTCGTCGCCTTGTTGCTCTCCAAAAACATTTCTTCACCGCAGTGCGGACAACGAACGATTGAACTTTTCAAGCGCATCAAAACGTGGAACCAATCTTGCTCCAATGGTCGATTTTTCCCGTGAAGCAAACTTTCTTGACTGAACGCTTGTTGAAAAGTTTTCTGCACGAAGCTCGGAAAAATTTCCCACATTTTCGGCGCATACCGGTGAATTGCGGGGTGCGGCGCGTTGGACGAATCATTTTCGTCGAAGATAAATACCGGTTCCGTGCCGTAAATTTTCAATTCGTATTTGTTCGTCAGCGCAGGATAATTTGTCTTTTGACCTTCAAGCGGATGATAGCCTATAAACAAAAGAAAAAGCACGACCGCCAAAGAAAATCTGTCGGTGTGCGCATCGGGTTTCTTTTCGCCGCGAACGACTTCGGGAGCCATGTAACGTGCCTTGCCCAAAATTCCCGAATATTCGCCGTGACCGACAACGTTATCATTGTCGCAGATTAAAACTTTGCCGTTGCTCGGATTGATTGAAAAATTCCCGTCGTTCAAGTCCTGATAGTTGTAACCTTTTTTGTGCAGAGATTTAAACGCGGCGACCATGTTTAAAGCGGCGTCGACCATTGCGGAGGCAGTTTTAAAATTAACTCGTGCCAATAAAAATTTCGCGAAACTTTCGTAGCCTGTCGGATAAATTTTCATGATGTAACCGAAAGGTTCTCCGTCAACAAATTTCGTCAACTGTTCCGGCCAAAGAAAAGCATCTGACGGCGCGCCGACTCGAATATTTGCCGCAAGATGATTATAAAATTTTCGCGGATCTTTCACGTACCCGATAAAAAACCATTTCAAGGCACGTTCTTCGCCGGTGTCGTCAAGCCGAACGCGATAAACAATACCTTGACCGCCTTCACCCAATTTATCCGTGACGGTGACTTTTCGACCGTCGGCGAGTTCAACGCACTGATTTTTGCTCAAAGGTACAAATTCTGCCATAAATTTCACCTCTCAAAAAATATTTGTAACATTTCAATGTTACCAAAAGTAAAAGTCAATCTTGTATCTACTGCAACGCTTTACTTGAAATTTTAATTGTGAAAAATATTTCCTGTGAACTTCAAACAAAGCTTCTTCGTCTAACGTCAGCTTTGGATAAAAATTTTCTGTAACTTGTGCGGGCTGTGGAAATTTTTTTTTGTGTGTTGTAGAATAGCCCAAAAATTTTTCACTGGAGCAAATAAAATGCACGACATTGATTTGACCGCGAAGGTTAAAAATATTATCCGATTCGCGTTGCCGACGCTGATTCTGATTGCGGCGATAATCGGTTACGCCGAATTTCGTTATTGGCATAAGAGCGACACGATTCGCCTTGACGACGCCAAAGTTGCCGGCACGATGGTTTCCGTGCGCGTCTTGACTAACGGCAAAGTCAAAGAAATTTTGTTCGAGGACGGCGCGCAGGTTCAGGCGGGCGACGTGATTGCGCGTCTTGAAGTCAACATCACCGAGGAAGAAATTAAACAGCTTGAAAACAGCGTTCAGCTTGCGAAAGATCGTTACGCGGAATTGCAGGGCGGGCAAATGGTTAAAGTTGCCGTTCAGCGCGAACGAGTGACTTACAGGCAAGTTGAACGCCCCGGCGGCGGTGGCGGCGGTTCGTCCGGAGATTTGGCAAAACTTGAGGAGCGAGCCAATCGCATGGCTGAACTTTTCGAGATGGGCGCAGTCAGTGCCGTTCAACGCGACGCCGCCCGTCGAGCTTACGAAAATGCGCTTGCCGGAAATTCGCCGTCGTCGACGCAAACTACTTCCGAGCCTGTTGTCGAATATTATACCGAATACGTCGACGAATTCCGTCCGACGCCGCCGGAAGTTTTGGCAGGTGCCGAGCAAGCGATTAAGCAGGCGGAACTTTCGCTTAACGTTGCCCGTCAAGAGGCACGCGAGACCGACGTTATTGCGCCCGTAAGCGGAGCAATTTATTACGGCGTCGAGGCGGACAAAGATTTGTCGGCGGGCGATTTCGTTGCGAGAATCGGCGACAGTCGCGAGCTTTGGGTTGAAGCGGAAGTCACGGAAGATATTTTCGACAAAATTTCTTTGGGCAAGTTTGCTACCGTCACGATTGACGGAAAAGAATATTTCGGCACGGTTATGGAAAAAATTAAACCGAACGTCACGGAAGCAACCGACGATGACGAAAACGCCGAAGAGCCTTTGGAGTTGCCCGAAATTCCCGACACGACGAATAAACCTGCGCCGACGATTGGCGACAATCCTTCGCCACAACCCGAAAATTCTTCGACGACGCCCGAACAACCGAAGCCTGAAGAAAATTCCGCGACGACAACGACGCAAGCACCGTCCGAAGAAAATCCCGAAAATCAATCGACACAATCGACGGAACCTCAGCCGACTGAAAATCAACAGACGCCCGAAAATCCGACGCCTGCCGAAAATCAAACGACGACGCCCGAAAATAAATCCGCCGAAAACAAGCCGCCCGAATTGCCGAAAATTCCCGCCGCCGAAACTCAGCCGAAGCCCAACGACAAATTTATCATAAAAATTTCGTTGCCCGTCGAGCGCGATGTTGAGTTCAAACCTGGCACGATCGCCGTCGTCGAAATAAAAATTTGATATACAAAAGGAATTGTCCCGCGTCGCGTAGAATAACACCGCGCATTTTGTTTTGGGAGGTTTAAAATCATGCAGTACTTGAATCGCCAAAAATATTTTACGTGGCGCTTCGGCGCCTGAAAAAATTTCCGACTCAACCCAAACGAACGCAATCAGTTTTTATTTCGGAGGTTTTAAAATGGACTTCTCAACTTACTTGAAAAAATATCCGTCACAATCGGGACGCTTCGGACGCTTCGGCGGCGCGTATCTGCCCGAACAACTCGTGCCGGCAATGGAAGAAATTACGCAGGCTTACATGACGATTTGCCATTCGTCGCAATTCATCAACGAACTTCGCAGAATTCGCCGCGAATTCCAAGGACGCCCGACGCCCGTTTATCACTGCGAAAATCTCAGCCGCAAACTCGGCAACTGCCAAATTTATCTCAAGCGCGAGGATTTGAATCACAGCGGCGCGCACAAACTCAATCACTGCATGGGCGAAGGACTGCTCGCCAAATACATGGGCAAGAAACGCATCATTGCCGAAACCGGCGCGGGAATGCACGGCGTGGCTTTGGCGACTGCGGCGGCATTTTTCGGGCTTGAATGCACGATTTACATGGGCGAAGTCGACATCGCCAAACAAGCTCCCAACGTCGCCCGCATGAAAGTTTTGGGCGCGGAAGTCGTTCCCGTGTCGGCAGGTTTAAAGACGCTTAAAGAGGCCGTTGATGCCGCGTTTGAAGATTATCTGCAGAATTACAAAGACACGATTTATTGTATCGGTTCCGTCGTGGGGCCTCACCCGTTCCCGATGATGGTTCGCGATTTTCAAATGGTCGTCGGCGAAGAGGCACGCGCTCAATTCAAAGAAATGACCGGTTTCCTGCCTGACGTGGTAACGGCTTGCGTCGGCGGCGGCTCAAACTCAATCGGATTTTTCCTGCCGTTTATCAATGATCCCGTCGAAATTGTCGGTGTGGAGCCTATGGGTCGCGGCGACAAATTGGGCGAACATGCGGCGTCGATGAGCTACGGCGTCGAAGGCGTCATGCACGGCTTTGATTCAATCATGCTCAAGGACGAAGACGGCAACCCCGCGCCCGTCTATTCAATCGCCAGCGGTTTGGATTATCCGTCTGTCGGCCCCGAACATGCGTTCTTGCGTGAACTCGGTCGCGTCAAATACGACACGGCGGACGATATGGAAACAATTAACGCGTTCTTCAAGCTCAGCCGCTACGAAGGGATTATTCCCGCGCTTGAAAGTGCTCATGCCGTCGCTTACGCAATGCGTCGCGCCAAAGAAATGGGCAAAGGTTCAATCCTCGTCAACTTGAGCGGACGCGGCGACAAGGATTTGGATTACGTCATCGAACGTTACGGCACCGGCGAAAACTTTAAAGACTTCGACGAATTGCCCGCCAAAAAAGTTGTTGAAGAAAAACCCGCGCAGGTTGAGCAATTTGAAACGCCCGCCGGCAACGAGGGAAATTAATTGGAGCAGGTATCGCAAGTTTTTCTGGAGTTTATTGACGCGTGGGGTTATCTTGCCGTCGTGATTTTGATGGCAATGGAAAACGCCTGTATTCCCGTGCCTAGCGAGTTGATTTTGGGTTTTGCGGGCTACATGGTCAGCGCGGAACGAATGACTTTCACGGGCGCAATGATCGCGGGCATGGTCGGCGGAATGGTCGGCTCAATCTTTGCTTACGTCGTCGGTTCCACGGGCGGCAGAAAGTTCGTCGACAAGTATGGGAAATATTTTTTCATCAAGAAATCGCACGTTGATCTTGCGCAAAATTGGTTCGACAAGTACGGAATTCGCGCCGTGTTTTTCAGCCGAATGTTGCCCGTCGTGCGCACGTTCATTTCACTGCCGGCGGGATTCGCTCGCGTGAACTTCAAGCAATTTCTGTTTTACACGTTCGCGGGTTCGTTGCCGTGGACTGCGCTGATTTTGTATGCGGGAGTTTTACTCGGCGACAACTGGGAATATCTGCTTGAAATCGGACACGAATTCAGTATAGCGTTTATCGTGGTGAGCGTCGTAATAATCGCGTGGCTTTACTTCCGTCACAAGAAAAAATCACGATGACGAAAATTTTCACGTCAGCAAAAAATAAATCGCCGGCTACTTTTAAAAAGTAGCCAAACAGTTGACGCGCCGCGACGTTCCGACAATTCAAACATTATCGCCGCGAATCAAACGCTGTTACGAAAAATTTTTCACGTCAACAGAAAATAAATTGCCGCAAGCGTAAAATAAGGGCCGTAAGCAAAATAACTGCTACGGTCTTTTTTTTTCGCTAAAATCATCAGCAACGCAGAAATTCCGCCCGCGATTGTTCCGATTAACACGACGCTTAAAAGTTTTTCGCAACCGAGCCACAAGCCCAACGCCGCAATTAATTTCACGTCACCGCCGCCGAGTGCTCCGCCCGTCACCAACGCAAGCAATAAAAAAATTCCGCCGCCGATAACCGAAGCCGCCGCGAAATCCCAAACGTTCAAGCCGAGATGAAAAATTTTTATCGCGCCCAAAATCGCCAACGGCAAAGTCATCGCGTCGAAAAGCATGTACTGCTCAAAATCCGTGAAAGTCATCAGCGTCAACAAAAAAATTGCCGCGACCAAATAAAAAATTTCGGGCGCGGGTGTCGGCAACAATTTAAAAATTAAAATCGTCAGCGCAACGAACAACAACGGCTTGCGGAACTTTGAACGCTCAGAAATTTTTTCGGGAAATGTAAGCTCCGTGCTTGTCCGATAAAGTTTGTCAATCCACAGCGACCCGACAAACGTCAACATCGCCGCCACCGAAATGCAATGCGTAATTCGGAATGCGTAATGCGTAATGATTTCCGAATTCCACATTCCAAATTCCACATTCCACATTACAGTTCTGCCCTCCGCGAAAAATTTTTCGTCATTGTACAACAAAAATCTGCGCGTTGAAAATACTGTATTCATTGCGCAGAAAAGTTGCAAGCTCTAACGTTTGTGTTATAATGCGTGACGGTTTTGAAAACGTTTATTACCAGGAGGCAACAATAATGAAAATAGGAATTCTCGGTTACGGCAATCTCGGACGCGGCGTTGAATGCGCCATTAAAGAAAATCCCGATACGGAACTTGTTGCGGTGTTCACTCGTCGCGATCCTTCGACGGTTAAAATTCAAACGCCGAATGTCCCTGTCGTCAACGTTGCTGACGTGAAAGATTGGGTAGGCAAAATCGACGTGATGATTCTTTGCGGCGGCAGTGCAACCGATTTGCCGACGCAAACGCCCGAATTCGCGAAACTCTTTAACGTGGTCGACAGCTTCGACACGCACGCAAAAATTCCCGAACACTTCGCTAACGTCGATGCCGCCGCCAAAAATTCCGGTCATGTCGCGGTAATTTCTGTCGGTTGGGATCCCGGTTTGTTCAGCCTCGCCCGCGCTTATGCCAACGCGATTTTGCCCGATGGCAAAGATTACACGTTCTGGGGCAAAGGTGTCAGCCAAGGTCACTCCGACGCGATTCGCCGCGTTAAAGGCGTCAAAAATGCCAAACAATATACCGTGCCGATTGACAGCGCACTTGACGCCGTTCGCAGCGGAAAAAATCCCGAACTTACCACGCGTCAAAAACATCTGCGCGAATGCTTCGTCGTGCTTGAGGAAGGTGCCGACGCCAAAGAAGTCGAAAACGCAATTAAAACCATGCCGAATTATTTCGCGGATTATGACACGGTCGTCAACTTCATCAGCGAGGAAGAACTTTTGACCAAACACGCGGGACTTGCTCACGGCGGTTTCGTGATTCGCTCCGGCAAGACCGGCATGGAAAAAGAAAACAATCACATCATCGAATTCAATCTGAAACTCGATTCCAACCCCGAATTCACCACGAGCGTTTTGATCGCTTATGCCCGCGCCGCATTCCGCCTCAACCGGGAAGGCAACAACGGTTGCAAAACTGTTTTCGACATTGCGCCCGCGTATCTTTCCGCACAGAGCGGCGACGAACTTCGCGCACATTTGCTTTAAGCCGATTTACTCTGCAGAAAAATTAATCTCCGACGAAATTATTCGTTTGGAGATTTTTTTGTTGTGCGAGTTACGGACAAGCGGCGTTATTGCCTTTCAAGGAAAATTTTTCTATAATGCACGCGCCACTTTAATTTTGGAATCAGGAGCGAATTTAAATGACATTTACTCCGCCCGCACCTCCGACACCGCCTGCGCCCGCAGTTCGTCCGACGCCTCCGACACCGCCGCGAATTGACAAGACGCCTTTCGCAAACAATTCAAGCGACGACGTTGCCAACGAACAGCCGGTTGACGAAACGGAAGAAATTCCCGCCGACGAAACTCCCGACAAGCCCGCGCAGATTGAGACGCCGCAAGTTGAAATTCCGCAACTTGAAAAACCGCAAGTCAATCGCAAAGTCGAAGATCCCGAATCAATGGCTCGCGACGCTGTGGCGAACGGGTCGGGGCCTTTGACGAAACGCACCGTTGACAGGGGCGACGAACCTCCGCCGAATCAAACGGTGACGGTTATTCCGCCCGACGCGCCGTTAATTTCCGACGAACAATCGGACTACGATCGCGGCAAGGATATTCTGCGCCAATTTCGCGAAGAAGATGCCCGCGAAAATCAGCAACAGTTGACGGAAAATCAGCCGCGACAGACCGTCACGGAACAGCCGCGCACGTTCAAGCCGACGATTAATCATCACGAAGGACACGGCGGAGCTTTTTGGATAGGCACAATAATTTTCGTTGCGGTCGCGAGTTTCGTCGTCGTGAAAAAATTTTTGTTCACGGACAAACCCGCACTGACAAAATCGGAACTTTTTGCGGACGAAACGGACAGACTTAAAGCGGCAGTCGACAAGTTCAAAAAACCTGCCGCATCACCGAAGCCCGTTGCAAAGCCTGTGCCGTCACCCGTCGCAAAACCCGTGACGAAGCCTGTTACCAAACCGATTAATAAGCCCGTCACGAAACCTGCACGCCCGTCAAAAAAGACGACGACGACAAAGGCAAACATTTTGAGATTCGCATTTAAAAATCCCGCCGAGTTTTCGACGGGAATTTTTTTTGCAAGTTGAGCTTGTAATTATTTCGCGGGAACAATCGAACGAATCCATGCCTCGAAACTGTCGGGGTTGCGCGTTTGAATCAACACGACGCCGGGACCTTTAAAACGGCAAACGAGACCTTCACCGGAAGTAAAACTCGAAATCCAACCGCTTGACGCCTTTTCGATTTTGTAATCCATGTAATCCGGCCAGGCGACCAAATGCCCGTTGTCGATGATGAATTCTTCGCCTTGCTCAAGATTTATCGGATGAATGACGCCGTAGCTCGAAACAAAAATCGTGCCGCGACCTTTGGCGTTGAGGACGAAAAAACCTTCGCCGCTCAAAAATCCGCGTGTCAGATTTTGAACTTTCGTCTCAACGTTGATGCCCTGCGTCGCCGCAAGAAAGCCGTCCTTTTGAATCGTCAAGCCGTAAGAGCCGTCAAGTTCCACGTCCAAAATTCCGCCGGGCAACGCGTGACCAAACAAAACTTTTCCCGCGCCGCGACGAGCCGTCAGCTCCTGGAAAAACATACTTTCGCCCGAAAGAAATTTGCGCGCAAGACCGCTCAAAATTCCGCCGTCCATTTTGCCTTCAACGTCAACGGTCGGCGACATTGCAATCATCGCGTCGGATTCGGCTTTAATGCTTTCGCCTTTTTCAAGGTGACATTCGACGACGGGGAACGCTTCCGGATATAAAATTTCGTATTTCAAAGCAATCACTCCAAAAAAAATTTCACGTGCATTGTAACACACACGTAAAATTTTTCAACGCGTCGACGAAAACTGAAGTGAATTATAAAAAACTGAAGTCAACACTTGAATCCGAAATAAGTATCTCGCATTTGCTGACGGGTTTTGGGCGCGTCCCAAAGTTCGCCGATTGAATTCTTGCGCATCGCCGCCGCCAAATGACTGAACAGGTCGGGGAAATCTTTTTCAAGCTCGACGATAAGATTTTTCACGCGTTGGCGATTCGTGTTGCCGTCGAACGGGCACGGCGATTTTAAAACTTCAACCTCTCGTGTCGACGCAAAATTTTCAATCTCCGATTCGCGCAGATAAACCAGCGGCCGAATCACCGTTACATTTGTGCGGTCAAGAAAAGTTTTCGGCAAAAACGTCGTCAACTGCCCCGACGAAAGCAAACTCATGAAAAAAGTTTCAACCGCGTCGTCAAGATGATGCGCGTAGGCAACTTTATTCGCGCCGCGTTCGACAGCCAGACGATTGACGGCGGCTCGACGAAAATAAGCGCAAGTAAAGCACGGACGTTTATTCGACTGCTCGCGAATCAAGCCGGCTATGTCGACTTCGCAAACTTCATGCGGAATTTCCAGCTCTCGACAAAATTCAGTGACACGTGAAATTTTTTCGCCGAAATCGTCCGTAAACTTCGGATCAATCGTCAGCGCGCTCAACGAAAAATTTTTCTTCGTGCGGTGTTTGAGACATGCCAACGCGTAAGTCAAAAGCAAACTGTCCTTGCCGCCCGACACGCCGATTAAAATTTTGTCGCCGTCTTCAATCAGCTCGAATTCGACGACGGCGCGGAAAATTTTGCTAAAAATTATTTGCGGCAGTTCAAAATTCATAATGGAAAATCCCCCTTGCAAAAAATTTTTGCGTCGATTATAATTCATTTCGGCAAAACAAAAATGCCCCGCGTCCTTGCGAGGCGAAGTGCTTGAAGGCGGTTTTGCCCCCGACTATATAAGAAACTTCGTTAAAGGTTTACGACAGTCGCCTAAATGGGAGCTTAGGCGGCTGTTTTCGTTAATGCCCAGAGGATTATTACCGTCAAGACAGTTACACGGATAACAATCTTAAACATCAGCTTCACCCCCCTTCTCGGGGGACTTCGAGATTTAAACCGCCCTTGCCGCAAGGCAACAAGCGAGGCGATTATAAACCGTGCGTCACAGATTTTCAAGCAGCTTATTTTTTTAACAGGCAGTCGAAGCATCATTGATATTAACAAACGTAAAAGGCGGAAGTGCTTGACTCCCGCCTTGAAATTTCTTTGTTGGTGGAGACGGAGGGATTCGAACCCTTGACCCCCAGATTGCGAACCTGATGCTCTCCCAGCTGAGCTACGTCCCCAACGCGTGCGATTATAAACGTTGTGCCTTGCGTTGTCAAGGAAAAAATTTCGTCAACGCGATAAATTTCCCTGCGCGAAAAAAATTCTTTGCAATTCCCTGCGGCAGTCTTTATAATGAAAACCTGCGTGAAACAGGAATTTTACAACACGAACGAGAGGAGATTTGCGTATGAGTTCGATAACCGTGCAAGAAGTCAGAAGTTGGGTACTGTCAATCGCGGCGGCAGTCGTGGTCGCATTGCTGATTCGTCATTTTATCGTTGAACTTTACGTTGTTGACGGGCCGAGTATGCAACCGACTTTGCTCAACGGCGAGCGGCTGGTCGTCAACAAATTCATTTATCATTGGCGTGACCCCATGCGCGGCGAAGTCGTCATTTTTAAATATCCGAGAGATCACGAACGCGATTTTATCAAACGCGTAATTGCCACGGGCGGCGATACGATTGAAATTAAAGACGGACATGTTTTCGTTAATGACGTGCTTGTCAACGAGGATTATATTTCCGAAAAGACGCGCACCGAATATCCGAAACAAACCGTGCCCGAAGGTACGCTTTTCGTCTGCGGTGACAACCGAAAAAATTCACTGGACTCGCGTTTTCCGGACGTGGGATTTGTACCGCTTGAGCTTGTCAAAGGCAAAGCGGCTTTGATTTTCTGGCCGATTGATTACGTGGCGGCTCTCCCGTGAACGCAAATTTCTACGCGGCAATAACAATCGTCCTGTGGGGCGCAATGCCCGCGCTGACGAAAGATTTACTGAACGCGTTGCCGAAATTTGAAACTCTGGCGTTAAGCAGTTTGTTCGCGTTTTTATTTTTGTTCGCGGTAAATAAACGGGCGGGCTTGAAAAATATTTCTGCGGGAAAAATTTTTACGGCAAGTTGGCTCGGATTTTTGGGACTGTTTTTGTATTCGGCGTTCCTTTACGTCGGACTGGAAAGACTTTCGTCGCAGGAAGCGTGCGTGCTGAATTATCTTTGGCCGCTGATGATTGTCTTGTTTTCGTGCCTGATACTCGGCGAAAAATTGACGCGGCGGAAACTTTTGGCGGTCGGCTTGAGTTTCGGCGGCGTGGCATTGGTCATGTTGGGCGGCTCGTCGACGGAAATTTTTTCTGCGGACAAAATTCTTGGCGCGTTGAGTTGCGTGATTGCGGCGGCGTGCTACGGATTATTTTCCGTGCTGAATAAAAAAATTCGGCTTGAACAAAAATTTGCAATGATGATAATCTGGTTGACGACGGCAATTTGTTCGTTCGCGGCGGGATTTTTTTTCGAGACATGGACGTTGCCGACAGTCAATCAAATTTTCGGCTTGCTGTGGCTCGGCGTGCTGATTGATGCGGTCGCTTACCTGACGTGGGCACTTGCGCTTGAAAATTCAACGAACACGGCGCGCACGGCAAATCTCGCGTATCTCGTGCCGATATTGGCAATTTTTATTTCGACGCTGATTTTCGGCGAAGAACTTTCGGCGGCAGTTATCCCCGCACTTATTTTGATACTCGCGGGAATTTTCATAGGCAGGAAATAATTTATAGCTTTAAGCTTAGAGCTTTAAGCTTTAAGGATTGTAACCCGCGCTTGGCTAAAAGTTATAAGCTAACAGCTATAAGCTCACAAGAGGTGAACGGTTTGGAAAAAAATTCTGTAAGCATTTCGGGCAAAAGCGTCGTCGGCATGAAAGATTTTTCGTCGGACGAAATTCGGCTTGTTTTGAACACGGCGCGCAAGTTCAAGCAGGTCATTCGCGGCGGCGAAAAAAAATTGCCGAACCTGCGCGGCAAGGCGATTGTCAATCTGTTTTATGAGCCGTCGACACGCACGCGCACTTCATTTGAGTTGGCGGGCAAATATCTCGGCGCGGACGTGGTGAGCATCACCAGCGGCACAAGTTCAATCGTCAAGGGCGAAAGTCTTCGCGACACATTGCGCACGATTGAGGCGATGGGCGTCGACGCGATTGTCATGAGGCACAAGTCGGAGGGCGCGGCGGATTTCGCAACCAAAGCCGTCAAACCGATAATCATCAACGCGGGCGACGGAGCACATGCTCACCCGTCACAGGCACTTTTGGACTTGTTCACGATTGAGCAGGCTAAAGGTCGACTCGCGGGCTTGAAAGTCGTAATCGTCGGGGACATTCTTCACAGCCGCGTTGCGCGTTCGGACGTGTACGCAATGACGAAAATGGGCATGGAAGTTCACTTCGCCGGCTTCAAGACGATGTTGCCGAGATTTTTTGAGTTCGACGGCGTGACTGTGCATGAATCACTTGAGGAGGCGATTGAAAATGCCGACGTGATAAACGTCCTGCGGATTCAGCTGGAGCGGCAGCAAGCGGGACTTTTTCCGTCAACGCGGGAATATGCGCGGGTCTTCGGAATCAACGAAGAACGTTTGAGACTTGCCAAAGACGACGTTTTAATCCTGCACCCCGGTCCGCAAAACAAAGGGCTTGAAATTTCGTCGGAGGTAACTTACTGCGCGAATTCGGCGATTCACGACCAAGTTCAAAACGGCGTCGCGATTCGCATGGCACTTTTGGATTTGACATTGAACGGAGGAACAAAGAAATGAAATTCATCATCAGCCAAGACGGTACAAACATTATTAACACCGAACTTTTGAGGAAAGTTTATATCGAGGAAGGCTATTACGACACCGACCACAAACTTGTTCACGTCGAAGCCTCAATCAAAAATGACGGGAACGATCCCGCAAGTCATTTCCACGACGAAACCGTCACGCTCGCCAGATTCGACAGCGGCAACAAGGAATCGAATTTTTCGGCGGCGAAATCTTACATGATGAAAGTGTTCGCCGAATTGAACACGGATACGATATGAAATTCATTTCTAACGCGGGCGGATTCGAGACTGTCAACGTTGACTTTGTAAAAAATTTTTCCGTCGAATTGTTCGGGAAGTTAAACGAGGTGACAACATGAAAAATCAAATTTGGCAGATTCGCAAGATGGAATCGACAATCTCAACGTCGCTTTTGATTCGCGGCGGTCGCGTCATTGACCCCGCAAACAATCTCGACAAAGTTGCGGATGTTTTGGTTGTCGACGGGAAAATTGCCGCCGTCAAGCCCAACATAAATTTTGAGGCGCATTACGAATACAACGCGGCGGGCAAGCTCGTCACGCCCGGATTGATTGACATGCATGTTCACCTGCGCGAACCCGGGCAAGAGGCAAAGGAAGATTTTCTGAGCGGCTCGAAAGCGGCTGTCGCGGGCGGATTCACCACGGTTGCCACAATGCCCAACACTTCCCCGACGGTCGACAACGCGGCACTTGTTCGCGCAATGGTTAAGCGTGCTGAGGAAGTCGGTATCGTCAACATAAAAATTATCGGCGCGGTGACCAAAGGTCGGCACGGGCAGGAACTTGCCGAAATGCGCGATATGATTGACGCGGGCGCGGTTGCTTTTTCGGACGACGGAAGTTTTGACGACAACGCAAAAATTTTCCTGAACGCGCTGGATTATCTGCACGACACGGGCAAAGTCATCATCTGCCACGAAGAAGAAACTTCGCTGGTTAAAGACGGCGTCATGAACGAAGGCAAACGCAGCGCATTGCTCGGCTTGAAAGGCCGCCCGACGGTCGCGGAAGATATTGCCGTTGCTCGCGACGTTTTACTTGCCGAATACACGGGCGGGCGCGTTCACGTGGCGCATATCAGTTCAGCGCGGGCAGTTGAAATTGTTCGTGACGCGAAGAAACGCGGCGTCAAAGTTACAGCTGAAGTCACGCCGCAACATTTGACGATGACGGACGAGTTTGTTAATCCCGCCGACACTTCGACGAAAATTAATCCGCCGCTCCGCACGCAAAAAGATTGCGATGCAATGTTAGCGGGATTGCTTGACGGGACGATTGACGCGATTGTTACCGACCATTCGCCGCACGCGCCCGAAGAAAAAGACCGCGAATATATTTACGCGCCGAGCGGATTCCCCGGTCTTGAAACGAGCGTTGGCGTTTTGTTCACCGAACTTTATCACAAGGGCAAAATCGACTTGAAAACTTTAATCTCGAAAATGACCGCCGAACCTGCGAAAATTTTCGGATTGGACGCGGGAACCTTGTCGATTGACGCGCCCGCCGACATCACGATTATCGACCCCGAACTTGAGTGGACGGTTGACGCGAAAAATTTCTACACGAAGGGCACGCATTCGCCGTTTATCGGTCGCGAGCTTAAAGGACGTGTTATCGCCACGATTGTTCACGGCAACTTGATGAAACTCAATCAGTGGTGATTTATCTTACTTTTCTTTTGGCGCAAAAGAAAAGTAACAAAAGAAAACATGTCCGCTATATTTCGCATCACGCGAAATGCGCGGACGGAGGCCGTCATCCGTGACGGCCTCTTTTTTTGGCAACGACGCAAAAATTCTTGACACGATTAAATGTCGAAACTAAAATATTTCCCGAACTTCAAAGGAGATGAATTTTATGGCAGACATCAAGATTGTCGAAACAAAAAATCTCAAGACCAAACCCGACGTTTCCAAAATCGGATTCGGCACGCATTTTACCGATTACATGTTCGTCATGGACTATGACGCCGCCAACGGTTGGCACGACGCCCGAATCGTTCCGCACGAAAAAATTGCGATTGATCCCGCGAATGCCACGCTCCATTACGGACAGGCGATTTTCGAGGGACTCAAGGCTTATCGTCAAGGCAACAAAGCCGTCGTTTTCCGTGCGAAAGACCATCTGCAACGCCTCAATCGTTCCGCGAAAATTTTGGACATCCCCGAAATTCCGTTCGACGTGGCGCATGAAGGTTTGTTGAAACTCGTCGACATCGACAAAGACTGGATTCCGACGGAAAAAGGTCAAAGCCTGTACATTCGCCCGTTTGTTTTCGCAACGGATGAAGTGCTCGGCGTCAGCGTCAGCAAGAAATACAAATTCATGATTATCATGTCGCCCGTCGCCGCATATTACGCGCACGGCTTCGCGCCCGTGAAAATTCTCGTCGAAGATAAATACGTCCGTGCAGTTCGCGGCGGTCTCGGTGCGGCGAAAACTCCGGCAAACTACGCGGCGAGTCTCCACGCGGGTCTTGTCGCTCACGAAATCGGATTTGATCAAGTTTTGTGGCTTGACGGCGTCGAGCGCAAATACATTGAGGAAGTCGGCTCAATGAACATTTTGTTCAAGATTAACGGCGAGATTGTTTCACCGTCCCCGCAGATTCAAACGTCGATTCTGGACGGCATCACGCGTCGCACGGTCAATCAAGTTGCCAAAGCTTGGGGCGTGCCGGTTGTCGAGCGCAGAATTTCAATCGACGAAATTATCGCTTCGCAAGAAGACGGCCGCCTTGAGGAAGTTTTCGGCAGCGGAACTGCGGCGGTCATTTCGCCCGTCGGCGTCCTGCGCTACAAGGACAAAGATTACGTTATCGGCGACGGCAAAATCGGTGAGTTCGCGCAGAAAATGTACGACTTCATTGAAGGTCTGCACGTCGGCGAAGTCGAAGACACTTTCGGCTTTATCGAGGTTGTCGGCGAATACTGATTCAACTTTCGCAAACAAAAAGCCCCTGTCACTCCGGCAGGGGTAAATTTTTTTCGGAAAATCAAAAACGCGGGGATTGTCTCCTCGCGCCTGAATTTTTTTGTCAGCGATTTTTCAAAGCCGCCTTTGTCTGCAACGCTACCCAGTTGTAAAATGCTCGTCTGTTGGAGGGAAGACCCTTGCCGTTTTCAGGCGGGTCACCAAACCAGTTGTTTGCGATAAGATATTTCGTCCCGCCGCAAGCCACGTGCATTTTACTGCCGCGATAAAATCTTTGGTAGCCTTTTTCGTCGAGAACATCGTCATCGTTTTCAACTTTTCGCAGAACACCTTCCGAACGATTGTAAGGAAATTTGAATTGCGTATCGTATTTCTCACAAGCTTCGGCACTCGACAAAAATCGGACGTTATTCTCGGTTATCAAGCCGCAATCCGCCAATAAACCGAACGCACGCCGGCAAAATTCAATGCTGACTTGCCGAATATTTTCGTCGTTGTTTATGCAGTTCGCGATGCTTTTCAGCCGAGCTTCCAATTCGTTTTGACTTGGAAAATTGCCGTGAGTTTTGTCGGAAAAAATTTCGCTCAAAATTATCGCCGCCTCTCGAAAGTTTTTGGTTATTTTAACGAAAAAAGCACGAATCGTCCAGACTCGCGCTTGAATTTTCTTTATGGTGCGGTTGATGAGACTTGAACTCATACGCCATTTCTAGCACTGCCCCCTCAAAGCAGCGTGTCTGCCTATTCCACCACAACCGCGTATTTGATTTTCAATTTATGGTGCGGTCGATGAGACTTGAACTCATACACCCTTGCGAGTACTGCCCCCTCAAAGCAGCGCGTCTGCCTATTCCGCCACGACCGCAAATCTGATTTTCAATTTATGCCCAAAGAACTTTCATAACGTCTTTGTAAACGTCCTGCGCGTAATTGAGAGCCGCAATAATGAAGCCCATCAACGCACGAGTCTGGAAGTCGCCTTCAAAAATTCCCAACACGACATCACCGTCAAGAGCTATATCGCCGTTCGGTTGCATGTAGAGCTTGAAGAAATTGTATTTAGCGTTGAGTGAATTGAACAGCTTGAGACATTCACCGCGTTTGCCTTCGTCGTCGACGTTCGCAATTCCGACAATCAGAACTTTGATATTTTTCGCCGCGAAAACAACAATGACATTCACAACGCCGCCATTTTTGAGCTTTTGCGGAATGCGAATAAATCTGTCGCCCTGCTCAAGCTTGTCTTCCATATAGTGAATTTTGTTTTCGTCCAAGAAAGTTTTAAAGGCTTCGTAGTTATCCATGAAATTCACCTTTCGCCTGTAGAATTCAACTTTGGTGCGGCAGAGAGGACTTGAACCTCCACGGGGTTGCCCCCACTAGCGCCTGAAGCTAGCGCGTCTGCCATTCCGCCACTACCGCACGTTTCAAATGTAAATATTTTCTCTCAGCCAATCGACGACCCTTTCGGGTAACCACCCTCGATAATTGTCGCCCATTTCTGTTATGAAGATGTAATCGTTGTTGTAAAGGTACTGCGCCAAATCTTCATGAATATCGTCCGCCGTGCCTTCTGAGCACACGAACCATTGATTATCGAAAATTCGGCAAGAATCTTCGTAGTTTTCCAAAGTTGTGACAAGACCGCCATAATCCCGCGTTTCCAAATTTTTTTTGCCAATCTTGTAGGAAACCAGGTATACCGCCATGTCAGTCACTCCTGAAAATTTTTGGTGCCGAGGACCGGAATCGAACCGGTACGAGATTTTACTCTCGCAGGATTTTAAGTCCCGTGCGTCTGCCAGTTCCGCCACCCCGGCTGATTTTTTTTGGAGCGGGTGATGGGAATCGAACCCACGTGATCAGCTTGGAAGGCTGGAGCTCTACCATTGAGCTACACCCGCACACAATAGCCGACTATAGGACTTGAACCTACAACCTACTGATTACAAATCAGTTGCTCTGCCAATTGAGCTAAGTCGGCATATATACAACGCATTTGACTGCGAAGTTTTCAACTGGTGCCTCAGAGCGGAATCGAACCACTGACACGGGGATTTTCAGTCCC
>JAFWFO010000016.1 GCA_017515635.1 Selenomonadaceae bacterium
TCCGACCGCACATTTAGCAAATGCATTGTTCAGTTTTCAAGGAGCCCCGTGAATCAAGCTTGCTTAATATACACCCACTATAGCCTTTTGTCAACACCCTGTGCAAAAAAATTTTTAGCCCATAAATCCCGTCCTGACGCCGTTTTTCCCGCTTTTCCACTCTCAGCCCAAAAAATTTCTCAAAAATTTTTTCCCCACAAACCACTTTTTTCGCCTCAAAACCCCAAAATTTTACTCCGCCGACTCCAAAATTACTCCTCGACTGCCACCACATTGCGCGCCCCGTAGCAGCGGGTGAGCTGTCGTGAAGTGCCGTTCATGCCGACGATTCTTGCGGGAAAATAATTCATGCGTGGGCGAACGACTGCGACGCGGCGGCCTGCGCGACTTACAGAAGAAATATTTGCTCCGACAACGTGATTTGCTGTGACGTTCGCGAATTGAACTTTGATGCGCTCGGTAAAATTGACGCGTTGGCTTTCGGCTTCCCGTGCAACGATTTTTCTATCGTCGGCAAACGGGAGGGCTTGAACGGCAAATAGGGTTTACTTTACGACTTTGGAATTAAAGCTCTCGAAAAATTTCAGCCCGATTGTCGAGGGCTTTTAAGTTCCGACACGGGCACGGCGCAGAAAAAATCCTTAGGGGTTGTTGGTAAATTAAAAGTGAATGAGCGATGAAGCGAGTAAAACAAAATTGAGGAAGCAGAAAGCCAACTTATCGTATCGAGTGGCGATGTGGCGATAATTCTTAATACGCTGAAAAAACGGCGTTGCTTATAGAGTTCGGCGTCAAAGGTGTGTTTTACTTTGAAGTTTGATTTATCAGGGATACAAACGACGGCTCCGCGTTCTTCGAGAACTGTTTTTCCGTCAAGATTGACGCCGGCAAATAAATCAATAACAGGTTCGCTGTCGTGAACATTCCCACCGGTCAAGCTTATGCTCATCAGTTGCATTTTCTCGTTTATGATGACATGAACTTTGGAGTTTTTACCGCCGCGTGACAAGCCGATTGCTTGGTCTTTCAGTGAGGAGCACGCACTTTGATGCACTTTGCAAAAAGTCGAATCTTTTTCGAGCAAAGTAGCTTCAGAGGCGTCGACGTTGCTCAGTTGCAATAACAGTTTAAACAAGCCTACAGCGCACCATTGGCGAAACTTGTGATAAATGCTATTCCAGTTGCCAAAATGTGGCGAGCGTCCCACTTTCTTGCGCTCCTCGAATAAAAATTTTATTCTGTTCCATTGTGCGTCTGTGATTTCCTTGTGATACAATAAATTTGACATGAGCATTCACCTTTTCAAACTTATTGTATCAGAGATTTGCTTATGTTTTTTTACTTCGGTTTACCAACAACGCCTAATTATTATTTGGCGTGAATCAATTTATTCAAATTTAGCACGTCGATAAATTAACGTAAACCGACGCAAAAAAAATCCCGCCGCGTTCGACGGGAAATAAATTGTAAATCACGCGCTCAAGGTTTGATGAGCGTAGAGCCGCTGAGTTGATAAGTGTTGCCGTTGACGTTGAAAGTCGTTGCGGAAAAATCGCATAAAGTAATTGCCTTGGCTGTCGAACCGACTTTGAAATAAATTTCCGTGCCGTCTGCGTTCGTTGAAGTCGAAAATGCGCCCGTAATTTCAAGCATGTCCGTATCGTCGAAGCCGTAAATAATATCGTTGCCGTCGCCGCTGGAATAAATGAACTTGTCCGCGCCTTCGTCGCCCCAAAGTGAATCATTACCCGCGCCGCCATAGAGTTCGTCACTTTCTGCGCTGCCGATAATTGTGTCGTTTTTCGCCGAACCGAGAATTGACGTCGCGCCGCCCGTCGAAGAAATGTTGAGCGATTTTTTGGAAGCCGAGCCGTCAATTTCTTTCGCGTCAAATTCAAGCGGAGTTGTCATGTTTGATTTGAAACTTGCGGGAATTGTCGCCGACGTTGCGTCTTCTTTGTAAAAAATTCCGTTGCTGAAAATCTTTGTGCCGCCGTCGTCCGCGAATTTAACTTCGTCCGTGTTGTCGAACGTCAACTTGTTTTTGCCGACATTGAGCACAGTTGCGCCTTTCTTCGTGACGGAAGCATCCGTTACTGCGCCCGCAATGCTGACCAAATCTCCGTCGTTAAAGTTATAAATTGTATCGTTGCCGCCCTTCGCTAACCAGACGAAAACATTCGCCCTGTCGCCGAGCAAAATTTTGTTGGCTTTGGAATTGCCCGTGATTTCGACGCCCGAAGTCAAGCCCGCGTCAATTGTGACAATTTTTGGATCAGCCGTGTAACTTTTTGTCGACGCATTCAAAGTGACTGCCTTGCCCGTCGAGTTGTAAATCCCGTCCGCCGAATAAACGTTGGTGACTTTGCCCGAAGTGACAGAAATTTTTTTGCTTGCCGCGTCAGTCAAAGTCAACGAACCGTCCTCGAAGTTGAAGACAAAATCATTGCCGCTTGCGCCGAAACTTTTAATTGACGCGTCGATAGAAATTTTATCTTTGCCCGTGCCGTAATCGGTTATCGTGTCGTTGCCGCCGCCGTAAATGAAAACGTCGTTGCCGTCGCCGCCCGCGCCGCCGTCGAGCGTGTCATTTTTGGTGCCGCCGATGATTGTATTGTTTAAATTGTTGCCCGTGATTTTAACGGCTTTGGTGCGCGTCGAGGCGTCAACAGTTTTCACGTCCGCGCCAATCGTCACGGGCGATTTGTCCGCGTTCGTGACGGTCAATGTTGTCGTGTCTGCGGGCGGTGTACCTGTTTTCTTGCCGCTTATGTTGACAGCCGACAAACTTGCCGCGTCTTTGAGCGTGATTGAGCCGTCGCCGACCGTGACAATAATGTCCGAGCCGCTTATGCTTGACGAATAAGAGCCCGTGCCGTCGCCGATTCGGAGCGTTGAAGTTTCGTTGAAGCCTTCGATAACGTCGTTGCCGTCGCCCGCCGCGTATTGAATCAGATTGTTTTTGGCGTCACTTCCGAGGCTGATTCGATCATTACCCGCGCCGCCGTTGATTGTCACAAAATTGCCATCAACTGAAAGGTTCGACAAGCCACCAATTACAATGGTATCGTTGCCAATACCGCCATTAATTGAAATGTTCTCTCCACCGATGGCGATATTGTCATCACCCGCGCCGCCATTAATTGAAACATTCTCGCCACAGCTGGTGATGTCGTCGTCATTCGCGCCGCCGTCAATTGATGCGCTGTTGCCGGCGTTATAAATTATGTCGTTGCCTTCGCCGCCGTCAATTGATGCGTTGTTGCCGAAGTTGTAAATTACGTCGCTACCCGTGCCGCCGTTGATTGAAACGTTTTTGCCGTCGTTGCGAATGTAATCATTGCCTTCTCCGCCGTCGATTATTGAGTTCGAGCCGCTGTTGTAAATCTCGTCATCACCCGCGCCACCATTAATTGAAACATTCGAGCTCCAATTGGTGATGTCTTCGTTGCCTTCTCCGCCGTCGATTATTGAGTTCGA
>JAFWFO010000017.1 GCA_017515635.1 Selenomonadaceae bacterium
ATGTGAAGTTATTGTGTGAGACACTTCATATCGAAATTCCAAATGAGTATAGATAACTGCAAATAACAGTTTGTAGGGGAGTTCTGATACTCCCCTATAAAAATGGCTATTTATCAACTGTTTGTTGTGACATAGCCTTTTAAAAAAGGAGTTGAAGACATGCAAAAGTTTCGACAGACGTTTCAAAGGTTTTTTCTGCTGATAATGTTTCTGTTGGCGGCAATGCTAACCACGGCTTGTAGCGACGACGGCGGCAGCAATAAGCCGAAACCGTCAAGCAGAGAAGAAACATCGGCCAAATACCCGGCGGCAAACTTTGAGGACGTTTACAAATCAAGCGACACTTGGGTTATCCAGATGTACTTGTGCGGCGCGGATTTGGAAACGCGAATCGGTTCCGCAACTGCCGACCTTCAGGAGATAACGAACGTAAAACTTCCCGCCAACATCAAATTTGTTATTGAAACGGGCGGCGCGGAGCAATGGCAAAATGACACCGTGAGCAACAGCGCGATTGAACGTTACCTTTACGACAGCAACGGACTTCAGCGGCTGGAACGCTTGCCCGATGCCGACATGGGCGACGTGAACACGCTGACGGATTTCATTCGTTACGGCAAAGAAAATTTCACTGCCGACCATAGAATTTTTATTCTCTGGGATCACGGCGGCGGCTCCTGCGGCGGCATTTGCGTTGACGAACGCTATGAAAATGCGTTGAGCTTGAACGACTTGACTCAAGCTTTCGGCTCGGTTTACGGCTCGTCGCCCGACAATCCGCCGTTTGAAATTATCGGCTTCGACGCGTGCTTGATGGCGACTTACGACACGATTAATTCACTCGAAGGCTTTGCGCGTTACGTTGTCGCTTCCGAAGAAACAGAACCCGCGCTTGGCTGGAATTACGTTGAGTGGCTCGGTGCTCTGGCGAACAATCCCGCAATGGGCGGCGCGTCAATCGGCAAAGAAATTTGCGACTCGTATCTTTCCGCCTGTGAAGAGTATGACGTTGAAGACACCGTTACGCTTTCGGTTATCGACATGAGCAAACTCCCCGCCCTGCGCGAGGCTTTTGAAAATTTCGGGCTGGAAGCATTGGTCAACGCTTATCAGAATCCGAAGAAATTTTTCTCGACGTACGGCCGCGGTGCCAACAACGCCGAAAACTACGGCGGCAACAACAAGAACGACGGTTACACGAACATGGTTGATCTTGTCGACTTGGCACGCAACAACAAGGAAATTCTTCCGAAAACTTCCGACGCTTTGATTAACGCCGTTAATAGTGCGGTTGTCTACAAAATCAACGGCGATTATCGCGACAAAGGCGGCGGAATTTCGGGCTTCCACTCTTACAACGGCAAGACTTCAAACGGCGAAAATTACCTGATGGCTTATCTCAATTTGAACAGCGCGTCAGATCCGCAAAAACTTTTGTACTACTACTTGATTTACAACGAACTGCCCGACGAAGTTAAACCGACGCTTGAACAACTTGCGAACGATCCGAACGCTTTCGCTACGGTTCAACCTGCGCCCGTTCCGGAACAACCTGTTCCTACTACTCCGTCACAACAGACGACAGAGCTTTTTAACGTCGCTTCGCTTGAAGATATGTCCGTCGACGTGGACAGTGACGGCAATTCTTTCGTCACGCTCACCCAAGACCAGATGGATTTGATTTCGTCCGTGCACTGTCAGCTTGCATACGTCAGCCCTCAAGATAACATTGTCCTTGTCTTGGGTAGCGACGCCGATATTGACGCCGACTGGGACACGGGTCTTTTCAAAGACAATTTCCGCGGCGTGTGGCCGATGCTTGACGGTCATCCCGTTTATGTCGAAATTGTTGCGGAGAACGACGGTTACAACCTCTATTCAATCCCGATTAAACTCAATGGCGTCGAATGCAACTTGCAAGTCGCTTACGTCTACGCCGCCGAACAATATTACATTCTCGGCGCGAAGAGAGGACTTAACTCCAACGGCATGAGCGACCGCGAACTTATCAAGTTGCGCCCCGGCGACGAAATCACCACGCTTCATTACGCAATGGCAATTTCCGGCGGCAGTAGCGAGCTTACGCAAGTCGAAATTGATACCTTCACAATCGGCGAACACCCGACCGTTAAAGACGAAAACCTCGGCGACGGCACTTACGCTTATTGCTTTGAATTCGTCGCGCCGACCGAAGAATCTTCGCTGTCTGATGTCGTCATGTTTACGATTGCAAACGGCGAAATTACCACCACCGTCAACAACTGATAAAAATTTTTCGGGCACGTAAAGTTTCACGTGACTCCAAAATAATTGACGCGACAGATATTTACGGCCGCAGGATACAAATTCGGTTATCTTGCGGCCAAAAATTTTTAAACGGGGAGATGATGACATGCAAAAGTTTCTGCAGACGTTTCGCAAATTTTTTTTTGCTGACGGCGTTAATTGCGGCGGCTCTTTGCGGCAACAACGCTAAAGTTGCGGAGGCAAGCGACACTTGGGTTGTTCAATGGTATTTGTGCGGCTCGGATTTGGAACGCAGATTCGGTTCCGCCACAGCTGATCTTCAGGAATTGCTCAGCGTCAATCTTCCGCCCAATGTTAAATTCGTCATTCAAACGGGCGGCACTGCGGAATGGCAAAATGACACTGTGAGCAACGGCGAGATTGAACGTTACCTTTACGACGATAACGGATTTCAGCAGCTCGAAAGTTTTGACGGCGACATGGGCGATGTCGAAACGCTGTCGGATTTCATTCGTTACGGCGCAGAAAATTTCGACGCCGACCATAGAGTTTTTATTTTTTGGGATCACGGCGGCGGTTCCGTCAACGGATTTTGTAAGGATGAAAACACGGGGAATAAACTTCGCGTCAATAACTTGACGGAAGCTTTCGACTCTGTTTATTACACGTCGCCCGACAACCCGCCGTTCGATATAATCGGCTTCGACGCGTGTTTGATGGCAACTTATGACATTGTAAACGCGCTCGACGGCTTCACCAGTTACGTCGTCGCCTCCCAAGAAATCGAATCCGGTTACGGCTGGGATTACACGGGCTGGGCAAGTGCTTTGGCGAACAATCCTTCAATGGACGGCGCACAACTCGGCAAAATCATTTGCGATACTTTCATGGACTTCCTGAGCGATAATTCATCCGATGAGGCCAGTCAAGCGACGTTGTCCGTTATCGACATGAGCCGGCTCCCCGAACTGCGCGAGGCCTATGAAAATTACGGCACGGAGGCACTTTTAAACGCCTACGAAAATCCCAGAGCTTTTTTCTCAAGATACGGGCGCAGTGCAATGAACGCGGAAAGATACGGCTCCAACAGCGACGAAACCGGTTACACGAATATGGTTGATATTGCGGACATTGCTCGCGGCACCGGAGATTTGTTGCCCAACACTTCCGACGCTTTGATTAACGCCGTCGACAACGCGGTCGCCTACGAAGTGCGCGGCAATTATCGCAGACACGGCAGCGGCATTTCGGGCTTTTACGCGTTCAGCGCTCCTTACGTCAATGTTTATCTCAACTTGAACAGCGGGTCTTTGCCGCACAAATATCTTTATCACTATTTGGTAAGCGGCAGACTTTCCGAAGAGGCCAAAAATTTCCTCCGCGGTCAAACTTCCGACAACTCTTACAGCTCCGACGATTCCGACTACGAAGAAGACGATGAAGACGAGGATTACGACGAGGACGACGACAGCAAAAGTTCGATTGAAAAATTGAAAAAGTCGAAGGCGGACACCGACAAACTTTTCGACTTGGAATCGCTGGACGATACGCCCGTCGACGTGGACGATGACGGCAACGCTGTCATCAAGCTCACACAGGAGCAAATGGATTTGATTTCGTCCGTGCGTTGCCATCTCACGTACTTGGACAAAAAAGACAACATGTTTTTCATGGGCAGCGACTCCGACGTTAATGTCGACTGGGAAAAAGGTATCATCAAAGACAATTTCCGCGGCGTGTGGCCGATGCTCGACGGTCATTTCCTTTACATTGACATTGTCGAAGACAACGAAGATTACAACGTTTATTCCGTTCCGATTCTGCTTAACGGCGTCGAATGCAATTTGAAAGTTATCTACGACTTCACCGAAGAAAAATACAAAATTATCGGCGCGCAAAAAGGTCTCGACTCCGACGGAATGGCCGACCGCGAACTTATCAAGCTCAAGGAAGGCGACAAAATTACCACGTTCCTTTACCAAACGAAACTTTTCAAAGACGACGACATCCAAAAGGTCAAGTTTGAAACTTTCAAAATCGGCAAAAACCCGACCATCAAAGATGAAAAACTTAAAGACGGTGAATATGGTTACCTCTTCGAGTTTGTCTCGCCCACTCAAGACGGCGTCTTTGCGAAGGCCGTTTCCTTCGAGATCAAGAAAGGCGAAATTATCACCAGCAACTGAAAATCCGGATATAAATTTTTCGGGCAGGAAATTTTTCGTGTGAGTCAAAAATAATTGACGAGAAACGAACATAGCCGCGAGATGCATACGTTCGCTGTCTTGCGGCTAAAATTTTTACAACGGGAGATGAAAACATGCAAATTTTTCTGTGGACGTTGCGCAAATTTTTCCTGCTCACGGCGTTTGTGCTGACGTTGACGGTTGCGACTTTTGGCACGAAGGTTGAGGCGGCAAGCTACAACGCAACCGACACTTGGGTTATTCAATGGTATTTGTGCGGCTCGGATTTGGAACGCAGATTCGGTGCCGCCACGAAAGATCTTAAGGAATTGCTCGAAGTCAAACTTCCGCCCAACGTCAAATTCGTCATTGAAACCGGCGGCTCCACGGAATGGCAAAATGACACTGTGGCCAATGACGCGATTGAACGTTACGTTTACGACAACGAAGGACTCAAGCGGCTGGAAAAATTGCCAAATGCCAATATGGGCGATGTCGACACGCTGACGGATTTCATTCGTTACGGCAAAGAAAATTTTGAGGCCGACCACAGAATTTTTATTTTCTGGGATCACGGCGGCGGTTCAATCGGCGGTCTTTGTTCCGACGAACGCTATGAAAATGCGTTGAGCTTGAACGACTTGACTCAAGCTTTCGGCTCGGTTTACGGCTCGTCGCCCGACAATCCCCCGTTTGAAATTATCGGATTCGACGCGTGCTTGATGGCGACTTACGACACGATAAACGCTATTGACGGCTTTACGCGTTACGTTGTCGCCTCCCAAGAATCTGAACCCGGTTGCGGCTGGAATTACACGGGTTTTGGCAATGCTCTGGCGAACAATCTCGCAATGAACGGCGCGGAACTCGGCAAAATCATTTGCAATACTTATATGGAAGGTTGCATTGCCTATGACGATTTTGAAACGTCGACGCTGTCCGTTATCGACATGACCAAATTTCCCGCCGTGCGCACGGCCTACGAAAATTACGGCACGGAAGCACTTTTCGCCGCGTATGAAGATCCCAAACGTTTTTTCTCCAGATTTGGGCGCAGTGCCGACAAAGCCGAAAATTACAGCAACGACAAGAAAAAATACTGCTCGAACATGGTTGATTTGGCGGATTTGGCTCACGGCACAAAAAACCTTTTGCCCCGCACGTCCGATACTTTGATTGATGCGATTGAAAATGCAGTCGTTTACAAAGTTTACGGCGACTATCGCGACCAAGGCAGCGGCATTTCGGGTTTCTACACATACGACGGCTATACTGATGATTATCTCCAAATAAACAGTGCTCCCCTGTCGCAGAAGTTGCTTTACTATTACTTGGTTTACGGCGAACTGCCCGAACAAGCCGAAAAATTTCTTGAAAGTCACAGCATCGACGACGTTGCCGGACTTGACGAAAATAATTTCAGCGACATAACTCCGCCGTCCGAATCCTTCAAAATTTTCGACGTGAGTTCGCTTGAAGATTTACCCGTCGAATTGGACGGCAACGGCAACGCTTTTGTCACGCTCGATCAAGAAGAGTTGGATTTAATTTCTTCCGTGCAATTTGAGCTGTTTTACGTGGACGAAGAAGAAGATGTGATGCTTTTTTTGGGCAGTGACGCCGATATTAACGCCGATTGGGAAACGGGCGTTTTCAAAGACAATTTCCGCGGCGTGTGGCCGACACTTGACGGGCATCTTGTTTACGTCGAGATTATCGCCGAAAATGACGGTTACAACATTTACAGAATCCCCATTAAGCTTAACGGTCAAGAATGCAATTTGCTGGTTGCTTACAATTTCGCCGAAGAAAGATACAAAATTATCGGCGCGAACAGGGGACTTGACTCCACCGGCATGAGCGACCGCGAATTGATTAAACTCAAGGCGGGCGACGAAATTACCACACTTCATTACGGCATGACGATTTCGGGCGACGACACCGACGCCGTTCAAGTCGAAGTCGAAACCTTCACAATCGGTAACAATCCGACAGTTACAGATGAAAATCTTCCCGACGGTCGCTACGGCTATTTATTCGAGTTCGTTTCGCCCACGGAAGACAGTGCGCTGTCCCGGCTCGTTCACTTCGATATAGAGGGCGGCGAAATCACCACGATGATTGACGTTGAGTAAAAATTTTTCGAGAGGAGAATTTTTTTGGCTGACAATAACAATTCGGAGGAAATAATGGCGGACGACAAAAAAATTGACGAAAAGAAAGATGAATTTTCCAAGCGAACAAATCAGTTAATCGCGCTGACGGCGTTGATTTTGGCAATCTGCGCGACGTTTTCTTCGTTGTACGCGGGTGCCAACGCAAGCAAAGGCATTTTGGCGCAAAATCAGGCGTCGGATTCGTGGGCGCACTATCAGGCCAAGAGCATGAAAAAAGTTATGTACCGCATTCAGCTTGAAGCGTTGGAGATTGACCCGCCCGCAAACGATCAAAACACTGAAAAATTGATTGCGAAGTACAAATCGGAAATTGAACGCTACAACAACGAAGAAAAAGAAATCAAACAAACTGCCGCCAATCATGAAGATGATCGCGACAAATTTCTTTCGCTCAATCGTGGCTTTGCGGGTGCACTGACGTATTTGCAAATCGCAATTCTGCTCGTGTCGCTCGCGGGGCTCATGAAACAAATTATTTTCTGGTACGCGGGAATGGTAATCGGCGCGTTCGGCATCTTCAATTTCTTTACGACGATGTCAATGATGTAAAAATTTCGCACACGAAAAAATTGGCCGCTCGAAAAATTTCGGGCGGTTGATTTTTTTTTGCGCTTAAGGTAAACTTTTCGTGGAAAAAATTTCAGGGAGTGAACGCAATGAGTTTGACACGGACGGAGTTCAACATTTTGACGGGCGACACGGAAAAATATCCTCGTGAGCTTGTCGACAAGCAATTAAAAATTTTTCGGGAACGCGGACTTTTGCGCGATGATTCTTTGACGGCGGACGGTTTGAAAATTTTGGAGCCGTACAGAGTTCGTCGAGCAATTTTTATTGTCGCGGGTCTCGGCGAAAGACTGATTCCAATCACGCTCAACACGCCCAAGCCGCTGGTTAAAGTTCACGGCGTGCGAATTATCGACAGGTTACTTGACGCGTGCCTTGCCGCCGAAATTGAAGAAATTTACGTCGTGCGCGGTTATCTTGCCGAACAGTTCGACTTGCTGTTGAAAAAATATCCGATGATAAAATTCATCGACAACCCGATTTTCAACGAGGCAAATAACATTTCGTCGGCAAAACTTGCCGCGCATTTGATGAGCCGCGCTTATGTTTTGGAAGGCGATTTACTGTTGCACAATCCCGCGCTGATTCGCAAGTACGAATTTGCGCCGAATTTTCTGGCTATCGAAATGGCGCGTTCGGACGATTGGTGCTTCGACGTTGAAGACGGCGTTATCGTCAAGCAAAAAGTCGGCGGGCTGAACTGTTGGCAAGAAGTCGGCATTTCTTTTTGGGACGAAGAATCTGCCGCGCACCTTGCGAAAGATTTACCTGCGGCGTTCGATTTGCCCGGCGGTCGCGAACTTTTTTGGACACAAGTGCCGCTGAAAATTTTTGCCAAAAATTATCGCGTTGAAGTTCGTTCTTGCACGAAAGCGGACGTTGTCGAAATTGATACGTTCAGCGAACTCAAAGCGATTGACAAAGCTTACGACATTTAAAGGAGGAAAATTATGCGCGTTAAAAATTTTTTCGTCGCGGCGATTTGTTTGCTTGCGATTCTGATGACGGGTTGTGGCGGCGGTGAACAATCTTCGACCGGCAACAAGACTATCAAAATCTGGACGAGCGGTGAAGATTACAAAAACGAATACTATCTTACCGAGTGTCGAAAAAAATTTCCCGATTACGACATCAAACTTGAATACATGAACAGTAGCACGATTGCCGCGAAAATCGTCGAAGAAGGCAATAAGGCGGACTGCGACATCGTTCTGTCGGACGAATACGGTTACCTTGAAAAGTGTGGCGACAATCTTGCCGAGCTCAAGGATTTTGATTTTTCGATTTTCTTGGATGAGCTTGTCCCCGCAAATCACAAATACACGCCTGAAGTCAAAAACGGCGGTTGTATAATCATCAATCGCGAAGTGCTTGAGAAAAACAATTTGCCCGCGCCGAAATCTTATCAAGACTTGCTTGATCCGCGCTATAAAAATTTAATTTCCATGCCGAATCCCGCGTCGAGCGGTACTGGTTACATGTTCCTGCGCCAACTTACGAACGAGTGGGGCGAAGATGCGGCGTTCGATTATTTCGCCAAACTGAGCGAAAATATTTTGCAGTACACGTCGAGCGGCTCCGGCCCCGTCAACGCACTTGTTCAAGGTGAAGTTGCAATCGGACTCGGCATGACCAGTCAAGCCGTCGCGGAAATCAATCAAGGCGTTGCGCTGGAAATTGTTTACTTTGCGGAAGGTTCGCCCTTCAGTATGTACGGCAACGCGATTTTGGCGAAAAGTTACGACCGTCCCGAAGTGCGCGAAGTATTCAATTACTTGGCGACCGACCTTTGCAAGGGCGACAATGAAAAATTTTTCCCCGACCAAATTTTTAAAGACTTCACTCCGACGATAAAAAATTTCCCGACAAACATTCATTACGGCAACATGAAAAACGACACGCTTTCCGAAAAGGAGCGCTTGCTTAAAAAATGGACGTTCAGTTAAAACTTGTCGTTAAAAAAATTTCCAAGGCATACGACAAAAATTCTGTTCTCCGTCAAGTCAGCTTTGACGTTCGCGACGGGGAATTTTTTTCTATACTCGGCTCGTCGGGTTGCGGCAAGACGACTTTGTTGCAAATTTTAATCGGCTTGCTTGACGCGGACGACGGCAAAATTTTCAAAGACGGCGCGGACATTACGGCTTTGGAACCTGCGCGGCGCGGCATGGGAATTGTTTTCCAAAATTATGCGCTGTTCGATAACATGACGGTTTTTCGCAACGTTTCTTACGCGCTGAAGTTTCACGGCGTCGATGAACAGTCTGCACAGAAAAAATCCGCGCAGATGTTGGAGATTGTCGGCTTGAGCGATTTTGCGTCAAAGATGCCGGCGGAACTTTCGGGCGGTCAACAACAACGCGTCGCCATTGCCCGTGCACTTGCGCTTGAGCCGGATATAATTTTGTTTGACGAACCGTTGAGCGCACTCGACGCCTCGACACGTTTGGACATTCGCCGCGAACTGAAAAATATTCAACGGACGCTCGGCACGACGATGATTTATGTCACGCACGACCAAGAGGAAGCTTTTGCGCTGTCCGATAGAGTGATGATTTTAAATCGCGGCGTCGTCAGTCAAATCGGCACGCCCGAAGAAATTATTTCGTCGCCCGCAAACGATTATGTTCAAACTTTCGTCGTCGACAATCTTCGCACGAAAATAAATTCACTGAAAAGATTCACGGGTAAGTTATGAAAAATTTTTTCTTGATAGGCGCGGCGATAATTTTTTTCGTCGGAGTATTCGCGCCACTCGGCTCGCTGTTTTGGCGAATGACGCCCGAAAGTTTTTCGCAAGTCGTCAACTCTCCGCAATTTTCGGCGGCGGTTTGGAATTCGGTATCGACAGCGTTTGTCGCCACGATAATTTCAATGACGCTCGGATTGGCGGCGGCGTGGAGTTTGGAACGAACAAATCTGCGCGGGAAAAATTTTTTCGCGGTGATTTTCGGTGCGCCAATGTTAATCCCGTCGATTTCGCATTCGTTCGGGCTGGTCGCGCTTTTCGGAGCTAACGGCTGGTTGACGAACATTTTCCGCCTTGACGTGAACATTTACGGCGCGATCGGAATTATCGCCGGCTCGGTAATGTACGCGTTCCCCGTCGCGTTTTTTATTTTCCTCAGCGTTCTGCGTTGTGAAGACGGCTCGCCATATCTTGCGGCGGAAGTTCTCGGCGTCCCGAAATTTCGTCGCTTCATTGATTTAACGTTGCCATATCTCAAGCGCACAATTATTTCGACGTTCTTCGCGATTTTCTCGATGATTGTCACGGATTACGGCGTCCCGCTGATGATTGGCGGCAAAACGATAACGCTGTCGGTTTTGATGTACAACAAGGCCGTCGCGATGATGGATTATTCGTCGGGGAGCGTGCTCGGCGTGATTTTGATTGTGCCCGCGCTGATTGCGTTTCTTGCCGACATTTTCAACCCACCGCCCAAACAAAATGACTTCGCCAAAAATGTTTTGCTCACGGAAAAAAATTCAAGCCGCGTCGTTTGGATTTTCTGCGTCGGATTAAGTTTGTTAATCGTTGCGCCGCTCGTAACTTTTTGCGTGATGACTTTCGCGACAAAATATCCCGTCGACATGAATTTTACGCTGTATCACGTCATGCGAACGATTCACCGGGGCGCGCTCGACAACTGGTTAAACTCGCTGATTATCGCGATTGTCTCTGCCGTCGTCGGAACAATTTTTTCATTCGTGCTGGCGTATTTTTCGACGCGGGTCAACGGGCTTGCCGCAAAAGCCGTGCACCTGTTGTCGATTTTGCCGATGACAATTCCGGGTATCGCGCTCGGCTTGGGCTACGTGATTTTTTTCCACGACGCGCCGATTTACGGGACATTGATAATTTTGGCGGCAGTAAACGTCATGCATTTCTTTTCGTCGCCGTATTTGATGATGCGCAACACGCTGGAAAAAATTTCCGCGAACGTCGAGGCAGTCGGCAAAGTTTTGGGCGTCCCGCGCAGATTCATAATCCGCGATGTGATTTTGCCGAAAGTTCGATTCACGCTGTGCGAAATGTTCGCGTATTTTTTCGTCAACGCAATGATGACAATTTCCGCCGTGAGTTATCTGGCTCCGCCCGCGCCGAAGCCGCTCGCGTTGATGATTACGCAATTCGAGGCGCAACGGCTCATGGAGTCGGCGGCGGCAGTTTCAATCGTGATTCTGCTGACGAATTTGGCATTAAAAATTTTCCTGACACGCCTGGAAAAAATTTTGTTCGTTGAGTTGAAACGTTAATAAAGTTCATGCGCTGAACAAATTGGATGCAACGTCACGTTGCTTTTTTTGCGCGAACTGCGGGCTTATGTTACAATGTCACAAAAATTTCACGAGGAACGAAACATGTCTGCAAAAAAAAATTCGACGACCTTGAGCGCGTTCGTGCCGCCGATTTTATTTTTACTGTTCGATTATGTCGGAGTTGTGCTGAGCGAACTGATTGCCTTCCGTCTGCGCGATTGGCTCGACACGTGGAACCGCGTCACATACATTTATGACGACGCGTATATTTTCGGTTGGGTGCCGCTGTTGTTTTTGATTTTCTTGGGGCATTCGCGTTCATATCGGCAAATGAAACCCGTCGTCGACACAATGCGCGATATTTTTTTGTCGGTCTTTTACGGCTGGATTGCGTCGATAATTTTGGTTTACTTCCTCAAGGCGTCGGGGCAAGCGTCGCGACTTTTTATTTTGTTGCTTGGAATTTTCGTGCTGATTAATGTTTGCGTGATTCGCTATGCCGTGCTCAAATTTCTCAAGCGAAAAAATATTTTCTACGAACCGATTATTTTAATCGGCGCGGGACTCACGGCGGAAAAAGTCATCAAGTTTTGGCGCGAAGATTTGGGTTATCGCTACAAAGTCGTCGGGCTGATTGACGATCATCCGATTTCGGAAACTTTGCCGAAAGATTTCCCGATACTCGGCGGCTTGAAAAATGCGCGCAGTTTGAGTCGGGCGGCGAAAGTTAAAACCGTCGTCATTGCCGCGCCCGGTCTCGACAAGGAACGTCTGCAGGAACTCATTGGAAAAATTCAACCGCACGTCAAAAAGATTTCGTTCGTGCCGGATTTAATCGGGACGCCAATGTCAAGCGTGGAATTGTCGCTCTTGTTCAGCGAAAAAATTTTGATGCTCAACCTGCGCAACAATCTGGCAAGCTCAACGAACCGAATCATCAAACGGACGTTCGATTTAGTCTGTACGATTTTCGGCGGGCTGTTGATTTCGCCGATACTTTTGGGCATTGCGCTTGCCGTGGCGATTGACAATCGCGGGTGCGTGATTTTTGCTCACAAACGCGTAGGACGTGCCGGCAAAAAATTTCCGTGCTACAAATTCCAAACAATGCAGCCGTGGTCAGACGAAAAGTTTAAAAAATTTCTTGCGGAAAATCCCGAAGCAAAACGCGAGTGGGACGAAAGTTTCAAGCTGACGAACGACCCGCGTGTCACGAAGCTTGGCAGTTTTTTGCGGCGCACAAGTTTGGACGAATTGCCGCAACTTTTGAACGTGATTCGCGGCGAAATGAGTTTGGTCGGCCCGCGCCCGATTGTTCAAGCTGAAGTCTCACGTTACGGCAAAAACATTCGCGAATATTACATGGTGTTGCCGGGCATAACGGGCATGTGGCAAGTTTCCGGTCGCTCCGACACGACTTATCCCGAACGCGTGGCAATGGACACGTGGTACGTTCGCAACTGGTCGGTGTGGATTGATTTAATGTATCTTTTCAAAACCGTTAAAGCCGTTTTGCAATCGCGTGGAGCTTACTGACGTAATGAAATTTCTGCGATGAAAATTCAATGTCTGCGCCTGTCTGCATTAGTTTACTGTTCACAGATTTTTGTTAAATATCGCCGCCGTGTCCTCTTGTAGTTTTTCCGTGTTGTGCGTGTAGAGATTTTGTGTAATAATGGCGTTCGCGTGACCGAGCCGATATGCCACGTCTTTGGACGTCGCGCCGTTTTCTATCAGCATAGTCGCGTGCGTGTGCCGAAATGAATGAGCATTGATATGTTCTTTATGCAAAATTCTTATGTCCGTTCCCCTCAATAAAGTGTCGCCGGTTCTGCGGGTGCAGACCAATGAAACTTATGCGTTTCGCTGTTGCGGTCAAGAGAAATTGTAACAAGAGAGGCTAAAAGCACCGTTTTTGAAAAGGTGAATTGAAATCGTTGAAAGAGTGAGAACGAACGTGGTTGTAGAAAATGTAAGCAAAATCCTCGATAGCGCGATATAAAATCTCCGACGAATGAAAATCATGGAGATAGAAGAATTCGCACTTGAGAGTGTTAAAGAAACGTTCGATGGGAGAGTTGTCGGTCGGGTGAGCAGCGCGGCTCATGCTTTGCTTAATTCCGACAGAGGCATAAAAGGCAGTGAATTGTGAACCCTGATCCGAATGAAGAATTAAGCCGTCGATTTGGGCGAGTGTAAAAAAGTCTGTAAAAAGACCTTCCGTGATAGAATAAACATGGGAGGTTTTGTATATGCGTGGATAGTCAAGCTAAGTGCAACAGAGTGGAAAAATATACTTCCCACGGAGTTTTATAAGGGGCAATAAGTAAGTTGTTTCTGCCGCTTAGCGACGTTTGTTGATAATGTAATCGAGGATAAGACCGCCGATAGCACTACCCACCACATTTACGCTCAGAGCAACGAGCACATCAACCATAGTTGTCACCTCCCTCCTCAAGCGTAAGCTTACCGCCTTCGAGAGGTGCGGCATTGGCGAAATTATATCAGAAACAATTCAGTTGCTCAACGTTGATGAAAAATTGAGCCGTCGGGTTACGGCTTATTTTTTTCCGTTGAATTTCCGCGCTAATGAAACTTTACAAGCGGTTGACGACGTGGCAAAATATTTCGGAATGATTAATTACGAAATTACTTGCCTGATTTCGTCGCGTGTCAAAAAATTTTTGTGACGGGTGATTGACTTGATTAAATTTGAAGATCTTCAGAGCGTCGGCAAAGCGTTGATGTTGCCGGTTGCGGTGCTCCCCGCTGCGGCGATTTTGTTGCGTTTCGGCGCGAGTGACCTTTTAAATATTGCCGTGCTCGAAAAGGCGGGCGGCGCGATATTTGAAAACCTGCCGATAATTTTTGCAATCGGTATCGCGTTCGGCTTGTCGCGTGACACGAACAACAACGGCGCGGCGGGATTGGCGGGCTTCGTCTGTCACGCGGTGTTGACCACGTCGCTCAAAAGTTTGAACGCGGAAATTAACATGGGAGTTTTCGCGGGCATTGTCAGCGGCTTGACGGCGGGTTTTCTGTACAA
Source organism: Selenomonadaceae bacterium (assembly GCA_017515635.1). Classification (GTDB taxonomy): domain Bacteria; phylum Bacillota; class Negativicutes; order Selenomonadales; family Selenomonadaceae; genus Quinella. The sequence continues at coordinate 14,487 of JAFWFO010000017.1, forward strand.
TCGATTTTACAAAATTCGTCTGCCGGAATTTCTGGCGTTTTTCGGCGGGCGGCGTTTCGTTCCGATAATCACGTCGTTTGTCGCGATTTTACTTGCGCTGATTTTTTCTGTCGTGTGGCCGTCCGTCCAAAGCGCGATTGATTCCGTCGGCAACATGATTGTAACTTCGGGCGGCATCGGAACATTTATTTACGGCGTGTTAAATCGTCTGCTGATACCGTTCGGACTTCACCACATTTTGAACAACCTTGTTTATTTCGTTTTCGGCACGTTCACGACGGCGACGGGTGAAGTTGTTCACGGCGACTTGACGAGATTTTTTGCGGGCGACCCGACGGCGGGAATTTTCATGGCGGGCGGCTTCCCTGTGATGATGTTCGGACTTCCTGCGGTTGCGTTGGCAATGTACCGCACGGCGAAAGTCGAAAACCGTCCGAAAATCGCGGGCGCGCTGGCGTCGATGGCATTAACTTCGTTTTTGACGGGAATAACCGAGCCGATAGAATTTTCGTTCATGTTCCTTGCGCCGCAACTTTATTTCTTGCACGCGATTTTGATGGGGCTGTCAATGTTCGTCTGTCAAGAGCTGGGAATTTTGGTCGGTTGCAGTTTTTCGCCGAGCTTGATTGATTTGATTTTGAACTGGGGAATTTCGACGAATCCCGCAATGGTTATCCCGATCGGATTAATGTTCGGCGTGATTTATTATTTCGTGTTCAGTTGGGCGATTGAGAAATTTAATCTGCCGACACTCGGACGCGGCGACGCCGAAACTTCATCGATTGCAAAATCGGATGTGAGCGAATTTACTGCGGAAATTGTCAAAGGTCTCGGCGGCACGGAAAATCTTTTGCAAGTCGGAAACTGCGCGACGCGGCTGCGCGTGAAAGTCAAAGACGTTTCCAAAGTCGACAAAAAATTTTTGATGACTGCGGGCGCGAAAGGCGTTATCGTCAAAGGCGACGCGGTTCAAGTCATTATCGGCACGCAGGTTGAATTTGTCGCCGACGAAATAAATTCCACACAGAAAACTTAAAAAATGTTCCGCAGTTTGGCGAAAAACTTTGCTTTTAACAGACGAAATTTGAATTCGTTCAGCCCGAAACGCGGCTTGCGAATGTGCACGCGATAAAGTTCATACGGATTTGTTTCGAGCGTGTTTAAGCCCGCGTCGCCCGTCACCGCCGTCAAATATTGTTCGCTCCGCAGAATTTCCATTATCTCTTCGTTGAACGCGCCGTTCGGATAAGACAGGCTATAAATCGTCGACAGTCCGCTCCACTCCAAAAATCTTTTCGAGTCGCGGATTTGAGTAAGTTGCGTTTCGGCGTCAAGTGAAGTCAGCGGCAAATGATCCGACGTATGCGAGCCTATTTCAATCCCACGCCGTTGCATGTCCTTGAGTTGGTCGAGCGTCAAATATCCCGACTTGCCGACTTCGTTTGTGATGACGTAAACAACAGCCGTCATTTTGTGCGCTTCGAGTATCGGCAACATCGTCGAATAATTGTCCGTGTAGCCGTCGTCGAAAGTCAACACAATCGGCTTGTCGGGCAACGTCGCCTTGCCGTGCACTGCGCGCATAAAATCTTGCAATGTTATCGTCGTGTAGCCTTCCGCCTGCAAAAAATCCAGTTGTGCTGAGAATTCTTCGGGCGGCACGTTGTAGACTTCAAAATCCGGATCAAGTTTTTCGTCCGTCACTTGATGATATTCCAAAATCGGGAAGCCTTCGGGTTCGGGCAACAAAAAAATTATCGCGGCGAACAGTGCGACGAGTAAAGAAATTATTCCGACGATTAATCGCAAATCAATCACCCTTTCGCATTAATCGGATGAAAATTAACGTGGCGTCGATGAGCGCGGCGATAAGCACAATTACAACCGCCGAATCCATTTCGACGCCCGACGAGCTGATTGGCGACGGGTGCAACGAAAAATACATGCGCGGCAACACGAATACCAAAAACGGCACGGTCAACACGCTGAGCAACGAATAAACCGCCGAAACTTTTGCGCGAATTTTTTCATCGGTGACAGCCGCCCTGAGCGTCAAGTATGCGCCGTAAATCAAAATCAGCACGAAAATTGTCGTCTGTCGCGGATCCCAATTCCAATACGCGCCCCAAGTCAACTTGCTGAAAATCGCGCCGCTTATCGTCGACAAAAGCACGAATACAAATCCCAACTTTGCCGCCCGTGCGCTGAGTTCGTCCGCCGAAAAGTCACGCGTTCGCAAAAATTTCGCCGCGAAAAATGCACTCGAAAAGAACGCCACGACCGCAACCCAAGCCGTCGGCACGTGGAAGAAAATTATTTTCGCGAGTTCGCCGAGACCTTTTATCGGCGGGACAAAAAAAATAATCGCCACGACGATAGCCGCCGTCAGCAGGAAAATGATTTTGTTCATGACACCTCACAAATAATCATACAGAATTGACGCCGCCAAAATTAAAATCGCGTCGAACGCGGCAACCACGACGAGCAAACTTGAATCGACGGGCGCGACCGTGAAAGAAATTTCCGTTAATCGAATCGCGGGCAAAAAAATCGGCAACGTCACGGGAAAAAGCAATATCGGGAACAAACCGCCCTTGACCGCCGCCGAAGTCGTCAACGCCGCAGTCAACGTACCCGCCGCCGACAAGCCGATTAATCCGAGCAAAACCGTCACGAGCAACAGGAAAATTTTTTCGACGCCGACATCAAACAGAATCAAAAATATCGGCAGGATAAATGTCGACAGCGCAACCAGCGACAAAAACGCCACGAACATTTTGCCGAACAAAATTGCCTGCGCGTCGCCGTAAAGTTTCAACGTCGGTAATGTGCCCGCCTGCGCTTCGTCGTCGAAAGTGCCCGCAATTCCCGCGCCCGCCGCGAAAAATATCACGACCCATAAAATAGCCGCCAAAAATTTTTCGTCGAGCAACGCGCCGCCCGTCGACAAACTCAAACTTGCCGTTGCAGTCAAAGCGAACATCATCATTGCCGCGAAAGTTGCACGCCTGCGCAAGTTCAGCAAAAAATCTTTTCGGACAATCGCCGACACCGCGTCAAAGCGGCAACGTGATAATTTCATCGCAAATATCAGCCTCAAGTTTATCGTTTGTCGCAAGCAAAATAATTTTTTCGGGTTTCGCGGCTTGAATTTCGGCAAAAAAATTTTCGCGCCCCGCGTCGTCGAGATTGGCGGTCGGTTCGTCGAGTAACCAAATATCCGCGTCGACGGCAAGCAGAATCGCGAATTTCAAACGTTGCCGCATTCCCGTTGAAAAATTTTCCGTGCGTTCGTCGCCGAAAGTTTTCATGTCCAAGCCCGTGCGTCGACCGAGTTCGGAAATTTTTTCGTCGGACAAAATTTTTCCGCGCAGACGAGCGAAGAATTTCAGATTTTCCCGCGCAGTCAAGCCGTCGTAAAGTTTCATTTCGGGCGACAGAGCGGCGATTTTTTTTTCGTCGGGAAAAGTTACCTTGCCGCTGTCGGGATTAATAATTTTTCCCGCGAGCTTGAGCAACGTGGATTTTCCCGCGCCGTTTGCGCCCGTCACGCCGAAAATTTTTCCGCAACCGAATTTCAGCGATAAGCCGTCGAAAATTTTATGCTTGCCGAAAGTCAAAGTCACCGCGTCGAATTGAATCGTCACGAAATTTTATCCTTGTTAAGTTTCATCAAACGCCCGTTGACTTCGAGGATGCCGTCCGTCTGCATTTGAGAAATTTCCCGCGTCAACGCCGAACGATTGCATTCGAGTTCTTTGGCGAATTGTACGCGACCGGGAACTTTAATCCACTCCGATTGCTGACGTTTTTCGCGTTGAATCAAATACAAAATCACTCGTTCCCGCAACGTTTTTTGCGACAGGAGTTCGACTTTCTGCATCATCAAAACATTTTTGCGGCTGAACGTTTCGAGCAAATTTTTCATAACAATGCCGTGCGTTCTGCCGAGTGTCGGCCCCGCGATTAAAAGCGAGCGATACGGTATCCACATTACCGTTGATTCGGTCGTAAGTCGCACGCTTGTTGCGATTAAATCTTCGCCGAGAATTGCCGAGACTGAGCCGAAAAGTGCGCCGCTGTCGATGACGTGACCGACAGTTTCGTTGCCGAGCCAATCGAGCGACAAAATTTGCGCTTCGCCCGTGACGATTATTCCAAGGTTTGCATTCGGCGCGAACGCCTCCAAAATTCTTTCGCCGCGAGGATAACTTTTAAACGTCGTGCCGGTGAAATTGACAAACTTTTCGATTTCAACGCGAGACAGCCCCTTGAAGAGCGGCACTGTTTGAACATCTGCAGGTATCAACACCGCTCACCTCCCGTAAAATTTTTTTCATTTTAACACGGGCGAATTGTATCATACTGTAAAAAATGTCACAACGCCTTTAAAATTTTTCGGCGGGCGTGCAGTTTACGCACAAAAAAAACCGCTCAACTTGCGAGCGGCTGAGTTTGCGAATCACTTCAAGGAATTTAATCTGTCGGCGATAACTTGCGCGTCTTCGTCACCTTCAAGCGGCGTTACAATCGCCTGATTGCCGAGCATGACTGTTCCGTTGACAACGGTGGCTTCGTTTTTGTTTTGCCCGTCATGAAAAGCGCGAGCCAAATTTCCCAGGACGAAATAGGAACGTTCCGCGCCCGACATTGTCGACGAGGCGACGGGCGTCATGAAATTTTTTTTGTTGACAAGGACAACGCCGTTTTTAACTTCAGCGTGCTTGCCGCTGTACTCGAAAAGTTTTTTCGCGCAGGCATCGCGGCGTTTTGCGCTGTCGGGGTGGTCGCTCGGCTTGAATATCGCAGTTAATTTCGAACGTTCTTTGCCGATTGAAAGTTCCGTAAACCTTTGCATTACCGCCGCCGCCGCTCCGATGTTGTAGGGCGTGTTGACAAGATAATCGATGCTTATCAAATCGGCTTGCGTCTCGAATTTTTTATCTTTGTGAGCGTCCATATTGTTGAGCGCAACATCCGCAATCAAAGAAGTTATCGCGCCTCCGCTAATCGCGGCACCGAGCAAACCGGCAGTGACTCTTTGATTGACTTGCTTTTCAAGACTTTTGGCACCGTGATTCAGTTGCCCGTGTCCCATCTCGTGACCGACGATCGCGGCAATTTCGTCTTCGCTCGTCAACGCTTTAAACGTTCCGCGATTGACCATCATGACATGCCCCATTGCGCAAGCGGCGTTCAAGCTGTCGTTGTCGGCAACGAAATAACGATACGGCTTGTCTTTGATTGACGGGTCGACGGCCGCCACTCCGCGAGTCAAGTTCGCCATAATTATATCAAGCCGCTCGTTGTATTCGGGTGTCGTGTCAACACCTTGCTTTTCGCGGAAATTTTGGTACAGAGCTTCTTGCCCTTCGGACGTCTCGTTGTATTGTTTGATGATTTCTTTAACTTTACTTCTCATTGCCGCGCCTTCGATTAGAGTGCCCGCAATGCCGCCGATTAATCCCGAAGCAGAAGCCGCCTGCACGACGGGCGTGCCGAAAGTCAACGAAAATCCGACAGCCGCCGCCGTCAATAGTGACAAGAATTTTTTCTTCAAGTTCATAACGTGAAACCTCCCGCAAAATTTTTCGCCATTATATCAGAAAAAATCTTCACGGAAAAATTTTTTTGGCGGCTTGAAGATATGAATTTTATCTGGTAAGATTGTAAGCACAGTCAATCACTCAAAAATTTTTGGAGGGAACATCTTATGGCAATACGGCAACAAGACAGCACCGGCTCCGGCTCGACCGACATGAAGTTGACAAAGTTTCGGGCAATGCTCCAAGACATCGACCGCTATCTTTCGGGACGTTCGGGCGGAATTTTCATGTTCAGCGGCACGGGCACGAAGTACAAGGCCTATTACTCGAACCAGCTCAAGCGTTACAATTCCGACGTTTTTGTTTCGGTCATGGAAGTCAATTTCAACCCCGACAAGTCCAGCCCGCTCGAAATCGTCGAAGAACAGGGCATCATCAATCTTTACCGCGACTTGAAGAACAAACCCGGCGCGAACAAAAGCTTTAACGAATTTTATCGCTTGATTTTCTGGCTCCTGTTCAGTGCGGCGGTCTCGGACGAAATTTACAACAACGAACTGCCCAACATCATCGACTTCGCCTATTGCCTCGGCTTCGACGAACCGTTGACCCGCGATTGGTGCAAGGCGGTCGCTTACGTCATCGAAGGCAACAAGCTCAGCGAAAAAAGCAAAATCGACTTCGAGACTCGCGAGGCCAAAGCGTTCTTCCTGCATCAAAAATGAGGTGAGCTCATGGCGAAAAACATTTATCTTGCGTCGGGAATGCTTCATCAAAAGATCGTCAACGGCAAGGCGAATCGTCCTTACCCTGCCGCAAACAAACGCAGATCGGGCTTGAGAATCCCCGATGAAAAACTTGGCGAAGTGACGAAAATTTTTGCCGTAGTCCAAAACGAATTGAGCGGGCTTCACTTCGACGTTAATCAATGCACGCGCCCGATTTTGACAATCGCCGCCGAAGAAATCAGTAAATTGAATTACGACATGTACGCCGGCACGCGCAACATGTTGCAAATCGTCCGCGATTCGGGCATTCACAAGGGCATCGAAAAAATTCTTGAAAAAATGGTTTTCTGAACCGCGAAATTTTGGTTTGCAATGGATAACCGCGTCTGCTATAATCGGCGGCGTTATAAGGTCAACCGTCTTAAGGAGAGTATGTGGAATGATAAAATTGGAAAAGAAACAGATCAGGATTGTCAGCATTTTGATTGCGGCAATTTTCATCGGCAGTGTGGTTGCGCTCGCTTTGACGCAAACCGGAAACATTGCGTCGGCGGCAAGTTCGTCGTCCGTCGGCGTCGTCGACATGCAACAAATTTCGATGGCGCACCCCGAAGTTCAAAACCTTCAAAGCCAGATGGAAACCACAGTCAACGATATCCGCAAGGAATTCGAGGAAAAATCTGCCGGCATGAACGATCAGGAAAAGGCGGACTACTACATGCAGTGCCAAGACCGAATTCGTCAAAAGCAAGAAGAACTGCTCGCGCCGATTGAACAATCCATTCAAACCGCGATTAAAGCCGTTGCTGACAAAAAAGGTCTTGCGGTAGTCATCAACAAAGCGGCGGTCGTCTACGGCGGTCAGGACATCACCCAAGACGTTATCGCTCAACTCGGCAAGAAATGATTTCGGCTATTCAGTGGTTAGTGATTAGTAAAATTTCTAATCACTAGCCATTTTTTTTGGGAGGCGCGGCAATGGCAAATTACCGAGCATGGACGGCGGCAACATTCGTTGCGTTAATCGGCGGCGGTTTTTATTTCCACCACACAACGGAGCCTCCCGCGAAGCCCGTCGAAGAAAAAGTTGAGAGACCCGCATCAAAAGAAGCAGAAGGCGTCGGAGTAATCGATTTGGACGAAATTCAAAACCATCACCCCGACGGTGAACAACTTGCAGAATTGCAGGCGACGGAATTGCGGTTGCGTTTGGAACTCAACGAGGCAATGAGAGTTATACAACTGCCCAAACCTGCGCCGCCCGAAATCAACGAAAAAGTTTTCGACGAAGCGGCTTGGCAGAAAAACGCGCAAGAGGTCATGAGTCAGCTTGCCGAATTGGAAATGCGCAAAAAGTTGATGGCGGAAGAATATCGCAAGAAAAGTGAGCCGCAGTATATTGAGCGACGCAACAAAGTCCGTGACGAATTCATGAACGAACATTTGAACATTCAGCTGAAGTTGCAGAACGCGGACAATTTGCATTTGACGCAGGAACAAGTTGACGAGCTGGTAAAGCAACTTGAGGATGTCGAATTCAGACGCAACTCCGCGCAAAAAAAGTTGCTTGAACAATGGATGGCGGAAATTGAAAAATTCGTCATAGATTCGACGGCGGCGGAAGAAGCACGTTTGAAGGCGGAGGCGGAACGATTGCAACGCGAAGTTGACGAACAGTCGCGCAAAAAGCAAGAAGAGGTTGCCGAAAGAAACCGCCAACAAATGGAGCAGTCAATCCGCGACATTGAATCTCGTCAAGTTCGCAGGCAAGAACTTTTGTCGTCGGTGCAACAAGTCGGCAACGAGCGGGCGGAACTTGAGCAGAAAATTTTAAATTCAATCGTCGATAAAGCAATGATGCTGGCGTCGGTTCACCGATTGGAATTGCTTTTGGTCAAGCGTGCGCCCTTCGACGACGAAAAATTTCGGTTAAAACGTTTGCGAATGAATTTTGAGCTCAAAGCCCCCGAACACACGGGCGCGGTGATTTTCACGACGAAAAAAACGCTTGACTTGACGGACGAATTGATTAAAGAAATGCAACGGCGTTGAACGATACGCATTGATTTTGAGGGGAAGTGTTTTTAATTGAATTTGATAAAAAAATTGGCGGCGACGGCTCTGCTCGCGACTTCTTTGCTGACTATGGGTTGCGGTAACGGTCAAATCGCCTCCGTTGACGTGATGAAAGTCATGGAAGATGCTCCGCGTGTAAAAACTTTGATGGCGGAAGCCGAAGCCAAAGCCAAAGAAGCTCAGGAGAATTTCGAGAAAGAATACACCAACAAGCCCGATTTGACTGAAGCGGACGTCCAGAAAGCGCAAGTAGAACTTCAACGCAAGCTTAGCGGAATCAATCAGGCTTACACGGCTCAGATTAAAAATCGGCTCGACGTTGTCCTTGAAGAAATTGCCCGTGAAAAAAATATTGACGTTGTCATCAGCAATTCTGCCGAAGACAAAATGATTTTCCACGGCGCGATTGACGTTACCGACGACGTTATCAAGAAGATGCAATAAGCAGGCGACAATCATGGAAAAATTTTTACACGAAGTGGCTCAGCTTGTCGGCGGAGAAATTTTGGGCGACGGAACAACGAAAGTCAGCGGTCTGTCGAATATCAAACTTGCTCAAGCGGGCGATTTAATTTTCGCGGTGCCGCCGCATTTGGACGAAGCAAAAAATTCGCGAGCAACTGCGGTTTTAATTCCGCGTGACGTTGACGACTTCCCGAAACCCGCCGTCAAAGTCGACGACCCGCGAGCCGCTTTCGCGATTTTGTTGGAAATGTTCACGCCCAAGCTTGAAATTCCTGTCGGCATAAGTCCGAAAGCTCACATCGGCAAAAATGTCACGCTTGCCGAAAACGTGACGATTATGCCTTTCGCGGTTGTCGACGACGGCGCAACGATTGACGCGGGCGCGATAATTTATCCGCATGTTTACATCGGGCAACAGGCGAAAATCGGCGCGGATACCGTGATTTATTCAAGCGTCACCGTTCGCGAATTCTGCACGATCGGCAAGCGTTGTGTCGTTCACAGTTCGGCGGTTATCGGCTCCGACGGATTCGGATTCACCACGTCAAAAGGCGTTCACACGAAAATTCCGCAGGTCGGCAACGTCATTGTCGAAGACGACGTGGAAATCGGCGCGCATGTCGGCATTGATCGTGCGGCGATGGGCTCGACGATTATCGGGCACGGCACGAAGATTGATAATCTCGTACACATTGCGCACAACTGCCGAATCGGCGCGAATTGTTTGATTGTGGCGCAAACCGGAATCAGCGGCTCGACGATTGTCGGCGATAACGTGACTTTCGGCGGGCAGGTCGGCACGGTCGGGCATATCGAAATCGGCGGCAATTCGGTTTACGCGGCGCGTTCTGGCATTTCCAAAAACATGCCCCCGAATTTTTTCGGCGCGGGCTTCCCGATACAAGATCACGGCGATTGGCTCAAGTTTCAGGCGTCGTTGAAAAAAATTCCCGAACTGCTCGAAAAAGTTCGCAGGCTCGAACGGGAGCTTGAGACGCTAAAACAGTAAAAAAAATTTCCCCGACGTTCAAAGCGTTGGGGATTTTTTTCGGGTAAGATTCAAATTTTCACGGGCTGAAATGAACTTTGACCGCCGTGCCTTTGTCGACGATTTCGCCCGCCGTTATGCTCTGTTCGACGGCAAAACCGGAACCGTCTGCCTCGAAAGCAAGTCCCGCCTCGTTGGCAAGCCGCGCCGCTTCACGAATGCTTTTTCCGTAAAAACTGGGCACGCGAGCCAAATTCGGCGCAAGATTTTCTTCCTCTTTGGGAGTCTCAATTTTCGGCTCAAGTTCTTTGGGCGACTCTCGACGTTGCGGCACACCTTGAATCGACGCGTCACCCGTGCCGACTTCGTCGCTGATTTCGTCCGCGTCCAAACCGAGCGGCGCATCTGACGGCTCAATTCGCATGTAACGGAAGACTTGCGAAAAAATTCTGCCCGCGACCGGAGCCGCAATTTGTCCGCCGTAAAAAGTCCCGTAGGGTTCATCAATCATCACAAGCAAGACGATTTGAGGATTTTCGACGGGCGCGAAGCCGCAAAACGACGCGATATATTTGCCTTCGCTGTAGCCCAAACCGTATTCGCTGACTTTCTGCGCGGTGCCGGTTTTGCCCGCGATACGATAGCCGCGAACAGACGCCTTGCCGCCGCCGCCCGACGCAACGACTTGTTCAAGCAAGCCGACCAAAGTTTTATCGGTTGCCGAATCAATCGTGCGCCGAACTTCCTCAACGTGCGTTTCGCTGTAAATCGATCCGTTCGCATTTTTAATTTGTTTGACGATGTGCGGCTTTAACAAAATCCCGTCGTTGGCAATCGCACAAAAAGCCGTGATAAGTTGCAACGGCGTGACGGCGATACTTTGACCGATGGCCATTGTCGCAATGTCGGAGTCAACCATTTCTTCCGGCTCGTACAAAAGTCCCGCCTCTTCGCCGGGTAATTCGATGCCCGTCGGTTCGCCGAAGCCGAAAAGTTTCGCGTAGCTGATTAATTTGTCTGCGCCCAAATCCAAACCGACTAAGGCAAAGCCCGTGTTGAGCGATTGTTTAACCACGTCCGCGAAAGTCACCGTGCCGAAACTCAAGCCGTTCCAGTTTTGAATTCGCTTTCCCGAAACCATTACATAACCGGGGTCGACGAAAGTTTGATTCGGCGAAACAAGACCTTCCTGCAACGCCGCGCCCGCAATGACAGCTTTGAACGTGGAGCCAGGCTCGTAAATGTAAGACACGGCACGATTTTTCCAAACTTCTTGGTCGTAATCCCAAAAACGATTCGGGTTGTACGACGGACGATTTGCCATTGCCAAAATTTCGCCCGTGTGCGGATCCATTGCAATGCATGTTATCGCAAGCGGCGAATTTTCCGCCATTGCTCTATCAAGTTCCTGTTCGACGATAAATTGAATCGCGCTGTCAATCGTCAGCTGAATCGTCTTGCACCTGTCGCCTTGGTAGCCGCTCGGCGTGAAAATCGATTCGAGTATCGGGCGTTCCTGCGTGTCGGCGTAAATGAAAGACTCGGTGACTTCGCCCTTGATATATTTGTCCAACGCCTGTTCAATGCCGTCAAGTCCTTTGTCGTCCGTGCCGACGAAACCCAAAACATTTGCGGCAAGAACGTCATTGGGGTAGTATCGTTTCGCCTCGTCGCGGAAACCCAAACACACGGCGTAATTTTTTTCGCGAATCAGCTTGCGAATCGCCTCGTATTCGGATTGCTCAAGCCGACGTTTCACCCACGAAAAGCCGCCGCCGACGGCAATGTCGTCCAAAATTTCTTGTTCGGTTTTGTCGACAAGCGGAGCCAGATCTTTGGCAAGTTCGGCGGGATTTTCCACGTGATTGGGGTCGACGAACAGCGATTTTGTCATCGTGCTCACGGCAAGTTCACGCCCGTGCCTGTCGATAATCGCGCCGCGTGGCGACTGTACGGAATAATCGTGCCCGACCTGCCAACGCATTCTTTCGGCAAGTTCGCTGCCTTGAACAAGTTGCAACCAGCCGTAACGAATGACAATCACGACGATTAATCCCAGCAAAAACAAAACAAGCTTCGTGATTCGTCCTTGAACGAAGGCTCTGTCATTTTTCATTAACCATCACCTTTATTGGTGGATTCGTGTCGGAAAAATTTTTTCATTTTGTCACCGTCCAAAGCGCAAGAATGCCCGTCAAGCCCGCGCAAATTTTTGAATTCCAAATCGTCGCAACGTAATTGACGAAAACATCTGCGGGAGTTTCGTCGTTGCCCTCCAAAGCTTTCAGCACGTCGGAAAAACTTCCGAGCAAGTCCGCGCCCAAAATTATTATTTGGAAAACCGCAATGAACAACGCGACGATTTTCACGCCCGTCAATGTGGAAAATTTTTCCGTCGCCGTGCACGCAAGTTGAAACGAGATCGCCGAAGTCACGAACGTTATCAGCCGCGACCAATCTTCCGGCGCGACGAAAATTTTTTGGCACAACAGCAGAAGAAAGAACAGTGTCATAAAATACGCCAGAATTCCTGCCGGTAAACCTGCCGTTTCGCGCATGGGAAAATCCTTTCGTAAATCAGTGCGCCGTTGCGTTTTTCAACAGTGCGTCTTTTAAACGTCCTTCGATAGCGACGAGTTCTTTTTCCGCCGCTTGACGTTTCTGCCGTCCTTCGCGTTGAATTCGGAGCGTTTCTTCAATCGTCGAGATTAAATCTTCATTGACTTTCTTGACGGTCTCCACGTCGACAATTCCGCGTTCGTTCGCCGTTGCCGTGTCGATTGAATTTTGCTTGAGCATTTCGGCGTTGCGGCGAAGTAAATCGTTTGTCGCGTCGGCAACCGCCCGTTGCATTTCGATAACTTCTTTTTGCCGCGAAAGTCCAAGCGCGATAACCATTTGATTTTTCCACAGCGGGATTGTGTGATAAATCGCCGACTGCACGCGGTCAATCAATGCGCGGTCGTTGTTTTGAATCAAACGGATTTGCGGCGCGGTTTGTATCGCAAGCGTTTTGCTCAATTTCAAGTCGTGAAGTTTTTTCTCGAAACGGTCGACGCTCTGTTCAAAATCGCTGACGACTTGCACCGCCATCGGGTCGCCCGAAGCCGCTGCCTGCGCGTGCAGTTCCGGAAGAGTTTTCGTGCGCATTTCGTCGAGTTTTTCTTCGCCGGCGCGAATGTACAGTTGCAACTGCTTGAAGTAATCCAAATTTTTTTTGTACAGCGTGTCGAACATTACGACATCTTCCATCATTTTGACTTTGGCATTTTCAAGACCGGCTTGAATTTTTTCAACCTGCGTCGAAAGTTTTTCGTAGCCTTGCATCAAGCTGTCAATTTTATTTTCCGCCTTGCCGACGAGCGAACCGATAATCGGAATGCGGCTGATAAAACTGTCATCTTCTTTTTGTGTCACGTCGAAGCCTTTGACTTTGCCGACGAGGTCATTTAACAGCGTGCCGACTTCGCCGGAATCTTTCGTGCGAACTTTCGTCAAGATGCTGTCGGAAAACTGCGCGATTTCTTTTTGAGCGGGCGCGCCGAAACTCAATATCGTGCTTGATTCCGTCATGTCAATGCTGTCTTTAATCGATTGAACTTTGGCGAGTTCAGCGGGCGTCAACGTTTCGACTTGTTGCGTCACCGCTTCAATTTCTTTGGCGGGCTCCACAACTGCGACGGCTTGCGTTTGCGCTTCGGTTTTTTTCTTCGCCATCAACGATTCAAGATTTATTTCTGCCATGGTTATCTCTCCTTGTGTCTTTGATATATTGATCGTAAAAATCTTCAACGGGCATGAACAGGTAGCGAATTCCTTCGACGAGACTGACCCACATCGGGAGCGTCGACCAGCTCAAAAGGAAATACAACACGCCCAGAAGAGTTTTGCCTTGATAAAATTTGTGCGCGCCGAACGAGCCGAGGAAAATTGCCAACGCGGATTGAATTAATTTCGTCTGCACGATTTGCGGGCGGTCTTCTTCGGGGAACGGCGGCAGAACTTCTTCTCTACCGTCACGACGACGAACACGCCTTTGCATTGACTGCGCGGGAATAAATTTTCGTGGCGGCTCAATTTCAATCGGACGGTCAAGCAAATCCGTATCGATTCGCACATTACCATATTCGTCCATTTGCCCCACGTCAATCGGTTTCGTTTTTATGCCTTCCTCGTTAAGCTGTTGCTCCATGACTGTGAGTTCAGCTTCCGCAGAAATTATTTGATCATTCAGCACGTGTTCAAACTGGTCTTGATAAGCTTCGTCGAGCGCGGCAAGTGTCTGTTTCATGCGTGCTTTCAAGTCCTGAACTTTGTCCGTCGACAGCCGCGTTTCCTCAAGGTCTTGATACTGCTTGACGATTTTAACTGCGCGGTCTTGATAATAATCGATGAATTTGTACGCCAGCGCAATTCGTGCGGGATTTTTTTCAAGGTGCGCCAATAAATTTTTCGCCGTCCGTTGCAGTTGATTGAGCTGCGCGGAAAGTTCGCGGTCGGATAAATTTTTTCGCGCTTCCTCCAGAAAATTAAAATCCTGCATGGCCTTGTCGAAATTCTCTTGCAGATACTGCGCACGTTCCGCCTCAAGCTCTTTCAAGTCCAGACGCGGTACTCGATTTTTTTTCCAGTCCCAAAAAGCTTTGCCGCCGAAAATCACGCCCGCCGTCATCAAAATTACTATCAGGTAGTTCAAAATATTTTCCAAAGCCGTCACCTCCAAAAAGGCAATTAGGAATTTGGAATGTGGAATTAGGAATTTATTCCGCATTTCACGAATCCGGTTGCCGATTAACATTTTTGCTGATTGTACCATAAAAATTTCAGACGTGCACACTTTTTGCCGCGTTGACAAAAAAATTTGCTCGGCTAAAATATTTTTAAGCTTTGAGCTTAGAGCTTTAAGCTTTGAGGAAAATTTTTTCTTCACCTTAAAGCTCAAAGCTTACAGCTTAAAGCTAATAACGGAGGCGAACATCTTGCTTGAAATAAAAAATCTACACGCGAAGGCGGGCGACAAAGAAATTCTGCGCGGATTGAATTTAAACGTCGGACGCGGAGAAATTCACGTTATACTTGGCGCGAACGGCGCGGGAAAATCTACGCTGATGAATGTTTTGCTCGGTCACCCGAAATATGAAATCACGGGCGGCGAAATTTTTTTCGAGGGCGAAGACTTGACGACGCTTAAAACTTTTGAGCGGGCACGACGCGGAATTTTTTTGTCGTTCCAAAATCCCGAAGAAATTCCGGGCATAACCGTCGAAAATATGTTGCGCACGTCGAAACAGGCAGTCACGGGCGAAAAAATTAAAATCCTGCAGTTCCGCAAAGAACTTCGCGCTTTAATGTCCGAATTGCAAATTGATCCCGCTTATGCCGAAAGATATATGAACGTCGGCTTTTCGGGCGGCGAAAAGAAACGCAACGAAATTTTACAACTGCTCGTACTAAATCCGAAACTTGCCTTGCTTGACGAAACCGATTCGGGCTTGGACGTGGACGCGGTCGAAATCGTTTCAAGCGGCGTCGCCAAATTCCATAACGAAAATAATTCCTGCATAATCATCACGCACAACGCGCAGATTTTGAAACATTTGCCCGTTACATACGCTCACGTCTTTTTGAACGGGCGGATTGTCAAGAGCGGCGGCGCGGAACTCGTCGGCGAAGTCACGGCGGGCGGTTATGCTCAATTCGAGGTCGCGTCATGAAAACTTACATTCAAGACATTGAACGGGCGTTGTACGACGTGCGCGACGAAGATAAATCAATTTACAAATCGGACGCGGGCTTGACTGAGGAAGTTGTTCGCGACATTTCTGCGCGGAAAAATGATCCGCCGTGGATGCTTGAATTTCGTTTGAAGTCGCTGGAAACTTATCGAAAAATTTCACTGCCGACGTGGGGCGCGGACATTTCCGAACTCAACATGGACGAAATTATTACCTACGTCAAGCCGAACGCCAAACAAGTCGACGACTGGTCGCAAGTCCCCGACGAAATCAAAAATACTTTCGACAGGCTCGGCATTCCCGACGCCGAAAAAAAATCGCTCGCGGGCGTTGGCGCGCAATACGATTCGGAGGTCGTCTATCACAGCATACAAAAACGTTTGACCGATCAAGGCGTCGTATACACGGACATGGAGACCGCGCTTGTCGAACACGAAGACATTGTTCGCGAATATTTCATGACGCTCGTCCCGCCGAAAGATCACAAGTTCGCGGCGTTGCATGGAGCAGTTTGGTCGGGTGGCAGTTTCGTCTACGTGCCGGCGGGCGTCGACGTGAAAATTCCCCTGCAGTCATATTTTCGATTGAACGCGGCGGGCGCGGGACAATTTGAACACACGCTGATTATCGTCGAACCGGGCGCGAAGTTGCATTTCATCGAAGGTTGTTCGGCTCCCCGATACAACGTCACGAATCTGCACGCGGGTTGCGTTGAACTTTTCGTCAAGGAAGGTGCGCGGCTCCGTTATTCGACGATTGAAAATTGGTCGCGCAACATGATGAATTTAAATACCAAACGTGCGCTTGTCGAAAAGAACGGGCTTATCGAATGGGTGAGCGGCTCTTTCGGCTCGCATGTGTCGATGCTTTATCCCTGCAGCGTTTTGCACGGCGAAGGTGCGCGGGCTGAATTTACGGGCGTAACTTTTGCCGGACGCGGACAAAATCTTGACACGGGCGCAATCGTCGTCCACGCGGCTCCGAAAACTTCAGCGAACATCAACACGCGAACAATTTCAAAATCAGGCGGCGCGGCAACTTATCGCTCGGCAGTTAAAGTCACGAAAAATGCGCCTTTCGCGAAATGTTCCGTGAACTGCGAATCGCTCATGCTTGACGACGAATCACGCTCGGATACTTTGCCCGTCATGGACATTGAGGGCGACGAAGCGGACATCGGGCACGAAGCGAAAATCGGCAGAATTTCCGAAGACGCCGTATTTTATCTGATGACACGCGGCATTTCCGAAGACGAGGCGCGGGCGATGATTGTTCGCGGATTCGTTGAGCCGATTGCCAAAGAATTGCCGCTTGAGTACGCCGTCGAAATGAATAACTTAATTAATCTTGAGCTTGAAGGTCAGCTGTAAAAATTCGTTGCAAAAAAAATCGCGGCTCGTTCAAATGAACGGGTCGCATTTGATTTTGTATGTGATATTTTCATTGCGATAAAGTTGCGGGTCGCTCCAATTGGATGCAACGTCACGTTGCTCGCTTTTGATTTGCTAATTATCTTGTTGATTTACGTCGCTTTCGTTCAAAACGTTGTTCGCGGCGTTCCTCAATGGTGAGCGGCGGCGGCGGTGCAACTGCGGGTTTTTTGTTAAGGAAATAGATTGCGCCGATTAAAATTGCGTCGAGAACTCCCAAGATGATTAATGATGTATTGTTGTCGTCTTCGGCCTTCAACTTGTTTTCGTAGGTTATCTCAAAATTTTTCGAGCCGCCGGTGTATTTCGACCAAAAACTGTCCAGTTGCCCGACTCGCGTCCGTTGCGAATATCCCGCGTCATAGCTTGAGATTGTCGCCGTGTTGGTGTTAATTCGGTAAACCACGTAGACATTCAGCAAAAGCATAATCACAAGCAGAATCCGTGAAATTTGTTTTTTCGTCATGACAGCGTCCTTTCGGTGAAGTACCCCCGCCTGAAGAGGCGGCGGCTTCCTGGATCATCGAGGTTGCGCCGTGGTTGCGTCTTATTTCCTCTCACACAGGCTTTGATTCCCGCACTTCCTGCGGTATGTGTGCGTGTTCATTCTAAGGACTTTGGCACCGCCGAGTGATTACGGTTAGGAGGCTTCGCACCAGCCATTATACCTGCTAAGAAACTTACTGCTTGGTTTTCGCTTTTCGGTTTCTATCTTTGCAGGTCTTCTACTTTCCACAATTATTTCTTATCAAGTATATAGAGATATTGATTACAAGTCAATGCGCGATTCATCCCACCGCCTATAGAGGCGGGGGAATTCTCGCGCTGTAAGGTTAAATGTTGGGAATTTGCCAGTCAATCGGCTGTTCGCCAACCGATTCGAGAAAGTTATTGACGCGGGAAAACGGACGACTGCCGAAAAATCCGCCGCTTGCCGAAAGCGGGCTTGGGTGCGCCGATTCAACGACGAAGTGCCGCGAATTCGTTATCATTGATTTTTTGCTCCGCGCAGGTCGTCCCCACAAAATAAATGCAATCGGGCGTTCATGTTCGTTGAGCAAGCGAATAATTTTGTCCGTGAAAATTTCCCAACCGTGTCCGCGATGAGAATTCGCCGCGTGTGCCCGCACGGTTAAGACGGTATTCAGCAACAATACGCCTTGATCTGCCCACGGCTTGAGGCAACCGTTGTTCGGCATGAAACAACCCAAATCGTCGCGCAGTTCCTTAAAAATATTTAGCAACGACGGCGGCGGCGGCACATTCGGCAAAACCGAAAAACTCAGCCCGTGCGCCTGCCCCGGCTCGTGATACGGGTCTTGCCCCAAAATGACAACTTTCGTCGCCGCGTAACTCGTGAAGTGCAACGCGTTAAAAATGTCGTACATGTTCGGGAAAATTTTTTGCGTGCGGTACTCGCCGATTAAAAATTGCCGCAACTCCTGATAATACGGCTCCTTTAATTCGTTGTCCAAAAGTTCCGCCCAATCGTTGTGAAAAATTTTTCTCATCGCGTGTATCTCCTGAATTCAAAACCGTCGAAAGTTTTCACGTCGCGCAAAATGAATTCGTCGACGCTCGGAAAGAAAACGTCCGCTTGAGTTTCGGCGTCAACGACCGTCAAAAAAATTTCCGTCGCGTAAGGAATAAGTTCACGAAAAATTTCAGAGCCGCCGACAACAAAATTTTTTTCCGCAACGTCAAGCACGTCGAAAAGATTTTCAACGTCGCCGACAACTTCCGCGCCCGAAACTTTTAGCGGAGTTCGACTGAGCAAAATATTTCTTCGTCCGTCAAGCGGGCTTTGATTCGGGAACGTCGCCAAAGTTTTTCGCCCGAAAATAATCGTGTGCCCCAACGTCAACGCACGGAAATTTTTCAAGTCTTCGGGGATTCGGAAGAGCAGTTGACCGTTCAAGCCCAATCCGAAATTTTTATCGACGCACGCGACAAGTTTTAAATCAAAATCGACGGGCGAACTTTTGACGCGCAAAATTTTTTCGCCGTGAAATTTGCAGTTAAATGACGGGAAAATTTCTTTCAGCGGCACTAAAGCAAAATCCCGCTCGAATAATAATTTATGCGGCACCGTCAATCGTTCGCAGGAAATTTCGCGGTCGGCAAGCAAAATGTCCAAGTCGATTGTGCGCGCTCCCCAACGTTCGCGGCGAATGCGTCCGAGTTCCGTTTCAATTCGTTGCAATTCGTCAAGCAGGTTAAGCGGCTCAAGTTCCGTCGAAATTTTCATTGCGGCGTTCAGAAATTTTGGCTGATTCGTGACGCCCCAAGGTTCCGTTTCGTAAAACGACGACACGCGCAACAATTTCACGGCGGGAATTTTTTTGACGCGTTCAATCGCCCGACGAAGAATTTTTTCCCGTTCGCCGAGGTTTGAACCGAGTCCGATGTAATAAATCATGTATCCAGACGACTGCGCACGATTTGAACTGCCGCGCCCGAAAAACTGTCTTTAATCGGCGGTTTGACTTTGTTTAAAATAATTTTAAGCCCGTTGAGTCGGAAATATTTCCGCAGGAGAGTTTCGGCAATTTCCTGCGCGACGGCTTCAATCAGCGCACGCGGTTTGCCGCCGACGATTTTTTTTATGTCGGTGATAACTTGCGAGTAATCAATCGTGTCGTTAATGTCATCACTTTTGCCCGCCCGCGACAAATCAAGATAAAGTTCAGCGTCGACGATAAAAAGTTGCTCGTTTTGACGTTCTTCAGCGCTGCAACCGTGCCGCCCCATAACTTCAATGCCATTCAAAAGAATTTTGTCCGTCATGAAAAATTTGCCTCCTTCAACAAGCAGTTTTAAAATCGTCACGAAAATTTTTATCGCCGCAAAATCGTCGCGTGTCAAAAATCTCCGCGCAATCTGTCCGTCATCTGGCACATTCGGGAAATCATTTCGACATTGTGAACGCGCACGATATTAACGCCGTTGTTTATCGCGCAAACGCACAATGCCCCCGTCGCCGCGTCACGTTCGCCGAGTTCAAGCCCCGTTGCCCAACCGATAAAACTTTTTCGACTGACGCCGATAAGCAAAGAAATTTCTTTACCGTCCAAAGTTTTCAGCTCATCAAGTCGGCGCAGAATCGTTAAACATTCTTCGTGCGTTTTTCCGAAACCGATACCGGGATCGAAAATAATTTTTTCCGTGTCGAAGCCGCGAGCCGCGCAGTTTGCCGCCGTCTGCCGGAAAAAAGTTTTAACATCTTCAACAATGTCACAGTCGGAACATTTTTCGCTGTGCACGACGACAACCGGCACGTCGTATTTTTTCGCAACTTCAATCATGCGCGCATCTTCCAGCCCGTGCACGTCATTAATAATTTCTGCGCCCATCTCCAAAGCTCTTTCGGCGACTTCGGGTTTGTAAGTGTCGATTGAAATCGGTACGCCAATATCTTTTAACGCGGGCAAAACTTTTTTCAGGCGGGCAAATTCTTCATCCGCACTGAGAGCAACGGCTTCGGGACGTGTGGATTCTGCGCCGATGTCCAAAATGTCCGCACCGTCCTCCGCAAGTTTTTTCGCATGAGCAAAAGTTTTTTCGGGCGAAAAAAATTTCCCGCCGTCCGAGAACGAATCGGGCGTGACGTTTATTATGCCCATCACCAAAGTTTTTCCGCCGACAGGAAGAGTTTGTCCACCGCGCAACTTAAAATTTTTTTCCATGAATAAGCACCTCAAAATTCAGGGTTAATAACTCGACATTTCGCTTTAAAAATTTCTACCAAAAGTCCTAATTGCGGCTTACATTATAGCGCATTGCTTTAACAACTTCAAATTGACATTTCACCTTCCAAACTTTAAAATTCTTTAGTAATTCATAGCAAAACGGGAGGGGTTGACGTGATTTTATCGAGAGCCAAAACGACGGTAGTGGTTGCATTTTTCGCCGCGTCCTCGATATTTTTCAGCGGTTGCGGTCAAGACGAACAAAAACAAGCTCAAGCTCCGAAAGCTCAAGTCAAAGCGATGAAAGTCATTCAACGCGACACGCCACTTGCCAGCGAATACGCGGGACATTTGGTCGGCACGGAAGAAGTCAAAATTCAGTCGAAAGTTTCGGGCAACATCGTTGAAAAATTTGTCGTCGGCGGGCAATTCGTCGAGGCGGGACAACTTTTGTACAAGATTGATTCGCGGCAATACGAATCGGCGGTACTTCGAGCGCAGGCCAATCTTGCTCAAGCCAAGGCAGTTCTGGAGCAATCGGTTGCGACTTACAACAATTCTTTGACTGACTTGCGACGCAATCAAGCATTGTTGGAAGAAGCGGCAATCGCTGAACAGGTTGTTACAAATCAAGCGGCGAAAGTTCGTGCGGACGAGGCGACTTGTGCGGCGAACGAAGCGGCGATTTATGCTTGCGAAGCCGCGCTCAAAACCGCAATGGAAGATCTTGCCGACACGGAAATTTACGCGCCAATGTCGGGAAAACTCGGCGTTGACGACGTGGCTATCGGTACGTTCGTTTCGGCGGGACAAACAACGCTTGTTACACTCGGCACGCCCGATCCGATTTTCGCGCAATTTTCAATCAGCGAGTCAGATTATTTGCACTTCATGACGGTTCAGGGAATGCAATCCGAACACAATCCGATTGACGTGACGATAACACTTTCCGACGGCAAAGAATATCCGTTCGAGGGACGAATCGTCGAAGTTGACCGCGAGTTGGGTAACTCCACGGGTTCGCTCATTATGAAAGCAATTTTCCCGAATCCCAGCGGACTTTTGATGCCCGGTATGTTCGCACGCGTCAAACTCACGGGCGAAGTCATTCCGCGTGCAATTTTGGTTCCGCAACGTTCGGTTCAACAACTTTTGGGCAAAGCTTTCGTTATGGTTGTCGGCAAAGATAACAAATCCGAAGCGCGCACGGTTGAACTCGGCGACCAAGTCGGCAGTTATTTCGTCGTCACGAGCGGCGTAAACACCAGCGACACGGTTATCGTCGAAGGCTTGACGAATCTGCGCGAAGGAATTGATTTGGACATTAAAACCGTCACGCCCGGCGAAATGGGATTTACGCTTGCTGACGTTACCAGCACTTATAACGCGGACGCGGGCTTGACTGCGCCGAATACGAATCCGAATTCGCCCGACAATCTTCGCGGGGGAAAATAAAAAATGGAATCAACTGATCTGAAAAGTTTTTTGCTGATTCCCGAAAATTTTTCCGAGACGCAGGAAGTTCTTGCGGCGCAACTTAAGAAACTGCAAATTGACTCGAAAGACATTTTGCGCACACAGCTTTTGGTCGAAGAAATTTTTTGGCGCATGGTGAATCTCGGCAAGGTTAAACAAATCAGAATCACCATCAAGAAAAGTTTTTTCGGCAAAGTTCAACTGCAAATTACGGCTCAAAGCGCGTCTTACAATCCGTTGCTTGAAGTTTTTGATTTGGACGAAGAGAATGAGGAATATTATCGCACGTTGATTCTTAAGGCCAATCGGCAAAAGATGAGTTGGGTTTATCAAAACAATCAAAACGTAATAACAATCAACGTTCAAGGCGAAAGTAATCAGCAACTGAAATTGACTTTGGCGAGCATGGTCTGCGGATTAATTTTCGGCTTCTTCATGAAAGAAATTTTTTCGCCCGAAACAATTTCCGTCGTCAATGAAAGTTTTATCACGCCGATTAATACGATGTTTCTTAACGCGCTCGGTTTGGTTATCGCGCCGGTGATTTTTTTCAGCGTACTCGGCGGCATAATCGGCATGGGTGCGGGCGCGGGCGTCGGTCGAGTCGGTGCCAAATTGATCGGGCTTTACGCTTCAACCAGCGTGATTGCTGCGCTTATCGGACTGATTAACTCGGAAATTTTTTTCGGCGGTGACGTGCCGCAAGTCGGGACAGTTTCCGCCGTGCAAAACTCGGACGCTTACGAATTCTCAATGACGAAATTTATCGTCGACATAATTCCGAGCAACATGGTCAGCCCCATTGCGGACGGAAATCTTTTGCAAGTGATTTTTATCGCCGTGTTCTTCGGGCTTGCAATGAACGCGCTGGGCGACAAAGTCAGATTGATTCAAGAACTGGTTACAAACGGCAATGACCTTTTCATGAAGTTAGTCGGCATGATAGTTTTTTTCGTGCCGCTGATTGCTTTTTTCGCGATGATGGAACTGGCGAGCGGAACAAACTTCGATACGTTTTTGATGATGGGCAAGTTGGTTGTCGGGCTGTTAATCTGTTGTTGCGTAATGATGGTCGTGTATGCGATTATGATTCGGCTTATCGGAAAAATTTCTCCGATGCCGTTCCTGAAAAAAATTCCGTCATTGTGGCCGATAGCTTTTGCCACAAGCTCAAGCGCGGTGACAATGCCGTTTACGATGAATTTTTGCACACAAAAAATGGGTATTGCCGAAAAAATTTCGTCGTTTTCAATTCCGATTGGCACAACGATAAACATGAACGGCGGTTGCTTTTACATGCCGATTGCGGTGATCATGTTCCTGAAAATGTACGGCGTCGAAGTTGACTTAAACGCGATTGTAATAATTTTAACGATGACTTTGTCGCTGTCGGTAGCCGGTCCCGCCGTGCCGAATGCGTCCGTCATTGGCATTTTGACAGTCACTTCGACTTTCGGCGTGCCGAATAACATTGCGGGGCTGTTGTTTTGTATCGCGGCCATTTGCGACAGAATTGTCACTTGCTTTAACGTGACGGGCGACGTTGCCTCGGCTGTAATGTTGTCGCGCTTGGAAAATTTGACAGACGAAAAAGTTTACTTCAAAGATTAGTTCCCAAATAAGGAGTTGTTGCTTATGGCAAAGTTCTTTATTCACAGACCGATTTTCGCAATAGTTATCGCGCTGATAATTACGCTGGTCGGCCTCCTTGCGGCACTGCAACTGCCAATCGCGCAGTATCCGCAAATTTCTCCGCCGACAATTTCCGTCAGCACGACTTACACGGGCGCAAATGCTTCGGTCGTCAACGAAACAATCGCGCAGGTCATTGAGCAACAAGTCAACGGCACGGACGGTATGGACTACATGAGCTCCAACAGCGACGATACGGGACGTTACAGCTTGAGCGTCGTTTTTGAAGTCGGCACCGACGGCGACATGGACTCTGTTAAAGTCCAAAATAATGTCGCCATTGCCAACGCGAGCTTGCCAACCGACGTTCAGCGTCAAGGCGTCACCACGCGCAAGGCGTCAAACGAAATGGCATTGTTTTTGGCAATGTATTCGCCCGACGGCAGTTACGACCGCGCCTTTATGAAAAACTACGCGGATATTTATTTGATGGACGAAATTAAGCGCGTCGACGGTGTCGGCGACGTTCAAATTTTCGGCTCCGATTATTCGATGCGTATTTGGCTCAACCCCGACAAACTTGCCGAATTGGATTTGACAATTGCGGAAGTTGCCGCCGCGATTAACGAACAAAACTTGCAAGCTGCGGCAGGCACAATCGGTTCAATGCCGCTTGCTCAAGGACAAGAAAAACAGTACACCGGCAAAGTTCAAGGGCGTCTGTCCGAAATTGAAGAGTTCGGCAACATCATCTTGAAAGCGAACGGCGACGGCACTTTCGTCTACATGAAAGACGTTGCGCGAATTGAATCGGGTCAACGCATGAACAATATCATCGCGAAGTTTAACGGCTATCCTTCCGTCAGTTTCGGTATTCAGCTGACTTCGGACGCGAACGCAATGACAACCGTTAAAAACGTGCAAGCGATTATCGAACGTCAACGCCCGAATTTGCCGCCCGGTCTGTTCATTGATGAAATTTTCGACAGCACGGACTTTATTCGCGCCTCAATCGAAGAAGTTGCGCACACGTTCGTTGAAGCGTTGCTCCTCGTCGTGTTCGTTATTTTCGTCTTCCTGCAGAGTTGGCGTGCGACGTTAATCCCGTTGCTTGCCGTGCCCGTGTCGCTTATCGGGACGTTCGCGGCGTTCATAATTTTGGGCTTTTCGATTAACACGCTGACGCTGTTCGCAATGGTTTTGGCAATCGGTCTTGTTGTCGACGACGCGATTGTCGTTATCGAAAACGTCGAACACCACATGGAGGAGGGCTTATCACCCGTCGACGCAACCGAACGCGCAATGGACGAAGTTCAAGGCCCCGTCGTTGCGATAGCGTTTGTATTGGCGGCGGTGTTCGTGCCCGTTGCGTTCCTCGGCGGCATGATGGGCGTTTTGTATCGGCAGTTCGCGTTGACGATCGCAATTTCAATGGCGTTGTCGGCATTCGTCGCGTTGACTTTGACGCCGGCACTTTGCGCAATGATTTTGAAACCGAAAGACACGGACAAAACAAAACTCGGCTTGATTGACAGATTTTTTAACGGCTTCAACAACTGGTTCGAGCGCACGAAAGACGGTTATGTCGGCATTGTTGCGGGATTTATCAAACGTTCAAAGTTGGCGATAATTTTCCTGTTGATTGTCGGCGGCTTGACGTGGACGATTTATCAGCGGCTCCCGTCAACTTTCGTGCCTGAAGAAGACCAAGGTTATTTCTTCACGTCGATAAGCTTGCCCGAAGGCACTTCGATGAATCACACGGTCGAGACGATTGACAAACTCGGCAAAGCCGTCATGAAAGATATGCCCGGGCTGAAAAACTGCATGATGATTACGGGCTTTGATATTCTGTCGTTCGGCTCCAAACCGAGCGCAGGCATTATCGTTTGCGGTCTGAAGTCGTGGAACGAACGCGGCCCCGAAGCGTCAATCAACGCGTGTATCGGGACGATGTTCAAACTCGGCGCAATGGTCGTGCCGGAAGCGCAGGTTATCGCGTTCAACCCGCCCGCACTTCCCGGTTTGGGCAACGTCGGCGGCTGGTCTCTGCAACTTCAAGACATGGCGGGACACACGAATGAAGAACTTGACGCGTTGACGAAAAAAATCGTCGCAAAAGCCAATCAGCGTCCCGAAATGCAAGGTGTACGCACGACTTTTAACATTGCGACACCGACAGTCGAATATGAGATTGATCGCGAAAAAGTCAAACTCCTCGGCGTGCAACTTTCGGACGTGTTCAACGCTTTGCAAGTCAATTTCGGCGGTATGCAAGTCAACGACTTTAACAAATTCGGGCGCACGTACAAAGTTATGTTGCAATCGGACGTGCTTTATCGTTCGGAGGCGGATTGTGCAAGATTCGTTTTCGTCAAAGGCGCGAACGGGCAAAATGTTCCGCTGAATACTTTGGTTACGCCGAAATATTCCACAGGCCCGACGCAAATTTCCAGATTCAACGCGGCTCGTGCAGTCACAATTCAAGGCAACGCGGGCGCAGGTTATTCGTCCGGTCAGGCAATGGCGGCGATTGAAGAAATCGTCAAGGAAGAAGCCGGCACGGGATTTAATATCGAGTGGTCGGGGCAGTCTCGCGAAGAAAAGAAAGCCGCCAGCTCCACGGGGCAAGTTTTGGCGTTGGCGTTGGTGTTCGTATTCTTGATGCTCGCCGCGCTCTACGAAAGTTGGTCGGTGCCGTTCGCTGTCTTGCTCAGCGTGCCCACGGGACTTTTCGGCGCGGTCGTCTCGGAATTTGTTTTGCGATATATTTCGTCAATGATGCACAACGGGCAAGCAAACGCGGGACTTCAAGATAGCGTTTATATGCAAATCGGGATTATCATGATAATTGGACTTGCCGCGAAGAATGCAATTTTGATTGTCGAGTTCGCAAAAGTTCGCGTCGATCGCGGAATGCCTCCAATCAAAGCGGCATTGGAAGCGGCGGCCTTGCGTCTTCGCCCAATTCTGATGACTTCGTTCGCGTTCATAATCGGTTGCGTTCCTTTGGCAACAGCGGCGGGCGCAGGTTCGGCAGCTCGTAACGGTATGGGCGTTGCGGTCGTCGGCGGCATGTTGTTTGCGACAATGCTCGGCGTTTTCGTCATCCCGGTGCTCTTTGTCATTATGGAGTTAATCGCAAAAAAACTCGGATTTTTCCACACCGAAAGAAAGAAATCTTCTGTAGACTACATGTAATTAAAAATTTTAACCGTCAGGCTTTCGGGCTTGACGGTTTTTTGTTTTGCATTTATTGACGGAAAAAGCTCCGCGTGCTAAGATTAAGTTGGTAAAATAAATCTATACAGCACGGCAGAGCCATTTCGCATTTGTGATTCTAACACGCTCGCGCCGCGCTGTCAACGAAAGGGCGATTGATATTATGGCATTCGGTGTTATCTACCTGCTCATCGACGGCACCAACGACCTTGAATACGTCGGGCAAACGAAACGTTCTGCAGAGTTGCGTTTTCGGGAACACAAATACGAAAAATCGTACATCGGCAGTGCAATTCGTGCTCACGGCGCGGGAAATTTTGTTATCGCCATCTTGAAAGAGTGCGCGAATCAACAAGAACTTGACTACTGGGAAAAATATTTCATCAAATGGCGTGATACCAAGTCTCCGAATGGGTACAATCTCACCGAGGGCGGCGACGGTTGTCTCGGTCTTTCACATACAGTCGAAGGGCGAACAAAAATGTCTGCGGCACGAACAGGCGATAAGAATCATTTTTTCGGCAAACACC
Organism: Selenomonadaceae bacterium; assembly: GCA_017515635.1. Taxonomy (GTDB): domain Bacteria; phylum Bacillota; class Negativicutes; order Selenomonadales; family Selenomonadaceae; genus Quinella. Next base: position 42,004 of record JAFWFO010000017.1, read on the forward strand.
ATACGCTGGAAACGTGCGCAAAATTGTCGATGATTCACACGGGCAAAAAAATGTCTGCGGAAGCGTGTGCGAAAATGTCGGCAACACGTACCGGCAGAAAACGTTCGGCGGAAACGTGCGCGAAAATTGCGACGGCACTTACGGGTAAAAAATTTCCAGATGACAGATGCTTTAACATTGCAGAAGCCAAACGCGGCAAAACGCCTTACAAAAATCTATTGGCAGAGATGATCAAGCGGCGACTTTCGTACAAAGGACTTACAGACATTCTGGACTGGTCTGTTGGAACTGTCTCAAAAAAAATGCGCGGTATCTGTAACTTCACGCTTAAGGAAATCGCTCAACTTGTCGAATTCTTCGTATTGCCCGCCGAATACTTGCTGGCACGCGACGACGGACTTCCGGCAGTAATATCAGCAGCAGAACTGGGCGCAAGAATTTCAGCGGCTAATCGTCATGAAAGCCCTTACAAAAATCTGTTGGCAGAAACGAACAAGCGGCAACTTTCGTACAGCGGACTTGCAAAAATTCTGGGCTGGCATCCTGGAACCTTTTCTACCAAAATGCTTGCCAAACAAAATTTCACAGAAAATCAAGTCGCTCATCTCGTCGAATTCTTTGGATTGCCCGCCGAATATTTGCTGGCACGCGACGACGGACTTTCGGCAGTAACCTCGCAGGCGGAACGGAGCAGAAAAATTTCCTTGGCTCGCCGTTGCGAGTCGCCCTACAAAAATCTTTTGGCGGAGATGGACAAGCGGCAAATTTCATACAGCGAACTTGCCGAACTTTTGGGCACGACACAACCGACGGTTTCTCATAAACTTCGCGGCAGATATAATTTCACGGAACGCGACAAAGCCAAACTCGTTGAAATTTTCGGACTGCCCGCCGAATATCTTTTGGCAATTTGAAAAATTTTTCGGCTCGACTTCGGTCGGGCTTTTTTTGTGTGCACTTTACCTATTCTGTAAAGGATTACACCTGTCGGTTAATCGACAAACATTGAATTTTTGATAAAATACTTTACAAATAAACGTCGGGAGGTCAACATATGAAAGAAGATTTTAGCAAGGAGATGCGCTGTATCGGAATGCGTATCGCCGGCTTTCGCAAGTTGCGCAACATGACGCAGGAAGAACTTGCTTTCAGACTCAACATAAACAAAAATTATTTGTCGCAAATCGAAAGTGCTTGCAGCGGCAAAAATATTTCGTTGCCAATGCTGATAAGAATTTCTCGCGCCCTGGACGTGGAACTTGCGTTGCTCACCGACATTGACGGCATTTACAAATCTGACTTGAAAAATTTTTGGAGTGACATGAAAGACACGTTCGAGGAAATGAAAAAACTCAACGACGACATGGATAAAATGCTTGAGCAATTCGAGCGGGCGGACAAAATTTTTTCCAACGGCAACGCATCAAAAGTTAAGGAGTGATTCGTTATGGCTTCAAAAAGCGTGAACTGTCCGCACTGCGGGCGCAAACTAGGTGCTTATCCCGTCGACACGCCACGACTTCAGCGCACGAGCGGCAACTGTCCCGCTTGCGGCAAACGTTACACAGTCGAATACGGGCAAAACAAAATCAAAGTCAGCAAAAGTTAGGAGGCGACTTCATGGGTTTGGCAGATTTTCTGTACAAAAATTTCAATCCCGAAGAACGCAGGTGGCGTGAAGAAAGACGGCGTGAAGCTCGCGAAATTCGCCAAGAGGCCAAAGAAATTCTCTCCGACGCCAAAGATCTTTACGACGACTACAAAGACTTGAAAGGTGACACTCAACGCGCCGCCAATCAACTCAACGACCTCATCAGAAGTTACAACAATTACAAGTCCGATGTTCTGAAGGAATTGAACAGCGACATCAGCGTTTCAATCGAAAATTTCCGCCGCTTCAACATCAACAGCCGAATTGCCGCGCCGCCGAATTTAAATTCCGCACCGACCATTCCGACGGTCAACGTGTCGTCGATAATGACGAACTTGTCCGGCGGCAGTTTAAATCTGATAAGCATTGCACTTTCGGCTTTCAGCGATCCCGATAAAGATTACGAAGAAGCCGACCGTCAACGCGACGCCGCACGCGATTATTATTACAAAGTTCAGGATGCCTTGACCGACATGAAAATTTTGTACGAGTCCTTGAACAATTCGCGCAGGTACATTGACGACGAAAAATCCAATCTCGTTCAACTCATGGACAAGTTCCGCAAAATCGTCAATCAACTCAACGGCGCAATGAATCGCAATTCGTTCACGGAACAAGAGGCGCGCCACCTCACGGGCATTGCCAAAATCGCCGAGATGATTAAAAACTCGCTCGAACAACGCATTGTCGGCTCTTCGGGCAAGATTGAAAGCAACTACAAAATTTACGGCGGCAAGATTCGCGAAATAAACGGGTTGATTCCCGCCGCGCCGACAATTTCCGGTTCGTCGGATTGGCTTGAACGTCTGTTGACTTATTGAGGCGACCAATCATGTACCCGACACGGCAACAGGAACTTGACGCGATTGATTTTCTCGAACACTACTTGACCGACCGCGAAGCCGCAATAACCGACCGAAAACGCCAAATTGCTCAACTGCAGGCGCGTTGCGAGGAAGGCACTTTGCGCTTAGCGAAACTGCAAAAGTTTTCGACCGACTTTTTCGCGAACAGGACGCGGATTAATTCGTTGGCAATGACCGCGCTTGACAGGGCAATTGCGCTTGGCGACGAAAACATTGCTCGAATTGCTTTGGCACTTGTCGACGACGAGTATTCCAAAGATTTTTTCGGCATGATGAATCGGATTGGAGGTATTCGATGAGTTTACCCGTTGCGGCTTTGCCCGTGCTAAAAGAGTTAATCACGGCGGCGGCTCAATACCAAATGTGCAAAGAACACGAACGAACCGAACGCATCAAGATCGAGGCGCAACTTGAAGCGTGTTTGGCGACGCTCAATGCCAATCACGAAAAATTTTTTCGCGCAATGGACGACAACCGTGATATGATAAACCGTGCTTACGACGCGGCAGAAAAATTGCTTGCCGACCCGAAAGTTTCCGCGAACCCGAATTTGTTGCAGGCGGTACTGATGTTCTTGCAAAACGTGCACGCCGTTCACAGCGTCAATTTCGTCAATGCCGTCAACGCAAACGCCATTACGCGTCTGCCGCGAATAGGGTGAGTGCCATGACCGACCAACGCGAAGAGTTGCGCGCACACGTGCAAAAAAATCTTGAACTGCTGAACGAATCCTTTCGACGCGAAGCCGACGAACGACAAGCCGTCAAAAAAAATCTTGCGGATTTTCACGCGGCACTTGACGAACGCTCCAAAATTATCAACGACGCTTTGGACAAGCAACGCGCCGACGATTTGGCGGCTCTCGACGAACAGATTGAACAGCTGAAAAATTTTTTGTCTCAACAAACGTCCGAATGATTCGGGCGTTTTTTTGTTGCCCGCCGAAAATTTACAAGCCGCCGATTCTCTGATATAATTCGCGCCTAAAACGAATTTACAAAGGAGAGCCACCATGGATAAACAAGAAGCGTTGAGAGCGGCAATGAAGCAAATCGAAAAGGACTTCGGCAAAGGCGCGATAATGCGACTCGGCGACGATTCGGCACGCATGGACGTTAAAGCCGTGTCGACGGGAATTCTGCCGCTTGATGTCGCGCTCGGTATCGGCGGACTTCCTCGCGGGCGAATCATTGAAATTTACGGCCCCGAAGCCGGCGGAAAAACTACGGTAACTTTGCACATGATAGCCGAAGTTCAGCGGCAAGGCGGCACGGCGGCTTTCATTGACGCGGAACATGCGCTTGATCCGACATACGCAAAAAGACTCGGCGTCGACGTGGATAATTTATTGCTCGCTCAACCCGACACCGGCGAACAGGGCGTTGACATTGCCGAAACTTTGATTCGTTCCGGAGCGGTTGATATTGTTGTCATTGACTCGGTTGCCGCGCTCGTCCCGAAATCTGAAATTGAAGGCGAAATGGGCGATGCAAACGTCGGACTTCATGCACGCATGATGAGCAAGGCAATGCGCAAACTCGCGGGCGTTATCAGCAAGACGGAAACTATCGCCGTGTTTATCAACCAGATTCGCGAAAAAGTCGGTATCATGTTCGGCAACCCCGAAACCACGACCGGCGGTCGTGCGCTGAAATTTTATTCGTCAGTTCGTTTGGAAGTTCGCAAAGGTGAGCCGCTTAAACTCGGCACGGAAGTTGTCGGCAATCGCGTCAAAATCAAAGTTGCCAAAAATAAAGTTGCGCCGCCGTTCCGCACCGCCGAATTCGATTTAATTTACGGCGAAGGTTATTCGCGTTTCGGCTCAATCGTCGACTTGGGCGTCATGTTTGATCTCGTCACCAAATCCGGCGCGTATTTTTCCTACAACGGTGAGCGGCTCGGTCAAGGTCGCGAAAACGCCAAAAAATATTTGCAGGAACATCTTGAAATTGCCGACGAAATTGAAAACAAACTGCGCGATGCTCTCATGAAGTCAACCGCAACGATTAAACCTGAACCCGAAAATTTCGACGACGAAGAGGAACCTTTTGACGGCGATGAAGATTAAAAAAACTGCGCTCATGAAGGCGGCGGATTTGTTGGCGTATCGCGAACACAGCGAGGCGGAACTCAAGCGGAAACTTTTGGCGCGAAAATACGAGGCGACGGAAGTCGACGAAACGATTGACAAACTCAAGCAACATAATTATTTGGACGATGAGGAACTTTGTCGGCAACAGTTTGAAAATTTTTACGCGGAAGGCAAGTTGAGCGTGCGGCAGATTTTCGCGAAACTGATTCAGCGCGGCTTCGACAAAGATTTTATCGAACAATTAATTCCTGAAGATTTTTACGAACACGAATTGCAGGCGGCGACTTTGGCGTTGACGAAAAAATTCAAGACGATTGATGACAAAAACTTTCGTGCAAAGGCGTGGCAATTTCTTTCGGGACGCGGTTTTGACGGCGAAATTATTTCTGCCGCCGTAGAAAACTTTTCAAAGGGAGACTGAAACTTTTGGGCAACTATCGCGAAGAATGGTTTAAACATAATCCGTCGGATCACGGCTGGTACACCTGCGCCCGTTGCGGGCAAAAATTTCGCAAGGCGGACATGGACGTTGACCACATTATCCCGCAAAAGTACGGCGGCTCTGACGCGCTGTTTAATCTGCAGGGCTTGTGCAAACACTGCAACCGCTCCAAACAGGCCGACTTGAGTGACACCGTTCCCGACTTGGCGAAGACGAACGCCAAACGCGTCGTTAAGTCCGTCAAGTTCGGCGCGAAGCTTGCAGTTCAAACCGTCATCAAAAAAGTTAAGCCCGCGAAGTCTTCAACCAAATCCGCGACGACTTCAACCAAGCCCGCCGCGAAGTCTTCAGCAAAATCCGCGACAACTTCAAGCAAGCCCGCCTCGAAGTCTTCAACGAAATCTGCGACGACTTCAAGCAAGTCTGCCCCAAAATCTTCAACCAAAACTGCGACGACTTCAAGCAAGTCTGCCGCAAAATCTTCGACCAAACGCAAATAAAAAATTTTCCCTCGACAATTCGGCGAGGGATTTTTTTGTCCGAAATGTTTCAGGTTTGAGTCCAAACTTTTGCGGCGCAATTACCTGCAACTTGTTCGCGTGTATTAAAAAATTTTCTGCAAAAAACTTTCGCCGCGTGTCGTGAAGTCGACGGAAAAAATTTCGGCCAACGTCGCCGCAATGTCCGCAAAAGTTTTTCGCGTACCGAGATTGACACCCGCCCGAATTTTTTCGCCGTAAACAATCAGCGGAACATTTTCGCGAGTGTGGTCGGTGCCGCGTGACGCAGGGTCGCAACCGTGATCGGCGGTTATCATCAACAAATCGTCGCCGCGCAACTTCGACAAAAATTTTCCAAGGTCAACGTCTAAATCCGTCAAAGCTTGCGCGTAACCGTCAACGTCGCGTCTGTGCCCGAATTTCATATCGAAATCAACGAGATTGACGAAACAAAGTCCGCGAAAATTTTCGTCCGCAAGTTTCAAAGTTTTCGCCATGCCGTCCGCGTTGTCTTCGTTTACGCCCGTCGACTTCGTTATTCCGCGAGCCGCGAAAATGTCCGAAATTTTTCCGACGCCGATTGTCGCGAAATTATTTTTGCTCAACGCGTCCAAAATCGTTTCGGCGGGCGGCTCCAATGAAAAATCGTGACGGCGGCTTGTGCGTTCATAATTCGGGAATTCGCCGACAAACGGGCGGGCAATCACTCGACCAACGCCGTGAACTCCGCGCAGAATTTTTCGCGCCTGCCGACAGAAATTGTAAAGTTCGTCGACGGGAACAATTTTTTCGTGCGCGGCGATTTGCAGGACGCTATCCGCCGACGTGTAGACAATCAGCGCGCCCGTCGCAACATGTTCGCGTCCGTAGTCGTGAATAACTTGCGTGCCCGAATACGGCTTGTTGCAAAGAATTTTCCTGCCGAAACTTTTTTCAAGTTCGTCAATCAATTCGGGAGGAAAACCTTCGGGATAAGTCGGCAACGGGCGTTCGGAAACAATGCCGGCAATTTCCCAGTGCCCGATAGTCGTATCTTTGCCCGCCGACGCTTCGACAAGCCGCCCGAAACTGCCGAGCGGATTTTTTTCACGCGGGCGACAATCAACGCCGTCAATGTTGAAAAGTCCGAGTTTCGACAGATTCGGCACGAAAAATTTTTCCGACGCCGCACAACTCACCAAGGTGTTCGGATTGTCGTCGCCGAAAAGTTTTGCGTCCGACGCGCCGCCGATTCCGAAACTGTCAATCACAATCAAAAACACGCGATTAAAATTTGCCATGAGCTTTCACCTCGCTTATAATTTTGACGAACGGCAGTAACTTCCTTCAAGCAATAAAAGATTGTCAACGGCGAAAGGTAGACTTTTTTCAACCGTGTGATATAATCGCCAAAAAGTTCTTACAAAGGTGAATCCAAATGTCTGCCCAAACTATGTCTACCCAAAAAGTTTTTATGATTTGCTTTGACGCCTTGCTCTTAAATTTGGCAGGTTATTTCATTACGCAACAATTAGGTCTGACCATTTTTTTAGACACGTGCGGCACAATTTTTATCGCTGCACTCGGCGGTTACGTCCCCGGTATTGCGGTCGGCTTTTTCACCAACGTGATTAAGTCATTCTTTGATTCTCAACAGATGTATTTCTGCACAGTCAACATACTCGTCGCAGTCTACGCGGCTTATTTTGCGCGTAAAGGTTTTTTCAAAAGCCTCAGCAAAGTCGCAATGTTGATTCTGCCGTTGTCGCTTATGACTACTGCTTTCGCGTTGCTGATTTACAATCTGTTGAACTCGACAAGTTTTATTCAGACGGTCAGCCAAATTCATTTGAATTTCGTTACAAAATTTTTGGGCGAATTCCTCGACAAAGGTCTGTCGATTCTAGTTGCGTTTGTCCTGTTGAAATCAATGCCAAAATCCGTGATCTCCGAATTTAAAGTTTTGGGCAGAAGACAGGCTCCGTTGTCCGACGAAATGCAACAAGCATTTGTCACGAAAAATTATTTGTCGTCGTCGTCACTCCGCACAAAAATGCTTGCGATTCTTATGATCAGCTCGCTATTTGTTTCGTTATCGCTTTCGTTTATCAGCTACTTGCTTTTCCACGAATCCGCAATGAACGACAGAATAAAAACCGTCGACGGCATGGTTACCGTCATTCTGAACGAATTGAACCCCAAACACATTAGGGAATATATGGAACTCGGACGCAGTTACGACGAATACCGCGACATTGAAAATAAATTGTACGCCCTCAAAAACAGCAACAGTTACATTCAATACATTTACGTTTACAAGATTGAGGAAGACGGCTGTCATGTGATTTTCGATTTGGATTCGTCGACCGAGTTGGGCGATAAGCCCGGGCAAGTTATTCAGCTTGACTATACCGTCGAAAATTACAAGAACGATTTAATTGCGGGCAGACCGATTCCGCCGATTTTGTCCGACGACGAATACGGAAAACTTTTGACGATTTACAAACCGCTTTACGACGAGAACGGTAAATGTCAATGCTATGCGATTGTCGATTTTTCGCTGGAAGTGCTCTCCGAATATATGCGCTCCTTCACGATTAAATTGGCGGCACTGTTCACGGGTTGTTTCATCTTCATTTTCGTTGTCGGTCTGTGGTTTATCGAAAACAATATAATTTTGCCCGTCAACACGATGGCATATTGCGCGAGAAATTTTGCTTACGACAATCCTGACGCACGCCGCAAACATTTTGATCGAATCATGAGTTTGAAAATCCACACGGGCGACGAAATAGAAAATCTTTATGCATCCTTGCTCAGGATGACGAAAAATATTTCAATCTACTTGGAGAACTTGCATATTGAAAAAGTCCGCGTCGAAAATATGAAGTTGCAAGTTTTCGCAATGGACGAGCTGGCGCACAAAGATTCGCTGACTGGCATCAAAAACAAAGCTGCTTACAACAGAGAAATTGTTTGGCTCAACGACAGGATAGCCGAGGGCGACGCGGAATTTTGTATCGTGATGATTGACGTGAACTTTTTAAAGCGCGTCAACGACACTTACGGACACGAACGCGGCAACGAATATTTGATTAACGCTTGCAGGTTGGTCTGTTCGGTTTTCGGCGAAGAGCACGTTTACAGAATCGGCGGCGACGAATTTGTCGTTATCGTCCACGGCGAAAAAGTTTCCCTGTGCAGATATTTCGTCAAGCAATTACGCGCCGAAATGACTCGCAAAGGCGCAAATGATTTGCTTGAACCGTGGGAAAAAATTTCTGCGGCTGTCGGCTTGGCATTTTATGAAGCGGGCGTCGACCAAAATGCTGAAGACGTTTTCAAACGCGCCGATAAAGAAATGTACGACAACAAAATTGCCATGAAGGCTCAACGCACCGATTAAAAATTTGACAAAAAAATTTCCCGCAAGGTTTTCGACGACCTTACGGGATTTTTTTGCGTAGCTTGATTGACGCCACGTTGAGAAAAAAATTTTTTTTTGGTAGACTGCGCTTATCAAATTACGGGAGGAATTCAAATGCAATCAATCGTTAAAGATATGTCGCTTGCTCCGAGCGGCCACGACAAAATTAATTGGGTAAAAAATTTTATGCCCGTCATGAGCGCAATCGACAAAGAATTTTCGCAGACAAAACCTTTCGCGGGCAAAAAACTTTCGATAACTTTGCACCTTGAGGCGAAGACCGCTTACATGGCGGAAGTTTTCATGCACGCGGGTGCGGAAGTTGCAATAACCGGCTCCAATCCGCTTTCGACACAAGACGACGTTGCGGCGGCTCTCGTTGAAGACGGCGTTACGGTTTTCGCGACTCACGGTTGTTCGCTCGAAGAATACAACGCTTACTTGGAAAAAGCTTGCGATTTCGCGCCCGACATTTTTATCGACGACGGCGGCGACTTCACGGAACTTTTACACACCACGCGACGCGACGCGCTTGAAAAAATTATCGGCGGCTCCGAAGAAACTACGACGGGCGTTTTGAGACTTCGCGCTTTGGAACGTCAAGGCAAGCTGAAATTCCCGATGATTGCCGCCAACGATGCTTACTGCAAATTTTTGTTCGACAATCGTTACGGGACGGGACAATCGACTTGGGATGGCATTATGCGCACGACGAATCTTGTTGTCGCCGGCAAAACGGTTGTTATCGCGGGCTACGGCTGGTGCGGCAAGGGCGGCGCAATGCGTGCTCGCGGACTCGGCGCGAATGTCATTGTCACGGAAGTTGATCCGATTAAAGCGATTGAGGCGGTCTTCGACGGTTTCCGCGTTATGCCCATGAAAGATGCGGCTCCTTTGGGCGACATTTTCTTGACGTTGACAGGCGACAAGGACGTTATCACCGGCGAACATTATCCGCTGATGAAAAACGGCGCAGTGCTTGCCAACGCGGGACATTTTGACGTTGAAGTCAATATACCCGAACTTGAGGCGCAATCCGTCAGCAGAAAAGTTGTCCGCAACAACGTCGAAGAATTTTTACAACGCGACGGTCGAAAAATTTATCTGCTTGCGGAAGGTCGTTTAGTCAATCTTGCTTCGGGCGACGGTCACCCCGCAGAAATTATGGATTTGAGTTTCGCCGTGCAATTTTTCAGCGTGGCGCACCTGCTCCACAATCACACGAAACTTGAGCCTAAAGTTTATCTCATGCCTGAAGAAATCAACACGAAAATTGCCGAAATTAAACTTGAGTCAAGCGGAATTCAAATCGACACTCTCACCGACGAACAACGCGCTTATCTCGGCTTATGAACGTTTCAATCGATAATCGTCTTTTCGAGTGGGACGACGAAAAAGCCGAATTGAATTGGCAAAAACACCGTGTCAGATTTGAAACTGCCGCACTGGTTTTCAGTGATGATGCTCACATTATTGAATTTGATGATGAGTATTCAGATTATGAAGACCGCTGGAAAGTTATCGGCAAAGTTGACGATGTTTTGTTCGTTATTTACACCGAGCGCGGCGAATTCACTCGATTAATTTCTGCACGAAAAGCAACTTCATCGGAAAGGAGAAAATATTATGCTGGTACGGAAAGTTATTAATATCGCGGCTCCGTTGACGCCGGAACAAAAAGCCGAACTTGCGGCATTGCGCGATATGAAAGACGAGGACATTGTTTTCGACGAAGATTGCCCGCCAATGACCGAACAACAACTTGATGAACTCGATTATCTCATGCGCAAGTACAAGACGCGCCGAATCACCAAAGAAATTTTGATGGCGGAATTCCCCGAACGTTTTCAAAAGCGCAAGACGGCAAGTTGAGTTTGTGATTTGCAGTCAGAAGTAACGAAAAGCGTTGCACCGAGTTAATTTTTTCGAGGAGGAATTTTTATGGGCAGAATTGCCGTCGAAATTATTCCGCGAGACGAAGCGAGCTTGCAGGCGGACATCGACGTTATAAAAAAATATCAGCAAGTCGAGTGCGTGAACATTCCCGACCTGATGAGTTTTGAACTTCGTCCGTGGCAGGCGGCGCGTGTCACTCAACCTGCGCTTGCGACGATACCGCACGTGCGGGCAATGGACATTGACCTTTCCAAACCGTTGCCGATGCGTGACGATTTTTTGAAATTCGGAATCAAGGAAGTTTTGGTTATCGCGGGCGATCCGCCGAAAGATTTGACGCGCACGGTTTACCCGACGGAAACGATTGACGTGATTCGCAAATTCCGCGAAGAATTGCCCGACGTGAAAGTTTACGCCGGCATTGACCAATATCGCAGCGGAATTCGCGAGGAACTTTATCGCGTAGAGCGCAAAGCTCAAGCCGGTGCCGTCGGATTTTTCACGCAACCTTTTTTCGATATGCGTTTTCTGGAAATGTACGCCGATTTGCTTGACGGGCGCGAAGTTTATTGGGGCGTGTCGCCCGTGTTGAGCAATCGCAGTCGCGGTTATTGGGAACGCAAAGACAAAGCCGTCTTCCCGAAAAATTTTGCGCCGACCATGGATTGGAATATCGATTTCGCGAAAAAAGTTATCGAGTTTATCAAGTCGTCGAGCGGCGGGCTTTATTTCATGCCGATAACGATTGACATTGCCGACTTGTTGCCGAAAGTTTTTGATTAAACGACGGGCAATGAATTTTGACGCGAAAAAAATTAATCCCCCGTCGAGTGTGACGAGGGTTTTTTTCGTTGGGAAAATTTTTATTTGCCGGTCAAGCGATTGGCGCACGCTTTGAACTCCGAAATAATTTTTTCTTCGTCCAAAGTTTTCAGTTCGCGATTTTGCATTAAAATTTTTCCGTCGACGATGACCGTGTCCGCCGCCGAAGAATTCGACGAGTAGACCAAAAGCGACGCGGGATTGTAATTCGGTTGCCAATCGACGCCGCGCATGTCCCAAAGCACAATGTCCGCTTTGTAACCGACTTCCAAACGCCCGACTTTTTTCAAGCCGACAGCCTGCGCGCCGAATTTCGTAGCCATTTGAATTGCCGTCGACGCGGGAATCGTCAACGGGTCAAACGTGTCGACTTTCGCAAGCAACGCCGCCAAACGAATTTCTTCGAGCATGTCAAGATTATTGTTCGATGACGCGCCGTCAGTTCCGAGAGCAACCGTCACGCCTTCGCGCAAAAGTTTCGTCACAGGACAAATTCCGCTTGCAAGTTTCATGTTCGAGCCTGGATTGTGCGCCACGCGAATTTTTTTGTCGCGTATGATTGAAATTTCTTCGTCGCTCAACCAGACGCAATGTGCCGCCAAAGTTCCCGTGTCGAAAAGTCCCGTTTCGTTGACGACTTCAAACGGACGCTTGCCGTAATTTTTTTGACAGTCTTCAATTTCGCCGCGAGTTTCGTTCATGTGGATATGAATTTCCGCGTTGAATTTTTGAGCCGTGTCAGCAACTTTGCGCAGGAAATCCGGCGGGCAAGTGTAAATCGCGTGCGGGCCGAACATGACGGTGATTCGACCGTTCGCCGCGCCGTGAAAATTTTTATACAGCTCAACATTGTCGGCAAGTTTTTTGTCGCCGTTCGCAATGCCGATAATCCCTTGCGACAAAATTCCGCGCAAACCGGATTCGTCGACGACTTTGGCGACTTCGTCCATGCAGGGGCCGTACATGTCCGCGAAAGCCGTCGTGCCGCCGCGAATCATCTCGACCGCCGCAAGTGCCGCGCCCGCGTAAATGTCCTGTCGCGTCATTTTATCTTCAATCGGCCAAATATCTTTCTGCAACCAATCCATCAAAGCTTTGTCGTCGGAATAACTTCTGAGTAACGTCATTGATGCATGAGTATGCGCATTGACAAGCCCCGGCGTCGCAAATTTTCCGCGCCCGTCAATAATTTTTTCCGCATGAACGTCGGGTTTGTCCCTGTTGCCCGACCAATGAATCTCAATGATTTTGTCGCCACCGACGTAAATATCAGCCGCCTCGATGCGACCGTTGTAAGGAGTGAACAACTTCACGCCTTGAATCATATAATCAGCTTCCACTTGCTTAACTCCTCCGTTCGTGAAATTCGGGAGCATTGCCAACGCCGCAACGCCGATCGTCCCCGCAATAAATTTTCGTCGAGAAATTTTCATTCACGACCTCCCCAAATTTTGTCACAGAAATTTTAATCGTTTACTTGACATTTTACAAGCGCAGGACTTTTACACTCAAGATTAAATTCGGCTCTGCTGAATTGCACGACAGAATTTTTTGACGGCGCGCAGGAAATTTTTCGACGCGGCAGAATCAACACGACAAAAGATTTTTTTGGAGGCTTTGAATATGGACAAGCGAATCAAATTGGCGGCGGGCGTCGGCGCGGCAGTTGCGATTTTGGCGGGCGGCGGCTGGTATTTTTTCCACACGCGCACCGATACCCCCGACTTCGCGATAAAATCTGTCAGCAAGTCAATCGAAAAACACGATGTCAAAGAATTTCACCGCTTAGTAAATTTGGACAGCGTACTTGATTCGGGCTATGATGGTTTTGTTGACGGATTGACGAATTTCGACAGCGCAATGGCTCCCGAAACACGCGACGCGATTCGGAATTTCACGCAGATGTTGCGCGCCCCGTTGCTGTTGAGCTTGAAAGCGGCGGTTGATTCCTACGTTGAGACGGGCGACCTGAACACGCAAGAAAATATCGGCGTGGCGGATTTGATTCAGCGCACGGGACTTAACGACATTGAAGTTCACGGCGTCAAAAACATTGAGCGCAACGACGCCAACGAAAACGAAGCTTTTGCGGACGTGATTGTTTTTCAGCCGGAACTTGATCGCGAATTTCCGATTCGTGTCGTCATGCAACGTCAAGAAGATAAAAGTTGGCAAATTGTGAGCGTGCAAAATTTTCAAGATTTCGTCGCGCAGGTAACTCAAGTTCGGAAAGCGCAAATCGGCGATTATCTTGCGAAGACATCGGAAATAAATATGCGTCACGAATTGGCGATTCGCGATGCCGAACAAAAATTCGGCACGATACTTTCACTCGGCAGTTTGGGGCAAGACAACACGCGGACTGAATTGAAAACGCTGATGGATGACGTATACAAAAAAGATTGGGAAGCGCGCAAGCAGGAATTGTTTTCGTTGCACGTGCCCAAAGACGCCGAGACTTTGCAAAATCTCTACATGAAAATTTGCGACCTGTGTATCGATTATGCAACCGATTATTCCAAATGGCTCGACGACAAAAACGCAATGACGATAAAATCTGCGGAAACGAAACTTCATCAAGCGCAAACGCTCATGACGGAAGCGGCGGCACTTGCCAAACGCATGTCGCTGTAAATTTTTCGACGTAAAAAATAACCTCTCCGACTTTGGAGAGGCTTTTTCTTTTTGTATGCACGTCGTCTGCAAACCGATATTTTTTCGGCGAGAATAACTTAGGCACGCTTAAGACGAAAAATTTTTGTCTCACGACTTTGTTTGTGAAATTTTTTATTGGCAAAACGAGATTTAAATTTTTATATCCAGATGCGTTGAAAAGTTTGAATGCGTTCTGCGATAGTTGTCGTTGTCTTTTTGGCGCAGTTCGTTTTCAAGTTGCGAGAGTTGCCGCTGTAAATCGTCGTTCGGATTCGCTTCGGCGGCAATTTTTTGTTCGAGTTGCGCCTTTTGGTTCTTGAGTTTCCGAATTTCGGCGTCGACCTTGTCGGTTGAGACTGTAGTTGATTTTTTCTTCGGCAAATGACCTGCAAGACGCTGTTTTTCTTCGTCCGTGAAGTGCAAAAGCGAACGCGTCTGTTTGTCATCGTCGCCGAAAGTGCCGATACTCCACATGCTGAGTTCGCCTTTGCCGTCGATAACAAAACCTTGCGCCTTAAGTCCGGGACGATTCGCGGAATCTTTCAAGACATTGGCGCAATCGTAAATCAAAGCTTCGTACTCCATGCGTTTTTCGGGGTCGTTCGCCATTTGCCGCAAAATATTCGGCGCGATTGAAATGTTATTCGTGCCCGTGCCGCCGAACGGTTGACTGCCAACGCCGAATTTGACATCTTTGAACTGTTTCGACAGCTCGCCGAGAACATTTTCGGATTTTTCGTCAGTCTTTCGGCTTTGAGCATAAGCGGCCGCAGATTCCGTGACGTAACTGTTGCCGATTTTCACTGCCATGTTAATCAAACTCCTTCCGTTGAGTTTCGGACAATTTTGTCATTACGCATTACGCATTACGAATTTTTAATTGCTTTTCGCCATAGCCGCCGCAATCGCCGCACCGAGTCCCGAGCCGCCGTTGTCGAGGATTGTGTCAACCTGCGCGGCATCTTCGCCGAGGAGTTCGCTGATGGCTTTGGTGATATTTTCTTTGGCAAGCGGCATTTTTTCGTAAACAGATCCGTCAACCGCGACATGTTGTTTTTGAATTTTGCCGGAGCCTGCGCGTTGCCAAACGAGAGCGACGAAACTTGCGGCAACCAATCTGGCGGAACGAATCACGATAGCCGAGGCAAGTTCGCGGATTTTTGCAACGTCGTCGCGGTCGAGTTCGCGCCCGACTTTCGCCATGATAATATCGGACGCCCTTTGAAGATTTTCCGATTCGTCAAGAATCATCATCGACATATCGACAGAAGTCAAGCCGTACTGTTTGCCTTTTTCGCCCAAAAGTTCCGCAATCGCCATTCCCAAAAGTTCGCCCATGTAACGGCCGGAGACCATCTTTTCAAAACGCTGTTCGCCGGGCTTTTCGGATTTTTCGTCGTATTCTTTGTCGAAGCGATTGGGCACGATTTTTGAAAAGTTTCCGCACTCAAGATTTAAAATCATGCCACCTTCGCCGAAACAGTTCGCGTCGTGAATCGACGGCTCAAGATAGCAAGTGTTGTGTCCCGTGGCGTAAATCGATCCGATAAACGTGTCGGGCGTCTTGTAAGCCGCGCTGAGCAAAACCGCAACCGTGTCGTTCAAAACCGCGACGGGTTCAACGTTGTTCGCGCCGCGACGTTTCAAAGCCTCGACAAGTAAATCGTTGGCAACTTCGCCCTCGACGCCTTGAGTGGCAAATTCTTTCGTCCAGATGATGAGCCGCGCATTGTAAAGATTGTCCTGCGTCGACGGGAAAGAAAACGTGTGACCGAGATAAAATTTCTGCGAGCGGTCGCCGTCAATCGCCTCGTCGATAAGCGCGGCAATGAAGTCAAACATTTGTTCGGCGGTCGCGTCTTTGCTGATGTAATCGTATTGACCGGGGACGATGAGCGGACGGCCGACGCGTTTGAGAATTTCAAATTTGCCGTCGCCGTCCAGACGAATCAAAAATACGCGAATGTTCGTGCCGCCGAAGTCCAACGCAAGATATTCGCCCGTCTCCTTGCCGCTGGGCAGTCCGACGTAAGATTTCAACATGCGCATTGACGACAAAGTCACGTCACGCAAACCCAGTTGCAAATCTTGACGGAAGGTCGCCGCGATTTCGTGGAGTCGTTCGCCGCCGATTGTGAATTCCGCCAAAATGTCTTTGAATTGCTCTTGATTGAACGCCATGAAAATTCCCCCTCAAAAAAATATCCATACGCGCAGATTATAACACGTACGGGGAAGTTTTTCAGAAAATTTTTTCGCCGAGTGATGCGAACACGAAGTTAAAATCACAAAAAAACCCTCCGACATGCGCCGAAGGGCTTTTTTGATTCGCATTGCGACCGTGCCGCCGAATTATCGACGAGCCGCTATTTTCTCTTAATCAGTAGGAGATGTCCGGCATCGGTTTGCCTACTGCATCGGCAACGATTTGGAATGCTTGTTCGCGACTAATCTCTTGACCGCCGGTGCCGGCAATGTAGTAGCGATTTTGCACGGCTCCCCAAGACTGTTCGACCCTTATGCCGTACTTGTCAAAAACATTTGCAACGTCCTTTGCCGTTTTTTGGAAGGTGGGAATCCAGAAGCATTCCAACGCGCTTCTTCCCGAAATTCCGAATCCAAGTTGGTTGAGTATGCGCGAATCGGCCGCCGTGTTGTTGTACGTGCCGCCCGCAACTTGGTCGAGTTCGTCGTCGCTCATTGCTTCGAGCTCCGCGTTGATTTTTTTGATGTTGTCTTCTCTGTTCGCCATGGTTATCAATCTCCCTTTGTTTTGGTTGTGATTTTTTGATTGGCTGTTTGCCTTTCTGCACCTTATACGCAGGAGTTCCGATTTCGTTACACAGTTTAGCGAAAAATTTCTGCGCGGTCAAGTGAAACGGCGTCGAAGTGATGATTAACGGCATAAAAGAACTCCCGCCAATCGACGGGAATTTTTTTTGCAGAAAATTTTTTCGCCGTGTGATATAATCGGGAAAATTTTTCGGAGGTGTCGACGCATGAAACGATTTTTGACCGCGCTGTTGCTTGTCGTCGGGAATTTTTTTGTTATGCCACCCGTCGACGCCGAAATTCAAACTTACACGGGCACGGACGAATACATTGTCGGCGAACACGAAACGCACGAGGTCGCCAAAAACAATTCCAAAATCCGCGCAATGCGTAACGCTCAAGATCAAGCGGGCGTTTTTATCCGCAGTCGTTCGCGCATGAAAGACCTTGAGCTTGTCGACGACGAAGTTGTCACGCTCACCGAAGGCATTTTGAAAGTTGTCGGCGCGCCGATTCACGAAATTCGTTTGCTCGGCGACGGCAAGGGCATTTTGATTCACACGACGATAACGGTTGAGATTGACACTGACGACCTTGACCGCCGACTTTCGGAAATTGCCCGCGTTCACGGCACTAATAAGCCGCCAATCGACAGACCCAAACCGCTTGAAGCTCCCGAACCCGAAAAAATTTCTCCGCCGACGCCCGCTGTTGACAATATCGCGCTGTCGAATCGCAAGGTTGAGGAAGCAGTAAAGCTTTGCAACAAAAGAAATTGGAACGACGCTTTGCTTATTTGTGAAGATGCGATTAGATTAAATCCCAATAATGCAAACGCTTATGAAACACTCGCTTGGACATGCAACGCACTTGAAAGGTTCAATGACGCCATTTATGCGCTTAATAAAGCTTTGGAATTAAATCCGAACAGCGGCGTGGCTAATGAACGCCTTGCTATGTCTTATATTGGACTGAGAGAATATGACAAAGCAATGACTTACTGCAACAAAGCCATGAAAGTTGACCCCGATTGGATTTGGGCTTACTCTGCTCGTGGCGTTGTATATGACCGATTCGGAAATCACAAACAAGCGATTGTCGACTACAACAAAGTAATTCAAGCTGTCCCAGATGCGGCATGGGTTTATAACTCTCGCGGTTGGGCGTATCGCAATTTGAAAGAGCCTCATAACGCGATTAACGATTTTAAAAAAGCCATTGAGCTGGAGACGGACAACGCGAATCATTATGACGGTCTCGGTTGTGTTTACAACGATTTGGGCGAACATAACAAAGCAATTTCTGTTTTGAATCATGCACTTCAATTAGACCCGAACAATCGATATGTCCTTGAAAAACTCGGCGCGGCTTATATGTGTTTAAAGCAATATCGACAGGCGATTTCGTATTGCGACAAGTCAATTAAAATCAATCCGAACGACCCGAATTATCCGTGGGCGTATGTTACTCGCGGCAAATGTTACGAAGCACTCGGCGAACACGAAAAAGCCCGCGCAGATTTCGCCAAAGCCCGACAACTCGGCTGGAAAGGCTGAAATAAAAAACTCCCGCCAATCGACGGGAATTTTTTTTGCGACGAATCACGCCGTCAGAAGAATTTTTCAATCGCGGCGGCAACACCGTCGTGGTCGTTGTCGAGCGTGACGAAGTCGGCAAGACGTTTGATTTCGTCGGAGGCGTTGCCCATCGCGACGCCGAGTCCCGCCGTCTGCAAAATTTCTCTGTCGTTGAACGAATCGCCAATCGCCACCGCTTCCGAAATGTCAATCTTCAAGAAGTCGCATAGTTCGACAAGTCCGGAGCCTTTCGTAATGTTCGCGGGCGACATTTCCAGATTGAACGCCTCGGCAAAACTGATCGACAGGTTGAGCGGCTGAATTCGCGCAAGATTTCTGTCGCGGGATTCTTCGCTGCGGTGATACAGATTGACTTTGATGACTTCGCCGGGGTGTTCGCGAACAAATTTCTTGAAGTCGTCGCAACGCAGACAAATTCGGCTGAACATGTCGCGATAAATTCCCATGGCGAAATTGTCCATGTGATTAATGTCGTCTTCGCGGGCGATTGAGTGTCTGACGGTGTGCAGGTGAATCATCGCCCGTTCCTCAAGTCCGAAGTCAATCAGTTGCAAAATAGTTTTTTCGTCGAGACCGTGAACTTTAATCGGCTTGTCGTTTTTGAAGTCGAAAACCATTCCGCCGCTGATTAAAATTCCGAAATGCATCGGCTTGAGTTCTTCGCGAAAGTCGACAAGCTCGGAAAGATTTCGTCCCGTCGAAGTCACAACGTAAATTCCGCGCCTGGAAAGTTCGGTAATTGCGGTCAAAGTTCGCGGCAAAATTTTTTTCTGCGACGTCAAAAGCGTGCCGTCCATGTCGAGTGCCAGAAGTTTGTAATTCATGTCATCTCCTCCCGAAAAGATTTTAACACAAGGCACAAAGCTTAGTCGACGGTGCGCAAAAATTTCTTTACAATCGGGCAGAAATTTCTTAAAATAATCCAGTGATATTTTCACAGCAGAGATTGAGCGGGAGGGGTAAGTTATGGTAAATGCGATTGCGGTAATGACTTCGGGCGGCGACTCACCCGGCATGAACGCGGCGGCGCGTGCGGTCGTGAGAACGGCTCTTTACGAAGGCGTAAAAGTTTTCGGCATAAACAACGGCTACAAAGGGATGCTTGCCGACGATATTGTTGAACTTCAAAGACGTTCGGTCAGTGACTTGATTCAGCGCGGCGGCACATTTTTGGGCACGGCTCGTTGCAAAGAGTTCAAAACCGAAGAAGGACGCCGCAAAGGTCTGGAAAATCTCCAGAAACACGGCATTGAAGGTCTTGTCATAATCGGCGGCGACGGCTCGTTGACGGGCGGTTCGCTCCTGTCGAAGATGGGCGGCATTCCGATTGTCGGCTTGCCCGGTACGATTGATAATGACGTTTGGGGCACTGACTATACAATCGGTTGCGACACGGCGGCGAATACTGCGGTCGAGGCAATTAACAAACTGCGCGACACGGCTTCGGCTCATCGTCGAATCATGGTCGTTGAAGTCATGGGACATACTTCCGGCTGGCTCGCAATGGTTTCGGGCATTGCTTCCGGCGCGGAATATATCATCGTTCCTGAAGTCAAATACGACATTGACGAGATGTGCGAAGAAATTATGGAATCCTACAAGAGCGGTCGTCGTTACAGCATTATCGTCGTTGCGGAAGGCGCGTGCAGTGGCGTCGGATTGAAAAACGTCGTCGAAGAAAAAACCGGCATTGATACCCGCGTTTCGATTCTCGGACACATTCAGCGCGGCGGCTCCCCGACAGTTGAAGACCGCATGAAAGCTTCAATGCTCGGCGAAAAAGCTGCGCTCGCAATTATTTCGGGCGTCTCGAACGTCGTTTACGGCTTCGACGAAGGCAAAGTTGTCGCAATTAATTTGTTCGATTCGGTCAACAATAAAAAGCCGCTTGATCCCGAACTCGTTCGTTTGGCAAGCGTGCTTGTTTGAATATGAACAGTCTTTGGAAAGCGGCGGCGATTCTCTCAGGCGTTGGGATTTATATCGCCGCCGTAATTTTTATCTGTTTGTATGCAGGCGGGCTTGTCGACGATTTTTTTCAACTCGGCGGCAAAGGTCGGATTTGCGGGATAGTTATCGGCTTCCCGCTTGCGATTTACTCGGTTTGGCGGCAGTTAAAGCATCACGGCTTTGTTTAAAACGTCACATTAAAAAAGGAGCGATTTTATGGCAGAACAAATTTTGGAACTCAAAGCGTTTTCGCAGGTGACGGACGCTCGCTGGTACCCGCGTTATCACATTGCGCCGCCTTTCGGTTGGTGCAACGACCCCAACGGCATGTGCTATTACAAGGGGCAATATCATTTCTTCTATCAACATTACCCTTACGAGCCGCGCTGGGGTCCGATGCATTGGGGTCATGTCGTGAGCGACGATTTGGCTTATTGGAAACATTTGCCGATTGCGCTCAAACCAGAAGAAGCCTACGAAAAGGGCGGCGGTTGTTTTTCGGGTTCGGCCATTGAAAAAGATGGCGAACTTTGGCTCATGTACACGGGGCATCTTCAAGCGAGTCCGGAAGAAGCAGAGGCGGTAGGTTTCCCGCATATCGAATTTCAGTGTCTTGCTCACTCGGAAGACGGCATTCACTTCAAGAAATCCGAAAAAAATCCGGTTATCGAAGACATTGAAAACAACGAAGTTTCCATCAATGACATTCGCGACCCGAAAGTTTGGGAACACAACGGCAAATATTATGCCGTGCTCGGCTCGCGCACGCCCGATATGGCGCACGGACAAATTCTTTTGTTTGAATCGAAAGATTTAACCAAATCGTGGAAGTTCAAAGCCATTTCTGCGCGCAGTGACGGAAATCTCGGCGGCATGTGGGAATGCCCGAACTTCGCGGAAATCGACGGGCAAGACGTGCTGGTTTTCTCGCCGATGGACTTGAGAACCGACGACGGAAAATTTTATTACGACAAAGTCGCGGGCGTGCTTATCGGCAAGCTCAATTACAACACCGGAATTTTTAAACACGGCGATTTTCAATACCTCGACAAGGGCTTCGACTTCTACGCGCCGCAAATCATGGAGACGCCTGACGGACGCACGGTTATGATCGGCTGGCTTGACATGTGGAATGTTGACATGCACGAAACGAGAGACGGTTGGGCAGGTCAAATGACTATTCCGCGTGTCCTTGGCGTCAAAGACGGAAAAATCATCTCCACGCCCGCCAAAGAACTTGAGAAACTGCGCAAGTGGAAGCCGATAACTCTTGAAAACGTTGTTGTTGATGAGGCTACGTCGTTCGAGGGCGTTTCGGGCGAAGCTTACGAACTTGTTTTGACGATTGACGCGGAGAAGTCGAAGAAATTTTCAATCGCCTTGCGCGCCTCGGAACTTGAGCAAACCGTTTTGAGTTACAATTCGAACGGCACATTTAAACTTGATCGCACCAAATCCGGCGAAGTAATCAACGGGATGACTTCCGTTCGCGAAATTCAAATTGAACCGAAAGACAAGCTCAAACTCCACATTTTTGTTGACCGCTCCAGTTTGGAAGTTTTCATCAACGACGGCGCGGAAGTTCTTTCGGCGAGAATATATCCCAAACGCACTTCGCAAAAAGTTATTTTCACGCCCGAAAACGGAGTGCTTGAAATTGATTCGCTTGAGTATTACAAGCTCGATTTCGGCATTCCGCACCCGCACATCAAAGACACGCTTGTTGACGTAACAAAAGAATTCCCGTTCCTTAACAAGTGACAACAGTTTAAAACTTTTCGGCCTCGACACAACGTCGGGGCTTTTTTCAATATGTAAGCGCACAAAAAAACCGCACGGACAATCCGCACGGTTGCAACTTCATGAATTATTTGGCGAACCTAATTTTCGCCGCAGCAGTCAACTGAATAATTTTCGCTCCGGTCGCGGGCGGTGAAATTTTTTTTTGTTCGCTGCCCAGCCGAAACGTCCGCGAGTTGCGTAAATCCAATTTGGTTTTCGGGCGCAAGATTTGGAAAGTTCTTTTGTCGCGGTCAATCGCCATCAAGCCCAATTCCTCGAAAACTTCAATCGCGCCGGTGAATGCATACATCGAAAAATTTTTGCCCGTCTCGTTGTTGAATTCTCTGAGCAACGCGCAGGGATTGAATCTTTTCATCGACGCGCCGATATACCGCAGAAACTTGTACACGTCCAAAAGTTCTTCGCGGTCGGGGAAAAGTTCACCTTCGGCAACAGTCGGCTCCAAACTCGACACGTTGCATTGAATTCGCAATTCGCCCTGCCACTCGTTGACTTCCGGCTCGTAAGCCAAATCAAGCGATTCACTTTCAATGAGTGGCGCAAGGTTTCCGCAATTCCACGCAACCGCCCGAATGTTTTCGTCAATGTCAAAACTCAAATGCACGTTGTCGCGCCCCATTGTCTTCGCCGACGAACCGCGAACATTTTTGCAGGCAAGCACGGGATGCGGATTCCCCAAACCATACGGCTCGAAACGGTCAAATTCTTTCGCCACGTCTAAACTAATCTGCGCGGGATGAATTATTTCGTCGACATTGAGAATCGGCAAAAAATCTTCGTCGCTCAAATTTCGGCGAACATATTCATCAAAGCGCGCCGCAAGTTCGGGAATGTCTTTTGTCGCGATTGTCAAGCCCGCCGCCTGCGAATGCCCGCCGTATTGCTCAAAAAGATCGTTCATCGAATCAAGCGCATTTTTCATGTGGAGCGCGGGAATTGAGCGACATGAGCCGCGTGAAGTAATTCCGTCTTGCGTCGTCAAAATAATTGTCGGCAAGTTGTAGCGTTCGACGATTTTTGACGCTGTCAATCCGATAACGC
Source organism: Selenomonadaceae bacterium (assembly GCA_017515635.1). Lineage (GTDB taxonomy): Bacteria > Bacillota > Negativicutes > Selenomonadales > Selenomonadaceae > Quinella. The sequence goes on from JAFWFO010000017.1 coordinate 65,498, forward strand.
CTTCAAGCCAGCCCGCGCCCGAAACAACCAGCGAACTCAAGTCGCCGCCTTTGTCTTCGCGCATGTGTTGAACTTGTTCGACGGCGGACGACAGAATTGCCGTTTCAATGTCCTTGCGCTGTTGATTGAGTTTGTTGAGCTGTTTAGCCAAAGTTTTCGCTTCGTCCGCGTCTTCGGTCAACAAAAGTTTCAAACCTTCGCGAGCGGTTCTGAGCCTGCCGACGGAATTCAAGCGCGGCGCAATTTGAAAAGCAACTTGTCCCGCAGAAATTTTTTTCCCGACGAGACCTGCCGCACCAATCAACGCACGCAAACCGATACATTTCGTCCGTCCCAGTTCTTTTAATCCCATGCGGACAATTTTTCGATTTTCGCCGACGAGCGGAACAATATCCGCCACAGTCGCCATTGCCGCAAGTTCAATGTCTTTGGTGTAATTTTGAATGTCAATGCCGCGCAGTTCAAAAGCCAACGCCTGACTGAGCTTGAAGGCGACGCCCGCACCGCACAAATTTTTTTCGGGATAAGGACAGCCGTGTTGATTGGGATTGACGACGGTGACGGCAGATTGAATTTCGTCGAGCGCGGGCAAATGATGATCCGTGACAATCACGTTGAGCAAATCTTTGACCGCCGCAATTTCTTTTTCGTTGGTTATGCCGCAGTCGACGCTGATTAACAAGTTGCAACCTTGAGCGGCGATTCTCTGCAACGCGGGAATATTCAAACCGTAACCTTCGGAGCGGTCGGGAATGTACGAGTCAACGCGTGCGCCGAATCGTGTGAATGTGCGAACCAAAATTGCCGACGCGCTCATTCCGTCAACGTCGTAGTCGCCGTAAATGAAAATTTTTTCGTTGTTGTTCAAAGCGTGTTTGATTCGGTCGACGGCGGCTCTCATGCCCTTCATAGCGAACGGGTCGTTAAACGGGGCGGCTTCCGGCTCCAAAAAATTTTTCGCGGTTTGAGCGTCTTTTATCCCGCGATGACATAAAATTTTCGCCGTCAATTCGCTGACGCCCAACTCCGACGAAATTTTTTGCACGGTGTCTGCGTTTGATTCTCTGAGAATCCATCTTTTGCGCATTTTAATTCTCCATAATAATGTTGATTTGTGGGATGATTCTACAATGCTTTGTCGTAATTGTCCACACACAAAAAAACACCGAAACGGAGGGCTTTTTGTTGCGCAAAACTTTTTCATGAAAAATATTTGAAAACAACTTAGCACGTGTTATAATTGCCGCAAAAACTTTTCGGGACGTGATCTTGATGTTTGGAATAGGCGCGGGCGAATTCGTTGTAATTTTAATCGTCGCCCTGATAGTTTTCGGCCCCAGTAAATTGCCCGAAGTCGGACGAGCTATCGGCAAAGGTATTCGAGAATTTCGTAAGGCGCAGGCGGCATTGTCGCAGACTTTAAATTCTGTCGACGAGCCTGAAAAAAAATCTCCGCCCGCTGAAAAACCCGTTGAGGAAAAAACTTCACCGGTTGCACAAACTCCCGCCGAAAAAACTTCGGTTGAAAAACCTGTTACGGAAAAAACTTCGCCGCCGACCGTCACCGCCGACGAGGTCATAAAACTCGCCAAACAAAGTCCGCTTGTCAAGGAGAATCAACATGAAAAAATTTCTGACGGCAATTCTGTTGACGCTACTGCTAATGCCGAACGCACAAGCCCTGCCGGTTCGCGAAGCAGTTCAAACAGCGTTGACAAACAACCCTAACTTGCAACGAACGGAACAATCAATACGAATCGCCGAAGAGTCGCTGAAATCTGCGCGTGGACAAAAAAGTTTTTCGATAAGTGCAACGGGCGGTTTGAACGCGTCGAAAACCGAATACCTTGAACACACCGAGCACGCGTCGACGGGCTTGAGTTTGACATTGCCGCTTTACACGGGCAAACGACTGGAGACGGCGATAAAGGCGGCGAAACTTGAAATCGACGTGGCGAAATTTAATTTTTCGCAGGCGCAGGACGATTTGATTTATCAAGTTGTCACGGCTTACGTCAACGCGCTGGAAAGTTTGGCAGCGTCGAAAGTCGATTTGGAGACCGAAAAAAATCTTGCCGAACATGAGCGAATGATAGCCGCACAATACGACGCGGGCGCGAAAGCGAAAATCGATTTACTTCGCGCACAAGTCGCCACGAGCAATGCATTACAAGACGCCGCACGTTCACACGCCGCTTACGAAGTAGCTTTGACGAATCTTGCCGCGATCATGTCCGCAGATTCAATCGCCGCGTTGACCGTCGAAGATTTTGAAACTTCTTTGGAGCTTGGCGAAATCGAACAGTATTTGGCTGAGGCTGAAGAAAATCGCCACGACTTGAAATCGGACGCATTGAAAATCGAGCAGGGCGAACTTTCCGTTGACAGTGCAAAATCCGGCTGGTTGCCGAACGTCAACGCGAGTGTCGGCACGAATTTAAACGCGGCGGCTCACGAATGGCACTGGACGCCCGATGCTTCCGTCGGAGTTTCCGCGTCGTGGAATATTTTTGACGGCGGTGTTACGCGTGCGCAAGTTGATTCGGCGAAAGTCGAAGTCGAGCGTTTGAAACTTGCCTTTGACGCCGATTTGGACAGCGTTCGCGAAGCCGTCGTTAGCGCACACAAAAATTTGCGAATTGCCTTGTTGCGGTTGACGACAACTCAACGCGCCGTCGAACTTGCCGAGGAAGAACGTTACATTGCAACCGAACGCTACAACGTGGGCGAAGGAATTATTCTGGACATTTTGGACGCGGAACTTGCCCTGTCGACGGCGAAAAAAAATAACGTCAGTGCACGTTATGATGTCCTGCGTTACAGTTTCGACCTTGCACACGCCACGGGCGACACGTTAAAGGCAATTAGGAATTAGGAATGAGGAATTAGGAATTATATGAAGTGGAAAATTTTAATCGTTGTGGCTCTGATTGGCGGCGCGGCGTTCGGTTACCAATATTACAACAAAGCCGTCATCGAGCCGCAAAAAGCCAAAACTTACGAGACAATAAAAATTATGCGCACGGACTTGACGAAAACCGTTTCGGCGACGGGCACGGTTCAGCCGCGTGACAGCGTCGAAGTCAGTGCCAAAGTCACCGCCCGAATCAAAGAAATTTTGGTCGAGGAAAATGATCACGTCACGGAAGGGCAAGTTGTCGCGATTTTGGACGGCAAAGACTACGAGGCGAAACTTGACCAAGCAAATTTTACTTTGACCAACGCGAAACAAAAACTTGAGCGCACGGACAGACTTTACAAAATCGGCGCGAAGTCTTTGGAAGAACTTCAAGACGCTCAATACGAATACGACCGCGCAAAATCCGCCGTTGAGCTTGCCGAAGACGACGTTAATCAAACCGTCATCACCGCGCCAATGGACGGCATTGTTGTCGGCGAGCCGAAAACGCCCGGCACTATGGCAGTTCAGGGAAATTCAAATCCGACAGTCATCATGCGCATTGCCGACTTGAGCGAAAAACTTGTCAAGGCGAAAGTCGACGAAACCGACATCGGCGCAGTCAAAGTCGGCGAACGGGCAACTTTCACCGTCGACGCTTACCCCGAAAAAACTTTCGACGCTTATGTTACAAAAATTTCGCAGACAGATACCGCAAATTCCTGGGACACGAATTCCACAACGACTTCAAGCAGTTCAAGCAACTCCGTCATTTATTACTACGTGACTTTCGCCGCGCCTGACGACGAAAATTTATTGCTCCCCGCAATGACTGCACGATTGGATATTGTTGTCGGGCAAGTTCGTGACGCGTTGTGTGTGCCGATTTCCGCGCTCAAAACCGACGCGCAGGGTTCTTACGTCGAACGAATCACCAAAGACCCGAAAGGCGTTGAAGTTGCCGAAAAAGTTTATATCACGGTCGGACTTTACGGCGAGGAGCTTGTCGAAGTCACAGGCGGGAATTTGAACGCGGGCGACGACATTTCGATAACCTACGAGGCCGCCGAAAAAAAGCCCGCTCAGCAAAACAATCGTCGAGGCATGGGACCTCCGCCAATGTAAATCTTCGCCGCTTGAGAAAATTTTTCTGACACGAACAATCGAAAAAGCCCCGGAACATTTCCGAGGCTTGAATTTTCTTAGTGGAGCCGGCTAAGGGACTCGAACCTTCGACCTGCGCATTACGAATGCGCTGCTCTACCAACTGAGCTAAGCCGGCGTTGAATCAATCAACGTGCCGAAATATATCACTTTCGTTGCCGCGTGTCAAGAAAATTTTTGCCGCGCAGGTTCAGCTTTCGTAGACGTAGCGCAGTGCGTTCAAATTTTCCGTGTCCAAATCTTTATGAAGGACGCAGCCGCTTGAGTTCAACTCCATCGTTTGGCGATTGTCGGCGGAATATTTTTCCCAGTGCGGAATAAATTCGTTGTCGGGGTTGCCCGTCGCCGCAAATGCCGCCCACGACGATTGAATAACCTTCACGAGCGTTTGGTCGGGATGTTCTTCAATGTACGGGACGTTGAAAGTATACGGCAGGTCGAGCGCGTGAAATGCACCCAAATAATCCAGCGGCGGCGAAGCCTGCTGAGTGAACAAGTACAGATAAACGTCGTCGAACGCCGATTGATATTCCGCCGCCAATTCTTGCCCGACGCGAAAATCAATCTGCGTTGAAAAGTCGCCGTAAGTGTCTGCGGTATCGGGACGATTTTTCAGCCACGATTTATAAACTTCTTCGTTCGTGTGTTTTGTGTAGTGTGAAAAAATCGGCGAAATATCTTGCGGGTCTTTGCGGAAAAAGTCAAACAAATTTTCATTAACCGCCAAGAAACAACGCCATTCGTCGGAAGTCGTGCCCGTCAAAATTTTAATTTCGCGAGCCGCGCCGTCTTTTAACGCGGTGAACGGGTTAAGCGGCAAAAATTTCCCGTCGCATGTCGGATAAAAATCCGCAACGTTCATTTCGCGAGTTTCTATAAATCCTGCGTAAGCTTTTTTAAGTTCGACGGCGGATTTCTTCATGAGGTCGCCGACGGTTTTCGCGCCGCAAAATTTCATAAGATTTGCCGTAACTTCAGCCGAACCTTCGGGCGTTTTATAAAAACCCACGGCACCCGACTGCGGAATTACTTTTTGGAACAAACCTTTTGCGGCGGGAGCGATTGTCAGGAAAAAAGTCGACATTGAGCCGGCACTTTCGCCGAAAACAGTAATGTTATCCGGATTGCCTCCGAATTCGGCGATATTTTCTTTAACCCACTGCAAAGCCGAGAGTTGATCTTTCAAACCGAGATGCCCCGTGTCCGCGAAGACAGAATCAATCATTTCAAAGTGCATAAAGCCGAAAATGTTCAGCCGATAATTCAAAGTGACGATAATGACATCGTGCGCGGAAACGAAATTGCTTGCGTTGTAAGTCGGTTCGCTGCATGACCACAGACAAAACCGCCGCCGTGAATGAAAAACATGACGGGCTTATTTTTGCCGTCGCCGCGTGTGAAAATGTTGAGCGTCAAGCAGTCTTCGCTTTCTGTTTTGGTGGAGGCTTCAACCAAATTGCCGAGTTTCATTGATGCCTGCATGGGGTCGTTGGCGTATTTTTTCGCGTCGAAAGTTTTATTTGACGGTTTCAACGGTTGAGTAGCCTGCCAGCGCAATTTTCCGACGGGCGGTTGAGCAAACGGAATGCCCTGCCAAACTTTTATGCCTTTTTCGTCGACAAAGCCTTTAAACGTGCCGTAACGAGTTTTGACGTTGCAATCGCTTGCCGCAAAAATTTTTTCTTCGGGAAAAAGCCCCAGCACGTCAAACGCATTAACGGCAAAAACTCCAACCGCAGCAGTTTTGATAAAGTCTCTGCGTATTAAATCTTCAAACATAAAATCACTCCTCAATTAACAATATTTTGGGGATAGGACATTATAAAAAAAAACGGACTGTCAATCCGTCATTAAAGAAATTTATAGTCGTCAAAACGAAAAACCCCGCCGAGTTTTCGACGGGGAAAATTTTTAACCCGCAAATTCTTCAGGGCGTTCGGTTGAAAATCCGTGCCGCCAAAGCAGTGCGCGAACGATTCTTTCAGCCGCGTGTCCGTCGCCGTAAGGACTGCGCGCCTCCGCCATTGCTTTGTAAGCCGCCGCGTCCGTGAGCAAATTTTTCGCCGTCGAGTAAACCGCGTCGCGGTCGGTGCCGATAAGTTTCACCGTGCCCGCGTGAACAGCTTCGGGGCGTTCGGTCGTGTCGCGCAAAACCAAAACGGGCTTGCCGAGTGCGGGAGCTTCCTCTTGCACGCCGCCCGAATCCGTCAAAATCAAATCTGCGCGGCTCATCAAATTTGCGAACGGTTCATAATCCATCGGATCGGTTAAGCGCACGCGTTCCAAATTTCCAAGTTCGGCGTCGACGACTTCGCGGACTTTCGGATTTTTGTGGACGGGGAAAATTATTTCAACGTTCGGAAATTCTTCAACGAGCGATTTTAAAGCTTTGTAAACGTTGCGCATCGGTTCGCCCAAATTTTCGCGGCGGTGCGTGGTAACCAAAATAATTTTTTTGCCGTCGAAGTCGACGTTGGCAAGTTCGCCCGTAAATTTGAAATCGCGTCGCACGGTTTGATAAAGCGCGTCGATAACCGTGTTGCCCGTGACGAAAATTTTTTCCTCGTCAACGTTTTCGCGCAGGAGATTTTCTTTTGCGGTGATTGTCGGAGCAAAATTTAAATCGGCAAGCGCGCCCGTCAAGCGTCGGTTCATTTCTTCGGGATACGGCGAAAATTTGTTGCTTGTGCGAAGACCCGCCTCAACGTGCCCGACTTCGATTTGATGGTAATAAGACGCCAACGCGCCCGCGAAAGTCGTCGTCGTGTCTCCGTGAACCAAAACAACGTTCGGTTTAAATTCGCTCAAAACTTTGTCCAGCCCCAAAAGTGCGCGGCTTGTTATGTCGAAGAGAGTTTGCCCTTCGCTCATGATGTTCAAATCAAAATCGGGATTAATGGCGAACAGTTTCAACACTTGGTCGAGCATTTCGCGATGTTGAGCCGTGACCGCCACGACCGATTCAATTTCGGGCTGCCGCCGGAGTTCCAAAACGACGGGTGCCATTTTAATCGCTTCGGGGCGCGTGCCGAAAATCGACATGACTTTTAATTTTTCCATGACTATCTCCTAGTTGCTTGGTCGGGCGATGCCGAGCTTTTTTACGCCACCCGCTTTAAAAGCGGGGGAACAATTTGTCTGACCGTTCAAATTTAAAACTAATTCGCGGGACGGGCGATGCCGAGTTTTTTTACGCCGTAAATTATTGCGACGATGACTATCAGCAGAATCAAAACGGCGACTTGTCGGCTGACTTCCGTCAAGGCGATTGCGCTCAAGCCGAACAGTGCGCTTATCACGTACATCAAAAGAACCGCTTGCCGTTGCGTGAAACCGACGCTCAAAAGTCTGTGGTGCAGGTGACCTTTATCGGGTTTGAAAATCGGCACGCCGCCGCGAAAACGTCTGACGATTGCAAATGTCGTATCCAAAATCGGCAAGGCAAGCGCGAAAATCGGGACGATAAGCGCGATTGTCGCAACGGACTTAACCGAGCCGGTAACCGAAATTCCCGCGAGCATGAAGCCCAAAAACATGGAGCCGGTGTCGCCCATGAAAATACTTGCCGGATTGAAGTTGTATTTCAAAAAGCCGATAGCCGCGCCCGCAAGTGCCGCCGTCACTGCCGCAACCAAAATTAAATCTTGGTCGAGCGCAACGAACATGATTGTCATCGAGGCGATTGACGCGACGCCCGCCGCCAATCCGTCAAGCCCGTCAATTAAGTTGACCGTGTTCGTCAAGCCGACGAGCCAAAAAATTGTCGCGGGTATCGCAAACCATTCGAGATATAAATAATCGCCGAAAGGATCCGTCACGAAATCGATTCGCACGTCAAAAAACAAAACTAAAACTATTGCCGCCAAAATTTGTCCCTCGAGTTTAACTCTGGCGGGAAGATTTTTATAGTCGTCAAGCAATCCCAACGCGACAATTAAACTGCCCGACAAAACCAGCCCGACGGTTTCTTTGACTTGTTCGCCGTCGAAGCCGAATTTTATCGCGACAAAAAGTATTGCCGCCATGAAGCCCGCGTAAATGGCAAGTCCGCCGATTCGCGGCACGGGTTTTTTATGAACTTTTCGAGAGTTCGGCGCGTCCATTGCGCCGGTTTTTTTCGCCAAAAGAATTACTGCCGGCGTTGCAAGCAGGGCAACGATTAACGCCGCTGCGAACGCCCAAAAATATATCGGCATTAAATCAACCGTCCCATTCAAAATTTTTTGTTGATTCTACAACAGGGCTTAAAACTCGTCAATTACGGCGAACAAAATTTTGCCAAAAAGTTGCGGCGCGAACGTTTTTTGTGTACAATAGCTTAGTTGTTTGGAAGCGAGTTGCGGGAGGTGGGAGTTTGAGATTTGACAAACGACGGGCGAACGAATTGCGCGAAGTTTCTTTGACTCGACGGGCGCAAAAATTTCCTGCAGGTTCCGCGCTGATTGAAGTCGGCAACACAAAAGTTCTCTGCGCGGCGACGATTGAAGATCGCGTCCCGTTTTTCCTGAAAGGCACGGGCACGGGGTGGCTTACGGCGGAATATTCCATGTTGCCGGGCGCGGTGGCAGAAAGAGTTCCCCGCGAACGTTCGGCGAAGATGAGCGGGCGGACGGCGGAAATTCAGCGACTAATCGGGCGGGCATTGCGTTCCGTGACGGACTTGTCGAAAATCGGCGAACGCACGATAACGATTGACTGCGACGTTATTCAAGCGGACGGCGGCACGCGCACGGCGTCAATAACGGGCGCATTCGTGGCGTTGGTCGAGGCTTGCGAAACTCTTTACACGGTCGGCGACGCTTTTGCCGTGAAAGATTTCGTTGCGGCAGTTTCGGCGGGCATCACTCCCGAAGGCGAAAACATTCTAGATTTGTGTTTCGCGGAAGATTCGACGGCGGCGGCGGATTGCAACGTTGTCATGACGGGCGCGGGCGAACTCGTCGAAGTTCAGATAACCGCCGAAAAAAATCCGTTCACGCGGGCGCAACTCAACGAACTTTTGGATTTGGCGCAAGTCGGCATTGACGAATTAATTTCCTTGCAAAAAGAAGCTCTCGGCCGTGATTTGGTTTGGCGTGTCGGACGTGTCGGCTAAAAAATTTTTAATGCCCGTTGAAGTTTTGCAGTCGATTTAACCGTTAAGGAAAAATCATTACGCATTACAGTTTGAGCTTATAGCTTATAGCTTATAGCCAAAAATCTAAAAGCTTAAAGCTTAAAGCTTAAAGCTTAAAGCTGACAGCTCCATTACGCATTGCACATGGGAGGGAGATACCTTGAAAAAAATTTTACTCGCGTCGAAGAATTCTGACAAGCTTAAGGAAATTCGCCTTGCCCTCCAAAGTCTGCCCGTCGAAATTGTTTCGCTCGCCGATTTCGACGACATGCCCGATGCCGTTGAAGACGGCAAAACTTTTGAGGACAACGCGCTGATTAAAGCAAGATTTTTCGGCGCACGCACGGGACTTGCCTGCCTTGCCGATGATTCGGGTTTGGAAGTCGACGCGCTCAACGGAATGCCCGGCGTTTACTCGGCACGCTTTTCGGGCTACCACGCCGACGACGGTACGAACAATCAAACGCTCGTCAATGAACTAAAAAAAATTGGAGTCACCGAATCAAAAGCGGATTATCGATGTGCGTTGGCCTTCGTCGACACCGACGGCACCGAAATTATTACTGACGGCAAAGTCGACGGCACAATCAAACTCATTCCAAAAGGAAGCGGCGGTTTTGGCTACGACCCCTACTTTTACCTGAGCGAAAGCCGAACGATGGCGGAAATTTCTCCCGCCGAAAAAAATTCCATCAGCCACAGAGGTGCGGCTCTTGAGAAAATGATTTTGAAGTTAAAGGGGCGTTTACCGTGAAGATAGGACTTATCAGCGATACTCACGGAAATTGGGCAGCGATTGATCAAGCAGTAAGTATCGCGCAAAAAATGGATATGTGGCTTCACATGGGCGACTGCACGCCCGACGCCGAGTATTTGCAATCATTGATTGACGTTCCCGTTTACGGCGTCGCGGGCAACTGCGATTGGCCGACGGGCGACATATGCTATAAAAAAATTGTCGAGGCGGCCGACCACAGAATTTTTATCACTCACGGACACAACTACGGCGTGCGCTACACGCAAGAATATATCATGGAGGCGGCAGAATCCCAAAACGCGGACATTGCCGTCTACGGCCACACGCATATTGTCGAATATCTTATGGGGCCGCCGATTATTTTAAATCCCGGCAGTGCCTCGCGTCCGCGTGACGACACTCGCGGTTCATTTATGGTTATGGAGCTTGAAAGAAACTTCGAGCCGAAAATAACCGTTATCCGCATGAAACCGCAAAATCAGCGTTATTTCTGAAACGAAAATCCCTCGCCATTTGTTGACGGGGGATAAATTTTTATCGAGTGAAATTATTTTCGCGAATCACGCCGCGAATTACATAAACGATGCAAATATATCAACCCGCCGCCGAATTATCGGGACGGGTTGTTTCAGTTCTTTTGACAAAAAAATTCTGCAATGCCGGAATGTAATCGTCTAACCAAACATTGACTAAATTTTCCGTTTCACACCGCGACGAAACATATCTTATGACACGCACGGACGATTAACCGCAAAAAATTCGGCGACAAGCTTTCGAGCCTGCCGCCGTTTTTTGTTTGGAAATTAATTTGTCAATCTTGCGGACGCGGTTTGCGAATCATACCAAGAATCAAGCAACCGACGATAGCACCCGCGATAACAGCAACCATGTACATTACGGGATTGCCGATTGTCGGAACAACGAAGATACCGCCATGAGGAGCGCGCAAAGTGCAATCAAACATCATGCTGAGTGCACCGGCAAGAGCAGAACCGACGACGCAGGACGGAATGACGTGGAGCGGATCGCCCGCCGCAAAAGGAATTGCACCTTCAGTGATGAACGAAAAGCCCATGACAATATTTGTTGCAGAAGTGCTTTGCTCCTGCTTGGTGAATTTTTTCTTGAAGAAAATGGTTGCAAGAGCTATTGCAAGCGGAGGAACCATGCCGCCCGCCATAACCGCTGCCATGACGTGATATTCGCCGCCGGCAAGAAGACCCGTGCCGGTAACGTAAGCTGCCTTGTTTATCGGACCGCCCATGTCGACAGCCATCATGCCGCCGACCAATGCTCCGATAAATAGTTTTGCGTTGGGATCCATGTTCTTGAGCGTGTTAATCAACCACTCATTAACCGAGGCGATAGGCGGACCAATGATTATCGTGCAGATAAAGCCGATTGCAAGGATGCCGAGCAAAGGATAAAGCAAAATTGGTTTTGTTCCTTCCAACGCGGGCGGAAGAACTTGCAAAGCTTTTTTAAGCCAGTTGACGATAAAGCCCGCGAGAAAACCTGCAACCAACGCGCCAAGGAAGCCGGAACCGTTTGCACCGGAAAGCGCACCGCCGACAAAGCCCGCCGCCAAACCCGGACGATCTGCAATTGACATTGCGATAAATCCTGAGAGAACGGGCAACATGAAACCGAAAGACGCGCCGCCGACTTTGTTAAAGAATTCCGCGACGGGAGTGTTTTTACCGAAGTTGGACGGGTCGATAGAATAATCGTCAAGCAGGAACGAAATTGCGATTAAGATACCGCCGCCGACAACGAAAGGCAACATGTGACTGACGCCGTTCATCAAGTGTTTGTAAACTTGACGACCGATACTTTCGTTTTCGCCACCGCCGCCGCCTGCGTCGCCCGCAGATTCGCCGGCTTTCGCGTGGTAAATCGGAGCCGAGCCGCTCAACGCACGGTCAATCAATTCGTCCGCCTTGTTGATGCCGTCGGCAACTTTCGTAATGACGACGTGTTTGCCGTCGAAACGAGCCATTGCAACGTTTTTGTCCGCCGCAACGATAATGCCGTCAGCTTTAGCAATTTCGTCCGCCGTCAAAACATTTTTCGCGCCGCCGGAGCCGTTTGTCTCGACTTTAATCGAAATGCCGCGCTTTTTGGCGTGTTGCTCCAAACTTTCCGCCGCCATGAAGGTATGCGCGATACCTGTCGGGCAAGCCGTGACTGCCAAAATCTGAATGTGGTCGGAAGTTGAAACGGGAGCACTTGACGAGCTTGCGGGAGCTTGGAATTTGCCGTCTTCCTTGTCGTCGATAATCTTGAGGAATTCTTCTTTCGTGGACGCTTTAATCAAAGCTTCCTTGAAATCGGGATCCATAACCATCGTGGCGAGTTTCGACAGAATCATCAAGTGATCGTCGTTGCCGCCGTCGGGAGCCGCAATCGCGAAAAACAACCGCGCAGGGTTGCCGTCCATTGACTCGAAGTCAATGCCGTCGGGGATTGTCATTGCGGCCAGACCGGGTTCTTTAACGCCGGCTGATTTGGCGTGCGGCGTTGCGATACCGTCGCCGAGACCGGTGGTGCCGGACGCTTCGCGGGCAAGAACGTCTTTTTTGTATTGCGCCTTGTCCTTGAGGTTGCCGCCCTTGTCCATCAAGTCAACAAGATGCGAAATGGCGTCTTGCTTGTCCTTGACTTGGGCACCGAGATCAATGCTCGCATTTTTGAGCAGATCGGTAACTCTCATAGTGCACTTCTCCTTACTGCAAATAAATGAATGATTTCTGCCGCCGACCGAAGTCGACGGGTTATTCAATCGGCGAATAAAAATTTTGCCGACCGTTGACTTTGATAAGATTTTATCCGCGAGAATTTTTGGCGTATCTGTATTTGCCGTCATTGGATTTGTAAAGCGTAAGCCTCCACGCGTCCAACATATCGATTTTTTTGTCGTTCTCCCAAGCAACCGAACGTCCGTTTTCAAAAACTATCTTGAGCTTGAAGTATCGAAATTGCGGGTCGTACATGAAGATTCTGGTTTGACCGTTTTGGAACAGTTTACCGCCGACTCTGTCCTTGCCCCATTTCGGATAACCTGCTTGAACGAGATAGTAAGATTTAATATCTTGCCCCGTTTGATTGACAATTTCAAGCCGCTCGGAATTCTCCGCGAACGCCGAAGTTTGCGCTGCCGCGATAATCAACGCCGTCAAAACGAACGTTCTTACAAAACTGAATCGAATCACAATAAACCTCCCGTTGCAGTCGTCAATCCGTGTCGACGTTGTAACCTTTGCCGTCCTTGTAAACCGTCAACTTATGCGCTTTTTTGCAGTCAACCGCGTCCCAAAAAGCAACTTCGCCGTCCTCGAAAAACACGGTCAAGTTGTAGTAGCGATAATCCGCGTTGTATTCGGACTCGACGGACTTGTTGTGCTTGAGCGGAGCTTTAAGCAGATTTTTTTCGTAAGGCTTTGAATTTTCGTCTGCGGCAACCGCGTAAATCGCTTCGATTGTGCGTCTCGTTTGATTGACTACGGTGAAACTTTTCATCTCCGCGAATGTCGTAACCTGCGCGGCCGCGAAAAACAGCAACGTCAAGACGACAACCCGAAAAATCGTCGCGAATTTGAATTCGGTCATGATAATCAACCTCCTTGTTGAATCGAAAGAAACTTGCCGAAAGTTTCGAGCTGACCTTAATTCATGAAAAGATGCTTTTAATTTTGTTGAAGATTTTTTCGCCCAAAGTTTCGTCGTCTTCGGTTGCGTGGAAAGGTTGCGCCTGTCCCGCCTTGATTCGGTTGAAAAGTTGTTCGGGCTTGCGAATGCCCGTGCCGACAGACGTGGTAATCATCAACTTGCCGTCAAAGCGCGACATGGGAATTCGTTTGCTTGCCGCGATAATGACGTAATCGGCATTTTTAATTTCCTCGTCGCTGAGTGCGTGATAGACGCCCGCCGCGCCGTGAACTTCAACGCGAATGTTCAAGCCCAATTTTTCCGCAGTTTGCTTGAGAGCTTCGCGAGCCATGAACGACGAAGAAATTCCCGTCGGGCAAGCTGTAACGGCAATAATTTTCGTGTGTGCGGCAACGTCGGGTTCGGGCGTTTCGTTTTTGGAGCGTTCGGCTTCCTTGTCGTCGATAATCTTGATAACTTCTGCGGGCGTCGACGCGTTGATTAAAGCTTCCTTGAAAGTTTCGTCCATGAGCAAAACCGCAAGGCGTCCCATGTTCGTCATTGCTTCGTCGGTGGCCTTTTCGGGCGCGGCGAACAACATTAACAGGCGCGCAGGTTTGCCGTCGAGCGAATTGAATTCGACGCCTTCTGGCACAGTGATCATCGAGATTGACGGCTTTTTGACGGAATTGTTTTGAGCGTGCGGAGTGGCTAACCCGTTCGCAAGACCGGTGGAGCCTTGGGCTTCGCGTTTGAGGATGTCTTTTTTGACAAGTGCCTTGTCGCGAATCGTGCCCGCCGTCATGAGCAAATCAATCAACATGTCAATGGCTTCGTTTTTGCTTGACGGGTGCACATTGAGCGCGATTGATTTTTTCGAGATAAAATTTGTTATTTTCATTGGAAACACCGCCTTTCGGTCAATTAGGAATGTGGAATTAGGAATTAGGAATTAGGAATGATTGACGAAATTAATTCCCCATTCCTAATTTCTGATTGATTCGGCGGAAATCAGATTGTTTTCAACAGAGCTTCGACTTCTTCGCGGGTGGCAAGATTTTCGGAAAACGCCGACGCCGAGCCGGTGCAAAGTCCCATGCGGAAAGCTTTTTCGTAATCGCCGTTGCTTTCAATGTAGCCCGCGACAAAGCCCGCGACCATCGAATCGCCCGCGCCGACAGAATTAACGAGCGTGCCTTTCGGAGCTTCGGATTTAAAGAATTTTTCGCCGCCTTCGGGGACGAAAATTGCGCCGTCGCCCGCCATGGAAATCAAAACGTTGCGCGCACCTTTTTCCTGCAACTTTTTGGCGTACTCGACAATTTCTTCGTCAGTCTTGAGTTTGACGCCGAACATGTCGCCGAGTTCGTGATTGTTCGGTTTGATGAGCCACGGATTAAATTTCAAGACTTTAAGGAGGAGACCTTTTTCCGCGTCGACGACAAAGCGAATGCCTTTGCCTTGAATGCGCGAAAGAGTTTGTTCGTACATGTCATCGGGGAGCGTTTTGGGGATTGAGCCGGACAGAATCAACGTGTCGTTTTCGCCGAGCTTTTCGAGTTTCGCAAAGAGTTCTTCACGTTTTGCCTCGCTGATTTTCGGACCTTGACCGTTGATTTCAGTTTCGCCGCCGATTTCAGCTTTGATTTTGACGTTGATGCGCGAAAAACCTTCGTCGAGTTTGACGAAATCATCCGCCGCGTTGAATTCGCGCAACTGACGAACAATCTCGTCGCCCGTGAAGCCCGCGAGAAAACCCGTCGCCGTGGATTTGTGACCGAGGTTGCCCAGCACGATTGAGACGTTGACGCCCTTGCCGCCGCCGAGAACTTGTTCGTAAGTCACGCGGTTAATCGCGCCCGTCGTGAGTTTGTCGAGACGAATGATGTAATCAATCGCGGGATTAAAGGTTACGGTGTAAATCATTTCAGATCCCCCTTGCGAAAAAATTGATTGAAAATTTTATGCGATTATATAACAGGAACAACCTCTTTTCAAGGCGGCAACTTTGGAAATATTTTGCACAACAAAAAATCCCCGTCGACAAATTGACGGGGCAAAAAATGTTTTCGTTGCGATTTATTTTTTTCGGAACGCAGAAGCGGGTTGCTTGCAACGCGGACATTTTTCGGGCGGAGCGTCGCCGACGTGTTCATAGCCGCAAACGGAGCAAACCCAAACCGTGCCGTTCGTTTCTTTCGGAGTGTCGTCGACTTCGGCAACGGGCGCGTCGTCAACTTTCGGCAACTTCATGATTTTTTGCACGGCAAGATTTTCGTAACCGAGCGGCGTGTGCGTCGACAAATAAACCGTAGGATTTTCGTTGATAAAGTTGCGAACTTTGGACAGCGTGTCGCGGGCGGCGGGCAAGTCCTCAAACACGACCGAAAGTTTATTTTCCAAAAGTGCCTCGTCGGTGTAAGTCACGTCGCCGTGAATCATGTAGAATTTTTCGCCGTCTTCAACGATGACGATAGAATTTCCCTTCGTATGCCCGGGCGCGAAGATGTAATAAACTCCGTCGGCAATTTTTTGGCAGGCGTCGAAATTTTTGTAAGCACCGTCGGTGAAGTCCACGCGAACGACGTTATCGCCCGTCAACTTCATGTCGTCGGCTTCGATTCGCGAAATAAAAATTTTGGCGTTCGGGAAGTGCCGCAATTCGCCCGTATGGTCTGGATGTTTGTGGGTGATGAGAATTTTTGAAACTTGTTCGGGTGCATAACCCGCTGCCTTGAGCGCGTCGACGTAATCCGCAACTTTGTCGCCGAAAGTTATCATGGAATCTTTTGTCACGGGAAAAGTTTCTTCCGCCGGAAAGCCCGTGTCGACCAAAATAACTTCATCGCCCGTGTCAATAACGTAATTTTGCAGACTCGAACGAAGTTTTTCCTCGACAACGGAACCTTCCGGCAAACCGCCGCCGCACGCGAACGACTTCATCATAAAGCCGCCGTCAAAAAGTTTAACCGCAGAAATTTTCATTGTAGTTTTAGCCTCCGTTAAATTTTTATCGTCAAGCATCAATCCGAGCGTCAATACGCCCGCCGTCTTGATAAACTCGCGTCGATTCATCAGACTTTTTCCGTGAAGGCAGTCGACGGTTGACCGCAAACGGGACATTTTTCAGGCGGAACGTCGCCGACATGCTCGTAGCCGCAAACAGAACACACGAAAGTTTTCTGCGCGGGCTGAACTTTTTCCGTGAACGCAGTTGACGGTTGACCGCACAACGGACATTTTTCGGGCGGAGCGTCGCCGACATGTTCATAGCCGCAAACTTTGCAGACGAAAGTTTTCTGCGCGGGAGTCGGATTTTTCGGCGCGTACTTGTCCAAAATTTCGCCGAGAATTACGCCGTGATGACCTTCCTGCTTGGCGAAAATTTCCATTTCATCCGCCGCCGCAGTCAGTCCCGCCGCACGAACTTTATCCGCCAACGCTTTGACGCTTGCTTCGCCTTTGATTTCGGCACATTTGACGCCCGCAACCAACGCCCAAAAATCTTTCGGATATTTGCCGTTCAAGACCGCGTAAAATCCCGCGTGCACGGCCTCTTGATTCGCCGCCTCGATGAAAGTTTCAGCCGCGTCGTCAAGTCCCTGCTCCTTCGCCAAACGAGCCAGCGCGTAATACATCATGACGCCGTTCGCTTCGCCTTGAGCCAGTGCCGCCATCATCGGTTCAAGTTCGGTGCCCTTCGTCAAACCGTGCAGACTTTTGAATTCGTTGCTCATACGAATCACTCTCCTAAAAAATTAATACCCTTACAAAATAACCCGTCACAGAAAATTTTGCAACGGGTAAAAAATTTTTTGTCGTCGCGCAGATTAAAGCTGTTGAACGAACCAATTCTGCTTGCCGATAAGTTCAATCAACGCAAGCTGTTGTTCCGCCCAATACATGTCGCGTTCCTCGTCGACGTAATAATCACGCAAAATGCCAAACGTCGTCGGATCTTCCTGCGCGGCACAAACAATTTCCTTGAGCCAAGCAAGTCCGTTTTTGGAAAGCTGAAAGTCGTGCTTGAGATATTCGACGGCGTCTTTGCAAACGGGCGCAGATTTTTTGTCTTCGAGTTTGACTTCGCAACCCAAATCAATCAAGCGGTCGATGCATTTGACGACATAGCCGCGTTCTTCCGTGGCGTGTTCCTCGTACTGTTTGGCGAGTTTCGTCAAACCTTGACTTGCGAAAATGCGTGCGTGAATCAAATGACCGTCCGCCTGTTGTGAAAGTTCGGTAACAATCGTTTGAAGTCCGCAAATAACTTTGTTGTCCATTGAATTCCCTCCGCAAAAAATCTTTTCGTCAGGTTCACCGTCACGCGGGTCGTCGACGTAATCGACTTCGGAATAGCCCGCGTGCAAAGTAATTTGATGTTTCAAGCCTGCGGGAATGAAATAAGTTTCGCCCGCGTTGTAAACTTTCGTTTCGCCGTTCGCCGTGAAGGTGCACGAGCCGGTTACGACAATCGTCCACTGCGCGGCGTGGCTGTGTTCGGGGAAGACAACTTCTTTTTCCGCAGTGACGAAATAAACCGTACCAATCGGCGTGTGGTCGACGTGAACTTCCAAACCGTCAAGCCCGTAATCGCGCACGGGAACTTTTTTTATGATGTCGGGGAACAAATTTATCACCTCACAAAGCTTTCAAACACTCGACAAGGTCGTCGGCGTGTTTCTTCGCTTTGTCGACGAGCGCGGCTTTTTGTTCGTCGGTGGTGACGCCGGGCACGCACATCATGCCGCCGCTACAGAAAATTTTCTTGCAATCGAGCTTGGTCATTTCGGCGAACTTGACGAGCGGGAACATGAGTTCTTCAACGGTGCGACCGACAAAGCCGTCCTTCGAGTAAGCCGCTTCGGGAACGCCCGTCGTCAACGAAATGACGAAAGATTTTCCTGCCAACGCGGTGCCCGTCGAGCCGTAAGCCCAGCCGTGTTCCATGACTGTATCAATGTAGAGCTTGAAAATACCCGGCACGCCGTACCAGTTCATCGGGAATTGGAAAACGACAACGTCGGCTTGTTCGAGCGCGGCCTGTTCCGCTTTGATGTCGATTTTGCAGTCGGGATAAAGTTCGCTGAGCTTGCGAATTTCGACTTGCGGGCACTTCGCGGCGATTTCGTCCAGAATCGTTTTGTTCGCCAAAGAAATTTTCAAATCGGGATGTCCGCAGACGATAACAACTTTTTTCATGATGCAACCTCCAATTCAGCAGTTGAGAGCTTTTTTGTACGTGTCAAGCGTGTTGTCGGCCGCCGTCGTCAAAAAGCCCGTGTCGCCGCCGAGCGCAAGGAAACTCACGCCCAAATCGACGAAACGTTTTGCCTGTTCGGGCGTCAAAGCGATTGTGCCGACGGGTTTGCCGAGCTTGCGAATGCGTTTAATCATGTCGTCCATTGCCGCTTCAACTTCGGGATGAAAAATATTCAGTCCGTGTCCCATGTCGACAGCCAAATCAATCGGGCCGAGGAAAATTCCGCCGACACCGGGCGTGTTGGTTATCGCTTCCAAATTTTCGTAACCGCGCACGCTTTCAATCTGCGGCAGGATGCAAATTTCTTCGACGTTGCGATCAAGATAATCGGGATGACGATTGAAACGTCCCGCACGAACGGCCGACGCACCGAATCCGCGATTGCCACGCGGCGCGTAACTCGCCCAGTACATAATCGATTCGGTTTCCTCGCCCGTCTCGACTTTCGGAATGATGATATTTTGAATTCCGCCGTCAAGCAACTGTTTGATAATTCCCGTGCCGGCTTGAGGAATTCTGACGACGGGCGTCATGTCGTAAGCAGCGATTGCCCGCGCAATGTCCAAAATCGTCGTGACGGTATGGCCGCCGTGTTCGCCGTCGACGAACAGCCAATCATAATTCGACGTGGCAAGAATTTCCGCGACTTCCGCTGAAGTCGTTTCTTGACCGACGCCGTATTGAAATTTTCCGCTCTCGATGCCGTGCTTAAATTTGTTGTAAAGATAATCTTTGACCATCGGCATGAAAATCGCCTCCGAAAATTTTTCTTGCAGTTTACCAAAGGCCGCCGCGTAAAATTCAATTTTCAAAGCGGCGCACGAGTAAAGCGGATTTACAAAAAATCAAATTCGTTAAAGCAACGGCTTGAGCGGCGCGGGCATCGCTTCGATAAAAAATTTTGCCATCTCTCGCGGCGAACAAACGCAATTACTCAAAGCCCAATCGTTGACGAGTTCCGAGACGCCGCGCATAAAAAATTTCAGGCAGAAAAAAATATTCGGCGGGAGTTCGCGCAGATCGTGCCGCGTTTTTATCCGTTCGGCGATTAAATTTATCGCGTGATCGTTCGTGGCGTAGCGAAAAGAATTTTGCCCGACGGCGTTTTTCAACAGGTTCAAATAAAAATTTTTGTCCTCAAGAATAATTTCCATCCATTTGCAAATGACATCTTCAAAAGAATCGCCGCGCCCGAAATTTTCCAACGACTCTTCGACTTTTTGATTGTAAATCCACGCCATCAACTCGTACTTATCGCGAAAATTATTGTAAAACGTCGGCGCAGTCAGTCCGCAATTTTTCGCAAGCTCCTTAACCGTGATTTTGTCGACGGGCTTGAACTGTGCCAACTCTTTCAGCGATTCGGCGAGCAGTGCTTTCGTCGTCTGTCGAACAATCATTTCGTCACCTCGAAAAAAAATCCGCCCGTTTGAGCGGAAAAAATTTTATACCGGTATTCGATTTTCCAACGCTTTGGCGATTGTCAAATTATCGGTTCCCGAAAAGTCCGCACCGACTGCCATGCCCCGCGCAGGTTTGGTGACTTTGACGCCGGCGGGATTGAGCAATTTGGCAATCAACAGCGCAGTCGCGTCGCCTTCAACCGTCGGCTCGAACGCCACAATAATTTCTTGAATGTCTTCGTCACGAACGCGCTTGATAAGTTCGCGCAAGTGAATATCATTTTGCGACACGCCAGCCAACGGAGAAATCAGCCCGCCCGTCACGTGATATTTTCCGTCGAAAGAGCCGGTGCGTTCAATCGCGTCCAAATCTTTATCATCTTTGACGACGCAGACAATTTTGCCGTCGCGTTTGTCGGAAGCGCAAATGTCGCAGATATTTTTTTCCGCGTCAATCGTGTTGAAACAAATTTCGCAAGCGTGCGTATCGTTTTTGACGGAGCGAATTGCCGCCGCAAGATTTTCCACGTCATCGGGTTTCATTTCGACGATATGATAAGCGAGCCGAGCGGCAGTTTTCGCACCGACGCCCGGCAATTTCATCAGCGACTCGACGAGAGCCGCCATAGCTTTTGAACTCATAAAAATTTTCCGTATAAATTTTCGTGTGAAGTTTCGAATTATTTGGGCGTGTTGCCGCCGCCGAGGAATTTTCCCAACAGATCGCCCATGTTGCCCAAATTTCCGCCAAGACCGGCAAGACCGCCGAGCGCGTTGCCTGCAAAGTTTGACATGTTCGACGAAATTTTTTTGTCCATTTCGGCGTTGGCGGCGTTGACCGCGCTGACTACCAAATCTTCAATCGCACTGACATCGCCGTCTTTGACGAGTTCGGGCGCGATTTTAATCGACTTAACAACTTTTTCGCCGTCGACGGTTGCCATAACCATTCCGCCGCCGACTTGTGCCGAAGCAAGTTCTTGTTTGATTTTAGCTTTGTTCTCCTCGAAAGTTTTTTGCAATGCCTGAGCTTGACGCAGAATCGCATTCAAGTCGAAGCCGCCTTGTTGTGCCATTTACAATCTCTCCTAACGTTAAACTTTTTTGGCGTCGGAGGCACCGAAGAAATTCATTGCGCCTTCCAAAACGCTGCGTTCGGGTTCGTCGACCCGTTCCAAAATCGGCGCGGGCAAATTTTTATCGAACATGACGGAAATTTTTATCGGGTGTCCCGCCTCTTCGCCGAGAGCTTGCTCGAATTTCGCCAAATAATTTTTCTCGAACATACTTGCCAAAGTCGGGGATTTAAAGCCAACAGTTATCGTGTTGCCCGAAAAATTCACGACAATCGCTTTATCGACAATGCCGCTGAGCCCGTCTTCTTGACTGCCGAATTTGTTTGCAACATCATAGAAAAATTTTTTCCCCGCGTCAAGATTGGCGACGGGCGCGGAAGTTTGTACGGCTTGTGTAGGCATTTGAATCGGCGCAAAAGTTTGCAACGGCTCGGCGAGTTTCAACAGCGTCATTTCCAAAATTATATCGGGAATACCCGAACCGTACATTTCGCTGATTGCTTTTCTGAGCGCGTCGATAAAGTTGTCCAGCTCCGAAAAAATTTCCGTGTCTTTTTCGAGTCGTGCAAATTCCATATCGCGCAGACGAGTTATCAGCGATTCGGCGATTGTGTTTGCCGCTAAGCCCGAACTGAACGCCGAAGTTATCGCCGCCGCAGTTTCTTTTCTGTCGCGGGCGCGCACGGCTGAAATTACTTTGTCAAGTTTTTCGTCGGAAACCAAACCTAGCATGTTATCCACGTCGGTGAGCGAAATTTCTTCGTTGACGCCGGAATTGCACTGATCAAGGTAAGTCAAGGCGTCGCGCATTGAACCTGCCGCCAGTCGTGCAATTTTTTTCGCCGCGTCTTCGTGCAAGTTCGTTCCCAATCGATAAGCGATTTTCCGCAGATACGGCCAAGCGGTGTCCGTCGGTATCAATCGGAAATTCAAAACTTGACAGCGCGATCGAATTGTCATCGGAACTTTATTTATTTCCGTCGTCGCCAAAAGAAATGCCACGTGCGGCGGCGGCTCCTCAATGACTTTCAAAATTGAGTTAATCGCTTCGGTGGAGAGCATGTGCACTTCGTCGATTATGTAAGTTTTTTTGTGCGACACGAGCGGCGCGAAGTAAGCGGACGACAGCAACCGATTCATGTCATCAACCGAACGATTTGACGCGGCGTCGAATTCGTTGTTGTCGGGCGACGAACTGAAATTTTTGCAAGCGGCGCAGTTGTTGCAGGGAATTTCTTTTTTGTCGAGCAAACGCCCGGATTTTTGTGCTTCGCGAACGGTTTCGCAGTTCATTGCCTTAGCCAAAAGTCGCGCCGTGGAAGTTTTGCCCGTGCCGCGTGTGCCGACCAAAAGATAAGCGTGCGAAAGTTTGTCTTTGGAAATTGCCTGCGCCAATGCGTTTGCGATATGTTCTTGCCCGATTAACTGCGATAAAGTTTTCGGGCGGGCGCGGCTGTAAAGTGCATCTTGTTGAGACATTAAATTTTCCTCCGAAAGATTTTCTGCGCGGAATTTTATCGAAGTGCGTTCGCCGCGTCAACTTCAAGCAACAAAAAATCCCCGCCGTTTTAACGGGGAATTTTTTTATTTCAGCTGTCAGCGCAAGGCTCGACCTTCATAGCCGAAGCTGAACACTGCGTAAGCATTACTTGCTCTGTATAGCCTGGGTAAACACAATCAGCGTCCGTTGTCCGGTGAAGTCAAACCCTGCGCTCACAGCTGAAAAAAATCTTATGGCGGAGTAGGGGGGATTCGAACCCCCGGTGGGTGTTAGCCCACACAGCATTTCCAGTGCTGCACCTTCAACCTCTCGGACACCACTCCGCAGTATTTTGTAGTTTACCACCGAAAAATTTTGCTGCCAAGATTTTTTTATTCGTCGGGCGTCGGATCAACATTTTCGGGCGGATTGTAAGATTGTCCTTCGGCGGGCGGAATGAAAATTTTATTTATCGGGACTTCATTAATCAAAAGGTTGCCGTCCTCTTCGCTGAGCTTGCCGCGAGAACGTGCGATAATTAAATCGTTGTGTGCGCGTGCCCATTCCAAAATCGTCCGATAAAAATTATAGCGCACATCTTTAACGGGAATGTCGCTCAACTTAACAGGCTCGCCGCTCGTGTCTTTGTCAAGCGGTGCCCACGTGTCATCCAAGTCAACGCGCTCGACAACTTGAACGGTCATGTTACGCAAATCGAATTTCAAATAATCTGCGCGGCCTGCAAGTCTTTGATAGCCGTCCAAGGAAAGTTGCCGCCACTTGCGCTTTTGAATCACGTCTTGAATCTGAACATTGTCGTACATCATCACGGTCGGAATCATAAGCGTGTACAAGTCAAGCGTGCCATCTTCCTTGACGCGATAGCCGGAGTTGCGGTGGTTGAACCAGTAATTTGCTCGCGGCGTGGATTGAACCCACATATAAATTTCTGTCGGGACTTCAGTAATTGTTTCGCCGTCGTCCTCGTATTGCGCAAAAGTCGGGGAGCCTGCGAAAATTATCGTCGACGCAACAAACCCCGCGAAAAATTTTTTAAAAATCATGTAGGCACCTCATTTCGGTTTGGAAATGTCGACGCGCCCCGCAAATTTTATGTAACGGTCAAGTTCGTCGATTTTGAAACGCGCACAACTTTTGTCGTTGCCCGCAGCGGGATAAATCACGTCGAAACGATTCAAGGACGCGTCAAAATAAATCGGGACGCCTTCATTGACGGCAAAGGGACAAACTCCGCCGACAGCGTGCCCGATTAAATTTTCCACGTCGGCAACGGGAATCATCTGCGGGCGGCATTTGAATTGCGCCTTGAATTTTTTATTGTCAATCTTCATGTCGCCCGAAATCAAAATCAAGGCGGGCTTTTTGTCCACGAAAACCGAAATTGTTTTGGCAATGCGCCCGACTTCGCAACCGAGAGCCTGCGCGGCAAGTTCGCTTGTGGCGGTGGATTCTTCAAACTCTATGACGCGTTCAGGCTCGCCAATATCCTCAAAAAATTTTCTCACGCGTTCAATCGACAATTTAATTACCTCCCGTAAAAAATTTTTCGGCGGAAGACAGTCTCACTTTTGCCATGAAAGTTTCCCTCACGAATTTTGTTTGCCAAAAAATATAGCAGACGTTGCCCGAAAACGCAAACATTCTAAAAGCTTCGCGGCGCGGGCGGTGTTGATTTAATAAATTTGCTGTGATAGGATTTGCAGGCAACTTTGCCGACAAATTAATTCTGGGAGGAAATTTTAGTGAAACAATTCAATACGGCGATCGTCGGCGCAACGGGCGCAGTCGGTCAAGAATTTTTGAAACTCATCGAGGAGCGCAACTTTCCGTTCGGCGAGCTGAAACTTTTGGCGTCGTCGCGTTCGGCGGGCAAAAAAATAAATTTCATGGGCAAAGAATACACTGTCGAAGAAACAACGGAAAAATCTTTCGACGGCGTGAAATTCGCACTGTTCGCGGGCGGCGCGGCAAGCAAACTTTTCGCACCGGCGGCAGTGAAATCGGGCGCGGTCGTCATTGACAATTCGTCGAACTTCCGCATGGATCCGGAAGTCCCGCTCGTCGTGCCGGAAGTCAACCCGCAGGCAATTCGTCGCCACAAAGGAATTATCGCGAACCCGAATTGCTCAACGATAATCATGGTTATGGCACTCAAGCCGCTTTACAATCTGTCAAAAATCAAGCGCGTTGTCGTGTCGACGTATCAGGCAGTTTCGGGCGCGGGACGTGAAGGCATGGACGAACTTAAAGCGCAACTTGAAGCACTGGCACGCGGCGAAGAAGTCACGGCGAAAGTTTTGCCCGTCGCCAAACTCGACAAGCATTACCAAATCGCCTCGAATCTCCTGCCGCAAATCGATATTTTCATGGACAATCTTTACACCAAAGAAGAAATGAAAATGGTCGACGAGACGAAAAAAATCATGGAAGACGACGCGTTGAAAGTTACGGCTACGACAATTCGCGTGCCCGTTTATCGCAGTCACGCCGAAAGCGTCAACATTGAGTTTGAAGATGAAGTTTCGGTCGACGACGCCCGCAAAGCTTTGGAAAATTTCCCCGGCGTCATCGTGCGCGACAATCCCGCCGAAATGATTTATCCTCAGCCGCTTTTGACTTCCGGCAAAGACGCAGTTGAAGTCGGCAGAATTCGCAAAGATTTTTCCATTGAACACGGCTTGAATATTTGGGTTTGCGGTGACCAAATTCGCAAAGGCGCGGCACTCAACGCGTTGCAAATCGCCGAACGCATGATTGCCGACGAATTAATCTGATGAAAAAATATCTTTACTTTCAGCCCGAATATGTCAACGAATTTGTTTGCGACAGTTCCAAATGCGGCGACAACTGTTGCGAAAAACCTTGGTTCATTGATGTCGACGAGGAAACTTTCAAGCGATACGAGCAAATTCAGCCTGCCGAAAAGTCACGCAAGATAACTGCTTGTTTCGATTACAACGCCGACACGGGAAATTATTTCGTCAAGGAAAGACCGTGCCCGTTCCTGACCGAAAAAAAATTGTGCCGTCTGCAACTCGAATGCGGAGAAATCTTTTTGCCGGAAACATGTGTGACATATCCGCGGCGCACGCTTGATTTCGGACAATTTTTGGAACGTTCGCTGGTGATGAGCTGTCCGCTTGCCGCTGAATTGATTTTGTTCCGTGACGAGCCGATAAAATTTGAGTTCGTCGAAGTTTCCGAACAAGTTCATTCACGCGGCGGGAAATTAAAAATCAGTCCGGTTTACGCGGGACAAAAATTCGCCGCTCACATGCTTGAACTTCAAATCGCGATGATTTCAATTTTGCAGGAACGCACGCTGACAATCGACCAAAGATTAATCGTGCTGGGATTTTTCATGGACAGGCTCGACGAAATAGAACCTTCCGACGACGAAGCTTTGACGAAATTAATCGCCGCTTACGAGTCGAAAAAATTTTTGTCGGAACAAGCCCCGCGCATGTCGGCAAGCGTTCACTTCGACGCGAAAAAATTTTCCTCGCTGATGTTGAAGATTTTTAGATCTCTTTACGCCGATTTTGATTTTGGAAACCACAAAAGAATTTTCGAAATGGTTTCCGAAACGTTCGGCATTGATTTCAATGCGAAGGGGCAAATTTCCGTTGAAAAGTTCGACGTCAATTACGAGCGACTTGCTGAAACGCGAAAAAATTTTGAGGCGCGACGGGCGTTGTTACTGGAAAATTTTCTTGTCAATGAACTGTTCGTGAACTGTTACCCGTGGCGATATGATATCGGCATCGCAAAAAATTTCGGTCTCTTTGTTGTAACGTATAAAATTTTCGAGTTGATGATTTTTATGGCGGAGCAACAAAATTTAGCCGACAAGAAAAATCTGTCTTTATTCACGGGCTGTTTTTTGAGCTTGATGAATCACACGGAACCTTTCGCGAAAAATATTTTAAGCTTTATCCCCGACGACATTTTTGATTCGCTGGAGATGTTGCTTGAGCCGCAAGCAATTCTTGACACAAAAGGGGCGGTGTTGTAAAATGCCACACGTGCAAACGACAAAGGGCGGTATTTTGCCTTTTGAGTTCGGCGCGACGACGGAAAAACTTTTCGGCGAAGATTTTGCGGACGACGAATTTTCGGGCGACGTGAAAGTCTTCGGCGAGGTCGCAGATGTCGGCAGTTGTTTCGTCGTTCGCGGGCGCATTGAATGTCAAAGAAATTTCACCTGCGACAGATGTTTGACTCAAGCGACGGAAAAAATTTCAAGCAAGTTCGCCGAAGAGTTTGACAAGTCGGCGGTGATTGACGATTTGATTGATGTTACCGAACTTTTGCGAGACGAATTACTTTTGTCCCGCCCGATGAAAAATCTTTGCAAAGCAGATTGCAAGGGACTTTGTCCCGTTTGCGGCGCAAATTTAAATGACGGCGAGTGCGGTTGCGACAAGGCGGTTATCAACCCGAAACTTGCGGTGTTGAAAGATTTCAAGTTCGATTGAGGAGGTGTGAACCGTGGCGGCACCGAAAAGGAAATTGAGCAAATCCAGACGCGACAGACGGCGTGCGAATTGGAAATTGGAAGCTCCGAACTATGTAAAATGTCCGAGATGCCATGAACCTAAACTCCCACACCATGTGTGCCTGGAATGCGGTTACTATGACGGCAAAGAAGTCATTGAAACGGCTTGAGGATACGGAAACAATTTGGGCAGGCATTGACAACCTGCCCGTTTTTTTGTGAATACATTTTTTTGAGGAGCGGGGACAGTGAAAATTGCAGTCGACGCAATGGGCGGTGACAAAGCTCCGTCGGAAATAATCAAAGGCGCGGTGCTTGCGGTAAAAAAATTTCCGTGCGAAGTGGTTTTGGTCGGTGACGAAAATAAAATCCGAGAGACGCTCGACATTTCAACGGGCGGCGAAAAACTTCCGATAACGATAAAACACGCGGGCGAAGTCGTGGAAATGAGCGAACACCCCGCAGACGCCGTGAGATGCAAAAAAGATTCGTCAATCGTCGTGGCGACGAAACTTGTTAAAGACGGCGAATGTGACGCGGTACTTTCTGCCGGCTCGACGGGCGCGGCGGTCGCGGCGGCACAACTGATTTTGCGGCGAATCAAAGGGATTCATCGTCCCGCGATAGCAACGCCGATACCAACGCCACACGGCACGACACTTTTACTCGACAGCGGCGCGAACGTCGACAGCAAACCCGAAACGCTCGTGCAAAACGGAATCATGGGCTCGCTGTACGCCGAACACGTCTTGGGCAAAAAAAATCCGTCGGTTGCGCTGTTGAATATCGGCGAAGAGGAAACCAAAGGCGACGAACTTGCCAAAGCGACGCATCAACTGCTGAAACAACTGCCTGCAATAAATTTCGCGGGCAACGCCGAAGGTCGCGACATCCCGCGTGGAAAATTCGACGTGGTGATCTGTGACGGTTTTGTCGGCAACGTCGTTTTGAAATTCGGCGAAGGTCTTGCGATGACGATAATGAAACTTTTGACGGAAGAATTGACCGAAAACGGCGGCGCGAAACTTTTGGGCGGTGAACTGCTTGCCGCGACGTTCCGCAACATGTACAAGCGGCTTGACGTTTCCGAAAACGGCGGCGCGCCTCTTTTGGGCGTCAACGGTTGTTGCGTGATAAGTCACGGCTCATCGGACGCACGGGCGATTTGTTCGGGTATCGGCGTGGCGTGCAATTACGTCGCCGGAAAAGTTTTTGAACATATTCGCAATGCACTTTGAAACTTTGATTGACAAATGTAATAGATTCGTTTAATTTAATCCCGATTAAGCAACCGTTGAGGAGGAGAGAATTGATGTTTGAAAATAACGCCATCTGTAAGTTGCTGAACATTAAGTACCCGATATTCCAAGGCGGCATGGCGTGGATTGGGACGGCGGAGCTTGCCTCGGCGGTATCGAACGCGGGCGGCCTCGGTCTCATCGGCGCGGGTCACATGCCCCCGGACATTTTGCACAAAGAAATTCAAAAGTGCAAAGGTTGGACTGATAAACCTTTCGGCGTGAACGTTATGTTAATGTCGCCTTTCGTCAAAGAAGTTATGCAACTTATGGTTGACGAAAAAGTTCCCGTTGTCACGACGGGCGCGGGCAACCCCGGCGAATATGTTCCCGCGTTGAAAGAAATCGGCACGAAAGTTATTCCCGTCGTGGCTTCCGTTGCTCTGGCGAAACGTCTGGTCAAAAGCGGCGCGGACGCGGTCATTGCCGAAGGTTGCGAATCGGGCGGACATATCGGCGAAATTTCCACGATGCCGCTTATCCCGCAGGTTGTCGACGCGGTGGACGTGCCTGTTATCGCGGCGGGCGGTTTTGCCGATTCTCGCGGAATTGTCGCGGCGTTCGCTTTGGGAGCAAGCGCAATTCAAATGGGTACGCGTTTCGTTTTAAGCAAGGAATGCATTGCTCACCCGAATTATAAAAATCTCGTTCTCAAGGCAAAAGATCGCTCAACCGTCGTCACGGGTCGCACGCTCGGTCATCCCGTGCGCGTCATTGCGAACAAACTTACGCGGACATTTTTTGAAATGGAAGCGGCGGGCGCGTCCAACGAAGAACTTGAAAAACTCGGCACGGGCGCATTGCACAAGGCCACACATCAAGGCGACGTTGAAAACGGCTCCGTCATGATCGGACAAATTTCGGGAATGCTCGACGACATAAAATCCGTCAAAGAAATTATCGACGACATCGTAAACGGCATTGCTCCCGTCGTCACGAAAGTTCAAAGCAAATACGAATGAAAAATTTTTTGGGAAGTGATTGGCGGTTACGAAAAACCTAATCGTCAATCACTTTTCACTTTTTGAAGGGAGACGGTTATCATGAACAAGACGGCTTTCATTTTCCCCGGACAGGGCGCGCAGGCTATCGGCATGGGCAAAGATTTTTATGACAAATTCGACATGGCACGGAAACTTTTCGACGAAGCTGATGACGCGCTCGGCTATTCGATTCGCAAAATGTGTTTCGAGGGTTCTGAAGACGATTTGAAATTAACTAAAAACACGCAACCGGCGATTTTGGTTGTCAGCGTTATCGTCAACGAAATTTTGAAATCCGAAGGCGTCACAGCGGATATTGCGGGCGGTCATAGTCTCGGCGAATATTCTGCGCTCGTTGCGGCGGGCACGTTAAAATTTTCGGATGCGGTTCTTTTGGTGCACAAACGCGGCAAATTCATGCAAGAGGCCGTTCCCGTCGGCGAAGGCTCAATGGCGGCGATTATCGGGCTTGACGACGAAACAATTATTCAAATCTGCGCGGAAGTTTCCGTACTCGGCGAAGTGCAGGCGGTCAATTTCAACTGCCCCGGTCAAACGGTTATCGCGGGCAAGACGGCGGGCGTCGAAGCGGCTGTCGAAAAACTCAAAGCGGCTGGCGCGAAAAAATCTGTCATCTTGCCGGTTAGTGCTCCGTTCCACTCGACGCTTATGGCTCCTGCGGCTCAAAAACTTGCGGCGGAACTCGACAAAGTTAAACTCCAAGACGCGGCATTTCCCGTCGCGGCGAACTTCACGGGCACTTTGGAAACTTCGGCCGCCGACATCAAAGAAAATCTTGTTGCGCAAGCAGATCACCCCGTCAAGTGGATTGCCTGCGTCAACGCAATGAAAAATTTCGGCGCGGAAACTTTCGTCGAATGCGGTCCCGGAAAAACTTTGTGCGGATTCAATCGGCGTATCGACAAAAAAATTCGCAGTCTCAACGTCGAAGACATGGAAAGTTTAAGCAAGACGCTTGACGCGCTCCGTGCCTGATTTTAATTTTCGCGAAGCAAATTTTAACGGACGTGCGATATTGTCAAAAAAACTTTTTCGGAGGCGTTTGACATGAAAAAATTTTTGGCGGCGTTTCTGACAGCGGGGAGTTTGCTTTTCGCATCACCCGTCAACGCCGAAATTCAAACCTACGAGGGCACTGACGAATACATCATGAGTGAATTCGAGACGCCTGACGTTGCCAAACAACGCGCCAAACAAAAGGCCGAACGCATGGCGATTGAAAAAGCGGGCGTCTTCGTCGAGTCGACAACCGAAGTTTCCAACATGATGGTCACCAAAGACGAAATCATCACAATGACGGGCGGCATTTTAAAATTGGTCGAAAATCCGAAATATGAAATGATACCGCTTGAAAACGGCGAAACTTTCATCGTGCGCGCAACCGTCAAAGCGCAAATCGACACGGACGACATAGCCAAATGGCTCAATCGCGGCGCGGGCGAACGTTCGGAGCTTGTCGATCAAAATCGCGAACTGCAAAAGGCAATCGAAGAACAGGACAGACAAATTGCCGAACTTAAAGCGCGACTTGCCAACGCCGGTTCCGCGCAGGACAAAGAAAAAATTTCCGCGCAATTCGCCGCCGAAGATAAAAATTTCATGGCGAATCAAAAACTTCAAGACGCGTTGAGATTTTATTACGCGGGCAACTTCAACGAAGCGATGAACAGTTGCACGGAGGCGCTTGCGCTCAACTCGAACAGCGGGCTTGCGTATTCGTTGCGTGGAACGATTTATTATCAGCTGGGACAATATCCCGCAGCCGTCGCCGATTTGAGCAGAGCCGGCAATTTAAATCCGACCGACGAGAAAATTTTCTACAATCGTGCGTTGGCGAATATCAAATTGCAAAATTATCGCGCCGCCGCCGATGACTTCACCATTGCAATTCAGCTCAATCCCAACGACGCGGACGCCTATTACAATCGTGCGCTCTGCTATCAGCGTTTGAGAGACAATCAGCGTTATCAAGCCGATATGGCAAAAGCGCGTTCGCTCGGCTACAGCGGCTGACCGACCAAATAAAAAAATTAAATCCTTCGCAGTTTCATTGTCGCGAGGGATTTTTTCTGTTATCATGATTAAAACTTTTCGGGAGGCGTTTGGAGTGAAAAAATTTTTTGCGACGTTGCTGACGGCGGGTTTAATATTTACGACCTCAACCGTCAACGCCGAACTCAAAACTTATACGGGCACCGACGAATACATCATGAGCGAATTTGAGACGCTCGACATTGCCAAACAACGCGCCAAACAAAAGGCCGAACGCAACGCGCAGGAAAAAGCCGGCGTTTATATCCACAGCTATTCCGAGACGAAAGATATGGAGCTTGTCACCGACGAAATTGTTTCAATCACCTGCGGCATTATGAGCGTTACGGACGTGAAATACGACGTGACGCCGCTTACCGACGTGAACGGCTTCGCAATTCGTGCAACTGTCACCGCGCAGATTGAAACCGACGACGTGAACAAGTGGCTTGAAAAAGGATCGCAGGAACGTTCCGACATCGTTGCACAAAATAAAGAACTTCAAAAAGCCGTCGCCGAACAAAACGCCACGATTGAAAATCTCAAGGCGCAAATTGCACAACTCAAAGCTGACGGCAAAATCAACGGCGAAGGCGAACGCGAAAAATTTACGCAGGAATTTGAAATCGAGGACAAAGTTTTTTTAGCGAATCAAAAGCTTGAAGAAGCGCAGAAAAAATTTTTCGCCCATGACTTCCCCGCCGTGATTAAACTTTGCAGTGAGGCTCTCGAACTCAATCCTAACAGTTCAATCGCTTACGGCAAACGCGGCGCGGCTTACAGCGTCACCAATCAAGCCCAACTTGCACTTGCCGACTTGAACAAGGCGATTGAACTTGATCCGACAAATGCGGACGCGTACAACAATCGCGGCGCAACTTACGGCAACATGAAAAATTTTAACGCGGCGATTGCCGACTTTAACAAAGCTCTCGAACTCAATCCGAATAACGCAATGGCTTACAACAATCGCGGCGGCACTTTGCGTTATCTCGGCAACGTTCCGCAAGGTCTGCAGGATTTGACGCGGGCGATTGAACTTAATCCGAAACTTGACATTGCTTATTACAATCGCGCTTTTTGTTACATTTCGGCGGGCAACATGAACAACGCAATTTCCGACATGGATAAATTCATTGAGCTGAGACCGAATTTCGCGCAGGCTTATTTCGTTCGCGGGCAATGTTACCAGATGAAAGGCGAATTCTCCAAAGCTCAAGCCGATTTTGCCAAAGCTCGCGAACTTGGTTACAACGGCTAAAATTTTCAGGAACGCGGGCGATTGACTTTGAGTGCGGGCAAAAATGGTAGACAAGCAAAAATCTTTGTGCTATATTCTTCAATCGGGAGGCGAGAGGTTGATGTTTGCGACGGAAAAAATTTTGTCGGGAAAAATTGCGTTCGTGACGGGCGCATCACGCGGCATCGGACGGGCAACGGCTCGGCGCTTGGCTCAAGACGGAGCAAAAGTCGCGCTGAATTTCGCAAGCAACATTTCCAAAGCGGAAGAAGTCAAAAGCGAAATCGAAGCGGCAGGCTCCGAAGCAATTCTTTTGCAGGGCGACGTTGCAAAATTTGAGGTCGTGACTGAACTTATCAAACAAACGGTCGACACGTGGGGCAGGCTGGATATTTTGGTCAACAATGCCGGCATTGCCCGCGACAATCTGTTGTTGAAGATGAGCGAAGAAGATTTCGACAAAGTTATCGCCACAAATTTAAAAGGCGTGTTCAACTGCACCAAAGCCGTGACGAAAATCATGATGAAACAACGCTACGGGCGAATCGTGAACATGTCAAGCGTGGTTGCACTTCGCGGCAACGTGAGTCAGGCAAACTACGCGGCGGCCAAAGCGGGCATTATCGGTCTTACCAAATCTGCGGCAAGAGAGCTGGCCTCTCGCGGCGTAACGGTCAACGCGGTCGCGCCCGGTTTCATTGATACCGACATGACGGCTGCGCTCTCC
This sequence comes from Selenomonadaceae bacterium, assembly GCA_017515635.1. GTDB lineage: Bacteria > Bacillota > Negativicutes > Selenomonadales > Selenomonadaceae > Quinella. Next base: position 99,123 of record JAFWFO010000017.1, read on the forward strand.
GAAAAAGTCAAGGAAGTAATGCTCAAAGAGATACCTGCGGGACGAATGGGTTCCCCCGAAGACGTTGCCAATGCAGTGGCGTTCTTGGTATCGGATCAAGCGGCGTATATCACCGGACAAGTTCTGTCGGTCAATGGCGGTCTTGTCATGTGAGGCGCGCAGTTTCTGAAAGGAGGTGACTGTAAGTGTCAACGTTTGAACAGGTAAAGAAAATTGTCAAAGAGCAACTTGGAGTCGAAGAAGACGAAATTCAAATGAGCTCGACTTTTGTGGACGACCTCGGTGCAGACTCTCTCGACATCGTCGAACTCATCATGGCTTTCGAGGAGGAATTCAATATCGAAATTCCCGACGAAAAAGCCGAGAAAATCAAAACCGTGGAAGATGTTGTCAAGTACATAGAGGACGCAAAGGGCGACGAAGCCGAAAGCACGAAATGATTTTTTTCGAGCCGCCATACGAAATATGCGGTGTTTCAAAATGAATCCCGTGAAGGTGAAAGTTCTTCGCGGGATTTTTTGAAGACGGGTTTTGTAAAAAAATTTTCGGCGCGAACGGTGTCGCAGACCCGTTGATAGCAAAATTTTCGACGGCGGTGTTAGGAGAGGATTATCCGTGAAACTTCCGGAACTTAAGATAGGAACCAAAACAGCAAAAATCCCAATCGTGCAGGGCGGCATGGCAATTCGCTTGTCGACAGCAAGGCTTGCGGCGGCCGTCGCGGCTGAAGGCGGAATCGGCTTAATCGCGGCTTCGGGCATGGCGCACGAGGAATTGCGTTACGAAATAAAATTGGCGCGTTCGCTTACCGACGGCATAATCGGGATCAACATAATGGTCGCAGCCAGTGACTTTTTCGGAATAGTGCGCACGGCAATCGACGCGGGCATTGATTTAATCGTGGCGGGCGCGGGATTTTCACGCGATATTTTCGGGCTCGGCAAAGAATCCGGCACGCCGATTGTCCCGATAGTTTCCTCCGTTAAGCTGGCAAAAATTTCCGAAAAGCTTGGAGCGTCGGCGATAGTCGTTGAAGGCAAAGAAGCGGGCGGACATTTGGGCACCGATACTTCAGTCCGCGAACTGATTGCGCCGATTCGTGCCGCAGTAAAAATTCCCGTCATTGCGGCGGGCGGCGTCTTGACGGGCAGAGACATTGCAGAAGTTTTGAAAATGGGCGCAAACGGCGTGCAGATGGGTTCGCGTTTTGCGGCAAGTTTGGAGGCTAACGGTGCGCCCGGTCTCAAAGAATATTATTTGAAGTCTCAACCTGAAGACGTGGTTTTGATAAACAGCCCCGTTGGTTTGCCGGGACGAGCCGTGCGAACGCCGTTTTCAAAGCGCGTCATGGAAGGCAAAGTCCCGCCGAAAGTTTGCGACTCGTGCCTGAAAGCCTGTAAACACAACTTTTGTATCGTGCGGGCGTTGACCAGAGCACAGCAGGGCGACCTTGAAACGGGGCTGGTGTTCACGGGCGAATACATGCCGCGAATCGAAGAAATTTTGCCCGCCAAAGAAATAATCCGACGCCTTGTCACAGAGGCCGAAGAAATTTACGAGCCATAAAAAAATCCCCGCCGCGTTCGACGGGGAAATTTTTTTTTCGACGAAATTACTATCGCCGTTATTCGAGGCCGTCATGGATGACGGCCTCCGCCGACGCATTTGCGTGACGCAAATACCGTCGGCCAAAAAGCATTACGACAACCCAATTTCAACGCGATTACTCTTTCCTCGCCCGCCGCGCAGGCGCGGTTTCTTTGCTACTTTCTTTGCCGTCAAAGAAAGTAGATAACAACTTCATTCGGAAAACAATTTGATTGTCGCTTGAATATTTTCGTGCGCTTTCAACCAAACGGGAATCAGCGACACGCCGAAAAATAAAACGTAATTCAAAATCACTGTTGCCAAAGATCTTTTCGCGACGGAATAAAACGCCAAAATCGCGCACACGCACCACAGCGAAAGTTGCCAAACCTCCGCGACGAGTTTGTCGTTGTACACCGCCCAAATCAACACGCCGTTGGCAATCAAAAGCAACAGCGATAAAATTAAAATCCATTTGAAACGCCGCGTCATGTGAAAAATTCCGTTGCCGTTTTCGTCCTTGACCTCGTCGAGCGAAGTCACGTCAAAACGCGCATCGCCTTCGTTGTGTGTCGGCTCAGGATTTTTTTTGAAATCGTCGTCGTTCATGAAACCACCCCCTTGAACTGCAATGCGTAATTCGTAATGCGCAATGCGTAATGTCTTGATTGATTTTAAAAGCCCCGTTGCCCGTCGTCAAGGTGCGGGAAATTTTTTAACCGGAGTTGATTAAATTATGAGCAGTCCGACAGATGAACTGAAAAAAATTTTGGCGGCGATTAATTCTCGCGACGAAAAAACTTTTGCCGCACTTGTCGACTTGAAACCGCTGATGGATGTTGGCTATGACGAGGCAACCGACGTGCTTGCCGAAAACTGCGCGAAGTTCCACGAACTTTACCCGAAAGATTTATTCTTCAAGTTCGGCGCGACGATTTTGCGCTTTTACAACGACAAATTTCGCGGCGTGCACTTGGGCTTGATTAACAAAGTCATTGCCGCTTATTTCGACGGAAGTTTTCGGGACGCGAAAAATTTTTCCGCCACGCCGATTAAATTTCTTGCCGCAGAGCTGAAAAATCTTTTGGACGCCTTGCACGCTGAATTCGGCGAAGAAAAATTTTCGGGTAACACGGCGACGCTCAACGTCAAAATGGTCGGTGACAATTCCGAATACGGCCGCATGATTGATTCGCTGAATTTCGTTTTGGAATTCGTCAAAGTCGGTAGCGAAGCAAAAACTTTGGGCGACAAAAAATTCGACTCTGCGTCAGGAAATTGGCGGCTCGTCAAAATAAAAAATGTCGAGGAACTTGTTCCGCCAATCCTCGACATTGCAGAAAAATATTGGCCGTCGTCTTGGGACTTGGGCATCAAGCTTTGATTTTAACCGTGACAAAAACTTTTCAGCCGAAACGTTCTTTGAAGTCTTCAAGTTCGCGTTCGGCTTTTTCAATTTCGGCGAGCGGAGTTTTCTGCGTGTCCTTCAAAAATTGATGAAGCAACACGAACGAATCGCCAATCCACGCCGCAAATAAAATCCTGTCACGCAACGGACGAAGTTCCCAAATTTCGCCGCGAACATGTTTAACAAATTTTTTGGGGGCGCGAGTGCCCTGTTCTTCCAAAAATTCAATGTTCAAACGTATCTTTTGGAATTTGACTCGGCTGTTTTTGTCGTTCCCAAGCGCAAGTTTATTCGTGTAATCGCGGACGGGCGAATTGCCTTTTCGATCTTCATAGAAAACAATTTCGTACAAGATTGTGTCCTTTCAGGCGTTTGCAACCATCGGCGGTGCCAAAAAATCTTCAGCGTCAGTGTTCGCGGCGTTGCCAAATTCTTCGTCGTAAAGCCGCTCACAAGCCGCAGTGTGTTCGTCGTCCAATTCTTCAACCAAACGTTCATACTCTTCTTGAGAAATTTCGCCTCTGTCACGCTTGTCGAAAAGTACACGAAATTTTTCCATGTACTCATCGTCGAGCGCGTTTTCTTTCTCCGTGCAGAAATTGCGAACAGCCTCCTTGTCAAAAACTAAAAGACCTTGTTCGTTGCGCTTGGCAATGTCAAACATAATGAATCCCTCCTATCTGTTTCGTCCGCAACAATTTTTATATTTTTTGCCGCTACCGCAGGGACACGGGGAATTTCGTCCGATTTTTTTGCCGTCGGCGGTTTTGGCGCGCTTTTTGCTTTCGGCAGGTGAAGTTTCGTCACCGTGACTAGCTCGCGCAGTTTGCAGACGATCTTCAACTTTTGCCTGTTCGCGACGAACGGCGGCTTCGGCTTCCCGTGAACGAATTTGTTGCTGTTGCGGCGTCTCAGCGGGTTTTGACGGTTCAGCGGGCTTTGTAGATTCGGCGTCGGCTTGTTCAACCTGCGCGGGCTGTTCGTCAACGGCCTGTTCCGATGGAACGTCTTGAGCGTCTTGAGCGGGCTGCTGTTCGACTTGAGGCGGCGGGGCTTCATTTTGCACAACGGCGACATGATACATTGTCGACGCGATTTGATCTTGGATTGCGCCTTCCATTTCCTCGAACATTGCCAACGCTTCGATTTTATATTCGACCAGCGGCGAACGTTGTCCGTAAGCGCGCAAGTTGATTCCTTCGCGCAACATGTCCATATGGTCAAGATGTTCCATCCATTTGTTGTCGACGATTCGGAGCATGACGACTTTTTCAAGTTCGCGCATGACGGGCGCAGTGAAAATTTCTTCACGCTGTTTGTAAACGTCCGCCGCCAAAGTTTCCAGACGTTCTTTGAGTTCGTCGCGGCTGAGTTTTTCCAGTTCCGAAACTTGCAAACTGCCGGGCGGCGCGTAAATTTTTTCGGCGTCTTTAATCAGTTCGTCAAGTTGCCATTCTTCGGGATAAAGTTTTTCGTTCGCGTATTGATTGAGTTCCTGCTTGATAATGTGGTTGACCATGCCCGAAATGTTGTCGCGAAGATTTTCACCGCGCAGAATTTTGCGACGTTCGCCGTACATGATTTCGCGTTGCTGATTCATAACGTCATCATATTCCAAAACGTGCTTGCGGATGTCGAAGTTGCGCGCCTCAACTTTCTTTTGCGCGTGCTCAATCGACCGCGTTATCAACGTGTGTTCAATCGGCTCATCTTCCTCCATGCCGAGTTTGTCCATAACTTTGGCGATTGCTTCGGACGCGAACAGGCGCATTAAATCATCTTCCAGCGAAATATAAAATCTCGATTCGCCGGGGTCACCTTGACGGCCGGAACGTCCGCGCAACTGGTTATCGATTCGCCGCGATTCATGCCGCTCCGTGCCGATAATGAACAGTCCGCCGAGTTCGGGCACGCCTTCGCCAAGTTTAATATCCGTGCCGCGTCCAGCCATGTTCGTCGCGATAGTCACGGCGTCGCGCTGTCCGGCGTCGGCAACAATCTGCGCTTCTTTTTCGTGAAATTTCGCGTTCAAAACGCTGTGAGGAATTCCGCGCTTTTTGAGGTAGCCGCTGAGTTCTTCCGACTGTTCGATTGACGTTGTGCCAATCAAGACGGGCTGACCTTTGGCGTGAATTTGTTCGACGGTATTTGCAACGGCGCGATATTTCGCACGTTTATTTTTATAAACAACGTCGGGATGATCGACGCGGCAAACGGGCTTGTTCGTCGGAATAACCACGACGGGCAACTTGTAAATTTTAAGAAATTCATCTTCCTCGGTCTTCGCGGTACCTGTCATGCCCGCAAGTTTTTCGTACATGCGGAAATAATTCTGGAAAGTTATCGTCGCCAAAGTTTGGGATTCGCGCTGAATTTTGACGCCCTCTTTAGCCTCAATCGCTTGGTGAAGTCCGTCGGAATATCTGCGCCCCGTCATCAATCGGCCGGTGAATTCGTCAACGATAATAATTTCGTCGTCGCGGACAACATAATCGCGGTCACGTTTCATCAAAGCTTTCGCACGGAGCGCGGCGGTGAAGCAGTGCGAGTACTCGATATTTTCGGGCGCGTAAAGATTTTTGATGCCCAAAAGTTTTTCAATCTTCGGGACGACTTCATCATTCGGCGCGACGGTCTTTTGTTTCTCGTCGACTTTGTAATCTTCGCCCTCTTTGAGATTTGCGACGGCACGAGCCATTACCGCGTAAATTTCGGTTGACTTCGCGCCCGGGCCGGAAATAATCAGCGGCGTGCGTGCCTCGTCAATCAAAATCGAGTCAACTTCGTCGACGATAGCGAAATTCAACGGACGCTGAACCATCTGCTCTTCGTGAACGACCATGTTATCGCGCAGGTAGTCAAAGCCGAATTCGTTATTCGTGCCGAAAGTTACGTCGCAACTGTAAGCAAATTTTCTTTCGGGAAAATCCATGTCGTGAAGAATCAAACCGACCGTCAAGCCCAAAAAGCGGTAAAGTCGCCCCATCCATTCGGAGTCGCGTTTGGCAAGATAATCGTTGACGGTGACCATGTGGACGCCTTTGCCGCCGATTGCGTTCAAATACACGGGCAACGTCGCAACCAAAGTTTTACCTTCGCCCGTTTTCATTTCGGCGATTTTGCCTTCATGCAGACACATGCCGCCCATAAGTTGCACGTCGAAATGACGCATGCCCAAAACTCGACGCGACGCCTCACGACACACGGCAAACGCTTCCGGCAAAATATCTTCCATCGTTTCGCCGGCGGCAAGTCGTTCGCGAAAAACGTCCGTCGCCGCAGTAAGTTTGTCGTCCGTGAAATTTTGATACTGCGCCTCCAGTTCGTTGATTTTATCGACAGTCTTCTGAAGACGCTTGATCTGCTTTTCGTTGTCGTCGCCCAAAAAAAGTTTCTTCAAGAACCCGAACAAAGTTATCACTCCTCGAAAATTTTTCGCGGAAATTATAGCAAAGTTGCCGCACAAAAAAAAGCCCCTCGGTCGGGCGAGGGACTTTTTCCTTTGGTTGAAGTCATCATCGACTTACAAAATTCTGCGTGCGCCAATGTAGTGTGTGCTGTAGTAAGATTCGTTCAGCGAACTGATCGTTACGCCGCGGCTGGAACTTGCGTGGATAAAATTACTGTCGCCAACGTAAATCCCGACATGCGAGGCTCCGTAAGTGTAGGTTGTGAAGAAAACCAAATAGCCCGGAACGAGTTCGGCGATGGAAATCGGCGTACCTTCTTCGTATTGGACATCGGCCGTGCGCGGCAGGCTGACACCTGCGTTAGCGAAAACGTATTGCACGTAACCCGAACAGTCAAAGCCGTAAGGAGTCGTTCCGCCGAAAACGTAGGGCACGCCCATGTAATCCATCGCGGAGGAAATAATTCTGCGCGCAATGTAATTCGCTCCGCGGCTGATGTCGGGCATGTCTCTGCCCAAAAGTGCCGCATAGGTCGCGGGGCCAATCAAGCCGTCCGCATTGATTCCGTGGGATCTTTGGAACTCTTTAATCGCCTCAACCGTAGCCAAACCGAAATCTCCGTCCGCCATGACATCGTAACCGAGTGCGACAAGCCTGCCTTGAATTTCTGCAATTTCCGAACCTTGGTCACCGACTCTGTAAGCCTGCGCCGCGAAAGTCACGGGTGCACAGAACGCCAACAAAACCATCACCATCATCAACGCTCGCAAAAATCTCCTCAAAATCAGCCACTTCCTCTCTAAAATTTTAACGTGATTATAAACTTTCGACGTGATTAAAGCATGAATTTTGCTCAAAAATTTTTAACGTTTTTAGCTCAAAAGTTATAAACAAATTCAATCGAGACAAAAAATTTTACCGTTCAAAAAAGCTAAAACGCCGCCGCGAAATTTGCAGCGACGTTGGAAAATTCCGCGTATGTCGACAGGCAGTCAATAAGCCGGATTCTGTATACCGGCAGTCATTTATCTTGTTCGGACGTTGCCGCCCGAATCCAGCAACTTACCCGAAAGGTCAGCGAGCAACCTCAACCCTTTCCTATTTAGTTTTGCTCCGCGTGAGGTTTGTCAGGCTTGCCGATTACTCGGCAACCGGTAGGCTCTTACCCTGCCGTTTCATCCTTACCGAAAAAATTCGGCGGTTTTCTTTTCTGTGACACTGTCTTTAAGATTACTCTCACCGGGCGTTACCCGGCACGCCGCTCTGTGGAGTCCGGACTTTCCTCGTGGAAAAAATTCCCCGCGACTGCCTCTCCTGCCTGTCGACGTGTAAAATTCTAGCACGATAAAAATTCTCTGTCAAACTTAAAATTCAGGTTTGCTTCATAAAAGTTTTGTCGTCAAAAATCTTGCCGCAAAAAAATTCCTGTGTTATAATTTGCGGCATTCAACAATCCACGCGGGACGGAGTGTCGACCTGTGCGGTGTGAGCTTTAAGCTTTAAGGAAAAAACTTCTTATCGCTAAAAGCTAAAAGCTCTAAGCTAAAAGCTGATAATCGGCGCGAAAAATGTTCTGCGGATGAAAAAACAGGAGGAATCTTCAAATGGCAGTTATCTCAATGAAACAGCTTTTGGAAGCGGGCGTGCACTTCGGTCACCAAACACGTCGTTGGAATCCGAAAATGGCGCGCTACATCTTCACCGAACGCAACGGCATTTACATCATCGACCTGCAAAAAACCGTTCGCAAAGTCGACGAAGCTTATAATTTCGTGCGTTCCGTCGCCGAAGAGGGCAAATCGATTTTGTTCGTCGGCACGAAGAAACAGGCTCAAGAAGCCGTCAAAGAAGAAGCGATTCGCAGCGGACAATTTTTCGTCAATGAGCGCTGGCTCGGCGGTATGCTTACCAACTTCCAGACGATTCAAAAACGCATCAATCGCTTGAAAGAATTGCAGACGATGGAGCAGGACGGCACCTTTGAAGTTTTGACGAAAAAGGAAGTCATGCAACTGCGTCACGAAATGGCGCGTCTTGAAAAATATCTCGGCGGCATTAAAGAAATGAACAAATTGCCCGGCGCATTGTTCGTCGTCGACCCGCGCAAAGAACGCATTGCGGTTGCCGAAGCGCGCAAGCTCAACATTCCGATCGTCGCGATTGTCGACACGAACTGCGACCCCGACGAAATTGATTACGTCATCCCCGGCAACGACGACGCGATTCGTGCGGTGAAACTTTTGACCGCGAAAATGGCAGACGCGATGTTGGAAGGCAACCAGGGCGCGGAGAATGCTGAAGCATCCGAAGAGAACGAAGAATAATTTGCAAGAATTTTTGAGGTGAAATATATGGCTATCAGTGCTAAAGATGTTAAAGAACTGCGCGAGAGAACCGGCGCAGGCATGATGGATTGCAAAAAAGCTTTGACCGCCAACGACGGCGATATGCAAAAAGCGATTGACTGGTTGCGCGAAAAAGGCATTGCCAAAGCGGCGAAAAAATCCGGTCGCGTGGCGGCTGAAGGTGCCGTGGCGGCGTTCGTGTCCAAAGACGGCAAAACGGGCGTCCTGCTCGAAGTCAACTGCGAAACCGACTTCACGGCGAACAACGAAAACTTCCGTGCGCTTGAGCAAAAAATTATCGAATTCATTGCGGCGAAAAAACCTGCCGATCTCGACGCGCTCAATGACGGCGTTATCGACGGCAAAAAAGTTTCAGACCTCGTCACCGAAGCAACCGCGACTATCGGCGAAAAAATTTCTATTCGTCGTTTCGTCACCTACGAGACCAAAGGCAAGCTCACCACTTACATTCACATGGGCGGCAAAATCGGCGTACTCGTCGACATGACGGGCGGCACCGACGAACTCGGCAAAGATGTCGCAATGCAAATCGCGGCGGCAAATCCCCTTGCCGTTGACCGTGCCGGCGTCGACGCGTCCGAACTCGAACACGAAAAAGAAATTCTCCGCAAACAGGCTCTCGAAGAAGGCAAGCCCGAAAAAATCGTTGAAAAAATGGTTATGGGACGTATCAACAAATTCTACAAAGAAGTTTGCCTTATCGAACAAGATTTCGTCAAATCCGACCCTGCCGACAAAAAAGTCGTCAAAGATATTCTCGGCGGCGAAAAAGTTCTGCGCTTTGCCCGTTATCAGCTCGGCGAAGGCATCGAGAAAAAAGAAACCGACTTCGCGGCGGAAGTTGCTGCTCAAGCCGGAATGTAATTCAATTTTTGTCGAAGCCGGAACGCTCGACGAAAATATTTTTCCACGAAATCAAAAAATCCCTCGGCGAAAACGTCGGGGGATTTTGTTTGCGAAGTCTTGAAAACCGCCATGGAGTCCACTAAAATGAAAGAAAAATTCTTGCAAAGGCGATGATTTTTATGGCGACGATAAGCAACGGCCAATATGATACTCTGATAACCGGCACGAGCGCGGCAGACAGCATTTACAATTTTGGATACTGCATCTCAATAAACAGCGGTGCGGGCAATGACACCGTCAACAACAACAACAATAGGGTCACGATTGACGGTGGTGATAATAACGATTATATTGTCAGCAAAGAGTGTGACCATATTTCAATCAATGGCGGTGCAGGCAACGACATAATAGATTTGGACGATAACGGTTGGGGGGGGGAAGCTATAGTTAATGGCGGCGCAGGTGATGATTCAATTCATGGTAGTTTTCCTCATACTTCAATTAACGGCGGCGCAGGCAACGATACAATAAGTGGAAATGGGCTGGGGTGGTTTGATCATCCAATTACCATCAAAGGCGGCATTGACGACGATTTAATTGATTTGTCAGGTGCCGTGACGTGGGATATGATTCTATATTCTTCGGGCGACGGCAATGATACAATTTATGGCTTTAATGAATACAAAGACACGCTCAAAATTGCCACGAACAGCGGTTATACTTCTGTCAAGAGCGGCGACGATCTCATAATCAAAGTCGGCGACGGAAGCATTACCTTCAAAGACGGTGCAAATCTTTCGCTCACTATCGCTGGAATAGAGGCGACTGAAGAAACGTTGTCGTCGGCGGAAATTGAACTTCGCAATTCGGCGGCAAAAGCTCTGGAAGATTTCATTGCCATTGGCGCGGGCACAGCCAAATTGGGCACGAGCGACCTTGCAACTTTCGACGCGGCCGACGACGAAAATCCTGCCGAACAGATTAAAAACAGCGAACTTGACGTCATGCGCTTGTTCGGCGGCGTCTTCGAGTTGATGACGAAATACAAGCTCAATGCGGACGGCACTTTTCAAGTTGACCAAAACGGCAACTTAATCGAAGACGATTCTTTGAGCCGCGGAACAATCCTTGCGGGCTACAACGCGTTGTTTATCGGCGAATCAATATTGACCTCGGCAAGGAAACTCGCCTCGGGCAAACTCAGCAAAGAAGAAGGGACTGCCGAAGTAACCAACATAGTCAATCAGGTGGGCGAAATTGCCAAAAACGTTGCGGATCTCAAAGGCACGCCGTTGGCAACTTTCATCACTTCGATGAGCGTTTCTATTGTCGGTTTGGTAACGAACGTTATGAACGCCTTCACAAGCGGCATGGACAAAGACCTCGCGAAGGACTTTGCCGGCAATTTTAAAGGTATCGCCACAGCCTTTATGACTAAAGTCGGCGAAACTGCTCAACTCAAAAACACCGGCTTTGGCAGTTGGATAACCGGTAAAGCGGCGGGCACTCATGTAGAAACCTTCGTGAACAAAATTTTGGGTACGACCGCCGAACGAGCGACAAAAATTTTAAGCGGTACGCTGTTCGCGGTAGTCGGGGTTTATTCGGCTGTCGATACCTTGTGCAACAGCATCAGTCGATATGAAGTCGACGGCTTGCCGACCGCTTCAAAGGTAATCAACACGACAATCGACGTTGTGGGCGACGTTATTCACACCGCCTCGAACGCAATTATCGGTGGGCTCACTTTTGGTCTTCTCGATGCCGACAAGATTTACAGAGGCGTGCACTTCGTCGGCTCGGCGATTAAGTGGAGCTTACAAAGCGGCTGGGCAATGCTCACTGGCGGCGATCCGTCTCAAGTCAAGTTCCAAATGGCCGACGACAGAAACTTTACGGAAGTCATAGGCGACGCGCTCAAAAATTTGATAACGGGCACGACCTCCGCCAAAGACGTCATCAACGAGAAAAGGAAGAAAATTTACACATCGAATGGCGATAACAACATTAGGAATTACGTTTCCAACTGCTCGATAAATTCAGGCACGGGCGACGATTATATCTTCAACGTCGAGGGAACATACGAAACGTACAACGACGCGGGCAACGACAACGACAAAGTTTTCGTGCGTTACAGGGACAACGCGGTTTTCGGCGGACAGGGCAACGATGAAATCATGCTCTCAAGCGACGGCAAAAATCCCGCTTACGGAAACGACATTGACGGCGGCCCCGGTGACGACATAATTGTCATTAATGAAACAAGTACTTCTTCCGCGTCGAAAAAAGCCAACACCGTCGCGGGCGGAGAAGGCAACGACCGAATTATGATCCTGCAGTCGAAAACGCCCGTGGTTATCCGCTACAACGTCGACGACGGCGAAGATTATATCGGCGGTTACGACTCCAAAGACACGATTCAAATCGTCAACAGCAATTACACGACGACAAAAAGCGGCGACAACGTCATAATCAAAGTCGGCAACGGCGCAATGACTTTATTGGGCGCGGCAAATGAAAAACTCAACATTGAAAAAATATCCAATGATGTTCCGCCGGAGGGACTTTCTTACAACGGGGACAAGACCAAACTCACGGCATATACAACGTTTCGCCACGAGCAAATCAATTTGGCAAATTACGAGCCGACTGTTAAGGAAGTCAATGCGTCTTCGCTTGTCAATGAAGTAAACATCACGGGCAACGCGCTTAACAATTCCATTCGCGGCGGCAAAAACTCCGATACTTTGGACGGCGGAGACGGCGACGACACACTCAAAGGCGAAAAGGGCAACGATACCATTTACGGCGGCGACGGTGACGATAAAATCGACGGCGGCAAAGGTACCGATTGGATTTACGGCGGCAAAGGCAATGACAGTCTCAAAGGCGGCGACGACGTCGATTTATTCGTCTATGTTTTGGGCGACGGCAACGACACCATTGACGATTTCAAGGACACAGACTTAATTCATTTCGTCGACGCGGAAGTTTCCAAAACGCAAATTGTCGGCTCAAATGTTGTCTTCACTTTCAACGATGGAGGCACGCTCACCGTTAAAAAAGGCAAGGGCAAAAAGTTTACCGTTCTGGATGCAAACGGTGAACATATTTACGATTCGACGGTTATAAAAAGTTCCTCCTCAAATGATCCGAAACTGTTGGTGCTCGACAATTCTCATAAATCGACTGTAACACTCGACTTTCCCCTTATAACTGCAGACGCTTCCGCCAGAACCAAAAAGATCGAAATTACGGGGAACGTGCTTGACAACGTTTTAATCGGCGGCACCAAAAACGACACGCTCAACGGCGGCACGGGCAATGACGTTTTGACGGGCGGCAAGGGCAACGACGTTTTCATTTACGACAGCGACGATACGATTACCGATTATGAGTCGGGCGACAAAATCTCCGTAAATTCGGCAATGAAAAATTTCAGCACGGACGGTAACAACGTTATCATCAATTACGAGGACGGCTCACTCACGATTGACGACGCGGTCGGCAAAAAAATTACCTTCATCGAAAACGGCAAGACTTATGTTAATGTTTACTCAGCGGACGGAATTTCAAACAACGCGGGCACGGCAATAACTCTTCCTGCCTCGGCGACAACTTTCAATGCCGACAGCAAGCTTGTTTCAATCGACGGCTCGGCGGTCACCGGTCAACTCGAAATCGTCGGCAACGAAAACGCAAACAAAATTATTGCAGGCAAGGACGACACTACGCTCAACGGCGGCGGCGGTAACGATATTCTCTGGGGCGGCAACCGGGCAGATACTTTTATTTATGACGACAACAGCGGAAAAGACACAATTATTGGTTTCGACAACAATGACATGCTTCAACTCAGCAACTTTACGGCTTCCGTTAAAAACAACAAGATTTTCTTCCAAGTCGCTTCGCAGAAAAATGCCGTTACGCTTCAAGATTTTACGGCGACAACCTTTAATATAAATGGCGATATTTATCGAGTACAAGACAATAAACTTACCAAATAATTTTTCCGTCAACCAAAAAAGCTCTCGAAAATTTTTCCGGAGCTCAAATTTATTCGCATCGTCCGTCAAACTATTGCGGACGAATAAAAAATGTTTGAACAAAAAATCCCTCGGCGAAAACGTCGGGGGATTTTTTTTGCTTGCGTATGAAATTTTCGGGACAATCGCTTATCAACGGAATCTTTGAGTTTTGCCGCCGTGACGGTTTCTTTCATGTTCGCGCTGCTCACGTCTCGGCAGTTTGGGCTTATATTGCGAGTAGCCGGGTCTATGCTGAGTGTAACCGGGTCTTTTGAAAGGTGACGCCGCACTTGCAACTTTAACGTCCACTGCTCCAAACCCGAACACGAATGCGCCGATTAACAGCGTGCTTAAAAATTTTTTCATCATGACAGTCACCTCGCAAAATTTTTTCATGGGAGAATTTATTTCCGAACGTTGGATTTATCGCCGTCGTGATTGGGCGGAGGCATCGGGTTGCCGTTCGAATCTTTGGGCGGTTCGGGGCGATTGGAATTGTCGCCGTCATGATTGGGCGGAGCCATCGGCTTGCCGTTCGCGTCTTTCGGCGGTTCGGGGCGATTGGAATTGTCGCCGTTGTGATTGGGCGGAGCCATCGGTTTGCCGTTCGCGTCTTTGGGCGGCTCGGGGCGATTGGAATTGTCGCCGTCATGATTGTCTTTCGACATGTCGATTTTTTCTTGAGGCATTCCGACTTTGTCAAAACCTGCCGCGCTTGCGGTTTGAATATTCGTTGCGCCGACGCCGAAAACGAATGCGCCGATAAACAATGCTGTCAAAAATTTTTTCACAGTTAAAGTCACTCCTTAAAGGTTATGCGCAGATTGTAACACGCGAAAAAATTTTTTCATTGGAAACGGCTAAAAAGTTCTTTAAAGCGAGCTGAATTGTATGTTGTACAGATTGCTGTAGACGCCGCCGAGTTCCAAAAGTTCTTTATGCGTGCCCTGTTCGCAAACACGACCTTTGTCAATGACGAAAATTTTATCCGCCGCAAAAATCGTGCTCAACCTGTGCGCGATAACGAAACTCGTCCGACCAACCATTAAGTCATCAAGTGCCGCTTGAACAATTTTTTCGCTCTCCGTGTCCAAAGCGGAAGTTGCTTCGTCGAGAATCAAAATTTGCGGATTCTTGAGCATCGCCCGCGCAATCGCCATGCGTTGACGTTGACCGCCGCTCAAATTCAGCCCGCGTTCGCCGATTTGCGTTTGATAACCTTCAGGCAGTTCGCGAATAAATTTGTCGGCGTTGGCAGCTTTTGCCGCCGCAACAACTTCGTCGTCCGTCGCGTCCAGTCGCCCGTAACGAATATTTTCCATTACCGTCGTCGAGAAAAGCAAAGTTTCCTGCGGCACGATACCAATTTGCTCGCGCAGGGAAGTAACTTTCACGTCGCGAATGTCGTGCCCGTCAATTTCAATCGCGCCCGCCGTCACGTCGTAAAATCGCGGAATTAAATTCGCTATCGTGGACTTTCCCGCGCCGCTTGGACCGACAAAGGCAATCATTTGCCCCGGCTCAACGTCAAAGCTCACGTCCTCAAGCGCGTTGTGCACGCCGTCATAACTGAACGTCACATTTTTTACTTTGACGCGCCCGCTGACTTTCGGCAGTTCAATCGCGTCGGGCTTGTCGTTGACGGTTTCGGGCATGTCGAGCACGTTAAAAATTCTGTCGATCGCTGCCATTGCCTTTTGAATTTTGCCGTAGATTCGCGACAATCTTTTGACGGGGTTGGCGAGATTGACGGCGTAAGTCAAAAACGCAACCAGTGCGCCCGCCGACATAATTCCGTTGACGACCTCATAGCCGCCGAACCAAACGATAAACGTCACCGCAACCGCCGCGAGAAATTCGACCGTCGGCGTCAAAAGACTGGAAATTTTTACGTTATCGATTGTCGCCTTGAAGTTCAATTCGTTTTCGACGCGGAAGCGGTCAATTTCGTAGTCTTCGCGAACGAAAGATTTAACCACGCGCACGGACGAAATACTTTCCTGCAACAGCGATGTAATGTCGGCGAGTTTCTCTTGAATCACGCGGCTTGTCGATTTAATTTTTTTGCCGAAAATGCGCATTGCCGAGCCGACAAGAGGAACCGTCACCAAAGTCAACAGCGTCAATTTCCAATCGAGATAAAGCATCATGGCGATTGAGCCGATTAAAATTGCGCCTTCCGTGAACATATCGATTAAGTTGTCGACGAGCGCGGTTTGAATTGCGTTTACGTCGTTCGTCAAATAACTCATCGTTTCGCCGGTCTGGTGCTTGTCGAAATAAGCCATCGGCATTCGCTGAAACTTTCGGAACATGACTTCGCGCACGTCCACAACAACGCGCTGACCGATATACGACACCAGATACGATTGCCAGTAGTAAAAAAATCCTCTGAACGCGAAGACGACGACGATACTGACCGAAATGAAGTTGAGCATTTCCATATCGCGTTCGGCAAGCACTTTGTCGATCATGTCTTTGATAATCCACGGCAAGTAGAGATTTGCGCCCGACGCAAAAATTATGCAGATTATCGCCAGCCCGAACAGTCCGAGATAAGGTTTGATATAGGCAAGAAGTCTTTTATAGTTTTTCATTTAGCAAAAAAGGGTTTTTCCCAATCGTCAGGGTAGCCGAAATCTTTCGGGTCTTGGTCACAAATCTCCAGCCGATTATAAATCGTGTCCAAAACCTCCCAATAAGCCAACGAGCGACCTTTGTTAATGTCGGTTGGATTTTTTTTCTCGTCGTCGATTGATTCGTAAGCGTATTCCATGACGCTGCCGATAATGTATTTCATGTTGTCAACGTTAAGCGGTTCGCTCATAAAGATTCACCTCAATTTTTAGCGAAAAAAGGTTTCTCCCAGTCGTCGGGATAGCCGAAGTCTTTCGGATTTTGTTCGTAAATGTCCAGCTGATTGTAAATCGTGTCGAGTACTTCGTAATAAGCCAACTTGCGGCCTTCGTTGAATTCGCACGGGTCGTCTTTGGCCTCTTGAATTGATTCGTAGCCGTGTTTCATAACGCGATGAATTACATAACGCATCTCGTCAAAATTGAGTTTTTCGCTCATAAAGATTCACCTCGTTTTGCAAGTTCGTCAATTCGATTTTGTATGGATTCCTCAGTGTCAGAAATTTCTTTTCGCCAATGCCGTATCAAACCGAGTTTCGCTCGTTCGTCTCTCGAATGCCAGTCCTCACAATATTTGGCAGGATTTTCAATCTTCGCCAAGTGCAGTTCGATTTTCTTTTTCAGCGAACGAATTCCCTTGCGCAGTTGATTCGGCGACTGATGTTCAATGGCGTCTTCCCCAAAGAATTGTAAATCAAAATTCAAAAGCTGTCACCTCCCGCGACTTCCAAAATTTTTTTCGCAACTCTCGACGCCGAGCCGGCTTGTCCGAGTTTGGCGCAGGAAAGTTTCAATTTCTCCACGACGCGGGCGCGATTTTCTTCGCCGCGATAAAGTTTCAAAACTTCGGCGGAAATTTTTTCGGGCGTAACTTCACCTTGTAAAAGTTCTGTCAAAATTTTTTCGTCCGCAAGAATGTTCGGCAGGCTGAAAAATTTTATGTCGACCAAAAGTTTCCCGATAAAAAAATTCAGCGGAGCCATTTTGTACAGCACGACGCACGGCAAATTCAACAACGCCGCTTCCAAAACGACCGTGCCCGAAGTCGCCGCCGCCGCGTCCGCAATGCTCATCAAGTCATAGCGATTTGCCGCGTTCACTAAAGTTATCGGGACGTTCGTTGCAGAAATTTTTTGCCGCAGTGAATTTTCGTCGACGCCGTCCGCAATCGGCAAGAAAAATTTCGTCGGGCGCGTTGACGCCAAAATTTTCGCCGCGTCAAGCATCGGTTGCAACAAAAGTTTTATTTCCTGTCGACGCGAGCCGGGCATTAACAAAATCACGTGTTCATTTTCCGCGACGCCGAAAAATCTGCGCGCTTCGGCTTGCGACATTGACGGCTTGACCGTGTCGACGAGCGGGTTGCCGAGGAACGAAATTTTTGCGCCCGCCGCTTCGTAAACGGGCAACTCGAACGGGAATATCGCGATGAATTCGTCTGCTATTGCCGCGCAGGTTTTCGCACGACCTTTTCGCCACGCCCAAGCCGACGGCGGGATATACGACAAAATTTTTACGCCGAATTTTTTTACGCGTTTGGCAAGCCGCCAGTTGAAATCGGGATAATCAATCAGTACGAGCAAATCGGGACGTTCGACGCGGATAATTTCCGTTAAATCGTCAAGCAGTTTCAAAATCCGCCGCAAGTTTTTTATGACTTCGACGACGCCCATGACGTTGTAATCTTTGCAGTTGCGCACGAGTTTGACGCCCGAAGCCGCCATTAAATCTCCGCCGAATCCGAGCTGTTCGGTTGACGGGGAAATTTTTTTTATTTCGCGAGCCAAACTTGCGCCGTGCACGTCGCCCGAAGTTTCGCCGGCAGAAAAAAATATTTTCATGAAATCACTCCACGACGATTATATTTGTCGCCGAAAAATTTTTCAACGTTGTAACAAAAAAAGACTCCCGACCGAAATCGAGAGTCCGAAAAAATTTTCGTGCCGCGCTGAAAGTTTACACGTTGACGCCGTAATTTTTGCCGAGAGCCGCCAAGCCGCCGCTCCAACCTGCGCCGATAGCGTTGAATTTCCATTCGCCTTTGTTGCGATAAATTTCGCCGACGACAACCGCCGTTTCAATCGAGAAATCTTCGCCCAAGTCGTAGCGGATAACTTCCTTGCCCGTCATTTCGTCGACGACGCGAATGTAAGCGTTGCTGACTTGCCCGAATTTTTGCTTGCGCGCTTCGGCGTCGTAAATCGTGACGGTGAAGTCAATCTTTTCGACGTTCGCGGGAACTTTTTCGAGGTCAACGCGAATTTCTTCGTCGTCGCCTTCGCCTTCGCCCGTCAAGTTGTCGCCCATGTGTTCAACCGCGCCGCTCTTGTGTTTGAGGTTGTTGTAGAAAACAAAATCGTCGTCGCTGTTGACTTTGCCGTTGGCACCGAGCAAGAACGCCGCCGCGTCCAAGTCGAAATCGAAGCCGCCGTCGTATTTGTTGACATCCCAGCCGAGACCGATGAGCAATTTTTTCAAACCGGGGTTGCCTTTCGTCAAATCGACTTTCTGACCCTTCTGCAAACTGATAGCCATTTTTTTAACCCTCCAAATATTTATTGCACGCCGCGCATTATAAACGGCGTCATGCTCCGAAATAAAAATTAATTGTTCCGCGACTTTCAAAAGCGACCGCGTTAATCCTTTCTGCCGACTTTCCAGCGCAAGCCCCAATCGAAGGCACGATCCATTTGCTCCGAATCGTCGAAGAATTCCACAACTTTTTCAACGCTGAACGTCCCACCGACATTTTCAAGCAAGGCAATCGCGCAGGTTCTTTGCCGCGAGCCGTATTCGTCCATGCGCACAATTAATTCGGGACTGCCGGGACAATTCACGGTGACGACGCCTTTTGCCTCTTCCCAATTCGCCGCGCCTTCGTAAATGAACGTGTAGACCAAAATTCGGCGAATCTCGTTGATATATTTGCCGTTGACGCGAATCGTTTCACCTGCGGCAACCGCGCCGGTTCTGTCGTCGCCGTCAAGCGCAATGTACGGCGGATAATCCAGCTCACCGAAATTATTTCCCAAAGCTTGCACGGCACCGATACTGCCGTCCTCAAGTTCAAACAGGCACGCCAAGTCCAAATCGATAGCATTGCTCATGAAACGCCCGAAGAATCCGGATTTCTGCGCCGGCTGACTCCAATTCAGATTGATGACAATTTCGCCGAGCCGTCCGCCTTTTTTGACGAGACTGACTTTCTGTCCCTTGCGCAGTTCAACTTTTTTCGGTTGAGGCGGCTCTTCGCGGCGGATGTCGGCGGGCGGGGAATTTCGACCGTTGCGACCCATGTTGAGGCCTCTTGAGCGGAAATTTTCATCACTGCGCCCGTCGCTTGTTCTTGAGCGGGAACGTTCGCGACTTGTGTCAATTCTCGGCTTGGGCGGTTCGGGCGGCGGCGGTGCAGGCGGTTGAGCGTCGTTGACTTCGATACCGAAATCGTTGCACAACGCGGCAAGTCCTCCGCTGAATCCTGCGCCCGTCGCGTTGAATTTCCAACTGCCTTTGTAACGATAAACTTCGCCGAGGACAATGGCATTTTCGACGGTGAAATTTTCCAGCGGGAAGGTTGCAATTTCCGAACGCGTGCCGAAAATTTTCAAGACTGCGCCGCGAAGCATTCCGAAATTTTGTCGACGTTTTTCAGCGTCGTAAATCGTCGCCGTCAACGAAATTTTTTCGACGTGTCGCGGAACTCTCGACAGGTCAATTTCCAGCGCGTCATTCGACAAAGTCACGGCACCCGAATTGTGGCGGGCGTTGCCGTAGAAAACAAAATCTTCGTCGCCGGCAACTTTACCGTTCGCGCCCGTCAAAAAAGCCGCCGTGTCAATCTCCAACGCGGTTGTCGGTCTGTCGAACTTGATAACCAAATTATTTTCGTTGAGCGGGATTTTTTGTCCCTTGCCGAGTTGCATCATTTCACCCCCGATTTTTGTCGCGATAGTAAGCCATGAACACAAACAAATTTGCAATCAACGCGGCGTGTCGGCTCTCGGAAAATTCGCGGCGAATAATTTCATACAGTTCGTTGCGGCTCAATTTTTCGAGCGCGCCGAGCATTCCCGCAACCTGCATTTTAACAAAAAAATTCGTAACTTCAAAGCGATAATTCGGATTTTGTGCGAAGAAATTAATTTCGTCCATGAACGCGTCGAGATACTCCAAACCTTTGACGAGCGGATTGAGCCAAAATTTTATTTCATCGTCGGGCGGGCGTTCGATTTGCGACCAAGAATTTTTCAGTTCGCGGTGAACGTAAAACGGATTTGGCACGCGCAAAAAATTTTTCGCCGCGCAGATGACTTTGAACGACCAAAGAACATCTTCGGAAATTTTTACACGCGGGAAAAAAATTTTGTTGTCGACGAGTAAATCGCGCCGCACGAATTTTGCCCACGGTGCCCAACAGTAACCCGTCCGCAAAAAATTCTTCACGCGTTCGGCAATGTCATCCGTTTCGAGCGTCGGCGTTTCGATAGGCGTAGAATTTTTGTCCAAAGCCGCAACAGTGATATTTCCAATTTCGTCACACATGTAACCGCGCTCCGTGTAAACGACATCCGCCCGAAAATTTTCCGCCAAATCGCAAAAAGTTTCCAGCGCGTTCGGCGTCAACAGGTCGTCATTGTCGACAAACAAAACGTATTTGCCGCGAGAATTTTCCAAGCCGACGTTGCGCGGAATTGACGGGTTGCCCGTGTTCTGTTGAAGCAAAATAATTTTCAGCCGCCCGCCGAAGCGTTCAAGATAATTTTCGGCAACGATTGTGCTTGAATCAGTCGAACAGTCATCGACAACGAGCAATTCAAAATCCGCAAATGTCTGCGCCAAAATACTTTCAAGACATGCGGACAAATATTTTTCGGCGTTGTACATCGGAACAATCACGGAAATTGCGGGCGAAAAAATTTTCATGTGTTCCCCTTCGCTCTCAAATCTTGTCGATAAACGTTCGTCATCAAAAGCAAATAGGCAATCAGCGCACTGTGGTCGCCTTTACTCTTTGAAACTTCTTCCAAAGTAATCTTGTAAATTTCGTGTATGTCCAAAATTTTGAACGCCCCCGCCATGAAGTCAAGTTGTATTTTCGCAAAAAAATTCAGGACGCGCAGGCGCAAGTTGTCCGAACGATTGAACAGGTCAAAACCGTTCATGAATTCGTCAAGGCAATCAATGCCTGTAATCAACGGGTTTAGCCAAAATTTTATTTCGCCTTGCGGCGGGCGTTTTCGTCCCATCATTGAATCATTGCTTGAGCGATAGACATAAACCGTGTCGGGCACGCGCAACCAACGCTTTGCATAACAAAAAAGTTTGAACGTCCAAACGATGTCTTCGGAAATGCGCATTGCGGGAAATTTTATTTCGTTGTCGACAAGCAAATTGCGCCGTATAAATTTCAGCCACGGCGTGTGACCTATAGATAGCTTTAAAAATTTTTCCACGCGTTCGTCAATGTCATCCGTTTCGAGCGTCGGAGCGTTCACATCAAATCTCGGAGGAATCAGACTTATTTCGTGCGTAAAATCTTCCGGTACAGGTTCTGCGCAACACTCAAAAGCTTTTTCCAAGCAGACGACGTCCGCTTGATAATTTTCGGCGTAATCGAAAAAAGTTTCCAGCGCGGTGTCGAGCAAAAAATCGTCCGCATCCATGAAATAAACGTATTTGCCCCGCGATAAATCAAGACCGACGTTTCGCGGCACGGCACCTGAGCCAGTGTTTTGTGGCAAGGAAATAATTTTCAACCGCCCGCCGAAACGTTCAAGATAACTTTCGGCAATAGCGTAACTTGAATCGGTCGAACAATCGTCGACAACTAGCAATTCAAAATCCGTGAAAGTCTGCGCCAAAATACTTTCTAGGCACACGGGCAAATATTTTTCCGCGTTATACATCGGGATAATCACGGAAATTGCGGGCGAAAATTTTTCAATCATAAATAATTCCTTTCTTGCAACGTTTGTTTGTAAATGTTTGCCATAACAATCAAACAGGCAATCAATGCGGGTTGAGAACTGCTCGCCTCCGAAAATTCGCGGACAAGTATTTCATAGACTTCAGCCGGATTCAAACATTTCAAAGCGTCATTTATATCTATGAACGAAAGATTCACGAAATACATCTGTATTCGCAAACGAGCATTTGGATTTTTCCTAAAAAATTCCAGGGTATTCATAAACTGTTCTAGGCGTTCTGAAACGGTAATCAACGGACTTATCCACAATTTCAATGTTTGTTGCGGCGAACGGGCGCGGAATGATACAGAGAGATTGTTATTTCTGTAAACGTAAAGACGTGCGGGGATACGCAAAATTTTTTCTGCTAAACAAATAATTTTGAACGTCCAAATAACATCGTCGCCTACTTTCAGCGGCGGCAAAGTTATCGCATTGTCAATCAAGAAATTTCGACGGAAAAATTTTGACCACGGGGAGCAAAAGAAATCTTGTTGCAGAAACTTTTCCACACGCACGACCAAGCTATCGCTTTCAAACAACGGCATATCGTCCGACAATTTCGGATGCCAATCGACGGGTTCGAGTGTTTTTGGAACGAGCTCTTCGTCGCAGGTAAAAAATTTTTCCATGAAGATAACGTCGGCTTGATAATCTTCCGCGAAATTGTAAAGCGTTTCGAGTGCATCATCAACGATGAAGTCGTCGTTGTCCACAAAATAAACGTATTTGCCCCGCGACATGTCAAGCCCTACATTACGTGGCACGGAACCGCTGCCCGTGTTTTCTGGGAGCGAAATAATTTTCAGTCGCCCGCCGAAGCGTTCAAGATAATTTTCGGCAACGGCGTAACTTGAATCGGTTGAGCAGTCGTCGACAACGAGCAATTCAAAATCCGTGAACGTCTGCGCCAAAATACTTTCGAGACACACTGGCAAATATTTTTCCGCGTTGTACACGGGGACAATCACCGACATTGCGGGCGAAAAATTTTCAGTCATGAACAAGTCCTCGGTTTAAACTTTATTTACGCGTTTGATGTCTTGCCACATGTCTCGTGCCTGCTCAAAAAGTTTCGGAGCCGAAGCACGCAAATTAGAGTTGTTCATTATCTTGCTGAGCCATGAGGTCGCTTTGTCGTAATCGCCAATCATGAAATGAATCGCCGCGCAAAGATAAGTTGCCGTTTCGAGTGTAATTCCGTTAATCGGCCAGCGTTCATTGTCCAAAGCAACGGCAAAATTTTCGGCGGCCTGTTCCATTAAGTCGCGCTCTTTGTCGGCAAGACCTTCGCAACGGCACAACCACGCCGCGTTCAAATTCAAAATCGCCTGTCTGCCTTTGGAATGGTCGGTCAGCTCCGAAAACAAAATTGCCAACTCGAAAAGTGCCAGCGCATCTTCCACCGTGCGCTCCTCGATAAAAGGCAACTTCATATCGTTTTGCTTCAAAAATTCTCGCAAACTTTCTTTAATCTTGTTCGGAATGGGCGTTGAAAATCTTTTCTCATCCGCCGCAAAACCGCAATGTTCGCAGGTAAAGACCGTGTAAAGATACGGGTCGAAGTCTTTGTAATGAACGCAGTAATCCAAATCGCGCTTCTCGACATTAAGGCGCATCTTCGGTTTGACTATACGGAAATTTTTTTCGCAAATCGGGCAATGCTTTTGGGTGATGACCGTGAACTTTTCCACAGAAGGGCGAGCCGCATCGGTGAGCTTGGCGGCAACTTCGGCGGCAAGTCTTTCCTCTTCAGCTTTATTCAGATGCCCGCGCAGGAATTTCAATTTGTCGGCAAGGGAGCCGGAACCTTTCGGCGATTCTTCTTTGGTCGGTTGTGTGGGTTGCGGCGGTTGAGTCGGCGACTGTTGCGGCTGTTTGGAAGCGTCGTCGCCGCGTTTAAAAGTGAACCGGAGTTTATCGGCAATGGACGAAAATTTTTGTTGCGCCGGTTGCACGGGTTGCGGCGTCGGTTGAATTTGCGGCGCGGAAACGATTTGCGGCTGTGCGGGAACGGCGGGTTTTCCGCCTTTCTTGACGATCTCGAAAATTTCTTTGCAGACTTCGGGATCGCGCAAAAATTGCAGGAACTCTTCTTTGGTCATAAAATCTCCTCCAAAAAAAATCAGGATATTTCGACGGAAGAATTTCTTCACGCCGCCGAAATATCCTGTTACGAAAAAATTATTTATTCACGAATTACTTGCCGCCGCCGTATTCGTTGACAAAAAAAGCTCGTCGAAACTTTCGACAAGCCGATAGAGTATCTTTTTCAGCGCGACAGCTGATTTTTATTTCGAGTTGCCGACAATTAATTTTCGGACAATATCCACAGGGATTATCGTGAACGCCATAGCAAGCACGAAAATCCACTCGGAAGCCGTCAAACCGTAGCAACGGAGAATCGCGCCACCAAGGTAAGTCATTGCGATTTGCACGACAACAATCAAGCCCATGACTCTCAAAAAGCCGGTATTGCCGCCGATGTTGTCGAACAAATTGATTCTGTCGGTGCGGGCGTTGAACGCGTTAAACACCGCCATGAAAATGAAGAACGCGAAATATCCCGTCAAGACATAAACGCTGTCGCCGCCGAAAGTGAAGTTGACGCCTTCGGGATTCACGTCGCGGAAATGGTCGCGTGAAAAATCGGTGAGCAGGAAGACCAAACTCATTGCGAAGCTCCACAGCGCGCCCGTGCTGATTGCCGAGAGCATATACGGGCTGATAATTTTTTCGTCGCGGCGTTTGGGTTCCTCTTCCATGTAACGATCAAGCGCAGGTTCTCCGCCGAACGCCAGAGCCGCCAAAGTATCCATGACCAAGTTGACCCAGAGAATTTGAGTTATCGACAGCGGATTTTCCAGACCGAGCAACGGGCAGACGAACGAAATCAAAACTGCGCCGACGTTAATCGTGAGCTGGAAGATGATAAATTTGCGGATGCTGTTAAAAATTGTGCGACCGTAAAGAATTGCCTTGCCGATTGATTTGAAGTTGTCGTCGAGGATAACAATTTCGCTGGCCTCTTTGGCGACTTCGGTGCCGCCGCCCATTGCAAAACCGACGTCAGCTTTTTTGAGCGCGGGCGAATCGTTGACGCCGTCGCCCGTCATGCCGACGACCAAATTCAATTCTTGCGCCAATCTCACCAAACGGCTTTTATCTGTCGGTAACGCACGGGCAATGACGCGAATTTTCGGGAGAGCTTTTTTGACTTCGTCGTCGCTCATTGCGTTGAGTTCGGTGCTGGTGATGACAATCGCGTCGTCAATCTCAATTAAGCCGGCTTCCTTCGCAATAGCCTGCGCGGTTTCTTTTCTGTCGCCGGTTATCATGACAACCTGCACGCCCGCCGAGTGAACTTGTTCGATAGCTTTAATTGCGTCGGGGCGAACGTCGTCGCGAATGCCCGTGACGCCGACAAAAGTCAAGCCGCTGTCGGGAATATTTCCGTCGGTAACTTCTCCGTCGTAAGTGACGAGTGCGAGCGTGCGAATTGCGCGGTTGGCAAGTTCGTCAATCTTCGCGTTGATTTCGGCGGTCGAAGAAAGTTTTTGACGTTGCCCGTTGCTGTCGTAGTAATACGAACATTTGTCAAGCAGACGTTCGGGCGCACCTTTGATGAGCCACAAATTGTAATCGCCGCTGACTTTCGCCATTGAATATTTTTTCGCGCTGTCGAAAGGAACGGTGTCGCCGACAGTGACGTTGGGAGCCGTGTCCTTGCCGATTAAAAATCCCAACAACGCACGGTCTGTCATGTTGCCGCCGACAATTTTGTCGCCCGCAATGACTGCGCCGTTGTTGAAACGAATCGACAGCGAAACGAGCGATTGAAGTTTTGCGCCGAGTTTATCAAAAGTTTCGGTGAAATTCGCCGTGCCGTCAATAAACGTGACGACTTCAAGCAAACCTTTGGTTATCGTGCCGGTTTTATCGCTGAACAAAAGATTCAAACTGCCCGCCGTTTCGATACCGGAAATTTTTCGGACAAGGACGTTGTCTTTTAACATCTTGCCCATATTCTGCGCGGAGACAATCGCAATCATCAGCGGCAAACCTTCCGGCACCGCCATAACGATAATTATGACGGCAAGCATGACGGCTTCGACGAGGCTGTTGACAAGATTCATCCAGTCGGAACAATACGCCGCCATCAACGCGCCGTCGAAATTGTTTTGGATAACGATTCGTTCAAACATGAACGCCACGGCAATCGCGACGCCGCCGAAGTAACCGAATTTGGAAATTTGGTCGGCAAGGTCGCTGAGCTTCAATTTAAGCGGAGTGTCGCGGTCTTCGTCGATTTGCAATTCGCCCGCGATTTTTCCGTAAACTGTGTTGTCACCGAGCGTGACGACGCGCATGACGGCAGAACCGCCCGCAACAACGGCGGCACGAAAAACTTTATGCGGGTTGAGGAAATCGGTACTTTCGGCAGCTTCCGCGTCGGCAGTTGCATTGGGCGCGGGAGTTTTATTTTCTTCCTTCGCTTCGCCGTTCAATATCGATTGGTCAACTTGAATTGAGCCGTCGATAATCACGCCGTCCGCAGGAATTTTGTCGCCCGTCTGCAACAAAACGCAATCGCCCATCGTGATATCGTTAATCGGAATTTCCGTGACAACGCCGTTGCGATAGACTTTGCACTTGATGAGCGACGCTTCGCCCTGAAGTTTTTGGAATGCGCTTTCGTTTTTGTACTCGGAAAAAGTCGACACCAAAGTTGCGAGCAAAACCGCCATCGCAATACCGACGGATTCATACCATTCCGACTTGCCCATGAACGCGAAAAACACGTTCAGACACAAAGCGAAAATCAAAATTTTGATTATCGGGTCGTCAAAGTTACCCTTGAGCTTGTCCCAAAAACCTTCGCGAGCTTGTTCGGTGATTGAGTTGTCGCCGAATTTCGCTTTGGCTTCTTGGACTTGCGCATCAGTTAAACCTGTGATTTTCAATTTAACACCTCCGAATTATTTTTTCAGCACGTCGCGAATATAAGCGTCGACGACGAGCAAAACGAACCTTTGAGATCTGTCGGCAACGTCGGGATTGTATCCCTCATTATCATTGGAGTCGTTGTCCGAAATTACGCGAATGCCGATAAAGGGAATTTTCATGTTGTGACAAATCTGCGCGGCGGCGACGGTTTCCATTTCTTCAGCGGCCATGCCGTATTTTTCGTTAAGAAAGCTCACGTAATCAAGCCAACTCATCCACCAATCGGCAGAACCAATCGCCCCCGTCACGACGTTAAAATAACTGTTCGCGTCGGCAACTTTTTTTGAAACTTCGAGCAAATTTTTATCGGCAAGATATTCGCCTTGAGGTTTAAAAAAATTCGTGGTCTCGTCATAAACGTAAGTACCGCGCATTTCCTGAGCAGTGTAATCGACGCCCGCGCCTTTGGCTGAGTAAGCGGCTCTGAACGCGCTTGCCGGAAAGCTTTTTTCGCCGATTACAATGTTGCCAACATGCGCTTCGGGAATGGTGCCGCCCGCCGTGCCTTGATTGATGACGGCAACGGGATTGAACATTTTTATCGCCAGAGCCGTGGAAGTTGCCGCGTTCGCCAAACCTTGTTCGGTGCGCACGACGACGACGGGATAATTTTTATACGTGCCCGCAATGAAAAGATATTTCGAATCGCGATAGGTCACGGGATTTTTCAACGCCTTGACCAAAACATTCGTCTCGATATTCAATGCGCCTTCAATCAAAATCGGGCGCAGACGATTTTTGTATTTGCCTTTGGCTTGCGGCAACGAGGAATAAAATTCTTCAATGGCAATGGAATATTTTAACGTCTTTGCTTTTATGGCCGAATAGTCGATTTCTTGAGTTTCGGCATACGCGGAAGTCGTCACCAAAAGCAACGCCGCAATTATCAGCGTAAAAAATTTTTTCATGACTTAGCCTCCGAATTATTTTTTCAAGATTTTGTGAATGTAATCCTCAACGACGAGCAAAACAAAATTCTGCGCGACTTTCGCCGAAGACACGTCAAAATTTTCGCCGGTGAGTGCACTGTTTGAAATGACGCGGATACCGATAAACGGAATTCCCGCCGTGTGGCAAATCTGCGCGGCTGCGTTGGTCTCCATTTCCTCGCAACTTGAGCCGTATTTTTCATGCAGGAAATTAATGTAGTCGACGCAATTCAACCAAGTGTCCGACGTGCCGATTGTGCCCGAAATTACATTAAAATTTTCGTGCTTATTGGCAACGGCAAAGGCAATGTTAAAAAGCGTCGTGTCGGCATGATATTCCGTGAACGGTTGAAAAATTTTCGTCGCTTCGTCGTAAGAGTAAGTGCCGCGCATTTCCTGTTGCGTAACGTCGATGCCCGCGCCTTCGTTCGAGTAATCGATTTTAACTGCGGAAAGTCCGATACTTTGTCCGCCGATGACAATGTCGCCGACTTTCAACGCGCTATCGTGCCCGCCCGCCGTACCTTGATTGATGACGGCAACGGGATTAAATTTTTCAATCGCCAAAGCCGTGGACGCCGCCGCATTCGCCAAACCTATCTCCGTGCGCACGACGACGACGGGATAATTTTTGTACGTGCCGGCGACGAAAAGATAATTCAGCTCGCGATAAGCCACGGGATTTTTTAACGCCTTGACAAAAATATCCGTCTCGATATTCATTGCGCCTTCAATCAAAATCGGGCGTTGACTACTTTTGTAATTGCCTTTGGCTTCGGGCAACGAGGAATAAAATTCTTCGATGCTTGCAGTCAATTCGGCTTCATCTTGCGCGAAAGTTTGCGGGGAAGTAGTTACCAAAAGCAGAGCCGCAATTATCAGCGCGAAAAATTTTTTCATGACTTATTTAAATCTTTCGCTGAGTTCGCCGAGTCCCGTGTCTTTCGTGCCGGAACCGACAGCGTTGAATTTCCATTCGTCTTTGTAACGATAGACTTCGCCGGCAATCATCGAGAGCATGTCGGTATAATCGTCGCTCAAATTGAAACGGCAAAGTTCCTCGCGGCTGTCGTTGTCGATAATCCGAATGTAGGCGTTTTTAATCATGCCGAAATGTTGCTTGCGATCGACGGCCTTGTAAATGTTGACGACGAAAATCAACTTGTCGTATTGCGGAGGCATTTTGTCCAAGTCAACGAAAATTTGTTCGTCGTCGCCTTCGCCTTCTCCCGTCAAGTTGTCGCCCATGTGTTTGACCGCGCCGCTTTTGTGTTCCAGATTGTTGAAGAAAACCAAATCGTTTTTGTCGACGAATTTGCCGCCCTGACAAATGAAAACGGAAGCGTCGCAGTCGATGTTGTCGGGCGTAGAGCCGAAAAGACTGCTGAAGAATCCGCCGCCGGATTTCTTTTCAGCCGCGTCCCAACCGAGACCAACCATGAGTTTGGAAAGTTTTTTGCCGTTGGATTTTTTGAGAGAAACTTTTTGACCTTTTTGCAAATTAACAGCCACGATAATTCTCCTTTCGTTAGCAAAAACGGCTAGCAGTCGGAAAGTTACCAACCGCTAACCGCCAATTTTATTCGCGATTCGTTGATATTACACGTTGACGCCGAAGTTTTTGCACAGCGCAGCGAGTCCGCCTTCAAAGCCGGAGCCGATAGCGTTGAATTTCCATTCGCCTTTGTTGCGATAAAGTTCGCCGATAACGACTGCGGTTTCAATCGAGAAATCTTCGCCGAGATCGTAGCGGATGAGTTCTTCGTTGGTTGCCTTGTTCACGACGCGGATAAAAGCATTTTCGACTTGACCGAAATTTTGTTTGCGTTCGTCCGCTTCGTAAATCGTGACGGTGAAGTCAATTTTCTCGACGTTTTCGGGAACCTTGCTCAGGTCAATAACAATTTCTTCGTCGTCGCCTTCGCCCGCGCCCGTCAGGTTGTCGCCGAGATGTTCGACGCTGCCGGAAGCATGTTTAAGGTTGCCGTAGAAAACGAAATCGCCGTCATCATTGGCTTTGCCTGCGCCGTTGAGCAAGAAAGCCGCCGCGTCCAGATCGAAATCGCTGCCGCCGTCGTATTTGTTGGTGTCCCAGCCGAGACCGATAAGAACTTCCTTCAAGCCGGGATTGGTTTTCGTGAGGTCAACTTTCTGACCTTTTTTCAAACTGACTGCCATGAAAAAAACCTCCCAAAAATTTTTGCGATTCTTTGTTGACAAACTCCCAACGACTAAAGCCGAGGGATTGTGCTATCATCAACACTTGCCCAAAAATTCGGGTCTTACGATGTCTCCTGCAAGGGTCGTTGCCCCAACCCTATTTTGTACATAAACCGCGCCTAATCTAACACAAGATGAAAATAATTTCAAGTCAACACTTGCAACACTTTTTGACTTTTCGTGTCACTTTTTCGGCGTGAGAGCAATTAACCGCGCAGGCAAGCCCGTTGCGCCGACGATATTCGGCCAAGCGACGAACAGCACCGCGCCCGCCGGAGCAACCTTGTCAAGATTCGTCATGACTTCAACTTGAAGTTTTCCCTTCGACAGCACGTAGCGTTCGCAAGCCAAATCGCCCGCTTTTGCCGCCTCAACTGAAGCGTCCGTGTCCAAAGTTTCATGTCCGTTCGCGGCGGCGTTGCGCGTTTCGTAAATGTATTTGAGCGCGTCAATCGACCAGCCCGGGAAATTTTCGCTGCCGTCGTCCGCAATGCCCGAAATCGCGTCCATGTTCGGCCAATGTTTCGACCAGCCGCTGTAGAGTGCGACAAATGCGCCGTCGGGAATTTCGCCGTAAATTTTTTCGTATTCGATAATGTCTTGAGCCGTCGCCGCGTAATGAACATCATGCGCAACTTTTTTTGTGATATCGACGACGCACAACGGATAAATCATATTCGCCGCGCCGAAACTTTCCGACAACGCACCGCCCTTGACGAAATGTCCGGGGAAATCGATATGCGTACCGAATTGTCCGGGGAATTTGAACGTTTGAATCAAGCAATCAAGCATCGGGTTGCCCCAATCGAAACAGGTCTTGCCGAGTTCAACCGAGCCGTTGGGAATTCCCGCCCAATACGGGCTGTCATTACTCATCGGGTGCGTCAAATCGACGAGTTCAAAATTATTCTTGACTTGGTTAAAAAATTGCCACATTGCAGAGCCTCCTGACTTTGTTTTGAGTTGACGGCTTGATTCTTTGAGCGAAATAAGAAAGTGTTTTCACAAGCGATTAAGTAAAGAACGAAGATGAGAGAGTTTAATCATAGACTCGGCACAAGAAGTAAGTATCTCATAGTCTTTAGAAAGGCGACGAGAATTATTGAGCCACGCAAACGTTCTTTCTACTATCCAACGTTTTGGTACTACTTTCCAGCCTTGCGGAATGATTTTTGTTGAAATATCAATGTCTAATCCTAAAATTATTTTTACATTGATGACAAAAGAACCACGATAACCACTGTCACCACAAAATTTTTGGATGGTCGGATATTTACGTCGTGCCTGAATTGCGATGAACATTCCGGCTTTTGTGTCGTGAAGATTGGCTTTATGAACTTTGAGGGCAAGCATACAGCCGAGTGTATCTGCAACTATATGACGTTTCCTGCCTTTTGTTTTTTTCCCCCGTCAAAGCCAATTTGCTCACTTGCATAAGCGGTCTTTACAGATTGAGAATCAATTAAAGCATAGGAGGGATTGGGATTACGCCCGGCTTTCTTTCGGATCTTTTTTATTAAATGCTCCAAGATTTTGTCCCACAAGCCTTTTTCATTGGCTCGACGAAAGAAACTATAGACCGTTTGCCCTGCCGGAAAGTCATGGGGTAATTGTCGCCATTTACACCCGCTGTCTACCACATATAAGACGGCATTGAGCAATTCTCTCTTGCTGTACTTATACTCTCTCATTCCGACAAAAAGCGGCTCAATCACTGCCCATTGCGAATCCGTCAAGTCGGTCGGATAATTCGCTCGTTTTAAGTATTCTTTTTTCATGCTGTCATTATACTACTTTTCCACTGTGAAAACATCTTCTAATTGTTGACTTGATGATCGACGTAACATTGAACCGGTAATCGATCTGTGACGACACCCGCTTCGACATTGCCTGAAAAAATCAATGCCATTAGCGCGATTAGCATGAAAAACTTTCGTCACATAAAAGTGCTCCTTTCATTTCGTGAACAATTTGCCCGCCTCTATGTCGGCAAGTAATGCGTCAACGATTTTTTGCGCTGCCTTGTCCATTGCCTTGGCGTAAAGATTGTTATTGAGTTTCCTATTGCCGATTGAAATTAGACCGATGTCCACGCTGACTTGTTCGCTGACGCCGCCGACGCGTTTATTCCAAATCACTTCGCCCGTCGACGCCTTGATAATCCGAATGTCGCATTGGACACCGATTCCGGTTTTTGAAATGTCGACGCCGCCGATAAAATCTCCGAGCGGTATCGCCGAACTCAAAGCCGCCGTTGCAAGGTTGAGCGCACTCGACAAAGCTTCATAATCGTCGCTCCACCAAGCTCCCGTGCCCAAATTTATAATCGTGCCCTGAATCAGATATTCGGCGTTGTGTGCTTTACCGATTGCCGACGTGATTTCGGGCGAAAGAATTTGTCCGACCTGCGCGGCGGCGATTGATTGCGCCTTGCGTTCGTCGAAGCCGTTAAACAACGGGTTGAAGTCTCCCATTTCAATCGCCGTGTTCAAATAGTTCAGCTCGCGAAGATTTTCATCGTAAAGTTTCGTTTCAATGTCCTCGTCAAGCGGGCGCGTCTCCATCAAGTTGAATTTCTTGCTCGCGATAAGTTTTTCCATGACCAAATCGGAAAGACTCGCCGCCGATTCGATTTGGTCAAAGCGCGTGTCGTCGTTGAATTTCATCAATACGCAAGTCGGATTCGCCGCGCACATTGAAGCCGTCCACAGACAAACGAGCAACACCGTTATCGAAAAAATTTTTTTCATGTCGTCACCTCTTGGTAGTGTCAACAAGTCCGCTCGGCAAGCTCAAAAGATTTCTGTCGGGCGTCGCGCTGAACTCCAAAATTTTCACAAGACACCTGCGGGCGCGCAGTTCACCGAATTCATTGCGACCATATGACGCGAAGAAAATTTTTTTCAGCTCGTCGCCGTCAAATTGGTAACGAATTGCGCTGACTGTTTCTCCGTCGCGTATCGCAAAATCCTCGTAACTCAAACCGTCGGGCGTGGTGCCGCTCGCCATGAGTTTGTATTTTCTCTGCGAGGAACTTTTTTTTGCGTCGGAAATAATTGCAGTCATCATTTCGGTAAAATTCACGTCGCCAAATGTTATGCCGCTCAAAAGTTCGACAAGATAATTTCGCGGGTTCGCCGTGACTTTGCCTTTTTTGTCGCCGAAATATTCAAAGCCGCCGCGCTTGCTCGTGTACTTCGTGAAAATAAAATTCTCTCCGCCTTTGACAAGCCGACATTGAAAGAAATCTTTGTAGCCGACTTCCTCATAGCGATTATCGCCGTCGCCGACGATCACGCCGCTCAACGGACGATTAAGGAAAAAATTATTGGTGCCGACCGCCAAGCCGTTCTTGCCGTAGAGCTCGACGACGTTTCGATTAGTGATTCGCGGGACGGGCGTAAAATTTTCGTAACGAATTGTATATTGCCCACCGTCAAGAATTTTTTGATAGGCGTCAATTTTCGCCGCCTCGACCTGCGCAGAAAGAATCAGCAACGCCGTCACAAGCAGAAAAATTTTTTTCATTGAACTTCGCTCAGCCTCCCGATAAACGGCGGATTTTCCAACAGATCATTCATGTCGCCTGTGCCTGCGGCGTGAACTTTTTCTTTGCCGTTCAACTTGAAACCGCCGCTCGGAATGTTCGGCAAAATTTTTTTCACGATAAGCCGATTGATTTCGTATTCGCGCCCGTTCGCCAAAAGAGCAGACTGCGCAAGAGCAAGTTCGCCGTTCGCGTAACACAAATCGAAAACAATCGTCGCGGAATTTTTGCCCGCCGCGTTCGTAATTTTTGCCTCGTAACGATCGCAGTCGTATTCTCTGCCGCCGACGGATTTTTTCATGCTTGCGACAAAAACCGGCTCACTCAAGGCATCAGGGACTTTGTGAAATCTGTCGTGCCAATTCAAAACCGCCAATTCATTCGGCAAGCTCAATGATTCGTAAATCGTGCCCCAACCTTCGGAGGGATTCAAATTTTCGTCGCCAAGTTGATCCGCTCGCAACATCAACGCGAAATCATTTTCGATGAATTTGTAATATTTGCCGTTCGCGTACATGAATTCGGGAAATTTTTCGTTTTCGTTCGCCAAATAATTTCCCAACGGATTCAACACGGAAACCAACGCCCGATAAGTTCCGCCCAAATTCGTGCGCGCCATGCGTCGCGAGCCGTCCTGCGCAATGATTCGTTTAACGTTGTTGTCGTCATACTCGACATAAAAACTTTCAGACGACAAAATTCGGCGATACTCCTGCGCTTTGGGTTGTTCGGCTTGAGCGGTTGCACTCGCCAGCAAAACAATCACCGCAAGCAAAAATTTCCAAATTCCACATTCCAAATTCCACATTGCTTTAAAACCCCGTTTTGATTTTAAGTTTCTTGCCGCCGTTGATAGTTGTCAAAATTCCCATGTCGCCGTAAACAGCGTCGCGAATTGCTTTGCTCAAGGCGTTGCGTGCCTGAACCATCGAAACTTCAACCGCCCCGATTCTTACGAGATATTCGCCATCGGAGGTGTCGCCCGTGGAAATCGTAGAGTTATTGATTATGTTGCCGTCGCCGATAATTATGTTCGTCTGTCGCGGAACAATCCAATTCAAAGCGTTGCGAAACGGGTTGAAAAAAATTTCCGCTTTTGCCGAAGAAGAAGTCCCCGTGCCCATGCCCACGCCCGCAACTTTGAGCGTCTCCACGTCTACGAAACGAACGGTGACATTGGCGGTGACAGTGTAATTGGTTCCGATACCGAAACTACTTTCTTTGACGGTCATGCCCGTCAACGCACCGACCAAAATATATTCGGCGGCAAGAAATTTGCCCAACTGCGGAACGGTCGACGGGTCAAACATTCCCGAACGATTTATGCTGTGCATTCGGGCAACGGTAACCATTTGTTCGTAATCAATCAAGTCGAACCAATCGGCGGCGGAAAGTTGATAAATCGCGTATTCGGTTGCGCTCGAATAATCTTGATCGCGAAAACCTTCGCTGGTTATTGCCTTGTTGGAAAACTCGCAAACGGCAATTCGCGGGTGATTTTTTATCGGTGTCGCCGCGTTAACAAAATTCGTCGCGCAGAAAATCATCAGCGTCGCAAGCAGAAAAATTTTCTTCATGTCGTCACCTCATCACAGCGAAATTTCCAGCGTAATACTTGAAAAGCCCGTCATGTTCACGGGAAAAGATTCTCTCGCCGCAGTTACTAAAGCGCGATAAAGATCTTGCGGCGTCATGCCCGTATCCACATCGACGATACATTTTCCGTCGCGAAAAGTTCTGACGTAGACACTGTTGACGCCTTGCGTTTGACGAAGAATTTCTTCCAGCTTAAGAATTTTTTGCCCGTCGTTGCAGTGAGCAATTACTTTCACGTTCGAAAAAATTTTTGACGCCTCGCGATTCAAAAGTCCGCGAACTTGTTCGGCGGTACTTGTCGCCAAAGCACGCACGGCCTGCGCGGAAATTTCGTTGCCGGTTGCATCCGCCCCGTCGGCGGCAGCGTGGAATTCGCCGATAACTTCATCCGTATCGAATTTTTTTATCTTGCAATCAATCGCTACCGAAGAGCGCGAAAGTCCCGTTTGCAAAAGATTAAAATCGTTGCCCGAAATATCGCGCCAGTTCGGAAGTTTAATTTCTTGCGCTTGACCGACGGTCATTCGCCCGATAACGACGTAATCCACTTCGCCGCGTGCGTCGACCAAATGCGTAAAGCCGCGTTTCAAAAGTTCTTCACGAATTGCCGCCTCGACTTGTACGGGATATTTTTTATAAAGTTCGCCTCCATCGTCGCCGTAATATTCCACCATGACGCCTAATCGCGGATCGTTGAGCGTGACGACAAGTTCGGCGTCGTTCATGAGCGCGGAGCCGGGCGCATCGGCAACGTCAATTTTGGCAGTCACGGTTATTAAGCCGCCGTCGGATTTTTTGTCAATGACTTCGCAACTCATCACGTAACCTTGTGTGCGCGACTGAATGGCGTCATAAACAAATCTTAAATCAACCATCATGGAACGCGACTTAATCAGCGTGCCGACCACGTTTTCGACTGCGGCGCGTTTGGCGTCTTTAATCGCGGCGTCTTCGGAAATGCCGCTGCCTTGCACAGTGACAACTTGCGCAGAAGTTGTCGAACTTATCAAAACGAATGCGGCGATTGTCCCCAAAAAATTTTTCCATCTCATACCGAAACCTCCCGAAAAAATTTATTTGCCTTTGCAGAACAATCGCTCATTCAAAACGTCGACCGCTTGGAAGGCCGCTTTCTGCAAAGCATTGTGAACTGCCGTTTGCGTAACCTTCGCCGTGCCGATAAAGAAAAATTCTTCGTCGCCGACAAACGAACTTGCCGAAATACCTTCGCCTTTGGCGGCCATTAAAATTTTTCCGGTCTCAATGTCCATGATTCGCAAAACGATATGCGACTTGACTGTATTGACGTTGACCACGGCTTTTTCCACCGCAACGGAAATGTCCGTGACATTGCCGTAAACGATATAGCGCACGCCCAAAATTTCGCCGAGTTTTTTAGCGGTGTCGGGGTCTATCAAACCGACCACGTTCAATTTTTGCAGAGCCTCATGAAGTAAAGTTCTGTCTTTGACCGTGAAATTGTTCGTCATGACAAGCCGCTGAATTACGTATTCGCTTGACGCGGCTTGAGCGTTGAGCAAATTGACATCGGGTTCACTCGTACCTTTGTGAACGCCCAAATCAGTCACGGCAACGGTCGCATTTCGTTCAATCGTCGCGGCGTCGGCACTTGCAAACGTCAACAGAATCACCGCGCAGATTATCGCAAACGTTTTCATTTGGCGAACAACCTGCCCGCGTTCAAGTCTTCGATCATTGCGTCGGAAATTTTCGTTGCGGCGTCGTCCATCATTTTGGAATACATTTCCGTCGAAATTTTTGCCGTACCAATCATGAACATGCCCAGCTGATTCAATGAAGTTTTCTTCTGCGCGCTGATGTCCTTTGCCCAAACGACTTCGCCAGTTTCGGCTTGTATTATGCGAAGGGCAACCGTGACGCCGACGGCCGCTTCTTTGCGATAGAAATAAATGCCACCGCGTTGACCAGGGCTTGTCGTGTCAACGTTGCCCGAAAAGCTGCCCTGACCGAGATTTATAATCGTGCCTTGAATCAGATATTGCGCGTCGTGTTCCGCACCTATGACCGCAGTTATTGACGGCGAAACAATTTGCCCGACTTGAGCCGTGGCGACGGATTGAGCGTGTTTGGAATCGAAGTTACCGCTTTCAAACAGCGCGTTAAAGTTTCCTTGTCCGATTGATTTTTGCAAATTGTTTATGTCGCGCATCTTTTCATCGTAAAGCAAAACTTCCATGTCTTGATCAATCGGCTTGGTTTCGTTGAAGTTGAACTTACCGCTCGCCAAAAGTTTCTCGAAGACCAAATCGGAAAGTAGCGCGGCGGAGTCAACATTTTTATAGCGCGTGTCGTTGGAGAATTTCAGCAGTATACAGGTCGGCTCCTCGGCAAAAGTTATCGAAGTCATTGCGCAGATTATCAACGTCGTCACAATCGCGAAAAATTTTTTCATGTCGGTCACCTCAACGCTTGGTCTTGTCTTTGAGTTCGGCGGGCAACTGCAGATAATTTTGGTCAGGCGTCGCGGAAAATTCGTCGACGGTTATCACGCACTTTTCGTAAGATTGAACGCGTCCTTCACTCATGACGTAATCGAATAGCGCAATCTTGACCAAAGCGTCGCCGTCGAAGTAATAACGCACCGCGCAGTTGAAACCGTTTTTGCTGCCGAAGAAATCATCGTAAGTCAAACCGCTGTCAAGCGTGCCGGAGCCGATTAATTTGAATTCCGGCGTAAAAGGCGTGGCGATAATTTTTTCGGGCGGGAGAATCGGCATCAAAGCTTTGGTTATCGACGACGTGCCGTAAGAATATTCTTCGTTGAGCAGGAGCTGCGGCGACAATTCGCCCAAACTTTCTTCGACGTTGGCAATGACTGCGTTCTTGCCGTAACGAGACATGTAAATTGTCTTCTTGCCGTCGGTTGCGTAACGGTAGCGGTAAGTCAGATCGTCCTTTCGCAGGACGCAACGAATCCAACCGTCATTAATCGGGTCGACGCTTTCGGTGTACTTGTTTGCGCTGTCACAGACGACAATACCCTTATAATTGGTCATTGCGCGGCTTTTTGCGGCACTTGTGTCCGTCATGTCGAATCTGCCGAACATGCTTGTTGCCTGTAGAGTCGCTTCCTTGTTCGTCACGCGAAAGGGCGGCTCGGTTATCGTGTATTTCAGCGTGAAGTGCCCGTTTGAAAGCATATCATGATACACGTCGGATTTGGCTGCTTCGGCTCCGGCACAGAGCAAGACTATAACGGCAAGCATCGTTAAGAGTTTCAGTTTCATTGCGCCGAGCCTCCAATCTCTCCAATTTGTTCAAGCTGATTGATCAAGTCGTTCATGTCGCCTTTGCGCGCTTCGTAGAGTTTGAATTTCCTTTTGACGACGAAAGCTTCGTCGGGCACGGTCGCGGAAATCGTGTGCACAAGCAAATCGCCGTTGAGAAATTCGTTGCCGTCGCGAAGGAAATATTTTTGCACGCGAACGAGTTTGCCGCCGTCGTAAAGCATGTTGTAAGCTTCCTGCGCGATAACCGTGCCCGCCAAACTTTTTATGTCGGCAACGTATCGGTCGCAGTCGTATTCTTTTTTGTCGATTGTGAGCTTGGAACTGTCGACATAAACGGGCGCGGCGGTGAAGTTGTTGCGAAAAGGTTCGTCCCAACAGAAAACCGCCAACTCGTCGGGCAAAGCCAATTCACTGCGAACGCTGCGCCACTTTTCGTCGGGGTCGAGATTCGGGTCGTTAAGTCGGCTTTCGTCAAGCACAAAAGCATGTCGCAACGTATTGGTCGTGGAGCCGATGATTATGTTCGACGATTCTTCTTTGGAAACGACGAAACGATAATACTTGCCGTCTTGAAAGAGCGCGTCGGGATATTTGTTCTTCACGTCAGTTTTAGTGACGCGTTCGCCGTTGCGCCCGGCTTTGATTGCACGCCCGCGATATTTTTTCATGTACGCCGAACGTTCACGTAAAATGTCAATACCTCTGTTACTTTTGGAAGAAAATGCAACGCCTCCATAAAACTTTTGATATTCGACGTAAAAATTTCCCGAACGAAACATCTGCCGATACTCTTCGGCGGCGGGTTGCTCGGCACTTGCGGACAAGTTTATCGCCGTCAAAAGCAACGCAAGCAGTAAAAATTTTTTCATACCTTCGCCTCCCCAAAAATTTGCGGGCGCACTCAAAACTTTTTCCGAATGCACCCGCTGTTGATGTCGAGAAGAAAAATTATTTAACGAAGACAACCGCGCAATTATCCAAGAATTTGTCGTGACCGTTGGCGGCAAGAATTCTGTCCGCGTCGACAACAGAGACGACAGGATTGGAATTCATGTCATCCAAACGAACTGCCTTGACGACGAGGGGATTATTGCCCGCACGTTGAGCACTGATTTGATCGTAAGCATCGCCTGCATAAACCGCCATGCCGTTGACGATGATTTTGTCGTAGTCAAGATTTGTGTGCCCGTAAATTTTCATGCCGTCGGCGTTTTTGATGACGGGACTCATGACGCAGTTGAGATTCAGACCGCGGCAATCGATAACCAGACCTGTGTATTTTTGGTTGATGACGCTTGAATCTTTGGCAACGTTTTTGTCGACGGGTTTCGGGAAATCTTCTTTCGGTTCATTTTTGAACGGCAGGAAAGCCGCATCGGAGAGCGAATCGGGAGAACCGAACATTGACATTTCAAAAATAACTTGGCAAGTTCCGTCCTCGAAATATTGAATGTCGACTTCGCTCATGCCTTTGATGATTGTGTCGATCCGAGTGTCAACTACGTCGTATTCAAGTCTCAAATCTTTCATTGAAGATTTCGACGTAACACGAACTCCGTCAACTGCTTCTGCCAAATTGCGTTGCGCGTCCATTGTTGCGGCACGTTTTGCCTGCGCACGATAAAGACCGGGACTTGTTTCGTCTTTTTTGCCCGCTGCCAAACCCGTTGCACGAATGACGCCTCTCGACCAATCGACGCCATCTCGTTGCGCAAAAGCGATTGCCGCCGTCACGAGCGTAAAAACCAGTAAGGTTAGGATCGCCGCAAATTTTTTGGTAACCTTCATGTTAAACTCTCCTTGTTTAATAAAATTGTTTAATCAGCTTGTCAACCGTGGCGAAAGCCGCCTGTTGCAGAGCGTTGTGAACGCTGTCTTGAGTAACCTTCGTGCGTCCGATTGAAATCGTAGCAAACTCGCCGCCTTTGACGCGCACAAACGAGCCTTTTGATTTGCCTTCGCCTTTGGCCGCACCGATAATTTGTCCGGTCTCAACGTCCATCACGCGAACAATAAGATGTGCTTTGACGGTGACGGTTGAAAAATCCAAACCGATACCCACGGTCGAAGCTCCCGTCTCGCTCAAAGTCACGTCGTTTACATTGCCGTAAACCAGATAATCCGCGCCGAGCAACTCGCCGATTTTTTTCGCGGTATTGGGATCAATCAACCCCGTCGTATTCAAGTTCGCCGAATTAATTTTTTCTTCGACAAGCGTTCTGTCCATGATGTTGAACTTACCGACTTGAAAGAGTCGTTGAATCAGATATTCGCTGGAAGCTTTGCCCGCGTTCAGAATATTTATTTCGTGCGGAACTGCGCCTTCGTGCGTGCCTAAATCCATTATTGCAATGGAGGCATCTTCCACAATCTGCGCGGCGAAAGTCGTTGAACAGAGTCCGACGACAAGAATCAACGTCACAAAAAATTTTTTCATGGCAACACTCCTTTATTCGTGTGACGAAAAAATTTTACGGTTGAGTTAAAAAGCTTTTCTAACGCCCGCCGAAGCCGCAATACCTTTTTGCAAGCCCAAACGTCCCGTAATATTTATGTCCAAAGCCCAAGGATTTGTTCTGCGCGGACGAATTTGCCAGCCAAGTTCCAAAATGCCAGTCGAACCTTTAATGCCGGCTTCGGGCGTGGTGAAACCTCTGTAAGTCGCGCTTGTCGAGCCGTTGAATTGATATTGCCAAGCAAGCCCCGTGTAAATTTTGCTTATCGGGCTTACGGTGGTCGTCAAACGATAACCGAGTTGAAAAGTGCCGCTGTCCACCGAACCGAAACGATAATGTTCGCCCGAAGAAATTTTCGTGTCCATGCCGTTGGTGTGCGTGTGGGAATAAATGCCGTAAATGTGCAGGAGATTGTTTTTGTCAAGGCGTTTAAGCTTGCCGAGGCGAATGTGTCCCGCAAAAGCCGTTGTCGAATCGTCATAACCGACGCCGTTGTTTTGACGACCCGTGAACAAATCATTGCTGTTGAAATCGATATCCGTCTTGCCGCCGCGGAAACTCGCTTCGTAATAAAAGCCGTTTGCATTCATCTTGCGGAGGAACAGGCCGCCCAAAAAATATTTCGCTTCGCCGTGCCCGTGCGTGCCGTTGGAAAGATAGCTGTCATATTTGCTCTTGCCGTAGTCGAAAACGGGCGAAATTATGAATGAACTGCCGTTGGGAGTTTCGGATGCCCGCGCAAAGCCTAAACCTATGCCGTTGCCGCGACTGTGGACATAGGAACCGTGACCGGTATTCGTGCGGAGCTTGCCGCCGCTCGTGCCCGAAAAAAATCCCCATGAATTGCTTATCATCATCAACTTGGAAGAATTTTCCAAATCGCCGGAGTTCGGCTCAGCATCTTCGACGGGCAAAATGTCAATCAATGATTGAGTGCTTTGAGAAATTTCGTTTGCGGGAACAATCGCGCCCTGATTCAATGAACGGGTTTGTTCTTCAACGTGCGGTTGCCCCAAAGTCATAATCAACCCGTAAGGCGTCGCGGTCAAAGCCGTGTCGTAAGTCAGCGTGACACCTTCGACAAGCCGACTGTTCATCACGGTGCCCGACGTGTTCAATCCGTTATCGTTCACCAAAAGATGAACAACGTCGCCCGTTTTCAATTCGGTGCCGCCTTCAACGGACGCATTCACCATGCGATTGGAAATGTCCGTCGTGCCTTCCGTCAACGTCAAAACAACATCGCCGTTTTTCACGGAAGCGGGCATGTTGAAATTCAACGTGTCAAAGTCATAAATATTTTTCGCGGTCAATCCGACGGTGTTGATGTTCAAAACGTTGCCCGAAGCCTCGTCCACGTCGCCCAAAAGTCCGCCGAATAAATAGGAATTGTTCAAAACAGTGTCGCCGTTGATTTCAAGGACGTTGTTTGCCGCAATGACGTTCGGCAAGTAAAGATATGAGTTTTCGTAGTCGCCGCCGTTGAGCCGCAAAATATTTCCTTGAACCGTGCCGCTGTAATTGAGCGCATCCGTCGCCGTGATGTGCAACCAGCCGTTGTTCAAAGTAAGTTGGTTACCGATTAAACTGCCCGTGTACAAGCCGCCGTTTATGTACAGCGTGAAGTTGCCGCCGTTAATTGTTACGGAGTTCCAAGCGGCATTTCCTTCACCCTCGTGAGCACCGGCCGTGAAAGTATATTCGCCACCGCCGAAGCCCTCTTGACGACGTATGCCGTTTACCTCAACTTCATCCGCGCCGACTTCAACCGTGTTGCCGGAAACCGAATTGCCGAATTCGTCGACGGCAAAAGCTGTGTTGCCGGTTAAAAGACTGCCCGCCAAAATGCTCGCCGCCAAAATTTTTTTCGTTGTGTTTTTCATTTCGACGCCCCCTTAAAAATCAAAGCGAAGTCCCGCGAAAGGTCCGTGCATCTTGAATTTTCCGAAGTCGTCTTTGTGGTGAACTTTGGACTCAATTTTTCTGTAGCCGGCGGTTATCGCGAAATGCGACACGGGTTTGTAACGAACGCCCGCTTCCAAATCGTAGAAGTGACCGTAATGACCGGCGTACAAGCCGGAAATGTTTGCGTAGGCATTGAACTGCGGCAACAAGTTCGCGTAAACGCCCAAGCCCAAAGTCGGAAGCGGCGCGCCGTATTTTTCCGTGCGGCTCTCGTTATAAAATTTGTTGTCGCTGTCTTTTGCCTCACCTTTTACGGTGCCTTTCCACAGCAAGCCCGTCAAGCCGTAACTCCACGTGAAGCCGCCGTCTTCGTTCGTCTTTATCGGATTGGTGACATTAAGCTTAATGTAGTGCAACGTGTTTTTTGCCTCGACATCTCCTTGATACCGCTTGCCGCCGAAAGTCAACGTATTGCCGACGCCGTAATAAGTGTGTCCCGTGCCGTGAATGTAAATGTAATCGATCGACAATCTTTTGTAACGCAGAATTAATTCGGGAGCTTTGTCGTTGCCGAAACCGAGATTGTCTTTCAAGCCGACTTTGCCGCCGTTGTAATTGATTTTGTCGGATTGAACTTTGGCGTCGAAGTGCGGCGCGAAGTAACGAGCCTCAATCGAAAACGGAAAATCTTTGAAACGGTCTTCGTCGCTGATTGACTCTTCAAACGGAACCTCGGTATCGGCAGACTGTTCGTCGGGCGTACCGGTATCTGCTAGACATACCCCCCCCGAAACACATAAACGCCATCAAGGTTGACAAGAAAATTTTTTGATTCATTGAAAAACCTCCTTAAAACGTTGATTTATTCGCCGACAAAATCATCTCCGCAACTTTCGGATTGAACGCGGTCAAATTTTGGTCGGGTATCTCATTTGCAGTGACGGCGAAATTCGCGGGCGAAATCTCGTCAAGCGTCGGAGAACTGAAATCGGCGGCAAGGTCTGCGGATGTATCAAGCGAGGTGTCGACAAACAACGGGTTGCCTTCGGGCGGCGTGAAACCGTAGCCCCATTGCGCGAATATGATTCTGCCCGAAAGGTCTTGCCCGCCGAAAATCGGGAGGTTGACTTCGCCGTAAATCAACTCGCGAATGGTGTTTGGAGTGCCGGCATTACTCACTTCGCAATTCAAAAGACTTTCATCAAGCGCGACGATGCCTGGCAAGTTTATTGAAAAGTCAAGTTCACCAGCCTCGTTCGTCGTGTAGAGAGCAACTCCCGTGCCCGTGAAAATTTGTTGCAAAGTGCCGGGCGTAATTTTCTTCGAGAAAGAAAGTGTATCCGAGCCGTTTTGCAATTCGATAACGTCGACGAGATTGATATTGATGGCACCTTCATTAATTGAAATGTTATCCTTGCCGACGCTACCCGAAACAACGACGTTGCTACCCGTGATGTTTAATGCGTCGTCTTGCCAAGTGCCTGAAACAACCCAATTTTCGGGAATGGTGACGATTTGCCGCCAAGGTGAATCGGGAACCGCCATGTAAGCATTTGGC
The DNA here is from genome assembly GCA_017515635.1 of Selenomonadaceae bacterium. Taxonomy (GTDB): domain Bacteria; phylum Bacillota; class Negativicutes; order Selenomonadales; family Selenomonadaceae; genus Quinella. The sequence goes on from JAFWFO010000017.1 coordinate 143,860, forward strand.
GCAACGACATAACCGACAACAAAATCGCCTTCTTCGGCCGCCGCTTTGAAAGCCGCATCCGAAGACGCGGGAACAAGTGCACCGAGCGCGTTCAAGACAGGTGTGACGACGAAGACGCCGCTTGTCGTGCCTTCGGGGACGCTGTCAATGTCGAGGTTGATGTTGACGTGAGCGCGCCCCAAGATGTCGTCGGCAATCTCTTCAAAGTAATTGTAGTAGCTGAGGCTGTCTATGTCGTAGAACTTTCCGCCCGTGGAGTTTGCAAGCGGCTCGTATTCGGTTTGGCATTCGTAACCTAACCGGCCGACGACGTCCATTTTCACGTTCTCCGCCTTCAATGCGGTTTCAATGTCCGTCGAAGTGAGCCCGGAAGGATCTTCGGCTTCGGTGCCGTCACCTTCATAACCGGCGTCGGTAAGCACAACAATTCTTTTTTGAGCCAAACGCGGATCTGCTTGAAACATGGTCAATGCCGTTTGAATTGCAGTTAAACCGTATTCCATGCCGCCGTTTGAGTTGATGTCAAGTGCTCCCGTGAACTCTTCAACATTGCTTGTGAAGTAGGGCGTAATCCCGTTGAACAATGTAAAAGTTTTCGCAACGGGCAGACCGCCATTTTCGCTTTGTCCGAATTCGACTATCCCGAAACGAAAATCCGAACTCTTCGAGCCCAAACTGTTTGCGAACGATGTTATGGCATCTTTGACCCTTTGAATATAGGCGTCCATGCTGTCGCTTTTGTCGATTATGAAGATGACGTCCGTCGGTGCGGCGGGATTGACAGGCGTGACAGGTGTGTCGGGCGGCAACGTGACGGGTGGAATTGATTCGGTTCCGCCGCCGCCGTTGTCGATTGGGTAAATGACGCCGTTGATGTTTACTCCGCTTGAAGTTGCCGCGTCCACGAGCGTGATTGAGCCGTCGCCGACCGTGACGACGATGTCATTGTTGCCGCTGACCACCGACGACCAACCGACCGCAGAATTTATTTGGAGCGCGGTGCCGTTGGAATAGCCCCAAACCGTGTCGTGTCCGTCGCCCAAATCATACTGAACGACATTCTCTTTTACTGAAGATTGAAGGCTGATTTTATCATCACCAGTGCCGCCCACAATTGTGACAGCCTTGCCGAAATCACTTTTGTCTTTACCTTCACTAACACCAACTAGTACCTCGTCATCATATAATCCATTATTAATTATGTCGTTGCCCGCACCGCCGCTGATTGTGACGTTGTTGCCGACGTTGCGAATGTAATCGTCGCCGTCGCCGCTGTCGATTGTGACGTTCGAGGAATAGTAGTTGTAGATTGTGTCGTTGCCCGTGCCGCTACTGATTGTGACGTTATCGCCGAAGTTGGAAATTTCGTCGTCGCCATCGCCACTGTCGATTGTGACGTTCGTGCTGTTGTTTGAAATTCTGTCGTTGCCCGCCGCGCCGTCGATTGAAACGTTTGAGCCGGAGGTGTTGGTGATTGAATCGTTGCCCGCCCCGCTGTCTATGGTGATGTCCGAAGCACCAGAGTTCCAAACGGTGTCATTGCCCGCGCCGCTCTCGATTGAGGAATAATCGCCGATGATATTGATGAAATCGTTGCCTGTGCCGGATTTTATGTATCCGTAAGCACTTCTGTTGCCGGCATCCTCGTCAACGGCACCTGTTATGCTGTTGTTGCCTTCACCTGCGTCGATTGTGACATGTTCACCGGAATTCATAATGCTGTCGTCGGCAGCTGTGCCGTTAATCAAGACATTATTGCCGGAATTGATTGCCAGAGTGTCAGTCGCCGTCAAATTCAATGTAACGTTGTTGTCTTCGTTAATAATGTTTGCCATGTGAAAAAGTCCTCCCTTCAAGAAATGTCCGCGTGTCGAAAAGTTTTCAGCTCGAATCGAAAAGCATTTTGTCGCCTCCGTTCAAACGAAAAATTTTCGCGCCGTCAGAACGACTTCTTAATCTTCGCCATGGCCGTGACGCCTTTTTGATGCCCGAACCAGGCGGTTGCGTTCACGTCGACGAACCAGGGATTGTTTTGCTTCGGCTTGATGAGCCAACCGATTTCGATCATGCCGCTTGAACCTTTGGAGCCCGCGCTCGGCAGTGACCAATAATTTCCGTCGCCGTCGAAAGCCCGCGTTTCGGAATCGGAAGTGTTTTCGTATTGGTAAGCAAGCCCCGTGTAAATGCGGCTGATTTTGCTTGTGCGCGTCGTGAGTCGATAGCCCAAACGGAAACGGCTTGACGAAATCGAACTGAAGTTATACGGCTCGCCCGTGGAAAGTGTCGCACGTGAGCCGCCTTGACGGGAGTAAGCGTAAATTGCGTACATGTCAAGCAAGTTGCTCTTGTTGAGCCGTTTGGCTTGCCCGATGCGAACATGTCCCGAGAAAACCGGTGCGGAAGTGTGATAAGTGGCGCGAACCAATTCATTTTGATAAATGAAATCGTCAGAGGCGAAATTGTTTTTCGTGCGTCCGAAACGTGCGCTCATCTCGACGTAAAAGCCCGAATCAGTCATCCTGCGCCCGATAAGTCCGCCCGCGTAATATTTCGTGTCGCCGAAGCCGCGAATGCCGTTTGACAAAACCGCGTCGTAATTGCCTTTGCCGTGCTCGAAAACCGGGGCAATCGTCCAGCGTCCCGAAGCTCCCTCGTATGTGCGTGCAAGTCCCAAGTCGAAGTTGGCGGTTTCGGTGTTCAAATGTCCGCCGTCGCCCGTCTTCGTGCGCAACTTGCCGTAACCGACGTTGCCGAAAATCTCGAAGCCGTGTTGTTCGCGAACTTCTTCGGCGGCCTGCGCTTTGTCGGTGAAATAACCGTCGTCGTCCTCGGCAATGTTACTGCCGACAAAATCGTCGAAGCCGCGCATTAAAACATCGGTGCCCGCATTGACGGGAATGACGTTGGCAAGTTGAGCTTTGCTTGTCGTGGCGGTTTCGGGTTTCGCGCCGAGATTTTGACTGACGAGCCCCGTCAAAGATTTTCCGTCCGCAGACAAAGAAAGAGCAAGAGCGTAATCGAAAGTTGCGCCCTTGCTCATGGTTGTCATATATGTGTTGGTGCCGTCAAGCAAATCCGCACTTGAAGTCAAACCCGCGACGTTGTTCAGAGAAATTCCGTTGTTCGCATAAATTAAATTCAAGACAGAGCCTTTGCCGATGTTCGAGTAGCCGGGTGTACCGACGGAAATTTTTTCCAAGCCGCCATAAAGCTTGACGGTATCCGAAACGGTCAAGCCCGTGCCGTAAGCCAGCGGGTTATTAAAGTTGATAAATTCAAAGCCGTCAACGGATTTCGCGGTTACGTTCCATGTGTTAATGTTTAACGTGTTGCCTTCAGGAGAAATTTTGTCGCCGACCTTGCCGCCGATTAAATCTGCGTTGCTTAAATCGACATTGCCGTTGATGTTGACTTCGTTATTGTAAGCTTTGCCGCTGATCGAATATCCGCCGAGAATTTCGCCGCTAATAGTCGAGTCGGTGATATAAATTTTGTTGTCGTACGCGTTACCGCCGAGTGCCGAGCCTCCGACCACGCCGTTTGTGACAGTACTGCCTGCGTTAATAAAGACGCTGTTATTGTGCACATTGCCGAGTGCGGCAGAAAAGTCTGTGGGGACGGTGCCCGTCGTTATGTAAGCGTAAGCAATTTCGCCGCCCGAAACATTGCCGACGGTGCTATCGTTAATTTCGACGCGGTTGCCGTACACGTCGCCGACAATGCCGTTGCCGTAATAAATGGAGACGCCTCCGACCACGCCGTTGACCGTCACGCCGTTGATAACGATAAAATTGTCGTGAACGAGGCTCATCGACATGCCGCCGAAGAGTGCTTCATAAGTGCCGCCGTAAATTGGGAATTCGTTTCCGTAAACGGCCTTGGTAGTGTTTTCGTCGCCGCTACCGCGAAGAATACTTTCGTCGGAAGAATCCGAATCGCTGTCGGTTGAAACGTCCGAGTCTTCGGAAGTTTCAGCGGCGAAGGCTGTATTTAAAAATACCCCCCATTCACGTTACTCGTTAGCAGTGCCGTCGCCAAAACTGCCGGAAGAATTTTTCTCCATTGTTGCGTTTTCGTTGCGCTCAAGTTCAAAACTCCTTCCCGAGACTTAATAAAAAATCTTTTATGTTATAAAATAGTAAAACATATAAATAAATATTTCATGTAATAAATTGTTCATAAACGATAAAGTAAAGTGACAGAGAGTGTTGGTAAAGTCGAGAAAAGAAAAAATAAGCAAATCTTTGGTAGAATGAGATAGACTACCTACCGAAAGGAAATGCTTACATCAAATACATTTTACCACGAAAGATACAGCCTTACAAAAGCACTGCAGGAAATAATCAAGCCGCGTGGCGTGATTTACCTCCTCAGTTTGGTAATTGGAACAGCATTTATCACAAGTTTCGCTAATGGTGCGCTGACGACGTTTTCGAGAATATCTTGAAATGCGTGTTCACAGGTAAAAAGTGATATAATCAATGAATTATGAGAGAAAAATACGAAACGGATTTAACGGATGAGCAATGGGAAGTCATTGCGCCCTTGTTCGCCAATATGCACAAGTACAAATGGGAAAAGCGAGAATTGGTAAACGCCGTGTTGTATCTGGTGAAAACAGGGTGTCAGTGGCGAAATTTGCCGCATGATTTTCCGCCGGTGTTCACCGTGCACAGCTTTTATCGACGAGCGCGGCTCAGCGGACTTTGGGATAAGATTCTTGAGCACCTTGTGAAAATGACGCGACAAAAAGCGAGTTTAAGTGAAATGCCGACTCAAGCGTTAATCGACTCTCAATGCGTGAAAACGACCGGTGCTGTCGAACAGAAAGGCTTTGACATTGGAAAAAACGAAAGGAGTAAAACGGCAAATCGTCACCGACGATATGGGTTGTCTTTTGTCGGTCGTGATTCACAAAGCCAATCTGCACGATACGAAAACGGGATATTGGGCAACAGGTTTGGCAACCTTCACTTATCCGACGTTGGAAAAAATATGCGGAGATGGCGATTATCGCGACTCCTTCGTTTACGAAGCATATAAATATTTCGGCTTGAGAGTGAAAATATCGAAGAAGTTGAAAGCGCACAGTTGGCAAGTATTGCCAAAAAGGTGGATAGTGGAACGAACTTTTGCCTGGCTCAATCATTCTCGGCGGCTTTCCAAAGATTATGAGTTAC
>JAFWFO010000018.1 GCA_017515635.1 Selenomonadaceae bacterium
ATACAGCCTTACAAAAGCACTGCAGGAAATAATCAAGCCGCGTGGCGTGATTTACCTCCTCAGTTTGGCAACTGGAACAGTATCTATCACAAGTTTTGCCAATGGTGCGCTCCCCAATTCGTCCGCCAAGATTTCATTGCGTGCGGATATTTTTTTGACCATTTAAGGTCAAGCTCCTCGCGGATACGGGCAACAGTCGGCTCGTCAGGTGTCGTGTAGATTTTTTTTAAGTCGGCGGCGAAAGATTTACGATCTTTATTCGCCACGTACTTGAGAGTATTTCTGATTTGATGAACAATGCAACGCTGGATATCGGTAACGTCGCTGACGAAACTGTCGGAAATTTGGCGCGTACTGAGCCCGCGTCAGTATATCGAGATGATTTTTCTGTCTATGTCAGAAATATTCTTTTGCCGCTTGGGAATAATTTGTGGCGCGAAGATGGATTTTCTGTCTTGCGGTACTTCCACGCTGAAATTGCCGTAACTGGAATTGACGCGTTTGGATTTGTAGCCGTTGCGAGCGTTGTCCGCGTCGGTGCGTTCTGACTTTCCAATTCCTTCACAAATTTGCCCGAAACAACACCGCTGTCAACGTAAGCGAGAAAAGATTTGAGGTCGGGCGGTACTGCTTTCACTCGTGCCACTCAAATTCAATATCGCCGATGTGAACGGTCGTGCCTTCTTTGATTCCGCGTTCTTTAAGCAGTGAATCAAGATTTTTCATGCGCCAAATAAATTGGAAACGTCTCAAGCCCTCGTCGTCGTCGAAATTCGTCATGGCGACGATTTTTTCAAGATTTTTGTTGCGCACGATGAATTCCGCCGCGTCGTTGCGTTCGATGATGACGGGGTCTTCTTCCTTGTCGACATTGAAAACTTTCACGGCTTCAACCTGCGCGGCTTCGGCGATTTTTTCTTCGGCGGCAATTTCGTCAAGACGTTGCCCGACGAAATTTATCAGCGCGTCAAGATTTTCACGCGTCGCGGCACTCACTGCGAAAAATTTCAAACCTTCGCGTTCGGCAAGTTTTTCAAGTTCGTCAAGATTTTCTTTTGACTGCGGCAGATCGGTTTTGTTCGCAACCAAAATTTGAGGACGTTTGGAAAGTTTTTCGCTGTAACGTTTCAGCTCCGTGTTAATCTTCGCGAAATCGTCGACGGGGTTTCTGCCGTCAACGGCCGCCGCGTCCACCACGTGCAAAATTAATTTCGTGCGTTCAATGTGACGCAAAAATTCATGACCGAGACCGACGCCGTCCGCCGCGCCTTCGATTAAACCGGGAATGTCCGCCATGACGAAACTTTTTTCGTAGCCGAGACTTACCACACCTAAAACGGGCGTCAACGTCGTGAAATGATAATCGGCAATTTCGGGACGTGCGGAACTGACTGCGGCAATCAAACTCGATTTGCCGACGCTTGGATAACCGACAAGTCCCACGTCCGCCAAAAGTTTCAGCTCAAGCAAAAGTTCACGACTTTCGCCCGGTTCGCCGAATTCCGCAAAAGTCGGGGCACGTCTCGACGACGATTTAAATTTTGCATTGCCGCGCCCGCCGCGCCCGCCTTTTGCCACGACAGCCCGCTGACCGATTTCAGTCAAGTCCGCCAAAATTTCGCCCGTCGCCGCATCTTTAACGAGCGTGCCTTGGGGAACTTTGATAATGCAATCTTCCGCGCCGCGCCCGTATTGTTTTTTTCTGTCGCCGGCATCGCCGTTGTCGGCTGTGAATTTGCGATTGTAACGGAAATTCAAAAGCGTGTTGATATTTTCGTCGACGACCAAGACGACATCGCCGCCCTTGCCGCCGTCGCCGCCGTCGGGGCCGCCTTTCGGGACAAATTTTTCTCGACGGAAAGAACTTTTACCCGCACCGCCGTCGCCCGCTCGCACGCTTATTTTGCTCTTGTCAATGAATTGCATTTGGTTTCAACCTCCGAAAAAATTATGCACGAAAATTTTTTTACTGTCAATCAAACGGCGCGTTGACAGCGTCGCAAAAAGATTTTAAAATTCTTTAAATGAATAGCACGACAAACCTTTTACGATAAAAATTTTTCTTGCGAAAGGAGCGGTTTCCCTTGAGAGATTTTCCGCGTTTCATAAAACTGGGCGACGACCGAATCAACGTCGACGAAATTGTTTCTTACGGCATCAGATACGACATCGGCGAAGAATACTTCAACGAAGACGGAACTCCCGCCGAAGACGACGAAGAAAGTCGCTATTTGTACGTCGAGACGAAGACCAGCGAATTTGTTTTCGAGTATTGGGAAGGCGATGTCGATTTCGACATTGACGCCAAACTTGTCGAGCTTGACGCAATGTTTTTGGTTGCCGCGCACCGCACGCGTTAATCAGTTTGAAGTTTGAAGTTGGGAGTTTGAAGTTGCGATTGTAATTCCTAACTACTTTCTGCGGCGCGTCGATGTAAAATCTTCCACTTAAAAATTTTTCAAGGAGGTAGTTTTTCAATGTCGGTACTTGACGAAATTTTTCAGGTGAATGAAAAATTCTGTTTGAATCCGCCGGTCGATTACACGAACGAAGATCATCACGCAAGCAAGTTGCCGAAAAAACATTTGGCTATCGTCACGTGCATGGACACGCGGCTTGTCAACTTTTTGGAACCCGCACTCGGACTCAAACGCGGCGACGCCAAAATTATCAAGACAGTCGGAAATTGCTTGAACGGCGTTTTTGATACGACGGTCAGAAGTTTGCTCGTTTGCATTTACGAACTCGGCGTTCAAGAAATTGCTATTATCGGGCATTATGAATGCGGCATGGCGAAAACCACGTCCGAAAGTTTGACCAAAGCAATGATTTCACGCGGCGTGTCGCCCGATGCAATCAAGATGGTCGAAAAAGAATTGATCGAGTGGGCAGATAATTTCAGATACCCCGAAGAAAACGTCAAGGAAGTCGTCAAACAGCTCCGCGAAAATCCGCTTATCCCAAAGGATGTCAAAGTCCACGGCTTGATGTTCCACCCCAGAAGCGGCAGACTGGAGTTGCTTGACCGCGAGTAAATTTCGTAAGGTCGAGTGAGCGACGACAAAAAAATTCGCAGATCAAGGAGGAACACTCAAGGAGGAATTCACAATGTCAATGGTTATAAGGAACAATTTGGACGCGCTACGAAGTTACAACACCATGAACGCCAACCATACCAGAGCACAAAAAAACTTCATGAAGGTTGCGACGGGTGAAAAAATCAACAGCGCGCAGGACGATTCTGCGGCATTTTCCATTTCGGAGAGAATGCGCAATCGAATTCGTTCACTCGAACAGGCACATCGTAACACGCAAAACGGTACAAGTATGATTCGCACGGCAAGCGAGGCGGTCGACACAATCACCGAAACGCTCCGTTCGCTCAAGGAAAAAGCTATCAACGCCGCCAACGATTCAAACACCGACGACGACCGCAAGACGCTTCAAAAGGAAGTCAACCAACTGATTGACCAAATCGACGACAATGCGCTCGTCACGTTCAACGGCAAATATTTAATCGACAACACCAAGAACAACGCGGCCACGGCGTCCAAAACAATTTTGCTCAATCAGGCACTGGACAAGAGCACGGCACTCAACAATGATCTTTCCGCGTTGAAAAACCGTGCGGGCGATTCGTTAGGTATTACAACCGATGATAAATATCAAGTCTCGTGGGTTATCAACGGCAAAACCGAAACAACCACGGGCAATGCCGACGGTACCAAACTGCAAGATTTGTTGGAGACACCGGGCACTTCAATCTTGACGGCGGCGGTGGTCGCGGCAGACGCCACGGCGGGCACCGACAAATACAATCTCGACGTGTACACGCCCGACAAAACCGAAGGCATCACGCTCACGGCGGCAAATACGGGCGTCCAAGACCAAATCGCGGGCTTCACCATAAGCATAACCGACGGCGCAGGCAACATTCGCAGTATCGCCAACTCGGCTTTGAATCAGTTCACCGAAATTCAGCGCGGCGAAATTCAAACGTCAGACAATGCGCTTAACTTCCAAGTCGGCGCGGAGGCGAACGTTGCAACCAGAATTGCTCTAACGGACATGCGCGCCCAATCGTTGGGCTTGAAAGGCTCCGACAACCAATATTTGAGCGTGTCAACGAAAGACGACGCCAACGCCGCAATCAACGTTATCGACAACGCGATTAAAAAAGTTGCCGATCAACAGGCCGCACTCGGCGCACTCGTCTCACGATTGGATCACACCGCCGAAAACTTGACGACATCTTATACCAACGACAAGTCATCCGAATCGGGCATGAGAGATGCCGACATGGCTCGCGAAATGACCAATTACACGCGGGACAATCTGCTGGCGCAAACGTCACAATCAATGCTTGCTCAAGCGGTTAGAGCACCCGAAAACGTTTTGGCTTTGCTCAGCTGATTTACAAATCGAAACTTCACGGCGTCGACAATCGTCGGCGTCTTTTTTCGTGAAGATAATTTTATAATTGTTTGGTTACTTTTTAAAAGTAACCGTCTTTTTTCGTTGACGCGAAAATTTTTTGTCGCTAAAATCGTCGTGAAAATTTTTGACGAGGAAGTCTTGACGTGAATATTTTTTTGTTGCTGACAATCGCGCTGGCGATAATAATCGTGATGTTGCGTTTCAAAATTCCGATCGGCGCGTGCATGTTGGCGAGCGGAATTTTTATCTGGGCGTTGCGTTCAGGCAGCCCGCTTGCTTTAGCTCAGGCGTTTTACGAAACATTCACCTTGCCGCGAACTTACGACATAATTTTTGCGCTGTATTTCGTCATGTGTCTGGAAATCGAATTGCGCTTGAGCGGCGCGCTCACCGACATGGTCAAAGCCTTGCGACGAACTTTTTCGGACGTGAAAATTTTATTGGCGGCAATGCCCGCGTTTTTGGGATTGTTGCCGTCTGTCGGGGGAGCGAGATTTTCCGCGCCGATTGTCGAGGAATTGAGTACGAAAATAAATTTGTCGCCCGAACACAAAGCCGCGATAAATTTTTGGTTCCGTCACCTGTTCGAGTTTTCAAGCCCGATAATTCCCGGCATGATTATGGCTTGTTCAATCGCGGGCGTGACGTTCGGCGCGTTCATCAGTCATCTTTGCTGGGTGACGGTTTTGGCGTTCGCGGTCGGCTGGCTGATTTTGATTCGCCCGATAAAAGTTCCGCACGAACGAAAAATTTCCGAAACAGCGGCTGAAATTCGTCACGAGCGCAACGGCTTGTTATTGGCATTGTTGCCCGTGGTTGCAGTATTCGCGGTCGTGGTTTTCGGCGGGCTGAACGCGTCGACAGCAACGGGCTTAATTGTCGCGGGCTTGGTTATCGTGCTTGCGTTGGTGAAACGTCCCGTCGGCGTGAAAGAAATTTTTCTCGGCGCGTTCGATTGGAAAATGTCTCTGAATATTTGTTGTATCCTGTACTTTATTCAGCTTTTGGGCGTGACGAACGTGCTCAACGAAATTGTTGCGGCATTTCAAGCGTCGCCGTTGCCCGTGCCGGTGATTATCGCTTGCGTGTCGCTGATAATCGGAATTTTAACGGGCATGAGTCAAGGACACGTGGCGATTGTCATGCCGATTGTTGCGGCAATGGGGACGGGCGATTTAAAACTTGCGGGCGTGGCAATGGCCTTCGGCGTCGCGGGACAAATGCTGACACCGACGCACGTTTGTTTAATCGTGACGATCGATTATTTCAAAGCGGATTTGCTCAAGACGTTGAAGCCGATTTTGTTCGCAGAAATTTTAATCTTGACGATTTTCAGCGCGTACACTTTCATAACGTGGTGACAAAAAATCCCTCGACGTTTTTCGCCAAGGGAATTTTTTTGCGTCAAATATTGACGTTAATGACCGAAGTTATTTCGCAGACCGTTCGAGAATTCCCGCAACGCCCGCTTGAAGCTTATACGCACGCCGCGCAGATTCGTTATACGAAAAAAATCCGTCGAATTTTTTTCGGCGGAGAATTTTTTTAGGGAGGGTTTTAATCAATCAGTAAATTTCGTCCATTGCGTAGATGAGTGCCAAGCTGACCATCGGCAACGAATTCAAGAAAAATTTCGTGCCGCATTCAATGAGTTTGTTGAGCATGGTCGTTGCCTCCTTTGCAGTGAATTTCCTTACAACGCGGCGCAGTATAACACGTGAAAAATTTTTTGGAACGGGCAATCGGTCGCGTTTCGTGACGGATTCGGTATTGTTTGACGGGTTTTTATGTAGCCTCCGACGTTGCAACTTTACTTTACCATAACATGCGCAAATTTCAGACGAAAAGACCGCTTCCGATTTTGGAGGCGGTCTTTTGGCGTTCAATGATGAAATTTACGCGATTAGACGTTGCGGAAAATTTTTCGATTTTATTGGGTGATACCGGGGCGAGTCATTTTTTCGGGCGACATGTAAATTTTGAGCTGTTCTTCGGTGAGCAGTCCTTTTTCCAAAATGATTTCGCGAATCGGGCGGCGCGTATTGTAAGCTTCTTTGGCGAGCATTGAGCATTGTTCATAGCCGAGATGCGGCAGGAGAGCCGTGACGACGCCGACGGAGCTGTCGAGCCATTTTTGACATTGTTCGCGGTTCGGTTCCAAGCCCGTCAAAAGTTTGTCGACGAAAGTGCGCGACGCGTTCGCAAGATAATTCATCGAACTGCACAGATTGTACGCCATAATCGGTTCCATGACGTTCAATTCAAATTGGCCGTTTTCGACGCCCATTGTGACCGCCAAATCGTTGCCGATAACCTGATAGCACGCCTGATCCATAACCTCAGCGATAACGGGATTGACTTTGCCGGGCATAATCGACGAGCCAGGTTGACGTTTCGGCAGGAACAACTCATTGAGACCGCAACGAGGCCCCGACGCCATCAAACGGAAGTCGTTCGCCATTTTGATAAGGACGAGCGCGGTATTTTTTAATGCACTGGACACGTCGACAAAGCCATCAGTGTTGTTCGTAGCGTCGATAATGTTCGTGGACGTTTCAAAATTTTCGCCGGTGATTTCGCGCAGTTTGCGTGCGACGATTTTGATATAAGCGGGTTCCGCGTTCAAGCCCGTGCCGACAGCCGTGCCGCCCATGTTGATTAAACGAATGCTGTCAATCGCCCACTCAATGCGGCGGATACTGCGACGAATTGCCGACGCGTAAGAGCCCATTTCTTGACCGAGCGTGATGGGAACGGCGTCTTGCAAATGCGTGCGCCCCATTTTGAGAATGTCTTTGTACTCTTCGGCTTTGTCTTCGAGAGCGCGTGCAAGGTAGTCGAGCGCGGACGTGACGTTGTGGCTTTTGTACGTCAAGCAAACTTTAATCGCAGTCGGCAAGCTGTCGTTGGTGGATTGTGCCATGTTCGCATGATTGTTCGGCGAAATGATGTCGTAGCGTCCTTTTGCTTCGCCGATAATTTCAAGCGCACGATTACACAAAACTTCGTTCATATTCATGTTGATTGACGTGCCCGCGCCGCCTTGAATCGGATCAACGGGGAATTGATCGATAAATTCGCCGTCGATAATTTCTTCCGCCGCCTGAACAAGCGCGTTGCCGATTTTCTTGTCGAGACGACCGGTTTCCATGTTCGCCTGTGCCGCCGCTTTTTTGACTTTGGCAAGCGACTTAATAAAATCTTCGTCGAGTCTGCGTCCCGTGATTGTGAAGTTCTCGATGGCACGCATTGTTTGCACGCCGTAATAAGCCTCGTCGGGGACTTCAATTTCGCCCAAAAAATCGTGTTCTTTCCTCATGATTAAGACCTCCAAAAATTTTTAGTATTGATTAAACATCCGCTGAATTTCTGAGCGGTCGGTTGTCTTTGTAAGCGCGAGTTGCAAAAGAATTCGTGCTTTATGCGGACTCAAGTTGTCGCCGTCCAAAAAATTTTCGTCGACGTAAGATTTTTCTGCGGGAATGACGGAGCCGCCTGAGCAACGTGACGAACGAATTACGACGATACCTTGATCCGTCGCACGTGCCAAAAATTTTTCGGCGTTCGCGTGAATTGAGCCGTTGCCCATGCCCGCGTAAACAATTCCCTTGACGCCCGCATTAATCGCCGCGTCGATAAAAATTTCGTCGTCGCCGGCGTGCCCGTAAATAATTTTCACGCGTGGCAGTTCCGTCAAGCCGTCAATATCGAATTCTGAATTGCTTGTGTGTCTGCGCGTCGACGTGCGATAAAATTCGGGCGTGCCGTCGTTTATGCAACCGAGCAAACCGAATTCAAAATTTCTGAACGTGCTGACCGTCAAAGTATTGGTTTTCATGACTTCGCGGGCAGAATTAATTTCGTCGTTGAGCGCAACCAAGACGCCTTTGCCGAAAGAATTTTTATTCACGGCGACACGAACGGCGTTAAGCAAATTTATCGAGCCGTCGGAACTTATCGCGGTCGCGGGACGCATTGCCCCCGTCAAAACAACGGGCTTGTCGCTGTGAACGGTCAAGTTCAAAAAGTAAGCTGTTTCTTCAAGCGTGTCGGTGCCGTGCGTTATGACAATTCCGTCGGCTTCGTCGCGGGAAAAAATTTCGTTGATTCGTTTCGCCAAAGTCAACCAAATTTCGTCGGTTATGTCTTTGCTGTCGATACTGCAAATTTGTTCGCCCGTGACGTTCGCGAATTCGTGAATTTCGGGCACGGCGTTAATCAACGAATCAATTCCGAGTGCACCAGCTTTGTAACCTGTCGTTGTCGTCGAAAGTTTTGCACTGCCCGCGATTGTGCCGCCCGTCGCAAGGATTTTTATATTGGGTTTCATGTCTGCTTACATCAAAATGTTTGCCAAAGTCATGCCAACTGCAACGCTGACGATACACGTAATCAAGCCGGGGATTTGGAAACTGTGATTGAAAACGAATTTGCCGATACGTGTCGTGCCCGTGCGGTCAAAAGCAATGCCCGCCAAAATCGTCGCGTAAATCGGCACGAGGAAATAGCCGTTGACTGCGGGGAACATACCGACCATTGCCGGCGGCGTAATTCCCAGCGTTATTCCGAGCGGAGCAAGTGCGCCGATTGTGCCCGCTTGGCTCAAAATAACCGCGCTCAGCAGGAACAGAATTATCGCGAAAACCCACGGATAAGCGGCAATAACGTCAGCCGCGCCCGATTTGATATAATCGATGTTGTTGCGCGTCAAAGTGTCGCCCGCCCACGTCAAGCCGAAAATGCAGTAAACGCCCATCAAGCCGTTGCGGAAAACCGACTGCTCAATAATCGACGAAACTTTGACTTTGCAAGCGATAATCATGATGCCCGCCATTGCCATCATGACCATTTCAATACACATTGTCATTGAGAAAGAAACCATTTTGCCGTTGAGTTCGGCGGAAGGACGCAATTCGGGGAAGATACCGAAGATGACGACGATAACCGTTGCCAAAAGGTAAATCACAACTGCGCGTTTCGTGTCGGCGGAAAATTCCCTGTTAGCGGCAATGTTCGCCTTTTCGTTGACGGGAGCCGATTCGCCGCGTTGAACACGTGCAAGATATTCTTCGTCTTGGTTAAGTTCTTTGCCCATGCGTGCCGCCCAAAGACAGCCGCACACGACGCCGATTAAAGTTGACGGAATGCAGACAATCAAAATATCCAAAAGCGTGACGCCCTGCGGAGAAAGCAAACCGACAAGTGCAACAGTCGCGGCGGAGATCGGACATGCGGTTATTGCCTGTTGCGACGCGATAACCGACATTGAAATTGGTCGTTCGGGACGAACACCCGCCTCACGCGCAACCTCGGCGATAACTGGCAAAATTCCGAACGAAATATTGCCCGTGCCGCACATGAAAGTAAAAACCCAGCTGATAATCGGAGCATAATAACTGATTCGGTTAGGATTTCTGCGCAAAAGATTTACCGCGATTTGAATTAAATAATCCATGCCGCCCGAAGCCTGTAAAGTTGCTGCGATAACGACGACCGTCATGATAATCATGATAACGTCGATTGCGGGATTGCCCGGCGCAAGTCCGAAGCCGAAAACCAAAATCGCTATGGCGACACCGCTCGACATTCCAAGGAAAATACCGCCGTAGCGTGCGCCGACAATCAACATTGCCAGCACAACCAAAAGTTCCGCCCAAAACATAAAACCGCCTCCTCTGTGTTAAGAAACTTGACAAAAACTTTCATGCGCTTGTATGATTGTCACGTTGTATACAAAATGCAACTTGAAAGTTTCGGTAATTTTATTCCGTGCAAAAATTTTTGTCAATCGGTCAATACAGGCATACTTGTTTATCAAAGCATAAATAGTTATTGAATTTCGACGAGGTGAATTATGGACATTTTTGAACTTCTGGACGCTCTGGCGATAAATTATCAACGGCTGGAACATGCGCCGGTTTACACGGTCGAGGAGTCGCGACAACTGCGAATCTTTGAAAAACTTGACGGGGCAGCTTGCAAAAATTTATTTATGCGGAACAAACGCGGTGAATTTTTTCTGCTCACGTTGCCTGCGGAAAAGCGCGCCGATTTAAAAGCCGTCTCAAAAAATTTGAACTTGCCGAGATTGTCTTTTGCGTCGGAAGATGAACTTTTCGCGCTGATGAATTTGCACGCGGGTTCCGTCACGCCGCTTGGAATAATCAACGACGTACAAAAAAAAGTTCGAGTCATAATCGACGCCGAACTTAAAGGGAAAAAACTTTTGTTGCACCCGAACATGAACACCGCGACAATTTCGCTGGCGTTCGACGACTTGACGAAAATAATCCGCCACACAGGTCACGAATTTTTGTTTGTTGAGCTGTGAAAATTTTTCAGAACAAACCTCTGATAATTTACGTCCGCCAAGCATAATTCAACTTGTGACGTTCAGATATTTTTTCAAGGACTCTTGCAAAAAGTGCGAGTAATTAACTTTTTCTTTTCGGGCAAGCGAATCGAGCCAACGTGGAATTTTTACGGCTTTGGTAACGGATTGATTAAGCATTTTTTCACGAAACGGCGGCATCCACACCTCAATGATGGTTAATACTTCATTTGCATCAAGTTTAATATTTTTCACAGGCGACGGTTCGGGAATTGTTTCGCCGTCCTCCTCCATGCCGTAAATGTGGATTTGCAAGGCCTCTTTTGCCCGCTTAAAAGCCGTCTCGAAATTGTCAGCGCATGGCAGACATCCCGGTAAGTCAGGGAAGCTGATAGAAATTCCGTCGGGAGCCGCATAAAAAATTGACGGGAAAATATAAGTGTCTTTCATAAGTGTACCTCGAATTTTTCAAAGAAAGTCAACGCCCGATTGCTCGGAAATACTTTTCACGGTTTTTATCGGGGCACGTCTTTGACAGGGTGAGTAACGGTCACGCGCCCGCGTTTTGTCGGGTGTTTGAATTGATGATGATCACCCGTGCAATTCACTTCGTACCAACCGTCCGCTTTCAATTTTTGAATGATTTCCCTTGACGAATAACTTTTCATGTCATTGATTCAAAACAGCCCGCTGATAATTCCGTCGGAAGTAATGTCGATTCTTTCGGCGGCGGGGCGTTTCGGCAAGCCGGGCATCGTCATGATATTTCCCATCAAGACGACGACAAAGCCCGCGCCTGCAGAAATTTTCACTTCACGAACGGTGACGTTGAAATTTTTCGGGCGACCGAGTTTAACCGCGTCGTCGCTCAACGAGTACTGAGTTTTCGCAACACAAATCGGCAATTTTCCGAAGCCGTGTTGTTCAATGTCTTCAATCTGTTTTTTCGCGGCAGGAGCAAAGTCAACGCCGTCCGCGCCGTAAATTTTCGTGGCGACCGCAGAAATTTTTTCGGCAATGCTCAAATCGTCCGAGTAAGTGAATTTGAAATTTTTCGGAGCGTCGAAACTTTCTTCGACGGCTTTGGCAAGTTCGATACCGCCCGCGCCACCTTCGGCAAAAACTTTCGAGCGAGCAAATTTGACACCTTTAGCCGCGCAGATTTTTTCGACGGCGGAAATTTCTTCGTCGGTATCCGTCGGGAAATCGTTCAGCGCGACAATCGCGGGAAGTCCAAATCCCTGAATGTTTTCGATATGTTTTTCGAGATTTTCAAGCCCGCGTTCGACAGCCGCAATATTCGGAGCCGCAAGATTTTTCTTGTCAATTCCGCCGTGCATTTTGAGTGCGCGAATCGTGGCGACAATGACGACCGCATCGGGACGCAAGCCGCTCAAGCGACATTTGATGTCCAAAAATTTTTCCGCGCCGAGATCTGCACCGAATCCCGCTTCCGTGACGACAATATCAGCCAACTTGAGCGCGTATTTCGTCGCCGTAACCGAGTTGCAACCGTGCGCAATGTTCGCGAAAGGCCCGCCGTGAATCAGTGCCGGAGTTCCTTCAAGCGTCTGAACTAAATTCGGTTTAATCGCGTCTTTCAACAGCAATGCCAGCGAGCCTGTGACTTTTAAATCGTCCGCCGTGACAATTTTTCCGTCGACAGTGTACGCCACAACAATTTTTCCGAGCCGCGCTTTCAAGTCGGCAAAATCATTCGCCAAACAAAGAATTGCCATCATTTCGGAGGCAACGGTTATGTCGAAGCCCGATTCACGCGGGACGCCGTTAATTTTTCCGCCAAGCCCGACAATCACATTCCTCAACGCACGGTCATTTAAATCGAGTACACGTTTCCAAACGACGCGCCGCACGTCAATTTTCAGTTCGTTGCCCTGTTGCAGGTGATTATCGACAACCGCCGCAAGGAGATTGTGCGCTGTCGTCAACGCGTGAAAATCGCCCGTGAAGTGCAAATTAATATCTTCCATCGGGACAACTTGAGCGTAGCCACCGCCGGCCGCGCCGCCTTTAATGCCGAAACAAGGCCCCAAACTGGGTTCACGGAGCGCAACGCAAATTTTTCTGCCGAGTTTGGCAAACGCGTCCGCCAAGCCGATTGAAGTCGTGGTCTTGCCTTCACCCGCAGGTGTCGGAGTTATCGCGGTGACGAGAATCAATTTGCCGTCGGGATTTTCTTCGATGCGTTTCCACACGTCGCGGGAAATTTTCGCCTTATACTTCCCGTAAAATTCCAAATCGTCTTCCGTTAAACCGAGCTTGCCTGCCGCCACGGAAATTTTTTCGACCTTCGCGCTCTGAGCAATTTCAACGTCGCTCAACATGTTATCGCCTCCGATAATTTTTCCGTCATGATAGCAAAAAAAAATCCCGCACGCAAAAAAATCTGCGTGGGGAAAAATTTTTTCAGCCGTTGTATCCAAGTTCTTTGGCTTTCGCGAAATCCGCTTGAGCTTTTGCCGTATCGCCGAATGATTCGTAGCATTCTCCGCGACATCTATACGTGAAACCATCATCCGGTTTAAATTCAAGAGCTTTGGTGAAATCTTGAATCGCCAAATCGAATTTTCCTTGGTCTTTGTAACAAATTCCGCGATCAATGTAAGAATCATACGCACTGTCATTATCCGTGGAAACTTCAATGGCTTTGTTGTAATCTTGAAGTGCTAAATCGAATTTTCCTAAGTCTCCGTGGCATTTTCCGCGCATTCTGTACGAGAAAGCACTCGGGTCAAATTCAATGGCTTTGGTGAACCATTCAATCGCTTGCTCGTAATTTCCTTCTACGTCGCAACTTGCTCCGCGAGCCATGTACGTATCCGCATCATTGAATTCGTCCTTGGCTTTTTTTAAGTCTGCCTGAGCTTTTTCATTATCGCCGAGTTTTTCGTATAAAAGTCCGCGAGCTTCATACGCACGGCGAAACAGTGGTTCAAGTTCGATAGCTTTGTTGAAATCTTGCAGGGCTTTTTCGTTGTCGCCGAGTTTTTCGTAGCAAAGTCCGCGCTGATAGTACGCAACAAAATCGCTGGAATAAATTTCAATGGCTTTGTCGTAATCTTGAATTGCCAAATCAAATTTTTCTTGTTCAGCATAGCAAATTCCGCGTTCGACGTACATTTCACCCAACTCTATAAAAGGCGAAGTTTCAATGGCTTTGTCGAAATCTTGAAGTGCCAACTCGTAATTTTTCAATTTACTGTAGCATTGTCCGCGAAGTTTGTATGCATTGTTATGATTCGGGTCAATTTCCAGTGCTTTGGTGAACCATTCAATCGCTTCATCGTAATTTTCTTTTGACTTGCAAAAAATTCCGCGTTCCGTGTAATCGAAGACAAGTTCTATTTCGTCCGGAACATTTTCTGTCTGTGAAACATTATTATTTGCGACGCAACCGCTGAAAATCACGCACGCGACGATAAAAATCGCTGTCAAAAAATTTTTCATGTCGTCACCTCCTCTCTCGCAAAAATCTTTCGACGTGGAAAATTTTCGTCACGTGAAGAATTTTCCCTGCAAAAAAATCCCGCGCCGCAATTTTCAGCACGGGAAAAAAATTTTTTCAGCCTTCGTAACCGAGTTCTTTGGCTTTGTCGTAATCAGCCTGAGCTTTTTTCTTGTCGCCGAGTTTTTCGTAACACATTCCGCGAAAATAAAAGTTCTTGGCAATATTCGGGTCGAGTTCAATGGCTTTGTCGTAGTCTTTAATCGCCTGTTTGTACTTTTCGAGCATCCGGTAACAGTTGCCGCGATTTCCGTACGAATAGGCAACATTCGGGTCAAGTTCAATGGCTTTGTCGTAGTCTTTAATCGCTTGCTTGTACTTTTCGAGCATCCAGTAACAGTTGCCGCGATTGTTGTACGCATAGGCATAATTCGGGTCGAGTTCGATGGTCTTGTCGTAGTTTTTAATCGCCTGCTCGTATTGCCCGATATTGAAGTAAGAGAGTCCGCGACTGTAATACGCATCAACATACTTCGGGTTGAGTTCGATGGCTTTGTCGAAATCCTCAATCGAACGCTCGTATTGCTGTTGATAAGCATAAGACAGCCCGCGATTAAGGTAACACGTGCTATCTTTAGGATCAAGTTCGATAGCTTTGTCGAAATCTTGAATCGCCCGCTCGTATTGATTGAGATTGTCGTAAGCCCCGCCGCGATTGTTGTATGCCTCGGCATCATTCGGGTCAAGTTCAATGGCTTTGTCGTAATTCTGAATCGCCTGCTCGTATTGCTTGAGATTAACATAAGC
>JAFWFO010000019.1 GCA_017515635.1 Selenomonadaceae bacterium
AAATTGGAGATTATTGATTCTGACGTTTCCCCTTTGCTTCGGCAGATACTTTTCGATTTTCTCATATTGTTCTTGTGTAATTTTCATGCTGTTATTTTACCAGCTTTCCATTTCGTTTGCCATAGTGTGAACACGCCCTAGCGTGACGGTGAAAATTTCAATCAACAGCGAAGACGCGGCTCAAAAGGATTTCGACAAGACCAACAGCCTTTAAAGCCGTAAGCTAAAAATTTTTTTGCAACGCGACGAAACTAACTGCAGTTTTGAATTTCGGACTGCAGTTTTTGGTTACGGCAGGAAAACTTTTCACTGTGACGAATACGCGCTGTGAAGGAGGAATCATCAAATGAATTTGAAAAAGATTTTTCGACGAGTGACACCGATTCTTTTCGCGGGAATAATTTTTTTCACGTCGACGAACGCCAACGCCGAAATTCAGACTTACACGGGCGAAGGTTCTTACATCATGAGCGAGGGCGAAAATCTCAGCATCGCCAAAGAACGCGCCAAAGCTGACGCCATGCGCAACGCTTGCGAACAGGCCGGAACTTTCGTTGAGTCGACAACACAGGTCGCCAACATGATGGTTACCAAAGACGAAATCATTACGATGACTGGCGGCATTGTCAAATTACTCGAAGACCCGGCATATGCACCGCTCAAGGAACTTGAAAACCTCGAAGGCATTTTGATTAGCGTGAAGGTGAAAGTTTCAATCGACAGCGAAGACGTGCTCAAGTGGATGAAAAAATCTTCAAGCGAACGTGCGCAACTGGTCAAACAAATGGACGCGCTACAAAAGGCAAATGCCGAACAGGAACGCCAAATTGCCGAATTGAAACGCCAACTTGCCGCCGCGACTTCAGCGAACGAACGTCAACAAATTGCACAAGGTTTCGCCTCTGAAGAAGATAAATTCATGTCGAATCAGAAAGTCGAAGAGGCTTGGGAGCTTGAATATGACGAGAATTACAACGGCGCGATAAAACTTTTCGACGAGGCGATTCAACTTGATCCGAACAATGCGCTGGCCTATTACGGGCGCGGCACCGCCTACAGCGACATTAATCAAAACGAAAACGCTCTTCGCGATTTAAACAAGTCAATCGAACTCAATCCAAATGATGATTTTGCTTACAACAATCGCGGTATCGTTTATAAAAATCTCGGACAATACGAGCGGGCAATTCAAGATTATGACAGAGCCGTTCAACTCAGTCCGAATGATGCGGCGACGTACTACAATCGCGGCAACGCTTACAACGAATTAAAACAATACGAACGGGCGATTCAAGATTACGACAAAGCCCTTGAACTCAATCCGGATCATGCGAATACGTATTTCAATCGCGGCATGGCTTACAAAAGTTTGGAGAATTACGAGGCCGCCATTGATGATTTCACTACTTTCATTGAGCTTGAGCCGGACGACGCGGACGCTTACAAAATGCGCGGCGAATGTTATGAGCAACTCGGCGATGACGACGCGGCTCAAGAGGATTTCGACAGGGCTGACGAACTTGCCAACGAATGAAAATTTTTGGTAACGTGACGCCTTACAACTTCACGAAAATTTTTGTCGACTTGCCGCGCCTTTGAAGGATTGAAAAATTTTTCGTCGAAAAATCCACTGCACAAGAATTTACGGATACAAGACTTTTGGAGGCGGATTTAATGGCAAACGACAAAGTACGCAAGGGCGACGAAACTGCCGGCGACAAAAAGGGTATTCTGCTTGAGACCGGTACAAACGAATTTGAAATAGTCGAGTTCAGCATCGGCAAGGTAAATTACGGGATAAACGTTGCAAAGGTTCGCGAAGTCATTCAGCGTGCGCCCGTCACCGCAATGCCGCAAGCTCATCCGTATATCGACGGGCTTTTCACATTGCGCGGCAAGGCAATTCCTCTGGTGAATCTGCCGAGGTGTCTCAACATTGCAAACGGCGACGACGCGAAAAATATCATCGTCACGGAAATCAACAATTACGATATTGGTTTCCTTGTCGAAAACGTGTCGCGCATTCACCGCATTTCGTGGAAGGACATGGAGCCTTCGCCCGAAGTCGGCGACCAAAGCCGCGTTGTCGGTATAATCAAAATGCCCGATCGAATTGTTTTACTTTTGGACTTCGAGACGATTATTGCGGAGATTAACCCCGAAATTAACGCGAAACTCACGACCGTCGAAGATGCCGCCGCTGATATCAGAGCGTCGCGCTCGGATGTTCACGTTGTTGTGGCGGAAGATTCGCCCATGCTTCGCGATTTGCTCGTCACCACGTTGCACGATTCGGGTTACAGATTTGTTCGCGACTTCGGCAACGGTGCGGACGCTTGGGAATATCTGCGCGGGCTTGCCGGCAAGGAAGGCAATATTTCCGAACACGTCGGCATAATTGTTTCAGACGTTGAAATGCCGAAAATGGACGGTCACAGACTTTTGAAACTCGTGCGCGCAAACGAACGCCTTGCCGACGTTCCGCTCGTCCTGTTCTCATCGCTGATTAACGAAGAAATGCGCTTGAAGGGCGAATCGCTCGGTGCCAGTGCGCAAATTTCCAAACCGGAAATCGGACAACTCATCGGTTTGCTCGACAAATTGATTTTCGGCAAAAAAGTTGATTGACAAAGATTTATGCGGCAAAAAAATTCCTCGTCGACAAACGGCGGGGGATTTTTAGTTGTGATAAACTTGTCGCTTAAAATTTTGTCGACGTTAAAAGTCATTAATGCTATAATAGGCAGGAATTTTCTCAAAAGGAGGAAGTGCGCGTTGCTGAAACAACGAACTTTACAAAATAAAGTTTCCTGCACGGGCGTCGGTTTGCATTCGGGCAAAAAAGTTCGCCTTGAACTTCGACCTGCCGACGTTGACAGCGGGATAATTTTTTTGCGAACGGATTTGCCTGACCAACCGAGAATTCACGCGACCGCCGACAATGTCACCGCGACGATTCGGGCAACGACTTTGGCGGAGAACGGCGCAAAAGTTTTCACGATTGAACACTTGATGAGCGCGCTCAACGCTTGCGGCGTGGACAACTGCACCGTCGCAATGGACGCCGAAGAACCGCCCGTTTTGCAGGGCAACTCGATTGATTTTTTTCGCATGATTAAATCGGCGGGCGTAGTCGAACAAAATGCCGAACGCAAGTTCACGCGCTTGGAAAAAATTTATCGCGTGGATGCCGACGACGGAAAACGTTTCGTCATGGCGTTACCTTACGACGGTTTTCGCGTTAGTTTCGTCTCGGTAAATCCGCATCCGCTGATTGGAATTCAATACGCCGATTTCGAGATAACCGAAGAAATTTACGAACGGGAAATTGCGCCCGCCCGAACGATTGCTTACGAAAAAGAAATTGCCGCACTTCACGAAATGGGGCTTGGACTCGGCGGCACGCTTGAAAATGTCATCGTCTACAACGACGAAGGCTGGCTTAACGAACTTATTTATCCCGATGAACTTGTCCGCCATAAAATTTTGGACGTGATAGGCGACATGCGACTTGCGGGAATTTTTAATTGTCATATCGTAGCGGCGGCTTCGGGGCACGCGCTCAACACTCAACTTGCGAAAAAAATTTACGCCGACTTTTAAACAATTAGGAATGTGGAATTTGGAATGAGGAATGAAAAAGACGCCTCACAATTCCTAATTCCTAACTCCTAATTCCTCATTGATAAAAAGGAGAGATACAGATGGTACTGGAAATCGAAGACATCATGAAAATCTTGCCGCACCGCCCGCCCATGTTGCTGGTGGACAGAATTTTGGAAATCGATCCGTTCAAATCGGCGACGGGACTTAAAAACATCACAATGAACGAGCCGCAATTCGCGGGACATTTCCCTAATCATCCGATAATGCCGGGCGTCTTGCAACTTGAAGCAATGGCGCAAGTCGGCGGCGTGGCAATGCTTTATCCCGAAGAACATCGCGGAAAAATTGCGCTCTTCGGCGGCATGGACAATATTAAATTTAAAAAAATGGTCGTGCCGGGTGACACGCTCATTACCAAAGCGGAAATAGTCAAAGTACGCGGACTGTTCGGAGTTTTGCACACGGATGCTTACGTTGACGACAAACTCGTTGCTGTCGCCGATTTCACTTTCGCGCTCAAAGGACGCGACGAGTTGTAATGTCTTCGGGAGTGGAGCAGATGATTAAACCGGAAAACATGGGCACGCCTTCGACGAACGTCGACATTCACCCTACCGCAATCGTTTCGCCGAGCGCACGTTTGGGCGAGAACGTCACAATAGGCCCGTACTGTGTCATTGGCGACGAAGTGGAAATCGGCGAAGGTTCGGTTATTGGCCCGCATGCCGTCATTGAAAAATGGACGAGCTTGGGCAAAGATTGTCGCGTCTATCAATTTGCGTCGGTTGGTGCCGCGCCGCAAGATTTGAAATTCAAAGGCGAGCGAAGTTACACTGTCATTGGCGACAGGACGACAATTCGCGAAGGCGCGACGATTCATCGAGCAACGGGCGAAGGCAACGGAACGCAAATCGGTAACGACTGTTTGTTGATGGCGTATATTCACGTGGCGCATAACTGCACGCTGGGCAATCATGTCATCATGAGCAATCTGGCGAGCTGCGCGGGACATGCAATCGTTGAAGATCGCGTCGTTATCGGCGGTATGGCGGGCGTTCATCAGTTCGTTAAAATCGGGCGCAACGCAATGGTCGGCGGCATGAGCAAACTCGTTCAAGACGTGGTGCCTTATACAATCGTCGACGGTCACCCTGCCAAAGTCGTCGGCTTGAATAACGTCGGCATTTCGCGGGCAGGCATTCCGCTTGAGTCGCGTCGCCTGATTAAAAAAGCTTACAGGATTCTTTATCGTTCGGGTTTGAATTTGGCGGAAGCCATTGCAGTTATCGAACAGGAAGTTGATTCGTGCGAAGAAGTCGAACATTTCTTGCGGTTCCTTCGCAACGCCGAGCGCGGTATCTGTCGTGAACGCCGCGATTTCGAAAGCAATTAAAAAATTCCACATTGAATTTTCGGAGGTTTTGTTAATGGATAGACTCGGAATTTTGGCGGGAACAGGTAAATTACCCGTCGAGTGTGCACGCGCCGCAAAACAACTCGGTTATGAAGTTTACGCCATTGGACTTTTGGCAGACTCAGACCCGTCAATCGCGCAGTTTTGCAAAGATTATCAATTTATCAGCGTGGCACAGCTTGACGCGATTTTGAATTATTTGGCAACAAACCGGATTCATCAGGTAACAATGATCGGCAAAGTCACTAAAGAACTTTTGTTCAACGGAGCAGTTCAGCCGGACGCGCACATGTTGAATTTGATTATGTCCCTGCCCGACCGCCGCGACGATACAATCATGATGGCATTCGTGCGCGAACTTGCACGGGCGGGAATTCAAACTTTCGACCAGACAAAGTTGATTCTCAAACTCATGCCGCGTCGCGGGACAATAACTCAACGCGAGCCGTCGGAAATTGAACGTCAAGATATGGAATTCGGTTTTCGCATTGCAAAGGAACTCGGTCGCCTTGACATCGGTCAAACCGTCGTCGTCAAAAATCGTGCGGTCATGGCTCTTGAGGCTATCGAGGGCACGGATGCCTGTATCGAACGCGGCGGAAATTTGGCTTGCGGCGGCGCGGTTATCGTCAAAGTTGCCAAACCGCAACAGGACAATCGCTTCGACGTGCCGACTGTCGGTTATCGCACTATTGACAACATGGCGAAAGTCGGCGCAACTGCTTTGGCTATCGAGGCGGGCAAAACTCTTTTGGTCGAGCGTGAACAGATGATTTCTCTTGCGGACGACAAAGGCATTGCCATCGTCGCAATGTAAGCCGTCAAAGGTTCGTCGAAAAAAATTGAAACGAAAAACCCCGTCACCGGCGGGGAAATTTTTTTTGGAGTGATTGGCTTGAAACTTCCGCAGTGTGAAATTTTTCCGTCGACGGGCGCGCAGGAAATTCTTTTCGTGACGGGCGGGCGTGCTCCCGACGTTAATTGGTTGGCTGAAGTTGCGGACGGGCGAAAAATTTTTTGCGTCGATCACGGTATTGAAATTTGTCGCAAGCTTGAACTTGTTCCCGAAATTTTAATCGGCGACTTCGACAGCGCGAAAAATTCTTCCGTCGAATGGGCGCGGCAAAAAAAAATCCCCGTCGAGCGACATCCCGTCGACAAGGATTTAACCGACACGCAACTTGCTTTGAATCGCGCTGAAGAAATTTTCGGCGAACACGTCGCGATTTTGACGGGCTGTTTCGGCGGGCGCGTCGACCATCTTTACAGCACGATTTTTACCTGCGCGGCGCATGAGCGAAAAATTTTTCTTGCCGACGAACGCGAAATTATTTTTTTCGTGACGGGCGGCGAATCTTTTGACGTGACGTTTCATCAAAAACCGCTTGCGCTGTCACTGTTGCCCATGACTGAAATTTGTTCGGGCGTGACGATAAAAAATGTTCGTTGGGAACTTGCCGGCGCGACTTTGACGCAAAATTTTCCGAACGCCGTCAGTAACCGTGTCATCGACGAAAAAATTTCCGTCAGCGTCGAAAGCGGTAAGCTTGCAGTTTATCTGTGTTTCACTGAAGCGGCAAACTTTTAACCCACGCGCTCAGCGAATCTTTGTCGACGTGCCCGCGGCAACGTGACGTTGCATCCAATTGGAGCAGTCCGCAACGTTGTCGCAAAAAAATTCGTCATATGCATTTTGGTCGACATTAAATCGATAAACTCTTGACCCACGCGCTCAACGAATCTTTATCGACG
>JAFWFO010000020.1 GCA_017515635.1 Selenomonadaceae bacterium
CCGAGCCCGAACTGAATTTTGCCGACGTGCAATAAAAAAATCACCCGCCGAATCATCGACGGGTTTTTTTGTTGACACGCACTATTCAAGCAAGCAAATAAATTAACATTCAACACGCAACAAAAAAATTTCGCCGCCGAAATTAATTCACAAAAAACATGTGCGCAACGGGAACCGCAATCAACAAGCTGATAATCGTGCGCTCGAGGAACAGTATAAACAGCTCCGGCAGATTGACGGGAATTTTCGAGCCGAGGATAAGCCCTCCGACTTCCGACAGATAAATCAACTGCGTGACCGAAATGACCGCGACGATAAATTTCGCCATCGGGCTGGTTATCGTGCCCGCCGCCAAAACCGACGGCGTGAACATGTCCGTAAAGCCGACAATCATTGTTTTGGAAACTGCCTCCGCCTGCGGCACGTCAAGCATTTGCAACAGCGGCAGGAACGGCAAACCGAGCGTATCGAAAATCGTCGTGTGATTCGCCAAAACGAGCGCAAGCGTTCCGATACACATGACGACGGGCAACACGCCGAACCACATGCCCGCAGCGTTTTTGAAGGCACCTTCCATGAACTGTTCAAAGCCGCGGTGTTCGGCGACGCGTTCACGGGCAAGCGCAAGGCCGTATTGAAATGACGACGTGTAACCTTCGGGCAAATTTTCGCCCATCGCTTTGCCTTCGACAAGGTATTCGTCTTTCTTGAGACTGAGCGGCGGAATTCGCGGCAGAATCAACGCGCAGACGATTCCAATCGCGCAAATCAGCAGGTAATACAGCCCGAAATATTCCATCAAGTCGACCTGCGCAAGCACGACGATTGAAAACGTTATCGACACGGCGGAAAATGTCGTCGAAATAATTGCCGCCTCGCGTTTGAAATAATAGCCGCCTTCGTACTGATTCGCCGTCAACATGACGCCCAAAGTGCCGTCGCCAATCCATGACGTGATACAGTCGACCGCCGCACGACCGGGGATTGTGAACAGCGGCCGCATGACTTTGGTTAGCAACGCGCCGATAAATTCAAGCAACCCGAAATCCAAAAGCAACGGCAGTAACAGTCCCGCAAGCAAAAAAATTACCACGAGCACCGAAAGTAAATCATTGAGCACGAAGCCGCCGTTGTCGCCCGACGTTATCAATCCAATCATGCTGTCGGTTTGAGCGTCGACGCCCAAATACGTCAGCCAAATGAAAATCGCGCCCAAAATCCGAATATCAACCCAAATTGCCGTCGTCGAAAACGTGTTGGCGACAATCGGATAAGTCGCAATGAAATTCGGCTTGCCCAAAAAAATTATTCCGAGTATCGCCGAAAGCGTCACAATTCCGACACACAACATCGGCAAAAATTCGCCAATCGCGCCCGAAATCATGTCCGCGATAATTTTGACGACAATCGTCCAGCTCCCGTCATATTGCACGGGAATCATAAACAGGATAATTCCGATAACCGACGGCACAAGAAAGCCCGCCAGCGAACCTTGTTGTTTGTTTTCCATTTCAATCTCCTTCGCGAAAAAATTTAGAGAGAAACTCCCGAAACAAAATCCGCCATATTATAGCACCAAACATGCGACTTTCAATAAAGTTGCGGACAAAAAAATTCCCCGCCGATTTAAAATCCGTTCAACCGAAGGCAAGCACGACGCTACGGAAAAATTTTGGCGGAAAATTTGCCCGATTTAATCGTTATCGACGGCGGACAAGGTCAGCTGAATTCCGCACTTGAAATTATTCGCGGCGCGGGTCATCAAGTTTAGGTTATCGGGCTTGCCAAACAGTTTGAATTGATTTTCGTCGAAGGCTCATCAATTCCCGTCGAATTGCCGCGTGATTCGCAAGCTTTGAAACTCATGCAACGAATTCGCGACGAGGCACACCGTTTCGCGATAACTTATCATCGAAAATTGCGGCGGGCACGCAACTTGAAATCCGAACTTGACAGCGTGGCGGGAATCGGCGTCAAACGTCGCACGGAACTTTTAAAAACTTTCGGCTCCGTGGCGAAAATAAAATCCGCGACGGTCACCGAACTTGCGCCGTGCCCGGCATGAATAAAACCGTTACCGAAGCGTTGAGAAAATTTTTTACGATTTAAGCCGCAACGTCGTAACTTTCATAGCGTAGACAACGCGTCCCGAATTGTCGGGGCATTTTTTATTGCGCAAAATTCTGGCATAGTAATTGACACAAAAAAAAACAATTATAATGATACATGACATTACGGCATACAACATTTCGATTTCGTCGCGCTGAAAGGAGGTGACAGCATGAAAAAATTTTTACTCGCGGCGGCGTTGATTCTGGTCGTCGTTCAATTCGTCGCAGTCCCGCAAGCAGAGGCGAGAGACGGTTGTCTTTACCAAATTTTTCATTACAGATGTGACGTACACGGCGAAGAAATCATGCTGATTTTAGAGGAAGGGGTGGCTGTTGGTTGGTTTGATAGCAATCTCAACGAATGCGAACATCCTAACTATTACAATGAACGTGGGCATTTTTTTCGCTATTATATGTTTGAAAATTATTTGGACAATAACGGTGAATGGCAATTGATAAATCGAGATTACGTCTAAATTTTCAAATGCAGTCGACGCGTCACAAGACGCAAGAAATTTTTCATCTTGCTGAAGGGAGGTGAAATCATGAAAAAATTTTTCGCAGTGGCGGCGTTGATTCTCGGAATTTTCGTCGCGCAAATTTCGCAGACCGAGGCATTTTATGACCCGTATGAAAACGACGCGAATTTTGCTTGTGCTTTCACGGGGCACGGCGGTAGTATGTATCTGGATTTAAATTCGGTCGACGTTCAGGAATATGATCCGCCGCATTATCAAATCGCGGGCAGGTTCGTCTTTCAACCGAGCAACAACGCTTCCGTCATTGAAAGCTATATCGAAATGCACTTCAATTACAGAACGAAGGAAAGTTCCATGCGCACGAACGGCGGACAGTGGGAATATTTAGGAAGAGTTTCACCTGATGGGACATTTGCCAGAGGTGTGGCAAACGCGTTGTTCAGAGCCGCTTACAGGATGAATTTTTACAACTGATATTGCGCACGAAAAAGGCACCCGTCACGGACAATTCTTCGTCGAGTTGAAAGGTAGTGACATCATGAAAAAGTTTTTCGCAATTGCGGCGTTGATTGTCGGCATTTCCGTTGCGCAGGTTTCGCGAGCGGAAGCCGTCAGGTTGTGCGATTACACGCTCAGAGATTTCATCGGCCGCTACAACATTGTCGCCGACGGGATGAATTTTCCGCGAAGTGTGCGGATAAATTCCGCGCCGCATTACGCCTCCTCGATAAACTACAAAGGTTACACGGCCTACGACATTTCTTTGGGCGACAGCGGGCACGGCGTCATATTTCTGCTTTTCACCGACCAACAAGGCGGCGTGGCGGAACTCAGCTGGATTCTCAGCTCGCAAGACGAATTGTCGCAAGACGCAAGCGTCTTGGTTTTGTTATGTTCGCTGTTTGCCGCCGGCTTGAGCGAAGACGAAGTTAAAACTCTCAGCTACAACATGCCTTCAAACGGAGACCCGAACTCGAACATGCGAGCTTCCGTTTGGAGCAACAGCACGGGGCGACGAATTTATTTGACGCGAACTTACGCGCCCAACGGTCGGCAAGGTTTGACGCAGGTAAATTTGTACGCGGAAAGGTGACATCATGAAAAAATTTTTTGCAGTGGCGGCGTTGATTGTCGGCGTCGTCGTCAGTCAACTCGTCGTCCCGTCGCAGGCACAGGCATACAGAAACGGTGATGTTGCCGATGAACTGCACTACAAATGCTATCATTGCGGCGCGGAATACACCATGGTTTACGTAGCAGGCGAAAGAACAGATTCGGGAAATTTCAACGAATTCGACAAGAATCACGATTGGAAACTTGTGGCAGTCACACATTACATTTACCAAAACGGTCAATGGATTCAACAATGGCACAAGCTTACAGGCAATTAATCACCTACAACACGAAAAAGGCACCCGTCACGGACAAAGCGTCCGATTGGCGAGTGCCGATTTTTTTTACTCAAATTGTAACGTTATCGCCGCGAAAACTTTTCATGCCGCGCAGATTGCGGATTTCGTCACGCGAAAAATTTTCGGCGGGTCAGATGAAAGCGGTTTCGTCTTCGATTTCGTCCCATTTAATGCTGAAAATTTTCGACAGCAAATCTTCAACGTTGTCGGCTTCGACGTCCGCGCTCTTGAACGTTATCTGCGTGCCCGCAGGTTCGTCGTCGGTCTCGTCCAAAGACTTGTCGTCGGCTTTGGCTTCGGCGGCCTTCTGTTCTTCGGCGCGTTTTTCGCGGGCGGCGTCAAGGCGTTCCTTTTGGTCGGCAGTCATTTTTTCCAGTGACGCAAAAAGTTTTTGATTGCCTTGGTCGTCGAAAGAAATACTCAGCTGCGAGAATTGCACGCCTTCGCCCAAATCTTTTTCGGACAAATCTTTAAGCGTGGTCGTCGCGTCTTTGACTTGTCCCATGACTTTGGCGGCGTACTCTTCGTCTTCGGCCATGCGTTCGAGTTCGTCGACGGTGAGCATGACGGAATATTCCTTCGTGCCGCCGACGGTTTGCGCCGCGTCGAGGTCGTTGGAGATAACGAAGTCGTAGTCGCCATACTTTTTGCGGAGATTTTCGAGGAAATCTTTCGCCTTGTCGGAAAGTTTGCTCTCGTCGCCGATACCTCCGCCGGCTTGTTCGTCGACGGTGTCGCTCTTGAGTTTCGCCAACGCGTCGAGACCCGCGTTTGAAATTTCGACGGTCGAATCTGCGCCCGCGAAATTTGTTGCGGCATTGGCGGCAGTCGCAGAATTTTTGCTTGCCGTCGAGCGTCTGTCGACAGCGTTCGTGGTTTTGTACTGCGACAAATAAGTTGCATTAATCGTGTTCGCCATGATGGTTGCCTCCTTAACAAAAAAACTCAGTCCGTTGTTTGAGCGATTATAACATATTTCGGGCGTTGACAATCGTATTGCCGAAAAAAATTTTGTCGCCGCCAATCAAAAGTTATCGCAGTCGAAAATTCGTCGGGCGTTGACAATCGTATTGCCGAAAAAATTTTTTGTCGCCACCAATCAAAAGTTATCGCTGTCGAAAATTCGTCGGGCGTTGACAATCGTATTGCCGAAAAAATTTTTTGTCGCCACCAATCAAAAGTTATCGCTGTCAAAAAATTTGTCGGGCGTTGACAATCATGTCGCCGAAAATTTTTTTGAAATCTCTTCGATAGACAACGCTTCCGACCAAAAATGTCCCTGAACGTTCGTAACAGGGAATTGTCTTATCACTGCGCGAATCGCGGCGTCTTCAATGCCCTTGAGACAAACTTTCGTGCCGAGTTCCGACGCCAACTGCGACAGGTGCCGAACGATTTGCAGGTTGCCCGAATTTTCTTCGCTAATGTTCGTGATGTAACTTTTTTCGAGCTTGATGAAATCGGGCGCAAGGTCACGCAAAAAATCAATCGACGCGACGCCGCTGCCGAAATCGTCAATCAGGCACATGATACCCTTGCGTTTCAGTGCACGGATGATTCGGCGCAAAATGTACGGCTCAATTTGTCGACAACTTTTCGTCAGCTCAAAACACAAATTTTGCAACGGGAAGCCCGTCGCGGCGGAAATTTTGTCAATTTCTTCCAACAACAAATCGTCGACAATCTGCGCGGGCGAAATGTTGACGCTCAAAATCAAATCGGGAAATTTTTTCAACAAGTCGCGTGTGTCGTCCATTGCGCGGCGCAAAATCCAATAACCCAGCTCCTCGAACAGAAAATCACTTTCCAGCACGGGCACATAAGCCGACGGCGGCACGTCCCCGAAACGTTCGCTGTGCCAACAGAGCAACGCCTCAATCGACGTGAGCTTTTCGGTTTGCGCGTCGAAAACCGGTTGATAGCGCAGGAAAAAACCTTCGCAGTCAAGCAAAATGCAGTTGCGAATTTCGTCAAGCATTTCAAGTGATTCGTCAGTCTGCAGGCCGGGCGCGCCGTTGTAGTTGACGAGTTTGCCGTTGTGATGAAATTTCGAGTCGTTGAATGCAAACGTCAAGCAAGCGTTAATAGTGTGTTCGCTGACTTGCCCGCCCTCAAAAGCAAACATGCCGCCGCTGATTGACAACACTTGCCGAACATTTTCGACGGGCAAACCTGCCTGCGCGGCGCGACGAAATTTTTCGTACTTGACGGCGACTTCTTCGGGCGAAAGACTTTCGGTAATGAACGCGAATTTTGCGCCGTTCATGCGATAAACCGTGCCGTCGCGCCCGACAGCTTCCTGAAGGAACCACGCCGCCTGTTGCAAAACCGCGTTGCCGAAATTGTAACCGCGAGCCTCGTTGATTTTTTCCATGTGAGTTATTCCGCACAAGACAGCGACGCAATTTTTCTTCAACTCGACTGCGGCGGCAAGATCTTGAAAAAATCCGTACTTGTTGCGCAAAATCGTGACGGGGTCGGTGCTTTCGGTCAAGCCTTCGTTAATCATGATTCCGCCGATAAATTCGGGCAAGCCGTATGCGTCGTGAATCACCGCGCCGATATATCGAAACGTGGCGTAAGTGCCGTCTTTGAGCCGCGTGCGATAAGTCAAATCGTAGCTTGAAGATTTTTTTTCAAGCAACGAACGCATAACTTTTTCGTAGCGGATTCTATCTTCGTGGTGAACATAATCAACCCAATTCAAATCGCTTGCGGGAATGTATTCGTCGGGGAGCCCGAACAATTCGACGGCGGCGGGACTGTAGCGCGTCAAATTTCCTTTCACGTCGCAAATCGAAACGTAATTGCCGCGTCCGAGAATCGTAAAAACGTCGAAAATGTCGTCAAGAATTTTTCTGTGTTCGGAAGTTTTTTTCATGATTTAAACTCCGTCATACGTCACTTGCGGGAACTTTTGCACGAATCACAATCATCACAAGCACAAGACACGCCAGAGCCGTGCCGAGAGCGAGCCAGCCGTTTTGCGTGATGCCGCCGACAAGATAGCCGACGACACAGCAACTTGAAACGGTCAGCACGTAAGGCACCTGCGTCGAAACGTGTTCAATGTGATGACATTGCGCGCCCGCCGAAGCAAGAATCGTCGTGTCGGAAATCGGTGATGCGTGGTCGCCGCCGACGGAGCCCGCCAAAATCGCCGCAATGCAAATCACCAGCAAGTTCGCCGCAGTTTCGGTCGGCAGACTAACCAGCACGGACATTGCAATCGGGATTAAAATTCCAAACGTGCCCCAGCTTGTGCCCGTCGCAAACGCCAACGCTATCGAAACGAGGAAGAAAATCACCGGCAGGAACATTGCAACTGAAGTGTGTTCCTGAACAATCGTGCCGACGTAGCCGCCCAAGTTCAAAAATTTGTCACTGCAAATGCCCGACAGCGTCCACGCA
Organism: Selenomonadaceae bacterium; assembly: GCA_017515635.1. Classification (GTDB taxonomy): domain Bacteria; phylum Bacillota; class Negativicutes; order Selenomonadales; family Selenomonadaceae; genus Quinella. Next base: position 7,414 of record JAFWFO010000020.1, read on the forward strand.
AGACACAAAATGAAAATCGCGGGAACCATAGCTTTGAAGCCCGTCGAATAACATTCGCAGTATTCGGCGAAGCTGACAACTTTGCGCGGCAGATACATTATCGAAATAAAAATCAACGCAATGAACGAGCCGAGAGCCAAAGCTTTGGAGGCGTCGCAATCCGCGAACGCGTCGGAAATTGTCTTGCCGTCGTGAATTCCGCCCGTGTACAACATGCCGTAAATACACACGGAAATTAAAACGACCAACGGCAGAATCAAATCGATAATTTTTCCGTTTCCGCCCGTAGATTTTTCGTCCGCAACGTTGTCGCGATATTCGGCGGGAATTTCAAAGTGCTCATTGTTTTTGCGAACTTGCGCGCCCATCGTCGCGAAATCTCTGCCCGTGACGATAATAAAAACCATGAACAGCATCGTTAAAATTGCGTAGAGATTGAAAGGTATCGTTTGCAGGAACAAAACAAAGCCGTCGACGAGTGAATCTTCGGGCAGTGACGAACTAACCGCCGCCGCCCAACTTGAAACGGGCGCGATAATGCAAATCGGAGCTGCCGTCGCGTCGATAACGTAAGCGAGTTTTGCGCGACAGATTTTGAATTTGTCGGTGACGGGGCGCATGATTGTGCCGACCGTCAGGCAGTTGAAATAATCGTCGATAAAAATCAACATGCCGAGAAACGCCGTCAAACCGAGTGCACTGCGTTTGCTCGAAATGACCGAGCGCGCCCATTCGCCGTAAGCACGCGTGGCACCGGACTTGCTGATTATCGCGACCAAAATTCCGAGGATAACCAGGAAAATCAAGATGTTCACGTTGCCGCCGACTTTTTCGCTCATGATGTCAAAAAACGTCGAGATTGATTCCAAAAAGTTGCCGCCCGTGAACAGCATTGCGCCCGCGAAAATCCCGATTATCAGCGACGTGTAAACTTCTTTCGTCCACAGCGCAAGAGCTATCGTGATTATCGGCGGGAGCATTGACAGCGCAGAGTTTTCCATCAGAAAAAATCCTCCCTTTGTTCAGTTATGAATCAGGAGTTATGAGTTAGGGGTTTGACAAGCGAATTTAACTCATAACTCCTAATTGATTTTTATGCGCGCAGATTATAGCACGCGTCAACTTTAACAGCAATGTGGAATTTGGAATTAGGAACGTGGAATGGTACCGTGTATTCATTTCAAATTTCAAATTCCTAATTCCTAATTGCTTTATTCGGCGTCTTCGTCGAGAGTTTCCAGTAAAAAACTCACGGGGCGAAAACCGTCGTTGCAGGAAAGCAATGCGGATTTAGGATTTTTCATCCAGCCCGAATAAAAATTTTCCGCGCCGTGTGACAAAGCCATAACAAACGGCGACAGAGTTTCCCACGCGCTCAAGCAAAAATTTTCGGGACGTTGCCAGCCGTTCGCGATAAAAATTTGTCCTTCAATCATGTCGCAGGCATTTTCAATCGGATTTTCGTAACGGGCAATTAAATCGTCGTGGTGAACTTTTTTGACGACTGTAATTCGGATTTTTTTCACGTCAAGCACCTCCAAAACTGCAATGCGTAATTCGTAATGCGCAATGCTTAATGACAACGTTTCGGCAACGAGTCGGCTAAACCAACTTGTTCCCTCACTTTAAATCGGAGCTTTCGTTGCGGAAAAAAAGTAACGTTCAACGCGCTGTTGAAAATTTTTCGCCGCTGTTATATCATAAACAAAATTTTTATCGGATATTCGGCCGGGGTGATTTTTTTGGTTTACGCTTTGAAGTTCGCCGCAAGCTGGATTTTGCCGCCGGGGCTGTTCGTCATCCTGATGCTCGCGCTCGTCGTCAAACTCTTCCGCGTCGACAGGAAACTTTCAATCGCCGTCTTTTTGTTCACGACGATTTTTTATTTACTGTGCACAAGTTTTGTCGCCGAAAAAATGATGGGCTGGCTTGAATCGGCTTATTCACCGCCCGCACAAATCGAAACTTCCGGCGCAGATGTAATCGTCATGCTCGGCGGCGGCGCGATTGGTCAGGTGCCCGACGTTGACGGCGTCGGCGTCCTGTGCGCAAGTCCCGCAAGCAGATTGTTGGCGGCCGTTCGTCTGCAAAAAATTTTAAACGTGCCGATTTTGGTCAGCGGCGGGCAAGTCTATTCGGATTCGGGCGCGGAAGCTGAAATTGCCGCACGAATTTTAAAATCACTCGGCGTGCCCGAAAATAAAATTTTGACGGAAACCCGAAGCGTCAACACGTCGCAAAACGCCCGCTACTCTGCCGCGATATTGCGCGAAAAAAATTTTGAAAAGCCCGTTCTCGTGACAAGCGCGTTTCACATACGCCGCGCCATGCTCAACTTTCGGCTGAATCGTTTCTTGCCGATACCGTACCCGACCGATTACACCGTCGCGAAAAATCCGACTTTCCACTATACGAAAATGCGCCCGCAAGCCGAAGCACTTTTGCTGAACGTGACGGTCATGCAGGAAGTTTTGCGGACGATTGTCACGGAAATTTTCAAAATTTGAGGAGCGATTGAATGCAGAAAATTTTTTTGACGGCGGCATTTATTCTCGCGTTGAGCTGTTCGACCTGCGCGGCGGAAGATTTGCGCTTTGTCGACGCAATGGATGACACGGGCTATTATTACGACGCCGACAGCGTTGATCACGACGAAAAAAATTCCGTGCTTAACGTCAAGATGGCAGTCATCAAAGCCGGCTTAAATCAAATGTACACTTACGACTTGCGAATCGATTACGTCGAGCGAACGTATGAAATTTTGTCGACGAAAACACTTTCCTACGACACGCGTGCCGAAATTGAATCGAACAACATGCGCCGCCCGCCGCAAAGATATTCCGACAAAGCCGAGATGGGGCAAATGGTGCGCATGATTCTTTACGGCGAATGAAAAACAATTCGCAATGCGAAATGCTTAATGCGTAATGATTTTCGACAAACAAAAAACCGCTCGCAAACTTCGGAGCGACATCAGTAATTCGCAATGCGCAATGCTTAATGCGCAATGATTTTCGACAAACAAAAAACCGCTCGCAAATTTCGGAGCGACATCAGTAATTCGTAATGCGCAATGCTTAATGCGCAATGATTTTCGACAAACAAAAAACCGCTCGCAAACTTCGGAGCGACATCATAATTCGCAATGCGAAATGCTTAATGCGCAATGATTTTCGGCAAACAAAAAACCGCTCGCAAATTTCGGAGCGGTAATTTTTTTGCCGTGACGGAATTATTTTTTGCGAACAAAGTTTACCATCCCTATTCTGCCAACGTTTGAGTTCGCCGAGCAAAAAATCATCGACGATAATATAGCGGTTGCTCGACTTTGTTTTGAGCGTCGTGAAAAAATGCCCGCGTTTGGAAATGTAAGTTATCTGCTGTCGCAAAGTTATCCTTTTCGTCTCAAAGTTAACGTCCGACCAAATTAAACCCAACACTTCACCGAGGCGTGCGCCCGTATGATACAGCAACAGGAGCGGAATATAATACGGCGTGCCAAACGGATACTTTTCGAGCAACGTGGCAAAATGTTTGTGTGTGATGATATGCCGCTCAACGACGTTTTGCGGCGCGTTTTTCGGGACTTCGATATATGCGGCGGGATTTAACGAAATCAGTTGTGCAGGATAGACTGCGTATTTGACGAATAGACGCATTGTGTATATAATAACACTCGAAAGGAGGACACGAAATGCCGACATACAAAACTCGACGGGTGCTCCGAGACCTCGAAAGGAAATGCGAAGTTATTCCGAACAACGGCGACAGTCACCAAAAGTTTAGAAATACCAAAACCGGTGACACGGCTGTTATCCCGGCACATATTGGAAAAGACATGCCACAATACTTCGTCAAAGAAATTTATCGGCAACTCGGATTAACACTGGACTATTAAAAGCAAGCGGGCAGGTACAACGGAACTATCAAAATCCTGCCCCGACTTCACAATATAGAGGAGATTTTGCATGAAACATTACTATCCCGCCGTTTTCATACCGAAAGGCTGTGGGCTGAAAGGCTACACTCTGCGATTCCCTGATATTAAAGGCTGTTTTACCATGGGCGACGACTTGGATGAATGCATGTGTATGGCTCAAGATGCGGTCGGTTGCATGTTGGAAGGCGTCGACGAAAAGGATTATCCTGCGCCCTCAAACGTCACCGACATCGACATTTCTGATTATCCCGAAGGTTCGTTCGTCTCGCTTATTTGCTTCGACAAAGAAAAATATGATGCCGACACCAATCCCATTAAAGCGGCGAGCGAAAAAGCCGGGCTCAACATTAAGCAAACCGCTGAACTTTTGGGCGCACCGTATCGCACGGTTCAAAGTTGGTTCAACGGCACGCGACAACCGCCGCCGTGGTTTGAACGCCTTGTCGTCAAGGAAATTCAAGCCGCCGCCGAATAATCGAAAAGTTTCGTCCCTCCCGAAAGCGGAGGGCTTTTTTTATTGCTCAGAAACAGTTGAATTGAAGTTGCCGCCGATGATGCCGAAATAACTGTTTCCGTTGCGATTTTTTTGTATGACAGACTTTTCTCGGCGTTTTGAGTTTCCGACATCGTTTTCGGCGGGAAAAACTTCACGCAAGCCGGCAAGTACATTCATCAATGTTTTTTGTCCGTCCGCATTTAGCCCGCCAAAACTTCAATTAGGAATTTGGAATTGGGAATTTGAAATTGTTGACGCGAATTTAATTCCTCATTTCACATTCCACATTGCTTTTCCCGCCGCCGTTTGAAAGATTGTAGCCGTGCGGAATTTTGCAGTTGAGGACACGAATCCAAAAACGTTCGCGTTCGTTGGCGTGTGTGCTTTGGCGTGTTGAAGGAAACGCTTTTCAATCGGTTGACGCGTCTGCCCGACGTAAGGTTTGCCGTTCAGCCGATTTGTTATCTTGTATATTGCTATCATTGCAATCACCAAAATTTTTTTGAATTATACCACAAGCACAGGTCTATTGACAACTTGAACACGTCGGCAAAATCAATCCGCCCGACGGAAAACGGCAAACGGCGTGCGAACTCATCAAGCGAATTACGGCGAACAATCCCGGCGGCGAACTCAATTTTGTCGTCGAGGACGTCTTTAACGCGGGCAAAAAAAATACCGCAGGCGGCGATTCGGTCTTCCTTTACGGCAATAACCAACACGGTATCAGCAACCAAATTAACGTCAATCGAAACGGTCGCTAAGCGCAACGAACGGCAAGTGACGTTTTAAGGAGGCGATTTACTTGACCGAATTGGTTTTTCTGAAAGGCAAACAGGCGTTGACGAGTTCGCTTATCGTCGCGGAGAAATTTGAAAAGAATCACCAACACGTTATGCGTGCTATTCGCGACTTAAGCGGCGAAATGGATGTGTCCAATTTTGGACAGATGTTCCACAAGGTAACCTACTCCGACACCTACGGACGTCCGCAACCAATGTATCTTATGAATCGCGACGGCGTTGCGTTGTTGGGCATGGGATTTACGGGCGCAAAAGCAATGCAGTTTAAGCTTGACTTCATCAAGGCGTTCAATCAAATGGAACAAATCTTGTTGCAACGTCAAAATGCGCAGTGGCAAGAAATTCGCTCCGCGACCAAAGACGGCTACAAGGAACTTTCTGCGGCGGTCAAAGAGCTTTACGAATTTGCCAAAGCGCACGGGTGCAACGTCAGCGAACGTGTCTTTTACATGAATTTTGCAAAGCTCATGAATAAAACGTTGGGCATTGCGCCCGGCACGCGTGACGACCTTGCTACGTGGCAACTTTACGAAGTTGAAAAGCTCCAGTTCATTGCACGGACAATTATCGCGGGACTTATCGCGGGCGGCGCGGATTATCATCTGCCTTACAAAAACTGCAAGGCGGCGTTCGAGGCTTATGCGCGGCTGTCCTATATCAACGAAAGATTGTTGCTTGCACGAGGATTAAGCGATTGAACACACTGGATTTAGACGCGCTCGACAAATTCACACGCAAGGCGCAAAAACTTCAAGCTCTGGTTGCCGAACTGCAACCGTTCCTTGAGCTTGTGCGTGCGCTTGACGGCAAAGACTTCACAATTCCGACCGACAGATTGATTCGTTCAAGCGAGGCGGCGAAGATTTTGTGTATCGACCACAACGCGATTGGCAAGCTCGTCAAAGCGGGACTTTTGACGCCGCTTTATGTCAACTCCGACCAACAGAAATTTTGGCTGTCGGAAGTGATGAAACTGCCGCGAAATAAACCGTGGCGTATCGGAGGCAACCGACATGATTAGATATTGCGCATACGAAAAATGCCGCCGACCGTTCAAAACGCAGTGGCACGAAAAATTTTACTGTTGTAAAGACTGCCGGCACAAGGCACGCAAAAAACGCGACCGCGAACACCGACGAATGCACATGGAGGTGATGAACAATGTGGGACGACGTTGACCTGAAATGTTTCGAGTGGGCTGAAAAAACGACGCCCGAACTTCAAGAGCTGTACAACAAGCTTTTGGATACCAAATTTCTCAAGCGCAGACTTGAAGACTTTAGGACTGCCGCGCTGATAACCACGTCGACCGAGTGGACGCCCGAAGCTCGCCAATACGTCGAAAGCATTGCCGACGGCGCCGCGCCCGCGATTAAGAGTTTGGACGACCAAATAAAGGTTATCGAACTCAAAATCAAAGCTGTGGAAGCGGATTTAAACGGAGGCGGTTGAAGTGGGCAACGTCGGTGTTGTTGTGATTTTCGTCGGGCTTGCGATTTTGATTGTAGCCGCAGTATTTTTCTCCGACGACGGCGGCGGTTCCTGTGACGGCGACGATGATTGAGGGGCGGTTGATGTGAAGAAAATTTTTGGCTGCTTGGCGTTGACGATTTTCGGGACATTGATTCTGCTTTACTCGGTGATTGCGCACGAGCCGCCTGCCTTCATTGCCTATGCGTTCGGGCTTATCAACGGCTTGTGTTGGGCGGGAATTTTCGGGCTGATATGGATTCGTCAATACGCACGGGAGAATCATGATGATTAAACCTTGCGAGCATTGCGGCAACAATTTTGAAGTCACTCCGAACAACTTCAATCGAACAAAATATTGCCCCGACTGCAGAAAAATCGTTCATCGCGAACAAAACAGGCGGTATCACCAAAGAAAAACTTCGCCCGTCATTTGTCAACGTTGCGGAAAGACTATCGTCGGCAAACGCAGCAACTGCAAATGGTGTGACGAGTGCCGACCAATCGTCGAACGCGAACAAGACCGCCAATCCAAAGAACGGGTAAAACAACGTGCTCAGCCAAAGCCGACTGCCAAATCCGAATATGTACCTCTACCAAAAATTTGTACCTGCCGACATTGTCACGAGAAATTTACTTCGATGACGCGCTCAAGCACTTGTCCCGAATGCAAGCGAATCAAGCACGAAGAATTTCTGTGGCAAGAAGAACAGCGGCAGGCGAAGTTGCGGCAAGAAAGATTGAAAATTGACAAGGCAACGGGCAAACCCATCAAAACACCGGACGATTGGTGTCGTGAGGCGGCGGAGTGCGGACTTGATTACGGAACTTATCGCGCTTTGATTACGCAAGGCAAAACTTTCACCGAACTCAAAGCTCAACGCGACCACCGCCCCGTTCACATGCACGCGCACGGACGACACACGAGGAGTATCCGCGATGCTTAAACACTGCGAACATTGCGGCAAAGAATTTGAGCCACGTCGGCATCACCAAAAATTTTGTTCACACGAATGTCAGTACGCCAAAAAAGTTATCAAGATGAAGATGCGGTCGAAAAAATTTCTCAAGGCGCAACTTGGAATCACCGCCGAACCGGACAAAATTGCACTTCGGCGACTCGACGGCGGCGAATCAATCTGTATGTGGTGTGAACGTCCCGTCACCGACCCGCATCAACATTTTTGTTCGGACGACTGCATTGTTCAATTCTACGCGCAAAAGTTTTCGTCGCTTGCAGAAAGAGGCTTCTGATGATTAAACACTGCCGAATTTGCCAAGAGCCGTTTGAGACTTCGAGTCGTCACCCGCATCAAAAATTCTGTTCCGAAAAATGTCGGGACAAAGCCGCGCTCGAACGCAAAAAATTAAAAACGTGGTTCGCTCGTGAGTGGCGGGCATGGCGGCGCGACTTCGCGTTAGGCAAAACAGTATCAAACTTGAGGAGTGATTGACTTGAAGTTTGGAAAATCACCGTTGCTTATGCTGATTGTTGTTGCTGTCGGCATTTTGGTTGCGTATGGATTTCCGACTTATCTCGTTTGGCAACAAAACAAAGTCGGTGAAGCCGAGCTTGCCCGTGCCGAACAAAATCGCCAAATTGCAATTCAGGAAGCAAAAGCGAAGGAAGAATCCGCAAAATCGCTTGCCAACGCCGAAATTATTCGTGCTCAGGGAATTGCCGAAGCCAACAAAATCATCGGCGACAGTCTCAAAAACAATGACGCTTATATTCACTATCTGTGGGTTGAGGCGTTGCGCGAAACTGAGAATTCTGTTGTCTACATCCCGACCGAAGCCGGAATTCCGATTACCGAATCAACCCGTTTCTTCCAAAAGGAGTGATTGACTTGAAAAATTTCAGCCCCGAAGCCGCGTTTGCTTATGCGGAAATGGTCAACAACTGCGTTTCGCCCGAATGCACCGAGGATTTTAACGAGGACTTCAAAAAATTCATGGATGCCTACGAAAACGGCGACGACGACGAACCCGCCAAAGTGATTCACGGAGACGCGACGCCCGACGAAATTGCCGACGTTGTGAAAAGTGCCTTCGACAAAAAGCTTGACGAACACGAACGGCGTCACCAAAGTCAAGCCATCCCGCTTCAATGGAGTATCGAAAAGCAACGGGCTTACAACGACCTTATCAAGCGCGAAGACCTCGAAAAGATTCAGCAAGCGGCTAAAGCGTTCGTCGACATCTGCAACCGCGACCGGTGTCACGAAAAGCAAAAACGCGAGTTGAGTTCCGAAGACTTTGAATGTCTCCTAAAGCTTGCAGACTCCGTGAGGCGAAAAATGTTTCCCGACCATGTTTGCGACGAGGAAAAACACGAATCGCCCAAGCCCGAAAGCGAAAAGCCCGAAGCGAACGAAATTTACTGCGACCCCTACGGGGAAAGATACCGTGTTGTTGGTGTCTACACGCAGGACTACGGAAACCGAATTTTGGTCGGGCTGGAGAACGAACGCTTTTCAACTCGGACGATACCGCTTGAACAGTTCATGAATCCGAAATTCACAAAGGTGTGATTCAAGCCCCCAACAGCGGGGGTTAAAAACCTCCACTTTGATATAGATGTCAATCGCAAGGTTGCCCCCGGTTTAGGTGTCGGGTGCCGGGTGTCAGGGGTCAGGGGAAATCCCTAAATCCTAAATCCTAAATCCTAAATCCTAAAC
>JAFWFO010000021.1 GCA_017515635.1 Selenomonadaceae bacterium
GGCGCGGCGGAATTCGACACACTGAGCTTGAACGCCGAAAAAATTATCCGTGAAATCAATTCGCCAAGGTAAATCGTGTTGCGTCGCGATAAAAAATCCGTCGACTGCGTCAACTTCGCCCGAAAAATTTTCGTCCGTGCGCTTGAACGAAGTCAAAGAAATTCCTTGCGTGGAAAGTTGAATCGCGCCCGAAGTTCCGATCAAACCGATTTGCTCGTCAGAAAAAATTTTAAGCAGTTCCGCCAAAAAATTTTCGTTCGTGACCGTTGCCCGCTCATCGAGATAAATTTTATATTTCGCGTCACTTGCCTGCCGCGCCGTCTCGTAAGCGAAAAATTTTTCGTCGCCGGTGACGGGTTGCACTTCGACCGAAAAATCGTCGGGCACGCGAACTTTTTCGAGTGACGCCGCCAAATTCGCGAAAGATTTTTTGTCTGTCACATGAATAATTACTTTAATCTTGCGTTTGTTCAAAATTAATCACCTCGCGAAGTTTTTCAATGTAAAGACTGCGAAATTTTTCAAACGCGCCCAAACCGTCCGCCGACACACGAACTTTATAACCGAACGCGATTAATCGATTTTTCCACGTGCCGGAAATATCCTGCGACAAATGTACACCACCGTTAAACAACATCGGTGCCAACAAAATTTTTTCGACGCGAAAAGTTTTCAGCCGCGCAACAACGTCGTCGAAATTCGGCGTGTCATTCGGTTCCAAAACGCCAATTAAAATTTCGTCGCTCAGCCGCTGAAAATTTTCGTAAACGGGATTGTGCCTGTGCGGCGAGCCGTGCCCGATTAAAATCAAAATTTCGTCGTCGGCACGCGAGAAACATTCCAAAATTGTCGCGAAAACTTTTTTGTCAAACGGCGTCGAACAATTTTCGCTAAGCAACGGCGAAATAATTTCAACGTCATCGCCCGCGCAGATTTTAATTTTGTTGCCGAATTCTTCGCCCGTCGTTAAATGCGTCGGCAACACAAAAATTTTTCGGTAGCCTTCGCCGCGAAGTTTTGAAATTTCTTCAGCAACCGTCGGGACGAAAATATTTCTGCGTGCAAGTTTGCGAATTATGAAATTCGACGTGAACGCCTGACGAACTTCAAACGCGGGGAACGTCGACGAAATTTCCGCCGCGAGTTTGTCGAAAATTTTTTCGCGAATCGAATCGTCAGCCGAACCGAAGCTTGCCAAAATTATCGCGTCGTTAAGCACAGGCAATTTTTTCAATCTCCGCCGCGATTTTGTTGCAAATTCGATTGAGCTGAATTTTGTCGGGACCTTCCGCCATAACGCGAACAAGCGGCTCCGTGCCCGAAGCACGAACCAAAATTCTGCCCGTCGTGCCCAATTCGATTTCGCCTTCAGCAATCGCAAGTTTAACCGCCTCGGAATTTTCGCACGCGGCTTTGTCTTTGACGCGAACATTCAGCAAAACTTGCGGGTAAGTCGTCATCAGCGCGTTGAGTTTGCTCGCGGGTTGTTTGGATTTTTTCATTGCGGTCAAGACTTGCAACGCGGTAATCAAGCCGTCGCCCGTCGTCGAATAATCGCTGAAAATTATGTGCCCGCTCTGTTCGCCGCCGAGTTTATGATTTTTGGCGCGCATGTTTTCCAAAACGTATCTGTCGCCGACCGCAGTAATTTCGTAAGACAAATTCATTTCCGCCAACGCCTGACGAAAACCGATATTTGACATGACGGTTGTGACGACAGTTTTATCGGGCAACGCGCCAACGTCCTGCATCAATTTCGCGCAGATAATCATGATGTGATCGCCGTCGATAACATTTCCGGTTTCGTCGACGCAAAGGCACCTGTCGGCGTCGCCGTCGTGCGCAATTCCGATGTCCGCTTGATTTTTCGTCACCGCCGTCCGCAAGTTGTCCAAATGTGTGGAGCCGCAACCGTCGTTGATGTTAATTCCGTTCGGGTTGTCGCCAATCAAAATCAATTCCGCGCCCAAACGTTCCAAAATCGTCGGCATTGCTTTAAAGGCGGCACCGTTCGCGCAGTCCAAAACAATTTTCATGCCGTCGAATCGTTCGCTCGTCGTGCTCATCACAAAGCCGATATAATCTTCCAAAAGATTTTGTCGACGCTCAATGTGCCCGACTTCTTCGCCCGTCGGACGATTAAATTTTTTGCCGCTCTCAATGTCGCGAACAATTTGCTCGATTTCGTCTTCGACTTTGTCGGGCAGTTTGTAACCGTCGCCGCCGAAAAATTTAATGCCGTTGTCGTGAAAGGGATTGTGCGACGCGCTGATTACAATTCCCGCCGCCGCGTGCAATTTTTTCGCCAAATACGCTATCGCCGGAGTCGGTACGACGCCCGCCAAAATTGCGTTGCCGCCCGCCGAACAAATTCCCGCGACCAAAGCCGATTCAAGCATCTCGCCTGAAATTCTTGTGTCGCGCCCGATTAAAATTTGCGGCGTTCCTTCGTAATGTTGCCCGAAAAAAATCGTTGCCGCCCGTCCCAATCTGTATGCCAATTCGGGTTGAAGCTGAGTATTTGCCTCGCCGCGCACGCCGTCCGTCCCGAATAATCTTGCCATTAAATTCGCCTCCAAAGATATTTTTGCGGCAGATTATATCACACGCGATAAAAAAAATCGCCCGAAAATCTTTAACGCAATTTTTTCTTGCGAAGAAAAGTTTCAAGCGATAAAATTGTCACCAAAAAATTTACGGAGGTTACCAACATGAAAATTCTTTTTGTATGCAGCGGAAATACGGGACGTTCACCGATGGCGGAATTCGTCATGCGAAAATTGATTAAGGACGCGGGCTTGAGCGAAAAAATTTCCGTTGCGAGTGCCGCAAGCAAACCGACTGACGGCGGAATTCTTCATCAGGGCATTGCCGCCAAACTTCGCATGGAAAATATTCCGTTCGAGTCACATTTTGCGCGCACAATCACCAAAGCCGATTACGACGCCAGCGACGTGGTAATTTGCATGGACGAAAAAAGTTTGAACGAAGTCAAAAATTTAATCGGCGACGACAAAAAACTTACCAAACTTCTCGACAAAGATATTCCGTGGGACAAAAACGCTTTTATGACGACTTTTGACGACGTTAAGCGCGGTTGCGAAGCCCTGTTGGAAAAAATTGAGGTTTGAATTATGGACGCAAAAATTATTCGCGGAATGCTTTTGGGGTTGGCAACGTGTGACGCGTTGGGCGTTCCCGTCGAATTTGAGTGGCGCGGCAATTTGAAAGAGCGTCCCGTAACGGAAATGCGCGCCTTCGGAACTTGGCGACAGCCCGCGGGCACGTGGTCTGACGACACAAGTTTGACCGTTGCCACAATGGACAGCATTTCGCGCAAAAAGCGAATCGATTACAATGACATTGCGGAAAATTTTTTGAGCTGGTACGACAAAGGCGAATTCACGGCGAACGATGAACGTTTTGATGTCGGCAACACGACACGGGCGTCGATTTTGAGATATTCCAGACGAATTCTGCCTGCGATTAAATGCGGCGCGACGGATGACAACACAAACGGCAACGGCTCGTTGATGCGGATTTTGCCCGCGATTTTGTATCTGTTCGGCACGCGTGGAAAAATTTCAACCGACGAACTGAAAATCATCCACAACATTTCCGCCTTGACGCACGCGCACCCGATAAGCAAAATTTCTTGCGGAATTTACGCGTTGATTGTCGCGCAGATTTTGAGCGGAAAAAATATTTCGGACGCTTTTGCCGACGGCATGAACGACGCGAAAACTTTTTACGGTCATGATACGGAGTTCAAAGAATTTGAACGTCTGGACGAAAATTTTGCCGCGTTGCCCGAAGAAATGATTTACAGCGGCGGTTATGTCGTCGAAACTTTGGAAGCCGCGCTGTGGTGCCTGCTCAACACGAACGATTTCAAAAGTCTTGCGCTCAAGGTTATTAATCTCGGCGGCGACACGGACACTGCCGGAGCGGTTGCGGGCGGCGTTGCGGGAATTATTTACGGCGTCGAAGAAATTCCCGAAGAGTGGCTTAACGTTCTCAAAAAGCGCGATTGGCTCGAAAAAATGGCGGACGATTTCGCAACCGTCTGCTGAAAAAATTTTCGGAGTGAAACAAAATGAAGTTTGATTATCACATGCACCTTGAATACGGCGACTACGACGAAAATTGGGTGCAAGGTTTTTTTGACGCGGCGAAAACTCATGGGTTTGACGAAATTGGTTTCAGCGAACACTCGCACACTTTCCCCGAGTTTGAGCATTTTTATTACGACGATTTGATTCTCGACGAATCGCCGACGGGAATTTTTCAGCGCGGTTGGCTTAAAAAAAATAAATTCAAGCACTCGATACAAGATTACTTCGATTTCGTTGCGAAGTTGCAGAAAAATCATGCGGTGAAAATCGGGATTGAAGTTTGCAATTTCCGCGACCAGGACGGCGTAAAAAAAATTCTCGACGCGTGGGACTTCGATTATCGAATCGGTTCCGTGCATTTCCTTTGCGGCTGGGCTTATGACTCGAAAGAAATTATCGACGAGTGGACACGCCGCGACTTGAAAGACATTTGGGAAGAATACACCGCGCAGGTTGAAATGTTGGCGGCAAGCGGGCTTTACGACATTTTGGGGCACCCGTTCAACATTCGGCTGTTTAAATTTTTCCCGACGTTCGACGTGAGCGAATATCTTGAACGCGTGGCGGTTGCGCTGAAAAATGCGGGCATGGCGATTGACGTGAACACGGGGACGCGCTATCGCTACCCCGTCGCGGAAATTTCGCCTTACGCGGACTTCATGAAAGTTGCCGCCGCTCACGAGTTGCCGATTACGATAAACAGCGACGCGCACAATCCCGAAGACTGCGGGAAATTTTACGAGACGGCGACGGATTATGTTCGCGGCTTCGGTTACAAAAAAATTATGCGCTTCAGCAAACGCAAGGGTGAACTTGTCGACTTGACTTGAAAACTTTGCTATAATCTCCCGAAAAAGGGGGCGGCGTTTATGAGACAGGTTGGAATTTTCGGCAAGCGCAAAAGCGGCAAATCGGCATTGATGTACGCGCTGACCAAACACAAATTTCGTCAAGACGCGGAACTTTGCGCAATGGAAATCGGCGGCGTGACCAAAGTCATGTTGGTTGACACGGTCGGCGTCGACGTTGAAGGTTCCACGGCAGAAAAATCCGCGCAATCAGTCGAAATCGCGTTGATTTTAATTTCGGACGATTCATTTGAGCTTGAACTTGCCTGGACAAGCAAACTTCGCAAAGCCGGCTCGTCGATAATCGCGGTGATCAGTCGTGCAGATACTTTCGCGGACGGCGGTAAAGCACTTGCGGCGGCCGTGCGTGAAGTTTCGGGCTTGGAAACATTTTGTGTGAGCGCGAAAACCGGCGCGGGCATCGAAGAACTTGACGCTAAAATCAATTTGGAATTAGGAATGAGGAATGAGCAATGAAAATTTTTCATTACGCATTACGAATTACGCATTACGCATTGATTTTAATCTGCGCGGCAATTTTTTTCGCGCCGAGTACTGTAAACGCGGAAACGAATTGGTATTGGCTCTTCGCCGACGACCGTTACAGCAAATATTTTGAGCCGGAATCCGTCAAAGTCGAGAAAAAAGTTGTCACGGGCGACGGGCGCGAAATTCCGATTGAAATTGAGGCGTGGACGAAAACTTCTTACAGCTACGAAGGAGCCGCCGAGACGATAAAAAATTACGGGATCGCGAATATTTTGCCCGACCCGCGTTCGTTGAGTTATTCGGTTGCGCTACTTAGAATCAATCCGCAAAATCGCACGTTGCAATATGCCCGCGAAGATTTTTACAACGACAAAGGCGAAGTTGTCTGGTCAAAGGGCGAAGGACGCGTTAAGGAAATTAATTCGCAGTCTTTTGACGAAGATTTTTACTGCGCGATTGTCGACGCGGTTTTCGATTTCAACGAGACCGAACGCAAAATTGCCGAAGACCGCTGGATTGATTTGTACAGCTTCACGAATTCCAACGGCGAAACGGTGAACTTGACGGCGGACACGACGACAATGCGGCTCAAAGGCTCCAATCTTTTTTTGTGGGAGTGGGAGACGACCAAAAATAAAGCCGGGCAAACGTTGCAAATTCGTTTCATGAAAAAAGCCGTGAACTTGACGCAGGGCACCGAAGTCATCAAAAGCGGGCGCGTTTGGACGCCGACAAATTCTTGGCAAGATTTGGTTGACGAAAACGACGGGGCTTATCGCATGATTAAAAGTGACGAGCCGGACTACAAAGGCTTGGTTCGCCTGCGCGCTTACGTCAAAAACAATTCGCGTTGGGTCTGCCGCTATTCGTTGGATTGAGGAGCTGAACTTATGCCGATAAAAATTCCGAACAACTTGCCCGCAACGCACGTCCTTGAAGGCGAAAATATTTTTGTCATGGACGCCGACCGAGCTTACACGCAGGATATTCGCCCGCTGAAAATTTTAATTCTCAACCTCATGCCGATAAAATCCGTCACCGAAACGCAACTGCTTCGCCTTTTAGGCAACACGCCGCTGCAAGTCGAAGTTGATTTTATTTACACGCGAACTTATACGCCGACTCACACGTCGAAAGATTATCTCACGGAATTTTACGGGACATTTGACGACGTTTGCAAAAAAAATTACGACGGCTTCATTATCACGGGCGCGCCGCTTGAACTCGTCGAGTTTGAGGACGTGACTTATTGGCGCGAACTTTCTGAACTGATGGAGTGGAGCAAAACACATGCCTGGTCGACGTTCCACATCTGCTGGGGCGCGCAGGCGGCGTTGTATTATCATTACGGCGTACCGAAATATTTGCTGGACGAAAAACTTTCGGGCGTTTACCGTCACAAGCTCTGCGTTCAACATGAAAAACTTTTTCGCGGTTTCGACGACGAATTTTTTGTCCCGCATTCACGTTACACCGAAACTAAGCGCGAAGACATTGAAAAAGTTCCCGCGTTGACTTTGTTGTCCGAATCCGACGAGGCGGGTGTTTATGCCGTGGCGAATCTTGAGGCGCGACAATTTTTCATCACGGGGCACGCCGAATACGATCCGAACACGTTGCAGAACGAATTCATTCGCGACACGCGGGCGGGCTTGAATCCTCACGTTCCGCAAAATTATTTCCCGAACGATGACCCGACGAAAGAACCCGTGGTTAAGTGGCGGTCGGTGGCGCATCTTTTGTTCGCCAACTGGTTGAATTATTACGTCTATCAAGAAACGCCTTACGAACTTGAATCAATCGGACGACATTAAATCGACAACACGTCGACGCATATTGCAAAAAAGCCCGCATACTATTTTTGGTAGCGGACTTTTTTTACTCAATGATTCGATTTTCAATTACGCATTTTGAATTCCAAATTGCTTTTCACTCGTCCATATCCAAATCGATTATGCCGACCGCATACGGCGCAACTTCGTACTGCTGAAAGATAAAGTGCACGTGGAGATTTTCATCGAAATAAAAATTTTCGGGCAGATTTTTGAGCGGCAAAGCGTCATCGAACAAAAAAAGTTCTTCGCGGTCGGCGTACTCGCGGAGTTTTTTGGAAACGTTGTCCAAAGAAAATTTCGGATTGGATCCGTCGCCGACATCCGTCAAGTAACCGTGATTAATTTTTTCGCCCGTTTCCGCGTTGAAATTGAGCGCGTGTCGATAAGTCGCGGGATGAGCCGCCAGCTTGTAATAGATGCTTTCGGTCAAAACGACGCTCAAAATCACGGTGTTGCCCGCCCGATTGCAGGGGATTTCAAAATTCGTGTACATGTCGCCGATTTCAAGGTCGTCATTTTGAGCGGAGTAATGACATTCTTTGACGAAACGTTGAATCTCGTCGAAAATCGCGCCGTTGATTTTCTCGTCGACAGAAGTGTTGCCCGTGTGCACAATCGGATATTTCAGCTCTTCATTGTCGTTGAAATTCGCCGTTTCAATATTGACTGCCGCGCCGCAGAAACTTTGCAAACTCACGAACAGCGCGATTAAGGTCGCAAAAAAAATTTTCTTCATAAGAGTCACCTCCTTTCAAGGGCGGATTATAGCACGCTGCAAAGTTTTGTACAGTAAAATCCGGTTAAAAATTTTCGCCCCGATAATTTTTCAGTCGGTACGAACGAAGACTTTCATTACTTCGTTTAAAGTTGACAGCAACGAATCAATCATTTAAAATTCAGGTAATTAATCGGCGCGGAGGTGAATTGCTTGCTAAAAAAATTTTTGAAAATCGGCGCGGCTCTGGTCGCGATATATTTTTTTATAAGCCTGCCTGCCGTCCAGAAAAAATTTCTGTATCCGTTCCCCTACCGCACGACCGTCGAAAATTATTCGGCGCGCTGGCAAGTCGACAAATTTTTGACGATAGCCGTGATGAAAGTCGAAAGTAATTTTTCCGAAGCGGCGCACTCACAAAGCGGGGCTGTCGGCTTAATGCAAATCATGCCCGAAACTGCCGCGTGGATTGCCTATCAACTGGAAGAGACGCCCGAAGAAATTGCCTGCGACATAAAAAATTTGCACGAACCCGAAACAAATATCCGTTACGGCACGTGGTATCTTGCCGAACTTGAGGACGAATTCAACGGCAACGACGTTTTGGCTCTGGCGGCTTACAACGCCGGGCGCGGCAACGTTCGCGAATGGATGACGAAAAATCATTGGGACAAAAATTTTTCCGACGTTGACAAAATTCCTTACGCCGAAACCCGCCATTACGTCAAGAGCGTTCTGCACTGCCGCGAAAAATATGCCAAACTTTACGGCACGAACGATTTAGTTTCGACGCCCATTGCCTTGCACGAATTGCGTTTCGCCCGATTGAAAAATCTTTCGCTGTAAATAAAAAAACCCGTCGAGTTAATCGGCGGGAATTTTTTTATTTGCTGAGGAAAATTTTTCCGATTCGTTTAAGTTGCCAATCGTCGCCAACAAGCTCAAAAACTGCCGCTCTGTCAACGCGAATTCGCGAATAAGTTTCGCCGTCAAAGTTCGACTCGAAAATCAATCCGAAAGCCCGTTCCGCGTGATGATTTTCCGTGTAAGTCTTCAAATTCGGCACGACCGCGAAAATATTTCCTTCGACGTGGCACGCCCAAAAATCTCCGCCGGCAACCGACGCCGTTTCGGAAAATTTCGGCTCAAGCGCGGGATGATTCATGCGTTCGGCGACGTTGGCGCAGGTGAACGCCCGCACTTTGTAACGCGCCGAAAATCTCGCTCGTGCCTGACGTGAACTGAAACCGCTTAATTTCGACAGCGCATTGAAGTCCGCCACAAAAGTTTCTCCGACGGAATTTGTTTCCTGCGACGAATTTTTTTCGGTTACGGAAATTTTTTTCGCCACAAAGCCTGAACTCAACGCGGGCAGGAATAATTTCAACTCTGCAATGAAAATCGGCTCGACCAAAATTTTTTTCACGTCGCGGCCGCGTTTGTCCGTGTAAAAATTATTTGTGTCGCGCAAAAGTTCTTCGGCAAGTTCGTCGTCGAAAGTCACGCCCTCCGCCCAAAGTTTCTGCGCTGAATTGAATCGTTCGACAAAAATTTTAAATTCGTCGACGCTCGTCACGCTCAAGCCGTCCGCCAAATCGTGCGCGCTGACAAATGACGTTGCCGCTTGACGTTCGCCGCCTTGAACGAAATCCGCGCCCGCAAGTTGAGCCGCATAAATGAATTCGTCCGCGTCGCCGAACATTTCGCGATTGATTTTGTCCGAGTCGAAAAAATCCGCGTCGTTCGCGGGACGTTCGACCAACATGCCCGCCGCAACTTCGATTTTCGGTTGACTGCTCATGTGCAGGCGGAATTTTTTATTGCGTTCGAGACCCGACGCCGCCACGAAAATTTTTTCAAGCACGTCAAGATAAATATTGCCGTCAAGTTCCGTGCCGCCCGTCAACCAGCTGAAAATTCGCGCCCCGTTGCCGCCGACGAAAATTTGAGGAATTTTTTCTTCGCGATAGTGCCCGTAGTCGTGCAAAACTTTGACGAGTTCGCCGAGATAATGAAACAGCCCCGCCGTCGCAAATTGAGCCGCTTGCAGGACGTTTTTAATTTGTTCGCGCCCGGTGACGAATTTCAAATCCGACAAATATTTTTCGCTGTGAGCGCGCAGATCGGCATCAATCACCGCCAGCCGCTTTGTTTCGTCGCTGAATTTGCCGGAAATTTTTTCGCCCGTAATCAGCTCGAAGTTGTCGTAAATCGGCTTGAACATTTGACGCGCCGCATATCGAATCGACGTGTGATAAACAATTCGCGGAATTTCGCCGCTGACAACGCTGATGTCGGTCGTGCCCGCGCCGATGTCGACACAAATTGCGCCCTGCGAAAAATTTCCAGCCTTGCCGTCGAGTTTGTTGAAGTGATACGCCGCCGCCTTGCTTTCGCTCCAAAAAGTTGCGGAATCGTTGACGGCTTCGCGACAAATTTCCGTGAACGAAACTTTTTGCGCTTGAGAAAACGCCGTCGGGTATGAAAAATTCCAGTCGACTTGAGCCGCGCCGTCCGATTGAGCTTCAGCCGCCGCCTGCAGACAAATTTGCGAAATGTAAGCCGCCGTTTTGCGCCGCTGAAGGTCGTCGTCCGCCCATTTCAAATTCGCGTCAATGTGCGCGGCAAATTTTTCAAAAACCCGCGTGTTCTCCGAGCTGAGCAAAAAAACATGTCCGTCGACGAGCGGGCGAATATTTTTTTCGGCTGACGAGTTGAGCAGGTGAAAAATACTTAAAAATGAACCGTCGGCGCGTTCGGGAATTTGTGACGGGATAAAATGGCGAAAAGTTTGCGCACGAGCCCCGCCGCTTTCGGTGATTTTGTACAGTCGCGGCAAAATTTTCAACGGTTGCGGTTCGGCGTCGTTGTCGGCGAAAAAAATCATCGTCGAGCTTGTGCCGAAGTCCACGGAAATTTTACGCGTCAACGAGGCGTCACGCTCAATAATTTTCGGCTTCGTCAAAAAAATCGCGCCGATTTCAAACGGCTTGCTTCCCACATGACGCGGCGGGTTATACGTGCAAATCAAAACGTCGGGGAATTCGTCAAGTTTTTGTGTGAAACGATTCGCCAAAATTTTTTCGTGATTCGGCGGCGCGACGAAATAAATATCTTCGGCAAGAGTGTTTTCGTCCGATTGCGCCTGAAAATTTTCGTAGTACAGGAAATAATTTTTCCAACCTGCGCGACGGAAATTCGGCCACAGCTCCGCCACGGGAACTTCGCGGTCGATGTAAATCAATTCGCGTTTCGGATAAGTTTTCGTCCGCCGAAAATCCGCGCCGTGATTGTCGACGCCGCTCAACGGAAAGTCGAAATGCAAATAAAAATTTTCTTCGTCGTCGGAAATGGACAGTCGCGAAATAATTTCTTCGGGCGTGAACAGCTCAAACAATTCGCGCTTGACGGGCAAAATCGGCGTTAAATCGGTCGACAACAAATTTTCCGCGCCGCGAATTTTGGGCGAATTCGGAAACGCGTCGGCGGGTTCGGTGACTGCCATACGCTCATGGAAAAAATCTTCGGGGCGACGAAATTGCACGTTGCCGAGATTTACGCGTCCGATTTTCGTGCGGTCGAAAAGTTTTTCGTCGGTGATGTCGTTCGCGCTGATACCCTGCCAAACGACGAGTTGCGACGCGCTGACGCCTTCAAGCCGAGCAAAATCGCGAACACTTTCGGGCGACACGAGCAAAATATTTTTTTTCGTCGTCAACAAACGGACTGCCGAATCTTCAAAACGTGCGGCGCGACCTTTAATCGTTTCGTCCAAAAGCCGCGAAATGCCCGCGTGCAAATTTAAATTCGACGGCGCAAATTCAAACGTCCCCGCCGATTGAACTTGAGCTTCGGCAACGTCGCGTTCGTAATCCGCCAAACATTTTAGTAGAGCGTTGGAAATTTCTTTAGCTTTTGCGCCGATTTTTTCGAGGCGTTGAATTTTGCCGTAAAGATTTTCCAGCCAAAATTTCAGCGCGGACAATTCGATAGGCGACAAAAATTTTATCGGGTCGGTTAATGTCCGTTGATTCGTGCTCCACGGCGCGAAAAGTTTGCCCGAAAAATTTTCTTCGTAATCCGCCGCGCACGATACCAGCGTTGTCGGCGAAGTTATTGCGATTGGCCGCCCGTCCAGCGTGATGACGTAAACATCGGTGAGCCACGAATTTTTTTCGCCCGTAATTGATTCGTGCGGCGCGAGTGATTTTAAAATTTCGGCGAGTTCCGAGCGATCTTCCAGCAAGTTGACTTGTTCGGCTTTAAGGTCGAGTTGTTTGAAATTTTTCAGCGCGATCATTGCCAAAAGTGCCCGCCATTCGCCGCGAACTTTTTCATGCAAGCCCGTGATAAATTGTTTTGTCGGCTCCAAATCGAACAGCGCAAGCCGAAACAACAGCGGGCGCGCCCACATGTCGGGGATTGAATCGACGGAGCCCATGTCGCGTATCGATTCGCCGCAGTCAAGCCCGTCCGCCAGCGACCGCAAAAAATTTATGTCCGTTGATTTCCAAATGCCCGCCTCGTCGCGCAGAACTTTCGCCGTGTCGTTGACTTTCGGGAGCATCGGGAAAAATTGATTCGCCAATAGTAACACCCTTTCGACAGTTTTCCGCGCAGAGTATAACACAAAAATCCCGCGCAGAAAATTTTCGGAGAGCGATTGCAGTCCTTTCAAACCGTGGGGCGCGTGTTCGAGCCACGCCGGACGCGCCATATTAAAAAAAGTCCCGCCAATCGACGGGGCTTTTTTCGTTTGCAAATTCTGTGGAAAATTTTTCAGTGGTGACGAATGACTTCAAATCGCCACAGAGAAACTTTTTCGTCGGGACGAATATTGCCTTTGCGTTTGGCGATTGCAATTTGTTCTTCGACGGTGTCAACGCCTTCCAAGTCGGGCAAGAGCAGGCCTCGTCGCCCGCCGTTTTCGACGATAACGCCGTATCTGCGAACGTCCAAATCTTTGACGCTGAAAATTCTTTCCGGCTCGCCCAAAACGTCAACGCTGTATTTAATATCGTCAAGTTCGTCGACCGTCACGGGATCGAAGCGCGGGTCTTGCGAACAAGCCGAAATTGCGTTTTGCAAAATTTCTTCCGCCAAATTGTTCCTCGTCGCCATAATCGTGCCGATACAGCCGCGCAGGTTGCCATCTTTGTGCAGGCTCACGAACGCGCCCGCCCGTCGATTCAAAAGTTCAGCCGGAAGATTTTCGGGAAGTTCGGCAGGTTTATGCGTCTTGACGAAAGTTTCCAAACTGTGCCGCGCCAATTTGACGAAATCATCTTCGGAAGCTTTGCGGCGAATATTTTCGCGTTGTTTGAAGTCGGCAAGCAATTCGGCAAAATTCCGCGAAGAATTTTCGCCGTCGACGTTGAACCAAACAACTCCGTAGCCGACGCCGAAAGTTCCTTCGTAGGAAAGTTTTTCCGCCGTGACTGCCAAACGGTCAAGCGCGCCCGCCATAATCCAAAACGAACGCAAACCGCATTCCGCCGCCCGTGAACAAATTTTTTCGTCCATCGTCAGCAAGCGCAAAAAATTCGCGGTGCTTAAATTTTCCATGACTTGCGAATCAAAAACCGCGCCTTCGGGAGCCAAACCGTAAGGACCGTCAGCTTTGAGTTTGTGCGACAAATCTCCGCTTGCCACAAAGAAAATTTTCCGTCCGAGTTTTTCCGCCGCTTGAGCAATCAGTTGCCCGAATTTGTAATGCGTCGCCGCGCTCATTCCCGACAAACCGATTCGCACGAATTTTACGCGGTTGAAGTCTAAGCCCGCCAATTCCAAAAATCTAAGCGGAATTATCGTGCCGTGGTCAAGTGACGCGTCACGTTCGCCGAAAATTCCAGCAGGAACTTTTTCCGCCTCCGAAAGCTCCGAAAGTTTTTGCACAAGTTCCGCGTCGTAATTCACCTGCAACGAAACTTGCGGTGCTCTGAATCGCGCCATTGAGCCTTCAGCCTGTTCGCCCGGCGAAATGTGGAAATAATCCGCGTACATGATTGAATGCGGGCTTGTGATTATTATCGTGTCGGGATTGAGTTCGACGACGCGCCGCGAAATTTCTTCGTAAGCTTGCGTTGTCGCCGAAATTTTTTGTTCCTCGCCGTGCCCGACTTCAGGCAAAATTATCGGCGGATGCGGAACGACTGCCGCTCCCAAAATGCTCATGCCGAATACCTCCCCAAAAAATTTTTTCGCTGACATTATAGCACGTCACAGAAAAAAATCGCCGTCGGCGAGTGATTTTTGTTACGGAAAAATTTATCACGCCCATAACAGTTTATGTATTAATCATGTTGTCACTCCTTGACGCGCCACGGCTTTTGTTTCGGCAACTTCATTACTTGCGAGAGCCGGAAACGGTGCTGATCGGAATTGACGTGTAGCGAAGTAAGCAAGCCCGCCTTAACGAATTCGCCGATTGTCAAAGGCTTGCGCTTGTGCTATACTCAAAAAAATTTTTCAGTGATTGCAATGATAGCGATATATAAAGTAACGATTCGATTGAACAACATAATTAAGCGGCAGCAATGATTCGGAAATAAAAAAGCCCTCCTCGGCGGGAGGGTAATTTTTTAAGCGGGTGATTGAGATGGCGCAGGCAAGAAAAGCAGTGTAGAAACAAATCGAAAAGTATTCAATCCCAAAAACTTCGATTGTATTAATAATTTAATCGCCACTGTCGACGGAGGTTTTTCTTTTGGACATCGTGCCTATATTACTGCACACACTTTTGGTCGTGTTCCTCATCGCAATGAACGGCTTTTTTGTCGCGGCGGAATTTTGTTGCGTGAAAATGCGTCCGTCGCGTCTCGAAACTTTGATTCAAGAAGGCAACACGCGGGCAAAATACGCGAAAAAATTAATTGACGAACTCGACGAGGCGTTAAGCGTCACACAGCTCGGAATAACTTTGGCGTCGCTTGGACTCGGCTGGGTCGGCGAACCGTTTGTTGCAAAATTAATTTCGCCGTTGATTCAAGCGGCGGGCTTCGGCGAAACGTTGACGCATACAATTTCATTCGCGCTGGGTTTTTCGCTGATAACCGCAATGCACATCATCTTAGGCGAGCTGACGCCGAAATCAATGGCTATCGCGTCCGCCGAAAAAATTTTGCTGGCAATCGCATTCCCCATGTTGCTTTTCTGGAAAGTCATGTATCCGTTCGTTTGGTTGCTCAACAAAACTGCGGGCTTCGTCACTCATCATTTGGGCTTGACGATTTCAGAAGGCGAAATAGCGCACAACCCCGAAGAAATTCGCCTGCTCATGAAAGAGAGCCGCAAGCAAGGTTTGGTTGACGACACGGAAGTTGATTTCGTCGATAACGTTTTCGATTTCACCGAGCGCAGTGTTCGCGAAATTATGGTGCCGCGCCCCGACATGGTTTGTCTTTACCTGAACAAAAGTTACGAAGAAAATTTGGAGACAATTCTTGAAGAGGAAATGACGCGCTATCCGCTGTGCGACGAGGACAAAGATCATATCGTCGGCTTCGTGCACATGAAGGACTTGACGAAGTTCATGCTTCAAGGCAAAAAGAAACCGAGCTTCAAACGTTTGGCGCGAAAAATTTTCTTCGTGCCGGAAAGTATGGAAGTCAGCTTGTTGCTCAAGACGATGCAAAAAAATCGTTCGCAACTGGCGATTGTCGTCGACGAATACGGCGGCACGGCGGGCATGGTTACCATTGAAGATATTGTCGAAGAAATTGTTGGCGACATTCAAGATGAGTTTGACGAAGAGGAACGCCCCGATGCCGAAAAGCGCGGCGAAAATCTTTATTCGATTGACGCGAAGATGTTGCTTGAGGAACTTGAAGACGAATTCGGCATTTCAATCGACGATGAGGACGTTGACACGGTCGGCGGTTGGCTCAACGACAAATTGGGCGGCGAGCCGCGTGTCGGGCAGTCGGCGGCGTGTGACGGAAATACTTTTTACGTCGAGGAAGTCGAAGGCGTGCGAATTATTCGCGTGCTGATTCGTCTGGCAAAAAAATCCGTGCCCGAAGATTGAACACGAAAAAAGCCGTCGAACAAATCGGCGGCTGAATTTTTTTGTTTGGTCGGGGTGACAGGATTCGAACCTGCGACATCAAGTTCCCAAAACTTGCGCGCTACCCCTGCGCTACACCCCGTGCGAAAAATTTTACACAAGACTAATCGCTCTGTCAAGAAGTGCTTTTTTCATCAGCGTCAACGTAACTTCCAAATCGTGTTGCTTAAGGAAATTTTTTATCTCGTCGACGGCGACGGCAAGCGCGTCATTCGGCGGATAACCGTAAATGCCGCTTGAAATCAGCGGGAAGGCGACACTTCGACAATTTTTTTCGACGGCAAGTTTCAAGCTGTTTGAATAGCAGGCGCGCAGTAAATTTTCTTCGCCGCCGGTGCCACCGTTCCAAATCGGCCCCGCAGTGTGGATGATGAATTTCGCGGGCAAATTGAAGCCGTTGGTTATGACCGCCTCGCCCGTTTGAATCGGCGAAAGTTTGTTGCAAGCCGCCTGCAGTTGTTGATGACCTGCCGCACGGAAAATTGCGCCGCAAACTCCGCCGCCCGCCAAAAGTTGAGTATTCGCCGCGTTGACAATAGCATCAACTTTAAGTTGCGTAATGTCCTCCTGTGAAAATTTCAACGCCATAAAATTCACCTCGTTAAAATTAAAAACCGACAAGCCGCGTTGACCTGTCGGTTTTATTTTTTCGACGATTGCCGCCGCTTTTCACTTGAAATAACTGTACGCACTTGCCGCCGCAATTTGATTTTGTGATGCGACGGAAACATAATTGCTTTCCCAAGTCGTCGGTTTCGTGTCTTGAGTGGCGGACTCCACGTAGTCATCGTCCCGTTGCATGATCTGTTCAATTTTGTCGGTTACGACCGCGAATGCCCGCTCAGTGGCTTCTTTAAATCCGCTCATTCCGAGCATTTCGGGATGAGCTTTATTCATTCTTTCGGCCACTGCGATTTTGCCGATTGTGACGGCCTTGTCATTGAGTTGCCTGAACGTCACAAAATGTCCGGCGTCCGTGCTGCCTACGCTTTGAATCGTCATGATAATCCCCTCGCTTCCCTGAAAAATTCCCGTCCTGTTGACTGTTTTATCGCAGTATATCATAAGGAATTTTGCTTTACAACCGCAGACGAAAAATTTTCGGCGACTAATGAAACTTTAACTGCCTGAATTTTTGACGCGACGTGTTATAATCTGCGCGAGAAAAATTTTTCGAGGAGTGATTTTATGTCGGAGATGATTTTGGTTTTGGATTTCGGCGGGCAATACAATCAGCTTATCGCACGCCGCGTCCGCGAAAACAACGTTTATTGCGAAGTGCACACGGGTTTAAGCATTGAAAAAATTCGTGCGCTCAATCCGTCGGGAATTATTTTGACGGGCGGGCCTCAAAGTGTTTACGCCGCTGATTCGCTCTTGCCGCCGGAGGAAATTTTTTCACTCAACGTGCCGATTCTCGGAATTTGTTACGGCGCGCAGGCTATGGCGAAAATTTTGGGCGGTGAAGTCAAACCCGCGCAGGTCAGCGAATACGGCAAGACGGAAGTTGAAATTTTGAGGGCGTCGAAACTTTTCGTGAACGTCGAACAAAATTCCGTTGCGTGGATGAGCCACACCGACAGAATTTTTTCCGTGCCGGAAAATTTTCTTGTGACCGCGTCGACGGCGAATTGTCCCGTTGCCGCAATGGAAAATCCCGAAAAAAATTTCTACGCCGTGCAATTTCATCCCGAAGTTATTCACACGGTCAAGGGCAAAAAAATTTTTTCAAACTTTGTCGACATCTGCGGTTGCAAGCGCGATTGGCGAATGAGTTCATTTGTCGCGGACAGCGTTGCCAAACTCAAAACGAAAATCGGCAACGGAAAAGTTTTGTGCGCGTTGAGCGGCGGCGTCGATTCGAGCGTTGCGGCTGTCTTGTTGAGCCGTGCCGTCGGGAAAAATTTGACGTGCGTTTTCGTCGACCACGGGCTTTTGCGCAAAAACGAAGCGGCTGAAGTTGAGGCGGCGTTCAGCAATTACGATTTGAATTTCGTCAAGATTGACGCGGGCGAAAGATTTTTGTCGAAACTGCGCGGCGTCACCGAACCCGAACGCAAGAGAAAAATTATTGGCGAAGAATTTATCCGCGTGTTCGAGGAAGTCGCTAAAAAAATCGGCGCGGTTGATTATCTCGTCCAAGGCACGATTTATCCCGACGTTATCGAGAGCGGTCTCGGAAAATCCGCCGTCATCAAGTCACATCACAACGTTGGCGGTCTGCCCGATTTCGTCGACTTCAAAGAAATTGTCGAGCCGTTACGTTTGCTGTTCAAAGATGAAGTTCGTCAAGCCGGTCGCGAATTGGACTTGCCCGAAAATTTGGTGAGTCGTCAGCCGTTCCCCGGCCCCGGTCTCGGAATTCGGATTATCGGCGAAGTCACGGCGGAAAAAGTCAAAATCGTTCAAGACGCGGACGCCATTTATCGCGAAGAAATTTTTAAAGCCGGCGTCGACAAAAATTTGTCGCAATACTTCGCCGCGTTGACGAACATGCGATCGGTCGGCGTCATGGGC
Source organism: Selenomonadaceae bacterium (assembly GCA_017515635.1). Taxonomy (GTDB): domain Bacteria; phylum Bacillota; class Negativicutes; order Selenomonadales; family Selenomonadaceae; genus Quinella. The sequence goes on from JAFWFO010000021.1 coordinate 18,585, forward strand.
GACGGGCGTACTTACGATTTTGCGATTGCTCTGCGTGCCGTGCAAACCGATGACTTCATGACTGCCGAGGCCGCGCAACTTCCGTGGGACGTTTTGAGCCGCGCCGCCAATCGAATCGTCAACGAAGTCAAAGGCGTCAACCGCGTACTTTACGACTGCACCACCAAGCCGCCCGCGACGATTGAATTCGAGTGACGGAGGCGCAGTATGCATCCGAAAATTGGTCACATAAATTTTTTGAACGTCCTGCCGCTCAATTACGGTTATGCGCACGTCGCCCGCGATTTGGAAATTTTTTACGGCGTGCCGACATTTTTAAACGGCGAACTCAAAGCGGGACGAATCGACATCAGCAATATTTCTTCGATTGAATACGCCCGACAAAGCCGCGACTTGCTGATTCTGCCTGAAATTTGCGTCCGCGCAGATTGTGACGTTACGAGTATAATTTTGGTTTCACGACGCCCGATTGACGAACTGCGCGACGACAAAGTTATCTTGACGGAAAAATCCGCAACCGCGCAACGTCTGCTGAAAATAATTTTGCACGAACACGGAGCCGAGCCGAATTACGAGACGCGAGCCGTTGCCGTCGACAAACCCGTTGACGAGGACGCGACCGGTGCGCTGTTGATTGGCGACGATGCGTTGAATGTTTACCTGCACCCGCCCGAAAATTTTTTCTTATATGATTTGGGCGTCGAGTGGCACAAACTCACGGGCAAGCAAATGGTTTACGCGCTTTGGGCTGTGCGGAAAAATTTCGCCGAAGAAAATCCTGACGAATTGAGAGCCGCGTACAAAAAAGTTCGTGCCGCGTTTGAATTCGGAATCGAACACAAAGCCGACGCGATTCAATCGGTTTTGCCGACGAAACCTTTCACGTTCGCCGAACTTGATAAATATTTGGGCAACGTCATCAAATGGAACTTGACCGCCGACGGTTTGGACGCGCTGAAAATTTATTACAGCAAGGCCGCCGCGTTGAATTTGATTGACGCCGTGCCCGAACTGAATTTTGCCGACGTGCAATAAAAAAATTACCCGCCGAGTAGTCGACGGGTTTTTTTGTTCACGAAAAAATTTTTTCACTTGCGGGCACTCACGCTGTCATTGCTTGAAAAGTTTTCGATTCTTGTTGATGAGTTCCGCCATTAACATTTTGCCGCGCAGGTCGGGATGAATTCCGTCAATCGAAAGTTTTTCGTCCATTTGCCCGCTCGCGTCGTAAAAATACGGCTCAATGTCAATGTGATATTGTTGCCGCTTGATGTATTCGTTAATCGCCACAAGTTTTGCGTGCCAATTCGGATCTGTCGGCGTGTGAAAAGCGTTTTGCAAGTTCGCGGGATTAATCGGCATGAGCGTCAGATAAATCGGGCGAATTTCGTTTTGCAGGCAGAGTCGATTTATGTTCGTCAAATCGGCGATAACGTCTTCTGCAGAAATGGACGCGTCGCGCAGGCAATTCGCGCCGGTTGAGATAATTAAATTCTTCGGCTTGAGCGGCAGAACGTCTTGCTCGAAACGTTCAAAAGTTGTGCGTGAAGTGTCGCCGCTCTTGGAAATGTTGACGACGGGGAAATCGATATAACTTTCGTAACTGTACTGCAGTGCTCGCGGAGAGTAGCTGACCGCGCCGCCGCCGTGCGAAATGCTGTCGCCGAAAACCGCCGTGTTGACGCCCTTGGTGTAGTCTTCGACGATAAATTTTTCGCTGTTAGACCAAACGCCGATCGGTTGATTATTCGCGTCCAAAGCTCGCACACGCCACCAATAAGGTCCCGCATAAGGCCGCCCGTATTCGTCGTAGCAACTCGAAGAATCCTCGGAAATTTGTCGCCACGCGGCGTCGGGACTCGGCTCGGAATCGTTTTCGACTTTCGGCGGGTGCGTCAAAAGCTCAACTTCATACTTCGCGGCAGAATTCAGCGGAATCCAATCGAACACGTGATAAATCGGTTGCGGCAAATAATCCATGAAATCAAAATTGTTGACCAGCGGACAATTCGGCATGGTTTTCGTTTCGTCGATGTAAATTTTTTCCGCCTTGCAGAATTCGCCAATCGGTTCATGTTTCAAACCCAGTGCCCGCGCCCGCCAGTAAAGAATTTTTTTGCCGGCGAACGGACGCAAATCAACCTGATAGCCGTTTGTGTAAATTTTCTGCGTGATGAAAAGTTGGTGCGTTCCCGAAGGAGCGATACCGCCTTCAACGTCGGGCGGCGCGTCCAAAATTTCCAGCTCGTAACAAACGGCGTTCGGGACGGTGTGCCAAACCAAAAACGGCATCAAACTTGCGGGATTGTCTTTGTCGTAGTGATAAATGCTTACGGGATGCGGCGGCGTCGGGAAATTCGGATTTTGATAAACTTTGCTGCTGCTGAAAATTTCGTCGCCGAAAAGCCCGCGTGACGAAATGAAATAATAAGTTTGAATCGGAGCGCGTGGCAAAATGTAGCTTGCGAAATTTGAATCTTCCTCTTTGAAAATGTGATACGGCGGCGAACCTTCGACCAGCCCCGTCGTGCGGCTTACCGTCGTAATTTTGTATGTGCACGGGTACGGGAACGGTTGCCACGTCATCAACATATCGTCGCCCTCTTGCGCGAAAGTTACTTCGAGCGGGCGATTTTTGATTTGGAGCACGTCGGTTTTCTCGGCAATGAACAGAATCAACACGGCGAAAAATCCCGTCAGCGCGGCAAGAATTATGAACGTTGCAATTTTTTTCATGGGACGACCTCGGAAATTAATTTTATCAGCGAATCAATGTTGCCGAAGCGGACGAACAAACAGATTGCAATTATCAGCGCGGCGAAAAAATATTCGCGCCACGTGCCGACTTTGAAAAGTTTCAAGCCGTGTTTGCCGTGCGGCGTGAAGACCGGAACTTTTCCGCAGAGCGCATCTTCGGCTATGTGCAACAGTGCCCCGACCAACGCATAAGTCAGCAAGTTCAGCGCAAAGTCAACCGTCGGATCCGCGTAAAAATTTTTGGCAAACTGCGCGGCGGCAATCAACGCCAAATAAATCGGCGGATAATGCGACCACGTGCGGTGACGTTTGCGCCACTTCCAATACGCGGAACTTTCTTTCGGCGGTGAGCCTTCGACTCTGTCGGGAACGACCGCGCCAACGATTGAAGACGCCGTAAACAACGCGTCGTCCGTGACCGTGCAAACGATAAAGCCCGTAACAATCTGGTGGTTAATCCACTTCACAAAATTTGCTCCTTCGATTCTAATGTTGCCACATTATAAAACAGCGCGGCGGAATTTTTCAACGGGCATTTACTTCGAGGCGGCAAGCAAATTTATTCTCACATCACAGAAAGAAGGATTAAGTTTGAAAAACATTCACACGGAAACTCGAACGATACAGCAACTTTTCACTGACGACAAAAATCATTTTTTGGTTCCCGATTATCAGCGGGCGTATTCTTGGACGGAAGAAGAATGCCAAACTTTATGGAACGATTTTTGCGATTTCGCCTTCCCGAACGGCGATCCGGAGGCTTTCGACAGCGACAAGGACGAATATTTTCTCGGCGTGATTGTAACTTTTTGCAACGATCGCGAGCAAGATGAAGTTATCGACGGGCAACAACGGCTTACGACTTTGTTGCTTTTGATGCGCGCCTTTTATCATGAACTCGGCGGCGACAACGGCTATCATTCAAAGATAGTCGAAAATCTCGGCGAATGCATTTGGCAAATCGACGAATTCGGCGAATTAATCAAGTCCACGCTGAAAATCACAACGGAAATTTTGCAACATGACGCCAACGAACGGCTCAAAGAAATTCTTTTGACGGGCACAATCTCTAAAGCCGACAAAAGCAAATACGCCGTCAATTACCGTTTCTTTCAAGAGGAAATTCGGGCACTGAAAAAAGAACTCGACGAAAAGACTTTACTTTTATTGCCCGGACGAATTCTGAGCAAATGTTTTCTAACCCGAATTCGCGCCGATTCGCAAGATTTTGCTTTGCAAATGTTTTCGACGCTCAACGATCGGGGACTCCCTCTTTCCGCAATCGACATTTTCAAAGCGACGATGTATAAATTTTACAACGCGCAAGGTGCGTCTGCTCGTGACGAATTTATAGAAAAGTGGCAGCGATTGGAGCGACGCACGGCGAAAACTTTCGGCAAAAATCACGGGCTCAGCGTCAACCCGCTTGAGTTTTTGTTCACCTGTTACTCGTACAGAGATTATTCTTTGGCGAGCAAAAAATTGCGTCGTGCTTACGAAAAAGACAACTATGCCGTCTTGCGCGAAACGCGGACGCTTGCCGATTTGTTTGCGCTCCTGGATTTTTTCGATGACCTGCTTGAACAAAATTCGTTGCATTTTCCGTTGAAAGTTATCCGCTTGGCGCACATTCTTTTTCGGGCAAAAAACGCGTTCATTTGGCTGATTCTGGCGCATTATTTTCTGTGCGAACGAGACGACGCCAATCGACTCGACGAAAAAATTTTTGCCGAATTTCTGGAACGGTTGCTCGCGTTTATTATTGCGCACGCCATTACAACCATCCACACGCAGGCCTTGAGGGGATACGCTTTCCGTACCCTCGCTAATTTGAAAACGCCCCCTACAAAAAAGCACAAGCATTACACTTTTGCGGCGGACGCCATAAGAAATGAAATGCGTTTCTTCGGCGTCAAGATGCAGAAAAAATTGATGATGTCGCTCGTTTTGAATTGGTGGACTTTCCGCGACGAAAATCAACCCTTGCCGCCGATTGAGCAAAAATTTGACGTGGAGCACATTTTCCCGAAAAGTTTGGCGGAAAGTTTCGAGAGTTTTTCCAACAAAAACAGTCTGAATTTACTCGGCAACCTTGCGCTTTTGGAACACGGCAAAAACGTCAACGCCTCCGGTCATCGCTTTGCGGACAAACGGAAAGTTTATCTCGGCTACGAAAAGAGCGGACATTTTCAACGCGGAACAATGAATCTCGAACTTCAACGACTCGCGCAAACGAACAATGATTTCACCGAAGTGGACATAACCAAACGCAATGAGCAAATGATTGAGGAAATTCTTGCGTTCGTCGACAAGCACAATTTTTTGGCAAGCGATTAAAAACGAACTTCGACGCTGCGGCCACTTTAAAAGTGGCGTAACAATTTGGCTAGCCGTTTCGTCGCCGAAAAACTTTTCGGCTGTCAAAAACGAACTTCGACGCCGCGACTTTGCAAAAATTCTTTGACTTGCCGAATTGTATATTTGCCGTAATGAAAGACCGACGCCGCAAGTACCGCGTCAGCTTTGCCGTCGATAAGCACATCATAAAAATGTTCAAGCTCGCCCGCGCCGCCCGAAGCAATCACGGGGACATTGACCGCCTCGGAAACTGCCCGCGTCAATTCAATGTCGAAGCCGTCTTTCGTGCCGTCCGCGTCCATGCTCGTCAACAAAATTTCGCCCGCGCCAAGAGCAACGCCGCGTTTAACCCACTCGATACAATCAAGCCCCGTGGGAGTGCGCCCGCCGTTTACGTAAATTTCCCAGCCGTTTTCGTCGCGACGTTTGGCGTCAACCGCAAGCACGACGCATTGACTGCCGAATTTTTTCGCGCCGTCCGAAATTAATTGAGGATTTTTAACCGCCGCGCTGTTGACGGAAATTTTATCTGCGCCCGCCGCCAACATGACGCGCATATCTTCGACCGTGCGAATTCCGCCGCCGACAGTGAACGGGATAAAAACTTGAGCCGCGCAACTTTTGGCGACTTCGACCATTGTGCCGCGACCTTCGTGCGAAGCCGTGATGTCCAAAAAAACAAGTTCGTCAGCCCGCTCGAAATCGTAACGTTTGGCAAGTTCGACGGGATCGCCCGCGTCACGCAAGCCGACAAAATTTGTGCCTTTGACGACGCGACCGGCTTTCACGTCAAGACACGGAATAATTCTTTTCGTCAACATGTCAAGCCTCCGCAATTTCAATCGCAGATTTTAAATCAAGCGCGCCCGTGTAAATCGCTTTGCCGACAATGACGCCCGCCACTCCGTCCGATTCGCGAGACTTCAAAGCTTTAATGTCGTCAAGCGATTTCACGCCGCCCGATGCCACAATCTGCGCACCGGAAAATTTTGCAAGGTTCGCGAAAATCCCGGCGTTCACGCCGCTCAACATGCCGTCTTTTGAAATGTCCGTGTAAATAATCGTTTGCACGCCCGCCGCAAAAATTTTTTTCGCCAGTTCGCCGACAGTGACTTGACTGGATTTTTCCCAGCCGTGAGTTGCAACGAAGCCGCCGCGAGCGTCAATGCCGACGACAATTTTATCGCCGAAACGTTTAACCGCCTCTTCGACGAGCGAAATATTTTCAACGGCAACACTACCCAAAATCACGCGACGAACGCCGAGCGACAAAAGTTTTTCCGCGTCGTCAAGCGTGCGAATTCCGCCGCCGACTTCAATCGGGATATTTACCGCGTCAAGAATTTTTTTAATGGCGTCAAGATTTTTCGGGGAACCTGCGCGTGCACCGTCCAAGTCCACGACGTGAAGAAACTTCGCGCCCATTGACTGCCATTTGAGCGCAGTAGCTTGCGGGTCGTCCGAGTAAACGGTTTCTTTGTCGAAGTCGCCCTGAATCAATCGAACACATTTGCCGCCGCGTAAATCAATCGCGGGAAAAATAATCATGATTTAACCTCCGTTGATAGCTTTAAGCTTTGAGCTTTAAGCTTTAAGGATTATGTTGAGATTCCAAGATTTTAAAATTTCGACGGCTTTGTCGGCGAACGTCGGCACGAGTTTTGACATTTGCGGCGTCAATTCCGTGCCCGCTTCCAAGCTGAACGGTTGTGCGCCAATCAATTCGACGTGCGGAATTTTTTTGCCCGTCAGCTCCAACATCGTCAACACGTCTTGAATACCGACTTCATGCGCCGAAATTTTTTGCGCGAAATGTTTTTTCAATTCGTCGTCTTGCAGGTGAAACGTCGTGCCCGCCTCAACACCGCCGTTAATCGAATCGACAATCAAAAGTTTTTGCGTGCCCGTGACGAAATGCAAAAGTTCAACGCCCAAAGTCCCGCCGTCGATAAGCGCAACATTTTCGGGGAACGTGAAATTTTTTTGCAGATACTCGACGACACGCACGCCGAAGCCTTCGTCGCTCAAAATCGTGTTACCGATACCGAGCACGGTAATTTCCGAAACAAAAAGACTTTCCATCACTTCGCCACCTTCGACAAAAGCCACGCCGTCCAATCGTCAAGTCCCGTGCCTCGCGTGCACGACGTTTCAAAAATTTTTATCGGCGGATTCAGCGTCGTCAAATCTTCCCGCGCAGATTTCAAGTCAAAATTCGTGAACTCAAGCAGATCGATTTTGTTCAGCACGACCGCCGCCGACTCCTTGAAAATCAGCGGATATTTCAGCGGTTTGTCGTCGCCCTCGGTTATCGACAGTACCGTTGCTTTGAAATTTTCGCCGATGTCGAATTCTGCGGGACAAACCAAATTGCCGACGTTCTCGACGATTAATAAATCAAGTTCCGCCAAATTCAACGCCGCACACGCCTTTTGAATCATCGGCGCATCAAGGTGACAGCCGCCCGCCGTGTTGATTTGAATCACGTCGACGCCCGCCCGCTCGATTCGTTCGGCGTCCTTCGCGGTGAACAAGTCGCCTTCAATGACCGCGATTTTAATTTTGTCGGCAAGACGCGCCAAAGTTTTTTCAAGCAACGTGGTTTTGCCGGAGCCGGGGGAGCCAAGCAAATTCATGACGATAACGCCGCGTTCGGCGAACATTTGACGATTGAGCGCGGCAACTTCGTCGTTGGCACCCAAAATATTTTTCATCAATTTAACTTCCAGTTTAATCACCTACTCGCAATCAACAAAATCAACCAAAAGTTCGCGGCCGCTCTGCAAAATCAAAACGCCGTCGCATTCGGGGCAAAAAAAATTATATCGTTCAAGCGTGAAAGTTTTGCCGCACTTGTTGCACGTCGCACAACACGGCACGCGATTAATTTTGAGCGTCGCATTTTCGGCGGGAGAATTTTTTTTCAGCACGTCAAAAGACAACGTCAAAGCCTCGACTTCGACGCCCGCCAATTCGCCCAGCGTCAAACCGACGGCAAAAATTTTTTCCGCGTGATTTTGTTTCGCCGCGTCAAATGCAATGTTTAAAATATTTTCGGCAAGTGTCGCCTCGTGCAAAGTTATCATCTCCAACCGACGTAAAATCAGAGGCCGTCATGGATGACGGCCTCGCCCGCAATTGAAACAGGATGTTTCACTTGCGGGCACTAGCGGCACGCGTAGCCAATCACTCCAAACAACGAGCGAGTATCCGCCCCGCGAGGTGCCTTTTCTTTTTGTTACTTTTTCTTTGGGCAAGCAAAGAAAAAGTAAATCACAAAACTCAATCGCCGAAGAATTCATTTTCCGCCGCCAAACAAATCATGTGATAAATCGGCAAGTGAAATTCCTGTATCGTGTGCGCTTCGTCCGCCGGCACGCAAATTGACGCGTCCGACAAATGCCGCAACCTGCCGCCGCGTCGCCCCGTCATCGCCACGACAGTTATTCCCATGATTTTTGCGACTTCGACAGCGAACAAAACATTTTCCGAATTGCCCGACGTGGAAATTGCCAAAAGAACATCTCCGCTCCGTCCGATACCGAAAATTTGCTGCGCGAAAATCAATCGCGGTGTCACGTCATTTGCGAAGGCGGTAAGCAACGCAGTTTCGCCGACCAAACTAATCGCGGGCAACGCGCCTTGAAGATTCGCCTTGAAAAATTCAACGTCCGAGGGAAAAAGTTCCTGCGCCCGTTGAAGGAATTCGGGACGACAATTTTCAATCCGTCGCGGTAAACGAAAACTTTTCATCAATTCGCCGACAATGTGCATTGCGTCCGCCGCAGAGCCGCCGTTTCCGCAAGTGATAAGTTTGTTGCCGCGTCTGAAGCCGTCGAAAATTTTTTCCGTCACGTCGAAAAGGTTTTGCCGACAAACTTCCAGCGCGGGATAACGTTTAATCAGTTCGTCAATAATTTTTGCCGTTGACTCTTTAATTTCAATCGCCTCCGTTAAATTTCATTACGCATTACGAATTTCGCATTACGCATTAAAAAGACTGTCGACCGCGTTTGACGTGACCGACAGTCGAAAATTTTTATGACGTTGTCGAAAAATCTTATTTGGTGTTGACGACGATGTCCGCTTCGTCTGCGCTCTTGACGATTTTGACGCCGTTGTCTTTAAGAATTTGCGCCAGCGTGTTGGAAACGACACTTTTGCCCGACAGGAACGCCGTCTTGCCGCTCAACGCGGATTCGGTTGCCTCGACGATTGAAATTTCGTCGCCTATGCGCAGTTTCGGAATGGGTTTGTCTTCCACGTGCAACGAACCTTCAAGCAATTCATCTTTGTCGTCGTTGAACTTGATGACGATATGACCGAGGCTTTTGATGTTGTTGTTGACTTCGTTGCCGACGTTGAGAATTTTGAATTCGTTTTCGCCGATTTTGAGAACGTCGCCGGGTTTAATCACGTCGCTGAGTTTGTTGCCGCTGTGCAGAACGGAAAACTCGCGAAGCTCCGGCAAGACCATTGAATCATCGAAGATGACGAGCATTTTGACAAGACCCGTGAATTTGGTAACCTCGCCGCCGATGCCCACGATTTTAGTGCTGTAATACTTTTTTGCCATGTAAAGCCCTCCCGTGCTACTCAAATGAACTCTTCAACAAAAATTTATTGGATAATTCTTCAAGCCTCCGATTAATCCTGCCGTGCTGTTGCCAATATTGAAAAAATTTTTTCTGCCGCGTTTGACGTTGATAACTGCCGCGCTAAAGGAAAATTTCCGACCGCGTCGAAAGGAAAATTCCCGAAATATTTTTTTAGGAGAGGATACCTATGACTGAATTGGCACGTGAACTTTTAGACGGCGTCAACCAAAATGACTACGTCAAAATTCGTTACGGCACCGACCAAAATCAAGATTCGGCGGAAGGCACCGTTACGGGCTTGACGGAAAATTTTTTGACATTAACCAGAGCCGACGGCGGACGACTAAAAATCCGCGTCGATGATCTGCGATCTTTGGACATGCCGCCCGCGCCCGGTAATTTTGCTCCGCCTATGTCGACTCAAAATTTTTCTCCGCCGTTGACACAAACCGTTATGCCTTTTGTTGCCGGCGGATTGAAAATCGCCCGAAAGACCGTCAACCTCGTGCCTGCCGCGCCGTATAATTTCATTGCGAGAGATTGGCTCGAAAAAATTCGCGACGTTAAGCAAAATATCTTCGACCAAAAACTTAAACGCGACGTGAACAATATTTTGGCTTCGATGAAAACCGCCGTAAAGAATCGCGACATTGCTTACAAATATCATGACTTGCGCGCAAAAATTTTGAGTATCTGGAACGATTGCGACGTTGATTCGGACTACGAAACTTTTTATTTGATGCTCGGCGTTTTGGCAGTTGCCGCCAAAGAATACGCCAATTCTTTTGAGCCGCTGATTCGTGTGCGGGAATATTCGTTGGCAGCTTTTGCCGCCGCTTCCGCCGCCAAATACGATTTCGCGGAAATTTTTCTGTTCTGCGCGTTGTTGAGCGGTCAGGAACGAACAATCAGCCGTCAAGTCGCCACGGTTTGTGCGGAAAAACGCGACGTTACTTTGTTGGAAGAAATTTTAGACGCGAACAGGGACGACGATAATTTTTGTGAGCAAGTCGCCGCCTGCGCGAAACTTATGTTTGACGTTGCACGCGTTGACATTGATTTGGACATTGACGAAAATCTTTCCGCTTACGACACGGCGAAAAAACTTTTGGACGCCTTCCCCGAAAATCTCAGACGTGACAGCGGCATTTTGAATTATTGGCACGAATATCAAACGTACACTTTCCCCGAACCGAAAATTGTTTCCGAAGCTCCCGATTACGAGGCGGGGCGTCTGACGGGCAGAATTTCCAGCTACAACGCGCAAGGTGCCTGGGGTTTCATTTCGCCCGAATATTTTTTCCACGTCGGACAAATTTACGATTACACCGAAAGCGGAATTCTTCTGCGCAAAATGCTGTATCTTGACTTGTGGCAACAGCTGGAAGTTTCTTTTTCACTCGGCGAAAGTATCAAATATCCGGGTCGCACGGCGGCAAGCGGCGTCGAACTGACTGAAAAAGGTTACGAAGAGGCGCAACAACTTTTGCTCACCGGCAAGCCCGCGCCGATAAAACATACCGGCGTTGTCGAAGCTTATTTTTCGATGTACTCGAACGGGCGCGTCGTTTCAAACGTCGACGGCAATACTTACCTGTTCAAACTTGACGACATTGTTGATCCGTGGTTGAAAGCCTTTTTCCGAAACATCAACGACCGCAATATCGAGAATCAGGAAATTATTTTCGAGGCGGCGGGCAAAAAAGCTCTCAACGTTTGCTGGCACGAGCCGCCCGAATTTTACCGCGAAAGTTGCGAAGAATTTATCACTGACGAAGACCGCGAAATTTGGCAAAAATTTTTGACGGCGCAAGAAAACGCAGATAAAAAGCCAGAATTGCCCGCCGAAGATCCTTACAAACTTTATCGCTACGTCGCATTGCCCGAAGTAAAATCTGCGTCCGATAACGAAAAACCCGCGCCGCTTGCTTGGCGAAAAGATTTGCCCTGCGAATGAGGTTTTCACCATGAACGACAGGGAACGCAAAATAAATAAATTTTCCAAGAATTGGTTTGCACGCGGCGGCGAAAAAGGCGACACCCAAAAATTTTGGTTTGCGTTGCTTCGTGACGTGCTCGAAATTGAGGAACCTGAAAATATTATCGACTTTGAAAAGTACGTTATAATCGACGACCAAAAAAAATACATCGACGGTTACATTGCACGCACAAAAGTTTTGATTGAGCAAAAATCTTTCGGTAAAGATCTCGACAAGACTTATCAGCAATCCGACGACGAAAGTTTGACGCCTTTGGAACAGGCAGAACGTTACGCCGAATATTTGCCGTTTTCTGAACAACCGCGCTGGATTATTACCTGCAACTTCGGCGAATTTCGCATTTACGACCGCCTTCAGATGAAAAATCCGACGCTCTATCTTTCACAAGGCGAAACTTACAAACCGACGATTTACAAGCTCCAAGATTTTCGATACGTCTATAAGAATTTGAAATTTCTGGTTGACCCGACTGCCGACGAACTCAAACCCGAAATAAAAATTTCCAAAGCCGCCGCCAACATCATCAAAGTTATTTACGAGGCCTTTGAAAAAAACTATTCCCGCTTGCACATCAAAGATTACAAAAATTTTCTTGACAAGCTCTGCACGCGGTTGGTTTTCTGTTTTTATGCGGGCGACGCGCTGATTTTCAACGACAATCAATTTTTCAAATACATTGCGAAGTTTGCGACCGAAACTGAACGCATTGACGCTTTGCAAAATATTTTTGACGTACTCAACACGCCCGAAGAAAATCGCTCGCAAAATCTCGATGACGACTTGAAAAATTTTCCTTACGTCAACGGCGGCCTTTTCGGTGAAAGAATTTTGTTGCCCGCGTTTAATAAAATTGAAGGCAACTTGACAGAAACAATTTCGCTCGCCAACATCAAACACAAATTAAACTGGCGCAAAATCAGCCCGCCGATTTTTGGCGCAATGTTCGAGTCAATCCTTAACGAAGAGACACGCCGCGAAGGCGGAATGTATTACACCACGCCCGAAAATATTCATAAGGTTATCGACCCGTTGTTTCTTGATGACCTTTATGAAGAATTCAACGCGATCAAACGCAAACGCAACGATAAAATTCCGCTTCTGCAAGAGTTTCAAGACAAAATCGCCGCGTTGACTTTTTTAGATCCGGCTTGCGGTTCGGGAAATTTCTTGACCGAAACTTATATGAGCCTCCGCCGTCTTGAAAATGAAATTCTGAAAGAGTTACGCGCTTTAAACGTTCCGTTGCCCGAAAATCCCGTCAAAGTTTCAATCAATCAATTTTTCGGTATCGAACTTCACGACTTCGCCTTTGCCGTAGCTCAAGTTGCCTTGTGGATTGCCGAAATTCAAATGTTGCAGGAGACCGAAGGCGAACTCGGAAAAGATTTCCAATATCTGCCGCTCAAAAGTAATCCTGCGATTATTTGTGCCAACGCCAACCAAATCGACTGGTCGGAACTCGTCACGCCCGAAAAATTAAATTACATCATCGGCAACCCGCCGTTCAAAGGCGCACGCAAAAAAAGTAAGCAACAATCCGACGACATTAAAAAAGTTTTCGAGGGCTGGGATAACACGGGTAATCTTGATTATGTTTCGTGTTGGTACAAAAAAATTTCCGATTTCATTCACGGGACAAATATTCGTGCCGCGTTGGTGTCGACGAATTCTATCTGCCAAGGTGAAAGTATCGGCGCGTTGTGGAAAAAACTTTTCGCGAGTGGAATTCATTTTGACTTCGCACACAGAACTTTCAAATGGCTCAGCGACTCGGATAATCCCGCGCACGTTCATTGTGTTGTTGTCGGTTTCAGCAAAGCGCACAATCAGAAGACGAAAAAAATTTTTGACGGCGACCAAATCATTAAAGCAAAAAATATTAACGCTTATCTTGTCGACGACGAAGATATTTTTGTCGAAAGCCGCGATGAGCCGCTCTGTGATGTGCCTGAAATTGGTATCGGCAACAAACCGGTTGACGACGGAAATTATTTATTCAAGCCGGCAGAAATGGAAAATTTTTTGAAACGCGAGCCTGACGCCATAAAATTTTTCCATCCGTGGTACGGTGCCGACGAATTTATCAAAGGAAAAAAACGTTATTGCTTGTGGTTGGGTGACACGCCGCTTGATGAAATAAAAAAATTCCCGCTGTGTTGGGAACGCGTCGAAAATGTTCGTGCTTATCGTTTGGCGAGCAAAAGCGACGGCACGCGCCAAATTGCAGAAAAACCCACGCGATTTCACGTCGAAAACTTTCCACACGGAAAATTTCTTGTTATGGCGAAGACTTCTTCGGGCGAACGTCAATATATTCCGATGGGATTTATGAATGATTCAGTTTTGTGCAGTGACAAAGTTTTTATTCTTCCCGACGCGCAGATTTATCATTTCGGGATTTTGACAAGCTCAATTCATATGGCGTGGATGCGAATGACAAATTGCCCGCTCGGAACAAGTTATAGCTATTCGATTGGGATTGTCTACAACAATTTTCCATGGCCGAAAGTTGACGAACGTCATCGGAAATTGATTGAGCGTTCGGCTCAACTTGTTCTGGACGTGCGAAAAGAATTTCCGGATTGGACATTTGCGAAACTCTACAACGAAGACACGATGCCCGACGAATTGCGTTGGGCGCACAAGTCGAATGATTATGCGGTTGCGCTTGCCTACGGCTTTGAAAAATTTTTCGAGGACGAGGCGCGTGTTGTCTCCGAGCTGATGAAACTTTACAAGCGATTGACAAGTTAAGTTGCCTGTGATAAATTTTACGCGTCAACAAGATAAATCAAAGGCAGGTCGTCGGTGTGTGCGCGTCGACTTCCTCCCGATTAATACGTCAGAACCATTTGGAAGCCGTCTTGCAAACGGCTTTTTTCGTGCCCGAATTAACTATTCAGGAACGTGAGCAATGTCAGAACCAAGTTTGCGGACTGGATTGCGAGGGAAATAATTTCATACTTGGACATAACATCACCCCCTCTCTTTCGAGAGGAGAGCCGACCACCTAGACCTGCCGCGTTGAATATAGCACACGTTCAGAAAGTTTTCAATAAAAATTTACGCGGCGATTGACAAGTTAGTTTGCCTGTGATAAATTTTGAGTGTCGAAAAGACAACAACTGCAGTGTGTAAGGCTCGCAGTTCCAACATGATTTCACCGAACGAATAACCCCCGCACAGAGTAGCGAACTGTACGGGGGCTTCGTTTTGCCTAACCGGTTAGCGAATCCGATTGTCTGGGGCAATAAGTCAGTTGTTTCTGCCGCTTAGCGACGTTTGTTGATGATGTAGTCGAGGATAAGACCACCGACCACGATCGCCAAAACGTCAAAGCCGAACTGTGTAAGGCTCTCCAACATAATTTTCACCTCCCTCCGCAAGCGTTACCGCCTTCGAGAGGTGCGGCATTGGCGAAATTATATCAGAAAAAATTTCAACAAAAAACCCCCGCAAATCGCAGGGGATTTTTTTATGCCTTGAGCTTGCCGACAAGTTCCGAAATATTTTTCAGCTTGTGTCGCCGCAAATATTTTTCCAAGTCGTCCGCGATTTTCATTGTGATTGACGGTTGCGCAAAATTCGCCGTGCCGACAGCCACCGCCGACGCGCCCGCCAAGAAAAATTCAACTGCGTCGCGTGCCGAACGAATGCCGCCCATGCCGATAATCGGGATTTTGACAACCTGCGCGGTTTGCCAAACCATGCGAAGTGCCACGGGTTTAATTGCGCCGCCCGAAAGTCCGCCGGTCACGTTGCCGAGAGTCGGCCGCCACGTGTCGATATTAATTTCCATGCCCATGAGCGTGTTAATCAGCGACAAGGCGTCTGCTCCCGCATTTTCGACAGCCAGCGCAATTTTCGTGATGTCGGTGACGTTCGGGCTGAGTTTGACGATAACGGGCTTGCTCGTGGATTTTTTCGCCGCGCTCGTAACTTTGGCGGCTTGCGTTTCGTCCGTGCCGAAAACAATTCCGCCGTCTTTGACGTTCGGGCAAGAAATGTTCAGTTCAATCGCCGCGACGCCGTCAACGTCCAAAAGTTTCGCCAACTCGCCGTAATCTTCGACGCTTGAGCCGCTCACGTTGACGACGACATTCATCTTGTCTTTGATTCGCGGCAGAATTTTCGTCAAAAAAGTTTCGACGCCGGGATTTTCCAAGCCGATACAATTCAACATGCCCGCAGGCGTTTCGGTGATTCGCACGCCGTCATTTCCGCGACGGGGCTTTAAAGTTGTGCATTTGACCATGACGCCGCCGAGCCGTTTCAGGTCGACGAAATCTTCAAATTCCTCGCCGAAACCGAACGTGCCGGAAGCAGTAAAAATCGGCGTGTTGAGTTTCAAGCCGCAAATTTCCGTTTGCAAAAGTTCACTCGCCGCAAAAGTTTCATGCGGAAAATTTTTGCCGTAAAGTTTATCAATCTGCCGCACGAACTCGAACAGATTTTGCAGACAGCGCGCCGCCTCGTCGGAAGTGAATTCTTTTTGGTTGTGAATTGCCGCGTTGCCCGCCGTCCTGCAGTAGTGAAGTTTGTCGGTTAAATCTTTGCCGAAAATTTTCACGAACGCCGGATTTGCAATCAAGTCGAACAAATTATCTGTGTCGGCGGAAATATTTTTGTCGTTCGCGTAAACCCATTTGATCGCCGCGTCAATGGCAGTGCGCACGAGTTTAACGCATGAATCGCACGAACCGCGAAAAGCTTTTTCGGCGTCAAGGCAGTCCTTTGCAAAAAATCTGTATTCGGGCTTGTCTTTGAGGAAAGAAAAAATATTCAATCGCATGACCGCCTTTCAATTAACCGTCGCCGTGATTCTGATGTTAATGAGGTCGTGCGCCCTGTCTTCCGAAACTTCAACAACTATGTATCTGTTCGTGGCGGAGCAGAAATAATGCGCATATCTTTTTTTGCTTTCTAATTCTTGGATAAGGTTGCCGATTTCTTGAAGGCTCATTCTTAAAGTCGCAAGAACGTTGACAAAAACTCCCGCAGAACATTCGCATGTGGTTTTGTCGCTACCGTTGAACGAGAGAGTTATTTTGGAGATATGCCCCTGTTTGTTCGCGAAAAGCCCGACGGCAACGCCGTGACCATACGGACCGCAAGCCGCCAAATATGAATCGTAAATACCGCTTTTTATTGCCTCCATCGGAAACTCTCCAAAAGCCCAGTTGTTTTTGGTAACGTTGACGGCGACATTGTTATAGGTGTGAAAAAAATCGTTGAGGTTGTAATCGCTGACTCTGACAGGCGTCGCCGCCAGACAAGTTGAAGAGAGCGCGAACATCGCAATCATCATCAGGAAAAATTTTTTCATAAGATCACCCTCATTCGCAAAAAACTTTTCGGGCATCGAAAACGGGGCCGTCCTTGCAAACTTTTCTGCGTCCGTCGACGGTGTCAATCGAACAGCTCAAACACGCGCCGAGTCCGCACGCCATACGTTTTTCAAAGGAAACTTCGCACGGCAAATTTTTTTCGGCGGAAATGCGGGCGACGCCGCGCATCATAATTTCGGGGCCGCACGTCAACACAGCCGAATAATTTTTCGCCGACAAAATTTCGGGCAACAAATCCGTCGCGAAACCGTGATGACCTGCGGAGCCGTCGTCTGTCGTGATAAAAATTTCTTCGACGTGCGGCAAAAATTCTTTCTGCCAAAAATCAACTTCGCCCGAATTGCGTCCGCCCATCAAAACATCCGCCGAAAATTTTTCAGCCGCGCACAAAAGCGGAGCAAGTCCCATGCCGCCGCCGACCAAAAGAATTTTTCCGTCGCGTGGAGTGAAGCCGTTGCCGAGCGCGCCCAAAATGTCAAGCCGTTCGCCCGCCCGTCGCGTCGATAAAATTTCTGTGCCGTGCCCGACAACGCGATAAAACATTTTCACATGACCGCCCGCCGTCGACGCAACGCCAAACGGTCTGCGCAAAGTGAACGCGTCCGAAATTTTTACCTGCACGAATTGCCCCGCGTGTGAAGTTTCGGCGAGTTCGGGCGCATCGACAGTTATGCGAAAAATTTTTTCGGCAACTTCTTCGTTCGCCAAAATTTCTGCATCAAAAGTTTTAATCATCAGCTTGCCGCCTGTTCTTTGCTTTTCGCCAATTTAATTGCGCATTACGAATTACGAATTACGCATTACTCATTGCATTTCATGCCAGAGCGTCACCGCCGCCGACGTAATCTTGTATCGCCAGCGAATAAACTAACCTCCTGTCGCGCATGAAAGTCAAAACGCGCATGACTTCCCACGCGGTATCAAGACTCGTGAAGCAGGGAACGCCCAACTCGACCGTGGCGCGACGAATGCGGAACCCGTCTTTGGCGACGTGTTTGCCGGGAGCCTGCGTGTTTACGACCATGTGAATTTTGCCGAGTTTAATCATTTGGATAATGTCGGTGCTGCGTTGGTGAACTTTGCCGACAATCTCCGCGTTAATGCCGATTGACTGCAGAGCGCGTGCCGTGCCTTCGGTGGCGACAATTTTAAAGCCGAGTTCCGAAAAAGCTTTGGCAAGTTGTTTCATTTCCTCTTTGTCTTTATCGGCGACGGTGAACAAAATGCAACCGTTTTTCGGAATGACGATACCCGCGCCGGTTATCGCCTTGTACAGCGCACGAGCGTAGTGATAATCGATTCCCATAACTTCGCCCGTCGACTTCATTTCGGGGCCGAGGGAAATGTCAACGTCTTGCATCTTCGCGAAAGAGAACACGGGAGCTTTCACCGCAACATAAGGTTTCGGCTCAATGAGTCCCGAATAATAGCCCATGTTTTTGAGCGTTTCGCCGAGAGCAGCCCGCGTCGCCACGTTGACCATTTTAATATCGGTGACTTTGCTGAGGAATGGAACCGTGCGGCTTGAACGCGGATTGACTTCGATGACGTAAACTTTTCCGTCCGCAACGACGTATTGAATATTGAGCAGACCTTTGACTTGCAAGGCAAGCGCAAGGCGTTTCGTGTAGTCGGTTATCGTGTAAATCGTTTTCGACGGGAGAGTTTGCGGCGGATAAACGGCGATTGAATCACCGCTGTGAACGCCCGCCCGCTCGACGTGCTCCATAATGCCGGGGATAACCACGTCAACGCCGTCCGAAATTGCGTCGACTTCAACTTCCGTGCCCTGCATGTATCTGTCGACCAAAACGGGATGATCGGGAGTAACTTTGACGGCTCGGCTCATGTAGTCGCGAAGTTCTTCTTCGTTGTAAACAATTTCCATTGCGCGCCCGCCCAAAACGTAACTGGGACGAACCATAACGGGATAACCGATTTCAGCCGCGCCGGTGATTGCGTCGTCCAAATTCGTGACGGAAATTCCACGGGGACGAGGGATATTTAATTCGGTCAACATTTCGTCGAAACGTTCGCGATCTTCTGCGCGGTCAATGTCGTCGACGCTCGTGCCGAAAATTTTAACGCCGGCTTCCGCCAAACTCGCCGAAAGATTAATCGCCGTTTGTCCGCCGAATTGCACGATAACGCCTTCGGGTTTTTCTTTGTCGACGATATTCAAAACGTCTTCAGTCGTGAGCGGCTCGAAATAAAGTTTGTCGGAAATGTCAAAGTCCGTCGAAACGGTTTCGGGATTGTTGTTGATGATAATCGCTTCGACGCCGGCTTCGCGCAATGCCCAAACCGAATGCACGGAACAATAATCGAACTCGACGCCCTGACCGATACGAATCGGACCGGAACCCAAAACGATAATTTTGCGTTTGTCGCTGACGGTAACTTCGTCAACTTCGCCGTGGAAAGTTGAGTAATAGTAAGGCGTCATTGCCTCGAATTCCGCCGCGCAGGTGTCAACCATTTTATACACGGGCAAAATTTTATTCTGCTTGCGAAGAGCGCGAACGTCTTTGAGTTTCGCACCCGTCAATTCCGAAATGGATTTATCCGACAAGCCGACAAGTTTCGCCTCGCGCAAAAGTTTCGGGCTGAGTTCAGTTTTTTTCAAGCGAACTTCAATGTCGGTGATATTTTTAATTTTGTCGATAAACCAGCGGTCAATTTTCGTAATGTCGGCAATTTCGTCGGGCGTCGCGATATTTCTGCGCAAGGCCTCGGCGATTAAAAACAGACGTTCATCATTTATGCGGTTCAAGCGGCTTTTAATTTTGTCGTCGTCCCAATCGTCCATTTTTTCCATGTGCAGGCGATTGACGCCGATTTCAAGACTGCGAACAGCTTTTAAAATCGCGCCTTCAAACGTGCGGTCAAGGCTCATAACTTCGCCCGTCGCCTTCATCTGCGTGCCCAAAGTTTTATCGGCGTAAACAAATTTGTCGAACGGCCAGCGCGGGAATTTGACGACGATATAGTCAACAGACGGCTCGAAGCAAGCTTTGGTTTTCTTCGTGACGGCGTTGACAATTTCGTCAAGGTGATAGCCGATTGCAATTTTCACGCTGACTTTCGCTATCGGGTAGCCCGTCGCCTTCGACGCAAGCGCGGAACTTCTGCTGACACGCGGATTGACTTCGATGACGTAATAACTGTCACTGTTTGGGTCAAGCGCGAACTGGATATTGCAGCCGCCCTCGATTTTCAGCGCACGAATAATTTTCAAGCTCGCCGAACGCAAAAGTTGATATTCGTGGTCGTTCAAAGTTTGCGTGGGAGCAACGACGATTGAATCGCCCGTGTGAACGCCGACGGGGTCGAAATTTTCCATCGAACAAATCGTTATGCAAGTGTCGTTGGCGTCGCGCATAACTTCAAACTCGATTTCTTTCCAACCCGCGATTGAACGTTCAATCAAGACTTGTCCAATCATGGAATATTTCAAGCCGCGCAAAGTCGTTTCGATAAGTTCTTCTTCGTTGTTGACGATGCCGCCGCCCGTGCCGCCGAGTGTGTAAGCGGGACGAACAATCAGCGGATAACCGATTTCGTTGGCAAAATCAACCGCGCTGTGAATATCTTCGACGATTGTTGATTCGGGTATCGGCTCGCCGATTTGCTCCATTGTCTCTTTGAACATTTCGCGATCTTCGGCGCGTTTAATCGCCTCAAGGGACGTGCCCAAAAGTTCGACGTTGTATTTTTCAAGTGCGCCGCTTTCGGCAAGCTGTACAGCAAGATTCAAGCCCGCTTGTCCGCCGAGCGTGGCAAGTAAACCGTCGGGACGTTCTTTTTCGATTATCGCCGTCAAAAAGTCCACGGTCAACGGCTCAATGTAAACGCGGTCGGCAATGTTCGCGTCGGTCATAATCGTCGCGGGATTTGAATTGACGAGGACGACTTCAAGGCCTTCCTCTTTGAGCGAACGACAAGCCTGCGAACCTGCGTAGTCGAATTCCGCCGCCTGTCCGATGACTATCGGCCCCGAACCGATGACGATTATTTTGTTGAGATTTTTTTTCTTGGGCAAGTTACATGCCTCCTTGAAAGCAATTAGAAATTTGAAATTACTGTCTGGGAATTTTGTTCGTGTAAGCCGGAATCAAAATCAAATTCTGCACGTCGAACATGTAAACCGTGACATAAGACCCCGCGCCCGGCATGGCGTTTGTGTGCCACGGTATAGAAATTGTTCCATTGTCAAGATACGTCGTCGGAGTGGAAATCGTGATAAACGATTCGTTAAGAGTTTTTTTGTCCTTAACGAAGGATTTTACAACTCGAAGCTGTCCGTTTTTCACAGCGAAAATTTTCATTTCAAAACCGCCGCCACCCGTAACTTGAATTTTGCTGACGAGCAAATCGGGCAAACCGTTCACGCCGCGCACAACGCTGAATCCGTCACGATTCGGACTTGTCATGTTGATTCGCTGGTTGTCTTTGCCGTAGCGACCAAAAAGTTCGACGTTTTGCAACGCAAGACTTGAAGAATAATCCTTTCCAAGATACGCGTGATAATTGGCAGTAAAAACTTCGTCATTCCGTGCCCACTGCCAATCAACCCAAATTTTTTCTTTTTCGCCGACGATGTAAACTTCGTACCACGCGCCTTCAACGGAGCAGAGATTGAAACTTTGTCGTGCGCGTGATTTCGCAGTTTCTCGTTGCATGGCTTGCGGCGGTTCGGCGTAACAAATCTGCGCGGCGAACAAAATCATCAACGCGACTGTAAAAAATTTTTTCATGCGCAAAACACCTCCGATTACCTTCGTCGTGTAAAATTTTTAAAATTTTCAAGCCGACAGCGTTATCGCGGATAAGTCTGCGCCAATTTGCAATACGGCTTGCAGGCATCAAACATTTTTTGAAAAATTTCGCGACTGTTCACCGCTTGCGGCGTTTGTCCGGAATTTGACTGCTTAACGTACCAAATGTTGTCGACGAAAGAAAACGTCTGCCGGTGAATGTCGCCGAGTTTGCCGTTCAAAACAAGTTTCAAAGAAACATCAAAAGTTTTGTTGTCGAAGTCCTCAGCGATAGTTTCCGTTTGAATGTACCAATCGAATTTGTCCGCGCCTTTGGAAGTGGTTAAAACCCAAACGTCCTCCGCGAAAACTTTTGTGGAAAAAAGACACAGTGTCAAAATCACAACGGCAAAAAATTTTTTCACATCAATCGCCCCACTTTACGCAACTCGACTGTCCGTCGGCAATTCGTTGTAAGCGTCGAAAGTTTTTTGGAAACGTTTCTGCAAATCTTCAAGCCGATATAAACCGTCGGCGTTTTGCGGAATGTCTTTGAACCGAATCGGGAAAATCATCGGCGGATTGTCCAAAGTCAACGTGGTTTTGTTTCGCAACTGTTCCGCGCTTTGGTAAATCAATTCCGTCTCAACGTAATCGACGCCGTCCGTGCCGCGCCATTTCTCGAAAACCAATTTACAGCCGATTGGAGTTTTGCACTCGATTGTTTGCGGCAAAGAATATTCTTCGACTTCAAGAGCCGACAAAACACTGACGATATTTGAATCGTGCCCGCAAAGGAAAGTAAATTTTCTGTCCGCCGAAAGTTCGTCGTACATGACTTGCAAAAGCGGATGAGCGACATTGACGGCAACGGCGGGCGCGCTGTAAAGCACTTCGCCATAAAAATCTTTGACGGACGAAATTTCTTGCCAATCGCCGAAACTTATTTCGTGCCCGAACGCCGCATCAAGCGGAGTTTCCGCCTCGTAATATTGCAAAGTCAACGCGTCGGAGGCCTGAGAAGCAAGTTTCAAAGTTTCGTGAGCGGCAAGCTCCTTGTCGACTTCAAAAGTAAATTCAAGTTTGTCGTCGCGGAAATGTGTAAGTCCTTCCTCTTTGGCGAACGCGGAATCTTTGAAGTCCAAAACTTTTTCAATCAGTCGGTAACCGTTTTTCGGGGTTTTGTCGGCGAACATGGCGCGCATGTATTTATTCACCGAAGCGCGATATTCGTCGTCGGCAAAAGTAATTTGCGGATTGAAAACGGGATCCGCTTTGCCCACATCAAATTTGTGTTCGATTCGGACATTGGCGACGGGAAACAGCCCGCTTGAGAAAAATTGCGCGGTCGCAATGGTGCGTTGCAGTGAATTCGCGTAGAAACGAATTTCGCCGTCGGCAGGCAAATAATTTTCCGTGATAAGTTTTTCGTCGACAAGCCGTCTGCGAAAATATTGCCCCATAATCGTTTCAAGTTCGCCGCCGCGCAAAGAAAGTTCACTCGGCGCGGAAGTCCATTTAAACCAATCATGCGGCGTAATTTTCGCCAAGGCAGAATTTTTGTCGGACATTGGCGAACGGATATTGTGTCGGCTGAGGATAACCACGCCCGTCAACGTGTACTTGCTTTGAAAATCCGCCGAATGTTTGGCTTGCACGGGCGCGACGTGAAAAATCTGCGCGAACAAAAACACGAACGTGATAAAAAAAATTTTCCTCATGCACGGAATTCTTTCATGTGCTCGATAAATTCGTCGAACAATTTGACGCTGTCATTCGGCCCCGGCGCGGCTTCGGGGTGATATTGCACGGAAGTTATCGGCAACTCGGCATGTCGCACGCCTTCAACTGTTCCGTCGTTCAGTGAAACATGCGTGACTTTTATCGGCAAACCTTTCAAAGATTTTTCTTCGACAGCGTAGCCGTGATTTTGCGACGTGATATAAACTTTTCCCGTTCGTAAATCTTTGACGGGCTGATTGCAACCGCGGTGACCGAATTTGAGCTTGTAGGTGTTCGCGCCCATTGCCAACGCAAGAATTTGATGACCGAGGCAGATACCAAAAATCGGACGCGTGCCGATAAGTTTTTTAACTTCGCTGATGACTTCGGGAACGTCTTTGGGGTCGCCGGGTCCGTTCGAAAGAAAAATTCCGTCGGGTTTGAGCGCGAGAATTTCTTCCGCCGTCGTCTTCGCGGGCACAACCGTCACGCGGCAATTCAATTTGCGTAACGCGTCCAAAATATTTTTCTTTATGCCGAAATCCATAGTCACGACGTTGAGCGCACCTTCGCGGGCGTCAAGCGTGTAAGCGACGGGCGCGGTAACTTGCTCGACGACGTTTTTGCGAATCGGCAATTTCATCATGTCGTTGATTGTTCCTTGGGAAGCGTATTCGCTGACAATGACGCCTTTCATCGTGCCCGCCGAACGAAGTTTTTTCGTCAAGGCGCGAGTGTCCACGTCGTACAGGCAGGGAATTTTTTCCGCCGTGAGATATTCGGGCAAAGTTTTTTCCATCGACGAACTTGACGGCTTGTCGCACAATTCGCCGATAACCAGCCCGCCGACGAAACTTTTGCGACTTTGATTGAATTGTTTCGCCGTGCCGTAATTTCCGATGAGCGGATAAGTCAGCGTGACGATTTGGCGGCAATACGACGGGTCAGTCAAAATTTCCTGATAGCCCGTCATGCCCGTGTTAAAGACGACTTCACCTTCGGCAGTCGCGTTCGAGCCGCCGAAAAGTTGCCCGCGAAAAGTCGTGCCGTCTTCGAGTATCAATTTCCCTTTCAAATTCTTCACCTACTGCATATGAAATATTTTTGTTATACTGGCAAAAAAGTTTAACACAGGGCAAGCGGCATTGCAAACAGTTTTCGTAACGTGGTTAGAAAAATTCTGTATACAACGGAGGGCGATTTCATGAACTTTTTTCGCGAACTTTGGGACGCGTTAATTTATTTTTTATTCCCGCCGAGATGTCCCGCGTGCAAAGAGATTGTCGACGAACGGCATCAATTTTGTGCGGCGTGTTACAAAAAAATTTTTCGCGTTGACTTTTGTAAATCGGTGCCCGCGCCGCTCGAAAAAGTTTTGCGCGTGACAAAATATCGCGGCGGGTCGCAGAAACTTTTGCACAAGCTCAAATTCGATAACAATCTTAACGTCCTTAAACCGCTGAAAAAAATCTTGGACGATGTTTCCGATCGCGAAGAAATTTCCCGACTGCTCGACGGCGTGAGTTTCGTCGTGCCCGTACCGTTACATCAAAAACGTTTCAACGAACGCGGCTTCAATCAAACCGAAATGATTTTCCGCGAATGGTTCATCAAAAAAAATATCCCGCTGAAAAATCTTTTGATTCGCGTGCGGGAGACGCCGAAACTTTACGACAAGAACAAATCGGAGCGTCAAGAAATTTTGAGCGGCGTTTTCGCGGCGACGGAGCAAATCGACCTGCGCGGGCAAAAAATTTTAATCGTCGACGACATTTACACGACGGGCACGACAGTCAGCGAATGCGCCAAAGTTTTAAAATCACTCGGCGCGGAAAAAATTTGCGTGCTTGCGTTCGCGTCCGATTTTGGCGAAGAACTTCCGAAAACTTGACGGCAAAAAAAATCCGACCGAAGTCGGAAAAATTTTCGTGTGTCAGAATTTCAAATTGTATGCCGTGGCATAAACGACATTTTTGTTTCGCTCCCAAATTCCGTTGAAACGACTTTGCGGAACGGGATTGACGATGTCGCCGTTTTCTCCGCCGATTTCGATTGTAATGCTCGGAATGCCCAACTTGTAGACCGCCCAATCTTTGTAACCCGCCGGATCAAGTGCCGTGTAATCGTCGTCAAGATAATAATTCGTCGCGGCGGAAATATCTGCGGCGAATTTTTTTGATTCGTCAAGAACTTGTCCGCTCTGCTTGTAATACCAATAAACCACCGCGCCGCAAGTGTGATAGCTTATCGCCCGCTTGATGTGACAATCCCGCGTCAAGCGAATCAACGCGGCAGATTCCGGCTCACTGCCCGGGGAAGTGCCTTTGTATCTGTCGGACGACGGCGCGGGACTGCCGTAAAATTCAGCCCAATCTGCGTCGAAATTTCTGTTCAAGTCGACGCCGTTTGCATTGGCTTTCCACTGCTCCAAATCGCCGTCATTCATTGCCGCGACGCGATTGCGAACCGAATCATTTTTCAGCGCGGACAAACCGAATTGACTTATCGCGACGCCGTCGGGGTTGCTGTTCGGCACGAAATGAATCGTAAGCCCTTGCAAAAGTTCCGCCACGGGGATTCCGCGATACGTGCCGCCGCCGTTGAGCGCGTCGAGACTTTCACACAGCTGGCGCATGACGACTTGCGTTGTAATGTATTCGCGGGCGTGCATTGCCCCGAAAATCAAAATTTGGTTTTCGCCGTTCGGGTCGCCCAAAACAATATCGTAAACGCCGCGCCCGTCAAGCGTGTCACACAATTTATCAACCCGAATTTGTGACGGATAACGGTCGCGCAAAATATTCACGTCGTGCAAAAAATCTTCGTAAGAATATTTTTCGGGACTCGAATACACGATTAATTCTTGACGCGGAACTTGCGAAGTTTCGGGACGATAATTTTCCTGCGGAATCATTTCAGCTTTCGTCGCGTTTTCGGATGCGCAACCTATACAAAAAAAAATTGCCGCAAACATCACGGCAAAAGTAATTTTCAACCTGTGCAATTTAAATCATCTCCGAGAGTTCATTCTTTGACGTATTTAATGTACGCGTTCAAAACATAACCGCGCATTCCTTGATATTCCGCTTCCAAGAAATCGTTGCTGAGTGAATTATTGTAAATCCAAACCCATTCGCCGAGCGGAATTGTGCACACAGCCGGAGCTTCGGTCGAGCGATAGGAGCGCAATGTAATCCATTCTCTGCAGTTGACAACCACGCCCCAATAGGCTTCGGCGCGATTGGTTTCTGCGCCGACGACGAGCAACGCGGCGACCAACAGAAATGACGCCACAATTTTTTTTAACATTCAGAACACCTCCTTTCATGCGAAAGTATAAACTTTTTTTTGCGGTTGTCAATTACTGCCCACGCTTTTTAAGCAAGCTCAAATTTTTTATCGGACGTAATGACTGAAGTTGCCAACCGTCAACGTCGGGAAATTTTTCTGCAGTTCGCGGAGAAATTTTTTCGTACCCAAAAAATTTTCGTCGTGCTCCACCACGTTAAAGAATTCGTCGGGTCGTAATTCAAATTGCGCACTTGAATCATCTGCACGGGCAATTCAGTCAAAAAATTTTTCCACGCGGCAAATTCTTCGGCGCGGTCGTTAAATCCCGGCATGTAAAGCATATTCAGCGAAACATGGACGCCGTTATCGAGCGCGTAATGAATCGAATCTTTCACGGCGTCGAGTTTGTAGCCTGCGCGGTAATATTTTTGATAACTTTCGTCGCGTGCGCTGATAATCGAAACGCGCATGGAATTCAAACCCGCGTCGACGATTTTTTTTATGCCGGCGGTAAAGCCCGCGTTCGTGTTGATGTTTATCTGCCCGCGTGAAGTTGTCGCACGAATTTTTTTTATCGCCGTGCAGATATTTTCCGCCTGCAAACTCGGTTCGCCTTCGCAACCTTGCCCGAAGCTGATAATTCCTTCAGGCGCGTGCGACAGGTGAAAAATTCCAACGTCGGCAATTTCGTCGACCGTCGGCGCAAATTTGATTCGGCTTTGAGGACTCGGACAGCACTCGGATTGTTGCAAGGAAATACAGCCCAAACAATTCGCATTGCAAGCGGGCGAAGTCGGCACGCCGCATTCCCAACGACGATAAAATAAATTCTGTGCGGTCAAACAGTGCCACTCCAGCGAACAATTTGCGACCTGCGCGACGATTCGATTTTCGGGCAAAGCTTTTTTGACGCGACGAATCAACTTCGGCAAATCCCGCGTGTTGTAGTTGACGGGATCCCATTTGTGATTTTCGTCGGTGTAAAGCGCGGCGGCATAAAGTTCGTCTTTGTACAGCGCGACGGCCGTGTAACCGTACAGCGGCAAAATTTTCGCGTGCGGATTTTTTTTGAACGCCGGCAAATGAGTTCGTGTGAAACCCTGCGGCAAAATCGCCGAGACCGCACGACCTTTGAGCGGGACGAATTCACCGCGCTTGAAGCCGATTGCTTTTCGTTCGGGCAAAAACATTAAATCTGCCGATTCGGGCAACTTGATTAAATTTTCGGGCTTGAGTTTGAAAAATTTTTCGCCGACACGTCCGACAGCCTCGAATTCCGGCACGTCGAAAATATTTCCTCGTTCGTCAGCTATCAACGCCGTTATCGGATTTTTCATCAGCAGTCACCGTAACTTTTTTGGATTTTTTCGGGTTGAATTTGTTCATCGCAATATCAATTCCTTCGCGGAAAATACACAGCACGGCGGGCACCAATTCAGTCAACGCGGCGGAAATTTTTTCTGCGTCGTCTTGCATGAACGGGCTTAACACGTGGCTGTTGACCGACCAATTTTTTGGCGGACGACCGACACCGATTCGCACGCGTGGAAAATTTTGTTCGCCGCCGAGATGTTGAATAATCGACTCAACGCCGTGATGACCGCCGCCGCTACCTTTCGGGCGCAAGCGAATTGTTCCGAGCGGTAAATCCATATCGTCATGCGCAACCGTCAAATTTTCCGCGTCGAGCTTATAAAAATTCATCAACGGCGCGACTGCTTCACCGCTCAAATTCATGAAAGTTTGCGGCTTGACGAGCAAAATTTTTTCGCCGTCCAAAAAAGTTTCGGCAACCAACGCATTAAATTTTTCGCGCCAATCGCTTGCGTTAAGTTCTTTGGCAAGTCTGTCCGCAAGCATGAAGCCGACATTATGTTTCGTCGCGGCATATTCGGCAGTCGGATTTCCCAAGCCGACAAAAATTTTCATTGCGTAACCTCCAAGAAGTCGAAAACTTTTTTGAAATACGCCGTCGGATTCGTCGACTTGCAATCGGCGTGCCCCGCTCCATGCACGACGAATTTTTCTTTGGTGGAAATGCACGAGTCGAAAAGTTTTTCCATCATCTCGAACGGGACAAGTTTATCCGCGTCGCCGTGAATGAACAGCACGGGCACTTTAATTTTGTCGACGACATTAATCGGCGCGGCGTCGGAAATTTTCACGCCCGTTTTGAGTTTGCAAACCAAATTCGCGCAGGGCATAACGGGATATTCGGGCAGACTGAAAAGTTTTTTGACTTGCGCGGTGAACATTTCATAAGCGGACGTATAACCGCAATCCTCGACGATGGCAACTAAATTTTTCGGCTCAAGCGCGGCCGCCAGCAACGTGGTTGCGGCACCCATTGAAACGCCGTGCAAAATAATTTTCGCGTCGGGGTTCGCGTCGGAAATTTTTTTCGACCAATCAAAAATGTCGCGGCTCTCCAACGCGCCCATTGTGATAAATTCGCCTTCACTTTGTCCCGCCGCACGTAAATCGGGAACCAAAACATTCCAGCCGCGTTTGAGATATTCTTCGGCGTAATCGTAAGCAAAAGTTCCGTCACGCCCGTAACCGTGAATCAGAATCGCCCAACGGTTTGTATTTTCTGCGGGAGAAAATTTTTTCGCGTGAAGTTTCAGCCCGTCAAAACTCTCAAGCGTCCAATCTTCGACGGGGAAATTCGGTGCGGGCGGAGCTTTTAAATTCGGATCTGCAATGCTCGCACAGGCTTTGGGCGGCGACAAATCCTCACCGCGTTTCAAAGCGAAGTCAACGAAATAATTTCCGACAAAATATCCCGCGCCGAGCAAAATTATTATCACGGCGGCTAAAATTTTTTTCATGTGCAAAACTCCTTGAACGCAAAAGGCGGAAGTTTTTGACTCCCGCCTGAAATTTACAATGTTGGTCGGGTTGACAGGATTTGAACCTGCGACCCCCGCGTCCCGAACACGGTGCTCTACCAAACTGAGCCACAACCCGAAAACGCTTGCGATTGTAGCAGATTGATTTACAAAATGCAAGCCCGCGCCGAAATTTTTCAAACGAAAGCGTCAAGCAATGCGACAATTCCCTCGACAATGCTGTTGGTTTGCGAGCCGCCGATAACGGGCGAAATTTTTTCCGTCAGTTGATTGACGCTTGCCGAACAATCCGCCTGTTGCGCAACGGAATTTATTTTTGATTCAAGTTCGTCCGCAGTCAGCCCGATTGCAACTTTCGATTCGTCGAAGTCGCGACAAAAATCGACAAGGGCGTTGTAATGGATGTTGTAACGATTTTCGTAAAGGACGTGCACCAAATATTTTGCAAGACCGGTTTGAATCGGCGTGAACGTGTCGAAATTCAGAAACGCCCGCCACTCGTCCGCGTTCAAGTCGTGCAAAGCCCAATCAACCAGTGCGGCTTCTTTCGGAAAAATTTTTTCGTGTTCAAGTTTGGCGAGAGCTTTGACGGAAATTGTGCGCATGACTTCGACAAACGGCAGGTTAGGAAAATTTTTTGTCGCCTCGTCGCAAAGTTCGCGTTCAAAGCCGGTCAGCTCCCCGCAAGGATTATATTCCTTGTGCTGAAGATTTTTTACAAGTTCATGCAAGTTAAATTCCTCCAATTAATTGAAATCTGAGGCCGACAGGGATGTCGGCCTCCGCCGACGCATTTGCAGGATGCAAATACCGTCGGCCAAATGGATTCACGATAACATTTCGGATTGTCGATTGCTCATTCATCGCCCGCTGCGCAGGCGCGGTTTCTTTGCTACTTTCTTTGCCGCCAAAGAAAGTAGATTAAAAAATCAATCTTTCAAATCGGTTTCGTAAATTTCGTTGAGCAATTTTTCCTGCTTGTCCTTGCTCATGCGCGTCAACGAACGATTCGCAAAAATACTCGGCATTGCCGCGCCAATGGCCGCCGCCACCGCGAACAACAAATAATTACTTTCGGACAAAGGTGCCAGACCTATGAACGGATCAAAACTCGACATGCCGATAGCGAAGACAATTCCGAAAGACGTTGCGCCGACGATAACCAGCGTGTGTAAAAGTCGAGCTACGCCGCCGATTAAATACGTGTTGAGCATGTCGCTAAAAGCGTTAATTATCGGAATGCCGGGTACCAAAAATAACGACGCGGCTATCATCGGGTGCCACGGTGTAGATGTCGGCAACAAGTGCATAAGGTCAGCAACGCTCACTGCCGAAAATGCCGCGAATGTCATCGAAATGTAAGGATTAATTCCGAAACGTTCGGCGCATTGAATTTGAAGAATTTTGCCGATAACCGCCGCAATCGTCGTGTAAATCGCCGCGTTGAAGTCGCAACCGAACAACGTACCAAATGCCCCGCAACCCGTGCCCGCCGATAAAATTGTAAGCCAATGCGGATAATTGCGCGGGCGTTTTGCAATGGCTTGAAGTTCGCCTTTGAATTCGTCAAGCGTATAATGTTCACTCATTGCCCGCCAAGTTAAACGGCTTATCGCGGAAATTGTTTGCATGTTGACGCCGTGTTTCGGGCATTTGCGAAAAGACGTGTGCGAATGATGTTCGTCGCTGATGTTGAGCATTAAAGTCGTGAACATTATGTGCAGGTGAAATTTTTCTGCGGGAATACCCATATAAGCGGCGACGCGTTTCATGTCGCGAACGATTTGCGTGGTGTCCGCGCCGTTTTCCATGAGCAGTTGCCCGACCGTCAAAATCAATTCCGTTTTCCGCCCGATTTCGGCAAACGCGTCGCGCAAAAGTTCGCGTTGCTCCGAGTAGTAATTTTTTTCGTCTTGCATGTGAATCACCCGTAAAAAATTCTTTACGCCGATTATAACACAAGCAGGAAGATTTTCAGCCGCCGCGAAAAATTTTTCAACGGAGATGACGACGACGTTAAATTTTTGACAACGTCGCGGGCAACTCAAATTGTTCTCCCGCTTTTAAAGCGGGCAACGGAGGTGACGACATGAAAAAATTTTTGACGGCTATTGTCGCGGCAATGTTTTTGCTGATGTCGCACGCCAACGCCGAAGTCAAAACGTACACGGGCACGGGCGAATACCGCATGGGCGATTCCGACACGCCAAAATCCGCCGAACGCGGCGCGAAGGAAAAAGCTTTGCGTGACGCCTTGGAACGGGCAGGTGTTTACGTCGGCAGTTATTCCGAAGTCGAGGACGCCGAACTTGTCACCGACAAAATCATTTCGCGAACGGGCGCGGTCTTGAAAGTTCTGGACACGAAAATTGTTTGGGACGGTTTTATTGTTCGCGTGACCGTGCAGGTTGAGATTGATGCCGACGAACTCAATCGCCGACTGAAAAATATCGACACGCCCGAAAAAAATTCTTCGCCGCCGCCGACCCAGCCGAAGCCACCCGCCGCCGACAATATCGCACTGTCACAGCAGAAAATCGATGAGGCAATTAAACTTTGCAGACAAAATAACTTTCGTGAAGCTATTGATATTTTGAATGAAGCTATCGAGTTGAATTCAGAAAGCGCGGAAGCTTATGAAACACTCGGCTGGGCTTATAATTCCCTTGAAGAATACAACACAGCGATTTTTTATCTCAACAAGGCAGTTCAAGTTGATTCAACTTTTAAAAATTCTTACCACAGTCTCGGACGGGCTTACAACGGACTCAAAGAATACGACAAAGCAATTTTCTATTGCAACAAAGCGATTGAACTCGACCCGAATTATCCGAATCCTTATCATTGGCGCGGAAATGCGTATATGGAACAGTCAAAGTATAATCTGGCACTTTCTGATTTTAAAAAGTATGCTCAATTCGACCCGAATAATGCGGGGGCTTACGAAAAAATTGCTTGGGCTTACAACAATCTGAAAGAATATGACAACGCAATTCCTTATTGCAACAAAGCGATTGAACTCGACCCGAATCACAGTTGGGCTTATAAAACTCGCGGTGAGTCGTATAGATTTTTGAAAGATTATTATCGAGCTATCGAAAGTTACAGCAAGGCAATAGAACTTAACCAAAATTGCAACTGGGCTTATAATGGACTCGCTCGGTGTTATCTGGCTTTGAAAGAATACGATAAGGCAATTTTTTATTTCAGTGAATTTATTCGGAGGCATCCGACGTGGTTATACTCTTATGAAGGTCGCGGAAAATGTTACGAAGCACTCGGCGAACACGACAAAGCTCGCGCAGACTTCGCCAAAGCCCGACAACTCGGCTGGAAAGGCTGAACCGTCGACGAACGAAAACCCCTGCATGTCAAACATGACGGCAGGGAATTTTTTTCGTTACGGACACGAACAAAGCCCGCAGTCACGCGCCGTGAAATTTTGTCCGCAGTGACAACGGACGCCGCGCAAGGTGTTTTGCTTGCCACGCGGTGACTTGTCGTCTACAATGCCAAACATAGGATTTAGCGTCATCATTCCTAATTCCAAATCCCCAATTCCTAATTGTTTTTTTGGAGGTGTTACTCATGCAAGAGGCCATGCAAAAATTCGGTCGCTTCTTGAGCGCAATGGTTATGCCGAATATCGGCGCGTTCATTGCGTGGGGCTTTATCACGGCTCTGTTTATTCCCGCAGGCTGGATTCCGAACGAAGGACTTGCGGAACTTGTCGGCCCCATGGCGAAATGGTTGCTCCCGCTGTTAATCGGATTCACTGGCGGCGAAGTTATCTACGGGCATCGCGGCGGCGTTGTCGGCGCGATTGCAACGGCCGGTATCATCGTCGGCACGGATATTCCGATGTTCATGGGCGCAATGATTATGGGACCCATCGGCGGCGTCGTGATAAAAAAATTCGACGAAGCGGCTCAAGACTCAATCCCCGGCGGCTTTGAAATGCTCGTCAACAACTTTTCGGCGGGTATCCTCGGCGGCGTGCTTGCCTGCGCGGCTTACAGTTTTGTCGGCCCGATAGTTTCAAGCATTACGGACGGACTTGCCTCGGCGGTCGGCGCAATCGTCAGCGCGGGACTTCTTCCGCTCGTGTCAATCCTCGTCGAACCTGCAAAGATTTTGTTCCTGAACAACGCGATTAACCACGGCGTCTTCACTCCGCTCGGTATGCAACAGGCGCAGGAAGTCGGCAAATCGGTTTTCTTCATGATTGAATCAAATCCCGGCCCCGGCCTCGGCGTGTTGCTCGCTTATTCGCTGTTCGGCGTCGGCAACGCGAAAGGCTCGGCACCCGGCGCGGTTATCATTCACTTCTTCGGCGGTATCCACGAAATTTATTTCCCCTACGTCCTCATGAAACCCACGCTGATTCTCGCGGTTATGGCGGGCGGCGTCACGGGCGTTTTCACCTTGACGTTGCTTAACGGCGGTCTCGTAGCTCCGGCGGCTCCCGGCTCGTTTATCGCGATTATGGCAATGACGGCACCCGGCGCGTACTTCGCCAACATTGCGGCAGTCGCGGCGGCGGCAGGTGTAAGTTTCGCAGTCAGTTCAGTTTTCATCAAGGCAACGGCGGCGGCGGACGCTGAAAAAGAAGACGCGCTCGAATCTGCACAGGCCAACATGAAAGCAATGAAAGCGGCGTCGAAAGGTCAAGCGGGCGAACCTCAAGTTGCCGGCAAAGACATCAAGTTTATCGCTTACGCTTGCGACGCGGGCATGGGCTCCAGTGCACTCGGCGCGGCTGCTCTCCGCAAAAAACTCCAGAAAGACGGTTACAAAAATATCACCGTCAAAAACTTCGCTATCGGCAATATCCCCAAAGACGCGCAGATTGTTGTTTCGCACGAAAAACTTGCCGAACGCGCAAGAGCGGACTCCCCGCAGGCCGAACACATTTGGGTTAAAGATTTCACCAACAACAACGTTTACGACATCATCAGCGAACGTTTGAAAGGCGGCGGCGTTGAGGCTCCCGCGAGCGACGGCGGCGACGACGAATCGGCGGGCGCAACGCTTAAAGAAGGCGTCCTGCTTAAAGAAAATGTCAAAGTCGGTTTGAAATCCGTCAGCAAAGAAGAAGCCATTCAAGCGGCGGGCGAACTCCTGTTCAAGAGCGGTTACGTCGAAAAACAATACATCGAAGGCATGTTGGCACGCGAACGCGACATTTCGACTTACATCGGTCAAGGCATTGCAATTCCGCACGGCGAAAACGCTGTTAAAAAACACGTCCTCAAAACCGGTCTCGTCGTTATGCAATATCCGCAGGGCGTCAAATTCTCCGACGAAAATGTTGCTCATCTGATTGTCGGTATCGCGGGCAAAGGCGACGACCATTTGGCGATTATCGCGAACCTTGCGACAATCACAATGGAATATTCCGAAGAAGATTTGCAGAAAGCTTACACGACGAAAGATCCGCAAGTTCTCTTCGACATGTTCACGAAAGGATAAGGTGTCGGGTGCCAGATGTCAGTGGTGACGTAGCGTTGTCCCTGAATCCCGACACCTGAATCCTAACACCTCACAAAGGTGACGAAAATGATTTCACTCAAGAAAACATTGGCAACGTTGGCGGCGGCTTGTCTCGTGACGGGCGCACAAACTCAAGCGGCAGATTATCCCTCGGCGGAAGAAGTCGCGGCGAAAGTTGCGAACGAATCGGGAACTTTCTTCCCCGTCGGCAGCCCGAACGTCAACTACGAAAAATATTTCACGGGGCAAACGTATCTTGCTCCGCTGTCCGTCAAAGATTCAATCAACGTCGCTTGCGTGACATTTATCGACGGCGCGCACACTTTCTGGCACATTCATCACGGCAGTTGTCAAATTCTTGTGGCGGAATCGGGCGCGGGTTATGTTCAGCTTTGGGGACAAGAAGTCGTCGAACTTAAACCAGGCGTCGTGTTCACCGTCCCCGAAGGCGTCAAACATTGGCACGGCGCGGCTCCGGGCAGAATGATGCAACATTTATCAATCATGCAAGTGAACGATAAAGTTTCGACGGAATGGCTTGAACCCGTCGACGAAGAATTTTTTGAATCACTGAGTAAACAGGAGGTCACACAATGAAAAAAGCTGTACATTTCGGCGCAGGCAACATCGGACGCGGATTTATCGGTCTGCTTTTGAGCCAAGCGGGCTATCACGTGAGCTTTGTGGACGTGGCGGCTCCGCTCGTCGACGACATCAACACGCTCGGCAAATACAACGTGCAAATTTTCGGCGAGGCAGAAAAAACTTTGGTCGAGAACGTCAGCGCAATCAACAGCAACGAAAATCTTGACGCGCTCCTTGACGCGATTGTCGAGGCGGACATTGTCACGACGGCTATCGGCCCGAACATTTTAAAATTTATCGCGCCGAATATCGCCAAAGGTTTGACCAAACGCGTCGCAACGAACAAAACGCCGCTTAACATCATTGCTTGCGAAAACATGGTCGGCGGCTCAACCGTCCTGAAAAATTTCGTCTACGAAAATCTCAGCGACGACGTTAAGCCCGAAGTCCAAAAACTTATCGGCTTCCCCGATGCGGCCGTCGACAGAATTGTTCCGCTCCAGAAAAACGACGAAAAACTTTTGGTCAAGGTCGAACCCTACGCCGAATGGGACGTTGATTCAACGGGCGTTGTCGGCGAACTTCCCGAAATTAAAGGCATGACGCTTGTCGACAATCTCGGCGCGTACATTGAACGCAAACTTTTCACCGTCAACACCGGCCACGCATCGATTGCTTACCTTGCCTATCAAAAAGGCTACACCGACATGAGCAAGGCAATGCAGGACGACGAAATTGTTGCCGCCGCTCGCGCCGTTTGGGCTGAAACTTCCGCGTTGTTGATTGACAAATACGGCTTTGATCCCAAAATCCACGGCAAATACGTCGCCACGACCGAAACGCGTTTCAAGAACCCGAACTTGAGCGACGAAGTTACACGCGTTGCCCGCGGTCCGAAACGCAAACTTTCCGCCGCCGACAGATTGGTCAGTCCCGCAACGCAACTGCTCGAACGCGGCAAAACTCCGAATGCTCTGGCGAAAGTCATTGCCGCCGCGCTGAAATTCGATTACGCCGAAGACAAGGAAGCCGGCGAAGTTCAAGACTTCATCAAGGCAAACGGTATCGACGCCGCGATAACCAATTTCACGGGCGCAACCGCAGATTCCAAACTCTTCGCGCTGATTAAAGAAAATCTCTGATTTGTCGCGACAACGTTTGATTTACGGGCGACGTGACAAGTTGGATGCAACGTCCACGTTGCCGCGCTGTAAAGCAAACCTCTGACACTTTTTACCTTACCTCACCACAGAAAAATTTTCCCCGACGAATTTTTTCGCCGGGGATTTTTTTAGGAATTAGAAGTTAAAAATTACGCTGCGCCGCAGAATTTTTTCGTACCGCGAAAAAAACAAACTCAGACGGAAAAATAACCGTCACTTGCCAAGATTCGTCAAACGCCTCCGAATTATAGCCGTAAAAAAATTTGACGGCCGCAGTGTCGCCGCCGTCAATGTTGTTCGCGCTCCAAATTCCGGAACTGCAAAATTTCTTTCTGAAACTGAAGTCTTACCGAAGTCGTCGGGCCGTTGCGGTTTTTCGCAATGATCAGCTCGGCGATATTTTCGTTTTCGGAGTCGTCGCGATTGTAATATTCGTCGCGGTACAAAAACAACACAATGTCGGCGTCCTGCTCCAGTGAACCCGATTCGCGCAAGTCGGAAAGTTGCGGCTTTTTTTCGGCGCGCATTTCCACGTTTCGAGACAGCTGACTTAACGCAAGTATCGGCACTTCCAATTCGCGGGCAATCGCTTTCAACGAACGCGAGATTTCCGAAATTTCCTGCTGACGATTTATTTCGGTATTTTTGCCGGCACGTCCCTGCATCAGTTGCAAATAATCCAGTACGATTAAATCAAGGCTTCCGACTTCGTGTTTCAATCGGCGCGCTTTCGCCCGCAAATCCAAAATCGAAATGCCCGGCGTGTCATCAATAAACATGTCCAGCCGCGAAAGTTCTTCCAGTGCGTCGACAAGTTTGCTCATGTCACCGCCGGAAAGGTTGCCCGTGTTCAGGTGCAGAGAATTTACTTTGCTCTCGGAACTCAAAAGACGATTGCCGATTTGTTCGCAACTCATCTCCAACGAAAAAATCGCAACAACTTTGTCCCTTTTGGCGGCGTTGACGGCAATATTCAAAGCCAACGCGGTTTTACCCATCGAAGGACGCGCCGCCAATAAAATCAAGTCGGATTTGTGCAAGCCGTTCAAAACTTTTTCAACGTCCGTCAAGCCCGTCGGCACACCGCGCAAACTTCCGGGGTTGTTGTAAATGTGTTGAATGTTTTCGAGTGAACTTTTCAGGATGTCGGAAACTTTTTCAAGTTCGCGCTTGTCGTTGCGCATTATCGCATCAAGAAGTTTTTTCTCCGCCTCGCGCAAAAGAACTTCGGCGGCAACTTTGTTTGCGTAAGCCCCGTCAACAATTTCTTGACCGAGCGTTATCAGCTGGCGCAAAAAAGCTTTCTCGCGAATTTCTCTGGCGTAAGTTTCGGCGTAAGCGGTCGTGTTGGACAAAGCACTCAAAACGGAAACATATCTCACGCTTATTTGTTTGAGCTGATCTTTTTTCCGAAGATTTTCAATCAGCGATAAAATACTCGGCGGATCGCCATTGCGGTAAATTTCTACGATTTCGTGGAAAATAATTTGATGTTCGGGGCGATAAAAATCCTCCTCGCGAATTATCTCCAAAATTTTCGGGATTGCAATGCCGCCTTTGACCATCATTGAGCTGAGCAAATCTTTTTCCATGTCGATGACGTGCGGCATTTCTTGCACTTTGTCCAAAATCTTACCTCCGAATCATCGACTGTCGATAATTTGTTCCAAAGCGCGGCGAACTTCGTCCATGTCAACGCGAGTGTTGTTGCAAGGGCCGTTCGGGCGAATGTTGAGCACGCCGACCGCGGGCAAGGGGTACACGTCTTGAATTCCGCTCATCAAATCGCGTTCGCAGGCAATGGCAAGGACTGCTTGCGGACGATTTTTTTTCACGACTTGACGCGCCAAAGTTCCGCCCGTCGCAACAAAAAACGTAAAGCCAAGTTCTTCGGAAAGTTTCATCAAGTCGCCGATATTGCAACCGCCGCAACGTTTGCAGTTATTCGGGTCGCGAGTAATTTTGTGCGGGCAAGTCGACAGTTGCAGGCAATGCGGGCTGAGCACGAGCAATTTATTCGCGGGAACTTTTATGCCGCTCTTCATGAAAATTAAATTGCTCACCGCCACGAATGAACCTTCGATTTGACGCCGCTTGATTCCGAAAATTTTTCCGATGCGCACGACTGCGGGGAACAAAAATTTTATCAGTGCGAAACTGTATCGATGAAACAATTTCAGTGTCGGAAAACCTTTGACCGCCAAAACCATGTTGCAGACCGCGCCGAATGAAAACGTCGATATGAAAATCAAAAACGCGCCGACAATCGCCGGCAAGTACTCGAAAATATTTTCCAAACCGAGGTAGCTGATTCGCCACGCCGCGTACAGCACGAGCGCAACAAAAAATTCCGCCGCCAGTAAAAGTCCGAGGAACAATCTTTTTTTCGGGCGAAGTGCCTGCAATGAAGTCAACACGATTTTCACCTGCCTTTACGCGAATTGATTGAGTCGACGGAGCGCGAATTTGATTAATTGTTCGGTCGTGGAATTCGGCGGAGCTTGAGCGAACGCCTCGGAAATTTCTGCCTGCGTGTAGCCGAGCGCGTCCAAAGCCGTCGCTGCTTCGTCAAATTCGTTCGAGGCGTTAGCAATTCCCTGACCACTGATACCTAAATCCAGATCCCTTACTTTATCTTTGAGTTCAAGCAAAATTCTTTCGGCAGATTTTTTTCCGAGCCCCGGCAGTCGCGTCAAAGCTTTGGCGTCCTGCATTGTGACGGCGCGGGCGAATTCGGCGGCAGAAATTTTCGACACGACGCCTTGAGCGGTTTTGGCACCGACGCCCGAAACTGTCAACAGTAACTCGAAAAATTCAAGCGTCGACGCGTCCGCAAAGCCAAACAAAGTTATCGCATCTTCGCGAACCGCCGTGTGAATAAAAAATTCTGCCGCTTCGCCGACCGTCAAATTTTGTTTCGTCGACGCGTCAAGAAAAATTTTGTAGCCGACGCCGTGCACGTCCAAAATGCAACCGTCGCCGAAAAGAAACTTAATCGTCCCGCTCAAATAGCCAATCATTTTGTCGCCTCGAA
This sequence comes from Selenomonadaceae bacterium, assembly GCA_017515635.1. GTDB lineage: Bacteria > Bacillota > Negativicutes > Selenomonadales > Selenomonadaceae > Quinella. Next base: position 58,543 of record JAFWFO010000021.1, read on the forward strand.
TAATACAGCTTTAAGCTTTGAGCTTTGAGCTTTAAGCTTTTAGGAAAAAATCAAATCGCCTCGAATAAATTTCGTCTCGTCAAAGAATTTGCTTCGTAACCCGCCGCGATTGAAATTGCCAACGCGTCCGCCGCGTCGTCGGGCTTTGGCGGCTCGGCAAGATTTAGAATTTTCGTCACCATGTAAATGACTTGCTCTTTCGTCGCGCCGCCGTAGCCCGTTATCGACTGCTTAACTTCGTTCGGCGTAATTTCCAAAATGTCCAGATTATTTTGCGCCGCAGTCAACAACACCACGCCGCGAGCTTGCCCGACGGGAATTGCGGTCGTTGAATTTTTGCCGAAGAAAAGTTTTTCGACGCCCATAATTTCCGGTTGAAAAGTTTTTATCAGCGCGTCAAGTTCCGTATGGATTTTCAGCAACCTGTCTTGCATACGGGCTTTCGGGCTTGTGGTGATAACGCCGAAACTTTTCGCGAAAATTTTCCCGTCAACCTGTTCGACGAAACCGTAACCGCAAATCGCCGAGCCCGGGTCAATTCCAAGTGCAAGCATTAATCTGCGAATTCGTAATTGCCGTAGACGTTTTGAACGTCATCATCTTCGTCGAGCGCGTCAAGGAGTTTCTGCATTTTTTCGGCGTCCTTGTCGGCGAGCTTGACGGTCGTGTCGGGAACTTGAGTTATCTCGGCGGAGGCAGTCTCAATTCCTTTTTCGGCGAGCGCGGCTTCAATCGCGTTATAATCTTCGGGCGCGGCGGTTATCTCGAAAGATTCGTCGACAGCTTCAAAATCTTCGGCTCCCGCGTCCATGACAATTTCCATCAGCGCATCTTCGTCGTCGAAATTTTCTTTGTCGACAACGAACACGGCTTTTTTCTTGAACATCCAGCCGACACAGCCGTTTTCGCCCAAATTGCCGCCGTGCTTGCTGAAAATGTGTCGAATGTTCGCCGCCGTGCGATTGCGATTGTCCGTCAAAATGTCGAGCATTAACGCCGCGCCGCCGGGGCCGTAACCTTCGTAAGTAATTTCTTCGTAGTTGGTCGTGTCGGACGCGCCGAGACCTTTTTGAATCGCACGGTTAATGTTGTCTTTGGTGACGTTGTTCGCCTTCGCCTTCGACAACGCGAGTTTCAAGCGCATGTTGCCCGTCGGGTCGGCACCGCCCATTTTGACGGCGATTGTAATTTCGCGAGAAATTTTGGTCGTCATTGCTCCGCGAATTGCGTCGTTGGCACCTTTCTTGCGTTTAATTGTTGCCCATTTGGAATGTCCTGACATAAATTTTTTCGCTCCTTAAAAAGAAATTTTACTTGCCGACGTAGCGATAAACTTCAATCCAGCCGCGTCCTTGAGCTTCGTAAAAATCAATTTCGCCGCCTTGGTCGCCCGTCGCCCAATCGCCGTTGCCCGTGGGATTGTTCACGCCGCGAGCTTCGACAGTTTTGCCGTCGCCGATATAAATCGCCACGTGCGATTTCGGAATGCAAAGAATATCTCCGCGTTGAAGGTTGTCTTTAACGTCTACCCAGACATATTTTCGCCAGCCTTTATCGCCTTTGCTCAAATCGTCCCAAATGGTGTCGGCATCGCCGGATTTTTGTTTGCCTTGATAACGGAATTCGTATTGGGGATTGTTGCGCCATTTGTCGATAATGTGAAAGCCGCCGTATTGGAAAGCGTGATAAACCAACGCCGAACAATCATAGTCGGGGCCTTCACGAGAGCCGGTGTACGGGCGTGACGGCGTGGCATTAACTTCGCCTTGCGAATAACCGTGCTTTTGGTCGTTGGCAATGTCAATCGCCCACTGGACAGCTTTTTCAACACGCGGGTCGACTTCTGCGAACGCGGAATTTGTGAACATGCAACCGGCAACAATCAGCGCGCCGAAAAATTTTTTCATCATGCGATAACCACCTTGAAGAATTTTTTCTTGCCTTTGCGAATGACAGCCGCACCGTCGACGAAATCAGCCACTGTCAAAATGTAGTCAACGTCCGAAACTTTTGCGTCGTTGAGCGTCAAGCCGTTTTGCGCGATAAGTCGACGACCTTCAGCTTTTGATTCAAGAATTTTCGCGGCGGCAAGCACGTCCAAAAGTTTTTTCCCGACGGCGTCCGCAACTTCAACGCTCGGCATGTTTTCGGAACTTTGCCCCGTGAAAATTTCTGCGGCAGATTTTTCTGCAGACTTCGCGGCCTCTTCGCCGTGAACAAGTTTCGTGACTTCGTAAGCCAAAACTTTTTTCGCCTCGTTAATCGCCGCGTCCTTCAAATTGCTCAGGCGGTTGACTTCATCCATCGGCACGAACGTCAACAAGCTCAAGCAAGTTTTAACGTCCGCATCGTCGACGTTGCGCCAGTACTGATAGAAATCATACGGCGAAACTTTATCCGCGTCGAGCCACAATGCGCCGCCGGCAGTCTTGCCCATTTTGGAGCCGTCGCTCTTGAGCAAAAGTTTGTTCGTCAAACCGTAAGCCGCTCTGCCCGTCTTGCGCCGCGTGAGTTCGACGCCCGCGATAATGTTCGACCATTGATCGTCACCGCCCATTTGCAGGACGCAATCATAATCGCCGTTGAGTTTGTAAAAGTCATAAGCCTGCATGACCATGTAATTGAATTCCAAAAACGTCAAACCTTTTTCCCAACGTTGCTTGTAACATTCGGCGGCAAGCATTCTGTTGACCGTGAAATTCGCGCCGACTTCGCGGAGCAAATCGATATAACCGAGCTTGCGGAGCCAATCGCCGTTGTTGACCATCAAAGCTTTGCCGTCGCTGAAATCAATGAAACGCGCCATTTGCTTTTTGAAACATTCGCAGTTATGTTCAATGACTTCGTCCGTCATGACTTTGCGCAAATCCGAACGCCCCGAAGGATCGCCGATTGTGCCTGTGCCGCCGCCGACAAGACAAATCGGGCGGTGACCTGCGCGTTGCATGTGAGCCATTGCCATGAGTGCGATAAAATGTCCCGCGTGCAAGCTGTCAGCCGTCGGGTCGAAGCCGATATAAAACGTAACTTTTTTTTCGCCGAGCATTTTTTTTACTTCGTCGGCATCCGTGCACTGCGCGATAAATCCGCGTTCCGTAAGGGTGTCGAAAACATTTTCTGTCAACAAACTCGCCTCCTGTTTTTGCCTTTAAGCTTTAAATTTAAATTCAAAGCTTAATTCATTGGCGTATAGATTATAGCAGACAACTTACAAAAGCACAAAAGTTTTCGTAGTCCATTGGCGTGGTATTCTGTTGGCGTACCCCGTGCCCGCTTTAAACAAAAAATTTTTATCACTTATCGACGCTTGCAGGAAAATTTTCGTGACGGCAGAATCACAATCCGCAGATTTTTAAAGGAGTGACGCACTTGGCAATTTTTTCTGCAGACACAAAAAGATTTCTCCGTCGCATAGACTTCGCGCTTTTGCTTTCGGCGACGGCGATTGTGATATACGGGATTGTGATAATTTCCAGCGCGACGCACATCAACACGCCCGGCGAAGAACGTTTTTGGTTCGTGCAACGTCAGGGAATTTTCGCGATTGTCAACGCGGCGATTGCGGTACTGTTCATGAATTTTGATTATCGGGGACTGCAACAGCACGGCAAAAAACTTTACATTTTCAACTTGATAATTTTGGTGGCGGTCATGCTTTTCGGACACGCGGCACTTGGTGCGCAACGTTGGATTCAAATCGGCCCGATAAGTTTGCAGCCGTCGGAATTCTCAAAACTCATCATGATAATCTGCATGGCGGCCGTGCTTGAAGAGCGTATGGGAAAATTAAACACGATTCAAGATTTGTTGCCGATAGCGGTTTATGTCGGCGTGCCGTTCCTGCTCGTCTTGAAGCAACCGGACTTGGGCACGTCGCTGGTCTTCATGGCGATTTTTTTCGGAATGGTTATCGCGTGCGGGATGCCGTGGAAATTTTTCTTCGGGATTGTCGTCGCGGGCATTGCGTCGTTTCCGTTGCTATGGCAGTTCATGAAAGATTATCAGAAAATGCGAATCATGGTTTTCATTGATCCGAACGTTGACCCGCTCGGCTCCGGCTATCACATAATCCAATCAAAAATCGCAATCGGTTCGGGAATGCTGTTCGGCAAGGGACTTTTTGAAGGCACGCAAAGTCAGCTGAATTTTTTGCCCGAAAACCACACGGATTTTATTTTCGCGGTTGTCGGTGAGGAACTCGGTTTTGTCGGCGCGGTCGTGTTGTTGCTGTTGTATCTGATTGTTCTTTGGCGCGGAATTCAAATCGCTAAAGAAGCGGGCGACGTTTTCGGCAGACTTTTGGCGGTCGGGATAACGTCAATGCTCGCGTTCCACGTGCTTGTTAATGTCGGCATGACAACGGGGATTATGCCCGTGACGGGAATTCCGTTGCCGCTGATGAGTTACGGAATCAGCTCGTTGACGACGAATATTTTGGCGATAGCAATTCTGCTGAACATTAACATGCACAAACAAAAATTCTTATGGTAGCTTTAAGCTTTAAGCTTTTAGCTTTTAGGAGTGACGATTTTTCCTGAAAGCTGACAGCTGACAGCTAAAAGCTTGAGGTGAACTTGATGAAAAAACTTTTTGAACTTTTGAAACCTGCGCGATACACGGGCGGCGAATTCAATGCCGTCACGAAAAATTTTGACGCCGTCGACTGCCGAATCGTTTTGGCGTTGCCTGACGTTTACGAAGTCGGCATGTCGAATTTGGGGCTTGCGATTTTATATTCGATACTCAATCGCCGAGCTGATACTTTGTGTGAAAGAGTTTACGCGCCGTGGATTGATGCCGAAAAAATTTTAAGGGGGCAGGATTCAGGCGTCGGGGAACAGGTAAATTCCCTAAATCCTGACACCCGAATCCTTACCCCTCTGTTTGCATTGGAATCGAAACGCCCTGTCCGTGACTTCGACTTTCTGGGTTTTTCGTTGCAGTACGAAATGATTTTTACCAACGTGCTGAACATGCTTGACTTGGCGAAAATTTCTCTGCACGCCGTCGACCGCGCAGATGATGAACCATTCGTTGTCGGCGGCGGGCCTTGCGTATATAATGTCGAACCCGTCGCGGATTTTTTCGACTTTTTCATTGTCGGCGAGGCTGAAGAAGTTTTCGGCGAAGTCGTCGACGTGTTTACCGCGTGGAAAAATTCCGGACGGGTCGGCGGGCGAAAAGGTTTTCTGCGCGAATTGCTCAACGTCAAAGGAATTTACGTGCCGAGTTTTTACGAGCCGATTTACTCAGGCGAAAATTTTGCGGGCATGAAAATTCTTGAGCCGAGTGCGCCGCCGAAAATTTTTAAACGCATTGCCCGCGACTTCGACAAGACGCCGACAGTTGAAAAACCCGTTGTGCCGTTTTTGGAGATTGTCCACGACAGAGCGATGCTGGAACTTTTTCGCGGTTGCAGTCGCGGCTGTCGTTTCTGTCAAGCCGGCATGAGTTATCGCCCCGTCCGCGAACGTCGCGAAGAAACTTTGCGGGCTTGTGCGCGAAAATTAATCGACGCCAGCGGTTGGGACGAAATTTCTTTAACGTCGCTGAGCAGTGCCGATTACTCTTGTCTGGGACGATTGATTGACGACTTGCAAAAAGATTTCCGCGACGAAAAAGTCAGCTTCTCTCTGCCGAGTCTGCGCGTCGACAGTTTTTCGATTGAGCTTGCCGAAAAAGTTCAGGCCGTGCGAAAAAGCGGTTTAACTTTCGCGCCTGAAGCCGGCACGCAACGCCTGCGCGATGTCATCAACAAAAACGTTACCGAAAAAAATTTGCTTGATGCGTGCGCCGCTGCTTTCGCCAAAGGTTGGAAGACCGTCAAACTTTATTTCATGATGGGCTTGCCGACGGAAACTGATGACGACCTGCGCGGGATTGCCGATTTGGCGCAGAAAGTTGCCGAATTGTACCGCACGATAAAAAATCGCCGCGACGTAAAAGTTACCGTCAGCGTGTCATGTTTCGTGCCGAAGCCGTTCACGCCGTTTCAGTGGGCACCGCAAATTTCGACGGAAGAATTTGAGCGGCGACAAAAATTTTTGCGGGAAATTATTCGCGACAAGGCGATAACTTTCAACTGGCACAACGCAAAACTTTCCGTGCTTGAAGGGGCGTTGGCTCGCGGCGACAGGCGTTTATCGAAAGTCATTGAAACTGCGTGGCGAAACGGCGCGAAATTTGACGGCTGGTCGGATTTATTCAAGCCGGAAATTTGGGCTGAAGCGTTTGAGACTTGCGGCGTTGATCCGAAATATTTCAGCGAACGTGAGCGCGAACTTTGGGAGCCGTTGCCGTGGGAACACACTTCGCCCGCCGTCAACAAAAGTTTTCTGCAGGCCGAGTGGGAAAAAGCTTTGATTGGCGAAACAACCCGCGATTGTCGGCGAACGAATTGCACGGGTTGCGGCGTCTGCATGAATTTGGGCGTCAATATCGTCGACTTTCAGGCAATGAGGAATGAGGAATTAGGAATTAGGAATGATAAAACTTCCGAAACAATTCCTAACTCCTCACTCCAAATTACTAATTGCAAATATCGCGGGCAAATTCGCAAGGGCGAAGAAATTTCCGTGCTCAGCCATTTGGATTACATGAACGTTTTCATGCGGGCGTTGCTTCGGTCAAAACTTCCCGCCGCGTGGTCTGAAGGTTTCAACCCGCATTTGAAAGTTTCGTTCGCGACGGCGTTGGCTGTCGGCGTAACGAGCGATTGCGAATACGTCGACTTTGAATTGACGGCACCGATTGACGCGGCTGAAGTTGCCAAACGTTTGAACGAACAACTTCCGAAAGGCGCGGAAATTTTGCGGCTGAAAAAACTTCGCGGAAAATCGCAACCCGTGATGTCGCTGGTTGACTTGTCGCGCTATGAAGTCCGTTTGCCGTTCGATGAAAAATTTTTAGACGCCGCGCAGGTTGCCGTTAAAAATTTCAACGACGCGCCCGAAATAAAATTTACACGCGTGACGCCGAAAAAAACCCGTGAAATCGATGCAAAAAAATATCTCGCCGAACCCGTGAAAATATTTCTGACGGGCGACGAGTTATTGATAAAATTTTCTGTGCACATTACGCCTGAAGGAAGTTTCAAGCCGAGCGAAGTTTTAAAACTTTTGCGCGAACGATTTGATTTCCCCGCCGACGTTTCCGACGCGAAAATCAATCGCACGGAACTTTTGCACGCGGGAAAAAATCTTTTGGACGTTTAGGAATTTGCTTTGCGGAATTTGTCCATGAAGTCCGCCAGAGCTTCCGCGCCTTCAATCGGCATTGCGTTGTAAATCGAGGCGCGCATACCACCAACCGAGCGGTGACCTTTGACGCCGCTCAAATTTTTTTCCAAAGCTTCGGCGACAAATTTTTTCTCAAGTTCTTCGTTCGGCAGGCGGAAAGTCACATTCATAAACGAGCGCGAATCTTTTTCGGCGTGCCCGCGATAAAAGCCGTCCGAATTGTCAATCGCGTCGTAAAGCAATTTCGCCTTGATTTTGTTGCGACGTTCCATTTCGCCAAGACCGCCGCAATTTTTAATCCACGCGACAACTTTGCCGACAATGTAAATCGCGAACGCGGGCGGCGTGTTGTACAGCGAATTTTTTTTGTAAAACGTGTCATAGCGGAGCATCGTCGGGAGCGTTTCCAAACTTTTTTCGACGAAAGATTTTTTCACGACGACGACAACGACACCTGCCGCGCCAAGATTTTTTTGGACGCCCGCATAAATCAGCGAAAACTTTTTAAAGTCGACGGGACGGCTGAGCATGTCGCTTGACATATCGGCGAACAGCGGCACATTGCCCGTTTCGGGGACGTAATGAAATTCCGTGCCAAAAATCGTGTTGTTGTTGCAGATGTGCAGATAAGCGGCGTTCGGATTAATTTTCAGCTCGTCTTGACGGGGCACGCGCTTAAAGTTTTCGTCCTTCGTCGACGCGGCAATTTCACCGACGCCCAAATTTTGCGCCTCTTTGTAAGCGTTGCTTGCGAAAGTTCCGCTCAAAACGTATGCGCCCGGTTTTTCTTTCGTCGCGAAGTTCAGCGGAATCATCGCGAATTGCAACGACGCGCCGCCTTGAATGAATAAAACTTCGTAATCGTCGCCCAAGCCCATCAGTTCCAAAATATCGGCTTTGGCTTGATTGTGAACTTTTTCGTAGGGTTTTGAGCGGTGACTAATTTCGACGATCGACATGCCCGAATTGTCGAAGTTCAAAAATTCCGCCTGAGCTTCGCGCAAAACTTCCACGGGCAATGTCGCGGGGCCCGGATTGAAATTGTAAACTCGTTCCATGAAATCATCTCCAAAAATTTTTGCAACCGTAATTTTACAAGAGATTATCCGAATCGGCAAGCGCAACAAAATTTTTAACGCGGCGTCCGATAATCGGAAGAGAGCAACCACAGTGCTTGATAACGCCCCATTTGCTCCAGCGCGTAACTCATCACCGAAAAAGTGACTTCAACATTTCTGCGAAGGATGTCGACAAAAAAATCGTGCGGTATAGCCAAAAGTTCCGCTTTGTCCGACAAGACCGTTGCGGAAAGTTTAAACGGCCGTTCTTCCAAAAGATACGTCGGATTTACGAAAGTATTTTTTTCGATTATGTCCAGCGTGTTGTACCAGCCGTCGCCGGTGTCGGCGTTGCGCGACAAAATTCCGTCCGCAACGAAAACAAAATTTTTATCAAGCGTTTTGCTCGAAATTCTGTCGCCTTCGTAAAGCGTAAACATTTGCGACTTCCCGACGAAAAGATCGATTGTCCCTTCGTGGCGTCCCTGCAAAATCGGCAGTTGCCCGATAAAATTGCGAAGTTTTCTGCGGCGTTCCTCTGCGGAAATTTCTTCGGGCTTTTCGTCCGCTTCCCGACGGCTGCCAATCCGCTCAAGGAATTCGGAATAACTTGCAATCCAATCGTCCAGAATGTGCCGCAGAATTGTTTTGTAAAGTTCGCAGAGTTGTTCGATGCCATGTTCCGAAAAAGTTTTTTCGTCGTAGAGGAAACTGAGCACTAAATTTTCCTTGAAGTAATAAAAGTACGCGCCCAGTTTCATGCCTTGCGAATCCCACGCCCCGCGAAACATAAGTTTACCGTGCGGCTCGGCGGGCGTCGCGATATAGTTCATTCCCTGCGGCGGAACGTCCACCCATCGCAGACAGTGGTCGAACAATTTGCGTTGCCCCGTCAAATCGTTCAGAATCGTCCAATCGTTCAAGCTGTAAGGTTTCGAGATAATCATTTGGCGAAATTGCGCACGAAGAATTTGCTCAACGGTCGAATCGTCGTCGCAAGTCATGCGCACGGGAATCACGTTGAATGTGAAATCATTTTCACTGCCCGACGAAAAAACTTCGCAGAATAAACAATCGCGTCGCTGATTCGTCAGTTGCAACATGAACCCCCACGCGCTCTGCAAAATCGCCGTAAGCATCATGCGGTTGCCTTGCGAACGCTCGTTGAGTTCGGAAACAAGTTCGGCGGGAATTGACGTGCGAAAAATTTTTTGACTGTATGCGCCCGAAGATTCTTGCTCGTTGGGAAGTTTGGAAATCGGCGGCGGGTTGTCGAGAATTTTTGCCCAGTAGTCGCGAATTGCCTCTTGATTTTTCGGCGGAAGTTTTTCGGGAACTTTTGTTGAGTTTGATTCTGCCGGCGCGCCCGAAATTTGCGCGAAAAAATTTTCCGCGTCGAAACTTTCCGCGATAAGTTGAGCCAACGTCACCAGCACGGCAAATTCGTTTTCACTCGTCTTGTACACCGCAAAACGAATCAGCGGATCAAGTCTCAAGTCAAGGTCGCGGCGCGAATCGGCTTCAAAAATTTTTCGGAAGTCGTCGTCAAGATCTGCGCTGTCCGTCAAGTTGCGGAAAATTACTTCAGGCTTGACCTGTTCCGACGAACGAATGACTTTAACCGTGCGCGTGCCGACATCACAAAAATTGGCGCGCAGATTTTCGTTGTCGTCAAAAATTTTCGAGACGACGAAATTAAATTTGACGGGACTGACGGAGCCGCGAACTTTGTACAGCGTGTGAACAAAAAAATGCGGCGACAAAAAAGTTCTGCCTTCGAAAAAAGTTTTCTCCTGCGCGGACAAATTTTTGATCGCTTCAAGCCTGTGGGGATTGTAACCGCTCGTTTGCTTGCCGTAGACGCCTTCAAGAATATTTTTTTCGTCGTTGGTGAGTTGCAGGGTTGTTTCCAAAGAGTTACCTCCTTCGGCGAAGAATTTTTTGGCAACGGATTGATTCTTGACGCGTGGCATTTCCCCTGCAAAAAAATTTGACGCCGCGCCGCCGTAATGGTAAATTATTTGCATTAAGCAACGGGAGATTTTAATTCCTAATTCCTAACTCCTAATTCCTAATTGTTAAAACGGGAGGTTTGAAATTTTGAGCGACAAAAAAGCTACTGCGGACACGGACGACGCCAAAACTTTTGACGCCGCCGACGTTGTCGAACGCACGACGATTGCCGACGTGTACCGCGCCGATAAACAGCTCGCGGGTATCGTCAAGAAGACGAGACTCATCCCGAGCGATTTTTTTTCGGACTTGAGCGGCAACGAAGTATTTCTCAAGCCCGAAAACATGCAACACACGGGCGCATTTAAATTACGCGGCGCGTACAACAAAATCAGCCACTTGACCGACGACGAAAAAAAACGCGGAGTTATCACGGCGTCTGCCGGCAACCACGCGCAGGGCGTTGCGTTCGCGGCACAAAAACTCGGCGTCAAAGCTGTCATCTGTATGCCTGCGACCACGCCGATTTTGAAAGTCGAGGCAACCAAAGCTTACGGCGCGCAAGTCGTTTTGCACGGCGACGGTTTCGACGAGGCTTATCAACACAGCCTGAAACTTTGCAAGGCGCACGGCTATGTTTATGTTCACCCGTTCAACGATTTGGAAGTCATCTTGGGACAAGGCACGACCGCGCTTGAAATTATCAACGAACTTAAAGACGTGGACGCGATTTTAGTTCCGATTGGCGGCGGCGGATTTGCTTCGGGTGTCGCGTTGGCTACGAAAGTTGTCAGCCCGAACGTCAAAGTTATCGGCGTCGAACCGGAAAATGCGGCGTGCATGAAAGCGGCTTTAAACGCGGGCAAAATTGTTTCGCTCAAAAGTTCCGACACGGTTGCCGACGGTTGCGCGGTGAAGACTGCGGGCGATTTGACTTTCGCTTTCTGCAAAAAATATCTCGACGAAATTATCACCGTCAACGAAATGGAAATTATGTCCGCCTTGTTGTTTCTCATTGAAAAGCACAAACTCATTGCCGAAGGCGCGGGCGTTTTGAGTTTGGCGGCATTGAATAAACTTGACTTCAAAGGCAAAAAAGTCGTTGCCATCGTCAGCGGCGGAAATATCGACATTTCAACTTTGAGCGCGCTTATCGACAAAGCTTTGATTGTTCGCGGACGAATTTTTTGCTTCGGCGTGTTGCTCGCCGACAAGCCCGGCGAATTGTTGAATGTGTCGCGAATTCTTTCCGAAGAAAATGCCAACGTCATCAAACTCGAACACGATCAAGCACGCGTTACCGACAGCTTCAAAAAAGTCGGGCTTGAAGTCACTGTCGAAACGCACAATCACGAGCACATTGATCGAATTATCGCCGCGCTCAATCGTAACGGTTACGAGATTGAAAAAATTGATTTGCTCCGTTGAATCATGCGAATCATCACGGGAAAAGCACGCGGCTTGAAATTGAAAACTCCCGCAGGACTTGCGACACGTCCGACCGCCGACCGCGTCAAAGAATCGCTGTTTAACATTTTGAACGGGCTGATAAATTTTTCGGAACTTGAAACGGTGCTTGACATTTTCGCGGGCACGGGCGCGCTCGGTCTCGAATCAATTTCACGCGGCGCAAAATCCGCAACTTTTATCGACGCGGCGACGACGGAAATTCTTCGCGAAAATATTCGGCGAACAAAATTCACGGAGTGCACAATCCTGCGCGGCGACTTTGAAAAAATTCTTCGACGGCTCGGCGAAAAAAGTTTCGATTTAATTTTCAGCGACCCGCCGTATGCAACGGGACTTGCGCAAAAATCGTTGACGCTCGTCGCGGAACTGAACTTGCTGAAAATCGGCGGACTTATGATTGTCGAACACGGCGCGGCGGAAAATTTGGACTTACCGCAAAATTTTTCACTCCTCCGAAAAAATATCTGCGGGAGCACGACGGCATTTGAAATTTTTGAAAGGACAGCATCATCATGAAAAAAGCACTTTGCACGGGCAGTTTCGACCCCGTCACCAACGGCCACATAAACATTTTTGAGCGGGCGTCGCGTCTTGTCGACGAATTGATTGTCGGCGTCTTCATCAACAATCGAAAAAAATATCTCTTCGACATGCAGGAACGCGTTGACCTGTTGCGCGAAGCGACCGTCCATATCGAAAATTTGACGGTTGATTCTTTCGACGGACTTGCCTCCGAATACATCAAAGCGAACGACATCAACATGATTATTCGCGGGCTGCGTTCGGCGGCTGATTTTGAATACGAAGTCAACAAGGCGCAAATGATGCGGCATCTCGTCCCGAATGTCGACACGATTTTTCTGTTGACAGCCCCCGAATTTTTGTTTATAAGTTCTTCGGGAGTTCGCGAACTGGCGCAATTCGGCGGCGAAGTGCACGGGCTTGTTCCGGAATGCGTGGAGTTTGCTCTGCAGACCAAAAAGAAAATTTAATCCCGTCAACCAAAACGAACACGAGAGGGTATGATTTATGGCAGTACGCGACACATTGAGTAAAATAGAAAATCTCGTGGCGAGCGCGTCACACCTGCCGCTGACGAACAAGGCAGTCATTTCCGAAGACGACTTGATTCACCTTGTCGAAGAATTGCGAAAAGATCTGCCGCAGGAATTGGAACGCGCCGACGAAATCATGAGCGAACGCGACAACATCATAAAGAACGCACAACTTGAAGCGGACAACATGATCAAGCAGGCGAAACTTCAAGCGGAACAACTCGTTGACGAAAATGATATTGTCGTCAAGGCACGCGAAAAATCTCGAATGGTTTTAAATCAGGCGCAACAACAGGAAGCCGAAATCATGGAGCGGACGCGGCAAAATGCCCGCCAACTGCAAGACGACGCCGACCGTTACGCCAATCAAGTTTTCGACCAGCTGATAAGTTACGTCACGAATACATTTCAAGGCGTGCAACAAGCTCAAGCCGGTTTGGAAAGTGCTCGGCAAGTTTTACAACAGGCAAAACTCAGCATGAATCAGCAGGCGGCGCAACAAGCTTACGTCCAAAATTACAACGCGCAACAACAAGCTTACGCCCAACAACAACAATACGACCAAAATCAGCAATACAATCCGCAACAACAGCAACAACTGTACGACCCGAATCAGCAAGGTTACAATCAACAACAGTACGACCAAAACCAACAATACAACCAGAATCCGCAACAACTGTACGATCCGAATCAGCAATACAATCCCGAACAACGATAAAAAATTTCCTCGACCGAGCGTCGGGGATTTTTTTTGTGCAACGTGCTATAATCTACACGAAAAAATTTTGGGAGGCGTTCAAATGGCGGATACCTCAGTCAGTTACAAATGCCCGAATTGCGGCGCGCCTTTGAGTTTCATGGCGGGCAAGAAAACTGTCACCTGCCAATTTTGCGGCACGGAATTTGAAGCCGGCGCGATTGATGAATTTTATCGCGACAAAAATCAACGGGCGTCACAATTTACGGACGAAGAAATTAAAAATTTGCAGGCGTTCACCTGTTCGAGTTGCGGCGCGGAAATTGTTTGCGACGAAAACACAATGGCGACCGAATGCGTTTACTGCGGCAACCCCACGATGATTCCGAAACGTTTCGACGGCATGTTGAGACCGCATTTCGTTATTCCGTTCAAAAAAACCAAAGACGATGCAGTTGCCGCGCTGAAAAAATTTTACAAGGGCAAGAAACTTTTGCCGAGCGATTTCACAGCCAACAACCGCGTCGAAGCAATTCAACCGATGTATGTTCCGTTTTGGCTCTTCGACGTAGATATTTCCGCGCAGATTACGTTTCGCGCAGAAAAAGTTAAAACGAGAACAACGCACGTCACAAAGCAAAAAATCACCGAGAAAAAAATTTTCAACTGTCAACGCGAAGGCACGCTGAACTTTGAAAAAATTCCCGCCGACGGCTCCAAGCGCATGAACGATGATTACATGGACAGCATTGAGCCGTTTGATTTCAGTGAGCTTGCCGAATTCAGCGCGGCTTACTTAGCGGGCTATCTCGCCGACAAATACGACGTTTCCGCCGAAGAATGCGCGCCCCGAATCAATGAACGCGTCGAAAACAGCACGCTTGCTAAGTTCCGAAATACCGTCAAAGGTTATGACGATGTCTACGTTGAGACCACGGACATTGACAAAAAATTTCCCAACATCAATTATGTAATGGTGCCCGTTTGGATTTTGACGACGCGTTATCAAGACAAGCCGTATACTTTCATGATGAACGGGCAGACGGGCAAATTCGTCGGCGCATTGCCTTACGATTCGACGAAAGCGATTATTTGGCCGGCACTGTACATGCTCGCGGGGTTGCCGGTGGCGTATCTTCTGACGATGCTCATTTTGTTTTTGAATCAGTAGCGAGGAGTTTTGAACATGAAAGATTTTTCGGTGAAAGAAATTTGTCTGATACTATTTTTGGTATTGGCGTTTGCCGGATTTTTGTATGATAACGCAACAAGCGGTAACTTGATTGATCCGATGATCGTTATCGGCACGATTTTTTTTGAAATAATATTCTTCTTTATTGCCCGCAAAGTTTTAATCGATAAGATGAAAAACGTTCGGCACGCGACGAATGCGGCGAACTACATGAAAGAAGATTCGCTGAACTTGACAACAAATCGTGATGAATTCGTCGTCTACAAACGCTGGAAAGAAAACAACTTGGAAGAAACTTCCGACGACCCGAACAAAGGCGACTTCTGAATTGGGAATGCGCAATGAAAAATTTTCCTCGTCAAAAGTGATGGGGGATTTTTTTTGCCTAAAGAAAAATTTTCTGCTACAATCGGCGCGAAAAAATTTTTGGAGGCGTTCAAATGGCTAATTCTTCGGTTAGTTATAAATGTCCGAACTGCGGCGCACCCCTAAGCTTTTTGCCGGGCAAGAAAACCGTCACCTGCGAATACTGCAGTACGGAATTTGAAGTCAGCGCGATTGAAGAACTTTTCCGCGACAAACAGGAACTTGCGGCTCGTGCGGCGGAAGCTCAAGAGGCGAAATGGGAAACCGACGACGCCGGCTCAGAGTGGTCAAGCGACGAAGCGAAGGCACTGCACGCGTTCACCTGTTCGAGTTGCGGCGCGGAAATTGTCTGCGACGAAAACACAATGGCGACCGAATGCGTTTACTGCGGCAACCCCACGATGATTCCGAAACGTTTCGACGGCATGTTAAAGCCCGATTTCGTTATCCCGTTCAAAAAAACCAAAGACGAGGCCGTTGCCGCGTTGAAAAAATTTTACGAAGGCCGCACGCTTTTGCCGAGCGATTTCACAGCAAACAACCGCGTCGAGGCGATTCAAGCCATGTACGTTCCTTTCTGGCTGTTCGACTCAAAAGTTTCCGCGCAGGTTGATTTTCGTGCCGAAAAAATTCGCAGATACAGTTCGGGAGATTACAACATCACCGAAACGCAAGTTTACAAATGCCGACGCGAAGGCACAATGAGCTTTAGTAAAATTCCCGTCGACGGCTCAAAAAAAATGGACGACGATTACATGGACAGCATCGAGCCGTTCGATTACGGCGAAATGGTTAAATTCAGCGCGGCTTACTTCACGGGCTATCTTGCCGACAAATACGACATGGACGCCGCCGCCTGCACGCCTCGCGCAAATGAACGCGTCGAGAACAGCACGATTGAAGTTTTGAAAAGCACCGTTCAAAATTACGACGCCGTGCAAGTCGAAAATGCCGCCGTCATGAAAGATGTCGGCAAGGTCAGCTATGCAATGGTGCCCGTGTGGATTTTGACGACGCGTTATAACAACAAGCCGTATACCTTCATGATGAACGGACAAACGGGCAAAGTCGTCGGCTCCCTGCCCTACGATTCGATGAAAGCGATTCTGTATCCCGCGCTGATGTCGCTGGTGTTGTTGCCGGTGTTTTATTTCATCATGCCGGTGATTTTTATGCTTTTGTCGACACTGTAAGGAGGCGGCAACATGATTAAAAAATTTTTCGGACTTTTCACCTTGTTTTTCTTCGTGATAACTTTTTCCGTGGCGAACGCGGCAACTCAGCTCCCCGACAATCCCGTCACTTCCAAACAAGTTTCGGCGGTCAGCGATAATTGCGGGCTGTTGTCTGCGGCGGACATTAATTCGCTCAACCAAAAAATTCAGCGCGTCGAACAGGCGCACAAAGTTAAAATCGCAATTTCTTTCGTGAAGTCGACGAACGGTCAAGACATAATCACCGCTTCGGACAACATGCGAAACAAACTTCCTTCGGCTCCGAACGGCAAAATTGTTTTGCTCGTCTCAATGGACAATCACCGTTACGAAATGGCGACCGATAACACAATGATGAGAATAATTACGACCGAAGACGGCATCCCTTACCTGAAAAAACAAATTGAGCCGGCACTCCACAGCCGCAATTATGTGGGCGCGTGCAACAATTTCGTCGACGGCGTCGATTCGATGATGGCTTACTACGAAACGAATCACACTTCTTACGTCGACGCCGAAGCCGCCGAAGAAGATTTTCTCCTCAGAGCCGGTGCCTCAGTTGTTCTCGCGATCATTGCTTTTTTCTGCATTCGCTCGTACCTTATCCGCAAGATGAGCAACATTCGCCACGCGGCGGAGGCGACGGATTATCTCGAAAGAAATTCCGTCAAGCTTACGGATAACCGCGACATGTTTTTGTTTCAAAACATCAGCAGGACGAAGAAATCAAGCAACAGAGGCGGAAGCAGCGGCGGACACAGCGGCGGCGGCGGTGGCGGCGGCAGCTTTTAAATGCAATGTGGAATTGATTTGGTAACGCGACTCAAAAAAATCCCCGGCGGTCAATCGACTGTCGGGATTTTTTTACGGCAATAAATTTTGTTCGACAATCAAACGTTCAATCGCGTCCAAAACTTGTCGCGGATAAATTTTTTTCTGGCACTCGAATTCTCGCGGCGTGCCATTATGTCGCTGACAAATTCCGCTCCAAAAATTTTCGGTACGAATATCGTTGACGCAACCGTTGCAAACATTTCGGTTGGCAACGCGCCACGGCGTACCAAATTCCGCCCAATCCTGCGAAAAGCCGCAAATCATTACGACGGGACAATTCACCGCGTCCGCCAGCCATGCAAGCCCGCTCGACAAGCCGACAAAAAATTTCGCGTGGTAAAGCATGTTCGCCCGCTCCATGATCGAAAAATCGCCCGTGAAATCTTCGGCACCTTCAGGCTTGCGAATCGTCAAACCGCCCGAAGTTTCCTGCGCGTTCTTGTCGATACAAAAAACTCTGTAGCCCAAATTTTTCAGATAATCGACGACAATATCCCAGCCGTTAGGATAAAGCCAACCTTTTTGCGGAATTGACGCTTGCACGCCGATACAAACATACGGCGCGTCGGTGACGGGCGGCTCAGTCGGCTTGAAACTTTTTTCGGGCTTGAAGTGCTCAACGCCGAAAATCGCGCCAAAAACTTCCGAAATGCTTCCGTCGCGAGCGTCAATCGGATTTATCGGAACGCTACTGCGAATAAAATTCGGGCTGTACGTCGCGTAATGTTCGTAATCCGCTGCGTCGACCAAATTAATTTCGGGATAAACATGCGCGGCGAATTCGCGAAGATATTTCGGCAGACGAAGCGAAACATTGCAACGGTGACGGCGGCGCAGTTCGTCGACGGCGGGCAAAATCGCCAAATTATCGCCCAGTGCATTTGTCAGCGAATTAATCAGCACGTCTTGCCCTTCGAGATCGAGCGCGTGAGCAAAAATTTTTTCGTCGTCCAAAAAAACTTCAACTTGCCAACGGATAAAATATTTTTCGACGGAAACAATTCGCATGTCGGAAACTTTCGCGTCGAAGAAAATTTGTCCGTCGACTTCGCCGATTCGCACGCGGAAATTTCCTTTCGGCACGTCAAGCCGCAGACCAAAATTAAAATCGAGCCGCAAGCCGTCAATGCCCGTTTCGCCAGCAATCGGCGCGCTTAAACCTTCGTCGCAATTCGGGTGACAGCCGACAATTTCCTTGCGCAAAAAATTTTGTATGCGTTCAATTTTCATGAAGCCCGTCGGATTGAATTCGTCGGGCGGAAATTTCAGCGTCTTGACCTGCGGAAAATTTTGCAGATAGTCGCGAACGTCACGGGCGCAAAAAAAATAAGTCTGCATGAGACCTCCTAAAGCACGTTTATAAATTTATGCGTCTGCGGGATGACGCGGACATTTTTCAGACGACGCAAGGCAGTTGCTTGCCACGCCAGAATTTTTCCTGCAGGAACCGCGCTCACCCCGTTGACGGGCGTGACAGGTTGCAGGACGACAAAAATTTTTTCGTCGACGTTCGCCACAACTTCAATCGCCGAAATAAATTCATCGTCGGAAGTTTCGCCCGTCACGACGATTTTAACGCACAAATCTTTTTCGCGGGCGACGCGCATAAATTTTTCGTGGACGCCGAAAAGATTTTTCCCGACAACGTTCGGCAATTTTATATCCATGCTGACGAAATCAATCGCGTCGGAAATTTTTTCAAACTCGTCGGGAAGTGTGCCGTTCGTCTCCAGAAAAATTTTCGCGTTGAAATTTTTGGTAAGTGCGGCAACGTCGCGGATGAATTCCCCGTGCAAAAGCGGTTCCCCGCCCGTGAAACTTATCGAATGCGTCGGAACTTCGTCGTAAAAATTTTTTATCAGTTCGGCAACCTGCGCGGCGTCGAGCGGATTTTTTTCGTCGCGGAAAGTCATTGAGCCGGCTGAAGTTTCCACGCGACAAAATTCCGTGCGGTTAAAATCCGTGTCGCAAAAATTGCAATTCAGATTGCAACCCGCCAAACGCACGAAAACTTGTCGACAGCCCAAAAATTTTCCTTCGCCCTGCGCGGACGAAAAAATTTCCACAACGTTGGCGTTACTCATAATAAGTCACGCAGGAATGCGGCGTCTCTTGAACTTTGACGGCGTGCAGTTTCGTAGACTCTGAAAAAATTTCGGACGCCGCCAACTTACGAAAAATTTTCCGTGCAATATTTTCAGCCGTGGGATTTTCCGTCGTGAAACTTTCAAGGTCGTTTAAAAATCTGTGGTCGAATTCGTCAAGAATTTTATTGAGCTCCGCCTTGAGAATTTTAAAGTCAATCAACATGCCGAGCGAATCCAATTTGTCACCGCGAACGACGGCCTCGACAATCCAGTTGTGCCCGTGCAGGCGCGAACATTTTCCGTCATAGCCGTCAATAAAATGGGCAGCCTCGAAAGCCGCCCGAACAGATATTTCGTACAAAATTTTCCCTCCGTCAATCGATTATGTAAAGGTCAATAAATTGGCGTCCCCACTGGTAGCACTCTTCGACGCTGTCGAAAGCAATGTCGATAATGTTTCCGACAATCGCGCCGCCAACGTCATCGGCAACCGCGTAGCCGTAACCGGGGATAAAAACTTTCGTGCCGAGCGGAATGACACTGGGATCAACCGCAATGACGCCGCGTTGGCAGAAATTTCCGCGAGCAGTGTAATTGCTCATGCCGTCTTCAAAACGACTGTAAGCCGTCGCCTCGACGCGCACAACTCTGCTGAATTCGGGAACTTCTTCAGAACCACCGTAATAAATTTCTTCGGAATCGCCGCCGTAATTTTCTTCGGGTTCGACGATGGTTTTAACGTCATAATCGCCGTTATCGTTCGCAAGAAAATCATTCAGTGAAAAATTATAAATGTCAATTTCGTCGTAAGCCGCCGCCCGCAAAACTTTGTAAGTGATTGTTCCGCAAACGCCGTCCGCGTCCAAGCCGAGAGCCGATTGAAAATCTTTTATCGCTTTAACCGTCGACGAACCGTAAACGCCGTCCGCCTCGCCTTGCAAAAGACACTGCGCGATTAAATAGGTTTGAATTTCTTTGACCTCGTCGCCTCTGTCGCCGTATTTGAGAGCCGCCGCCGAGCATACGTTAAAAAAACTCACGGCGCAAATCAGAACCACCGTCGCCAAAATTCTCCCCAATTTCATTACCGTCACCTCTAACGTAAATTTAATTTTCGGCGATTATATCAGCCAACCCTGAAAAACTTATGGCAGTTCAGAAAAATTTTTTGCCCGTTCGCGTTCAAAGCCGTGTAAAAATTTATGCCGGTTCAAAAAACAATTTGCGCTTGCAAAAAGGGTTAAAGCCTAATACAATCTGAACGATAAATCTTATGACGGTTTTAATTTTTTGTGCGACCGAAGAAAGTTGAGGCGAAATTTCCGTGATGCTCGGTGCGGGTCGCGAAACCAAAGACAGCCCGATTGATTATTCGGCGGGAATTATTCTGCGGAAAAAATTCGGCGACGAAGTTCACGCGGGCGAAAGTCTTGCGACGCTTTATTGTTCAGACGAAAAATTTTTTGACACGGCGAAGAAAAATTTTCGTGCGGCAGTAACTATCGGCGAAAAACCCGAAACTCGCCCGTTGATTTTTGCTCGTGTCGAATTCGGGCACGTCGAAAGATTTTGAGGTAACCGCAATGTTCGTTATCGTCAACGTAATCGGATTGATAATTTTTTTGGCAATCGCCGTGTTGTTTTCGCAAAACAGGCGGGCAATCAACAAAGTCACCGTTGCGAAACTTTTCGCGCTAAATATTTTCGTCGGCTGGTTTTTGACTTCGTTCACAATCGGGCGCGAAATAATTGTCGTCATTGCGGACGTGTTTGTTGCCGTGATAGCTATCGCGCATGAAGGCGTTGCGTTTGCTCTGCCGAACTGGGTCAACGTCCCGCAGATGAATTTCATCACCGCCGCGCTTTTGCCGCTATTGATGATTGTTCCGATGTTCGACATATTGAATTACGTCGGAATTATGCCGTTCGTGATAAAATGGATCGGACGTGCATTGAGTTTCTTGACGGGTGCGCCGAAGTTTGAATCGTTTTACGCGGTTGAAATGGTCGTGCTCGGAAATCCGGATGTTGAAGCGGTTTCGTCTGAGCAACTGAAAAAAGTTTCGACGCGACGTTGTGTGACGATAGCTATAATGTCAATGAGTTGCGTTTCTGCGGCAATGATTGGAGCTTACACGCAGATGATGCCTGCAGAATTTATTTTAACGGCAATTCCGCTCAACGTGGTCAACGCGCTGATGTTCGCGCACATTTTATTTCCCGTCGAAGTTTCGCCGAATGAGGACGACGAAATTTTTGCTGTCAAAGCCGGCGAAAAAAAATTGCCGTTCTTCAACTTTCTGGGCAACTCGATTCTCGGCGCGGGCAGATTGGTTTTTATCGTGACGTGCATGGTTATCGCGTTCGTGTCGCTGGCGAAATTGATTAACGCGGGACTTGCGCTGATAAATCCCGCATTAAGTTTGGAAATGGCTTTGGGATTGGTAATGTTCCCGTTTGCATGGCTGTTAACGCCCGACAAGGCGGAAGCGTTTCAACTGGCGGAATTCATGGGCACGAAACTTGTTACAAATGAATTTGTCGTCATGTT
Source organism: Selenomonadaceae bacterium (assembly GCA_017515635.1). Classification (GTDB taxonomy): domain Bacteria; phylum Bacillota; class Negativicutes; order Selenomonadales; family Selenomonadaceae; genus Quinella. Next base: position 80,258 of record JAFWFO010000021.1, read on the forward strand.
GCAGGCTCAGCCGCTGATGGAAAATTTCAGCCGACACATGCAGTGCGTGTTGACGGTTTTCGTTACAAGTTTCGCCAACCTCGGCACGGTCGGAATTTTGCTCGGAACTTTCAACGGAATTGTCGACAAAGATAAAAACGAATTAATTTCCCGCAACGTCAAATATATGATTCTGTCAGGGATTTTGGTTTCACTTATGAGCGCGGGCATTGCAGGAATGTTCACGCGTTGAAAAGCAATGCTTAATACATAAAAGCTGACAGCTATAAAAAATTTTTTGAGGAGATGGCTCGTTATGATGAGATCGCTTTGGTCGGCGGCGTCGGGCATGAAGGCGCAGCAGACGAACATGGACGTTGTGGCGCACAATATCGCCAACGTCAACACTTACGGCAACAAAAAAGTTCGCGCAGAATTTCAAGATTTACTGTATCAAACTTTACGTGACGCGGGCGGCGCATCGGGCAACGGCACGCAATATCCGCAGGGCTTGCAAGTCGGCTTGGGCGTTCGCGTTTCAGCCACGCACAGAGTTTTCACGCAAGGCCCGTTGCAGACAACCGACAATCCCAACGACGTGGGCATTCAGGGCGAAGGTTTCTTTCAAATTCAAATGCCGGACGGCACGACGGCTTACACCCGCGACGGATCTTTTAAGCTTGACTCGAACAGACGGCTCGTCACCAGCGATGGTTATTTGTTGTTGCCGAATATCACGCTCGACGAAAACGCCACGATTGACAGCGTCGTTATCAGCTCGGACGGTCGAGTTTCCGACACACCCTCAGGCGGCACGCAAACCGAAATCGGACAAATAAATCTTGTGCGCTTCATCAATCCCGAAGGTCTTTACGCTTACGGCAAAAATTTATTCCTGGAAACTGCCGCGTCCGGTGCTCCGATTGAAAGCGAACCCGGTCAAGACGGCGCGGGCGTTTTGGCTCAAGGCACAATCGAAATGTCCGGCGTGCAAATCGTTGAAGAAATGGTTAATATGATTGTCGCTCAGCGCGCTTACGAATCGAATTCCAAAGCCGTAACAACTTCCGACTCCATGCTTGAAATTGCCAACCAGTTGAAACGGTAATTTGACATGAAGAAATTTTTCTTGCTCGTGACGTTGATTTTATTTTGCCTGACGCCGCGAGTTTTTGCGTACACGGTGACGGGCGCGGAACTTCAGACAATCGCAATCGACGCACTTGAAAAAGCATTGGCGGAACGCGGCGAAACTCGTCGACACGAAATACTTTTCATGCAAAGCCCGCCCGATTTGAAATTGCCCGAAGGTGAAGTCGAAGTCCGCACGAATCTTCCCGCGCAGATAAGTTACATAAGTTTAACGCCCGTGCGCGCAACGGTTTATCTCAACGGGCGGGCTTGGCGGACAGTCAGCTTTACCGCAAGCGTCAAAGTTTACGACACGGTGCTTGTCGCCAATCACGATCTGCGGATTGAAGTTCCCGTGGCGGCGGAAGATTTTCACGAAGCGGAAGTTGCAATCGACGGGCGCAATGAATTCGTCAAAGATGTCAACGAAATTGTCGGTCTTGTTCCGCACAGATTTATTCGCGGCGGCTCGCCAATCAGCAAAGGTTATTTTCAACAGCCCGTTGCCGTCAATTCCGGTCAGCGCGTTACGATTGTTTTGAACTGGCGCGGGATTCGGGCGTCGGCTCGCGGAATTGCTTTGACTCGCGGGCGTATCGGTTCGCTTATCAAAGTCAAAAATGAAATCTCCGAAAAAGTTTTGACGGCGAAAGTCATCGATTCTCAAACCGTGGAAGTTTCAATGTAAAAAAATTCCCCATTCCAAATTCCCCATTCCAAATTGCTTTTCGGAGGTGAGCACATGAAAAAATTTTTTGCAATTTTAATCGCGGCTTTCATGTTGACGAGTTGCACGGGCGAAGCGAAATCTCTTTGGGTCGACAACGGCAATATGAGTTTGTTTGCCGACAAAAAGGCGCGTAACGTCGGCGATATTTTGACGATTGTCATCAGCGAAACGACGACGCAGACTGCCTCGAAGTCCCGCACAAATGGTAAATCCGGTTCGGTCTCTGTCGGCAACGGCACGGGCATTTTCGATTTTATTAAAGCGTTTTCAGTCAGCGGCTCCGATTCGTTTCAAGCGGACGGCTCCGCAACCGACACCAATCGTTTCAGCGGACAACTTACCGTCACCGTCGTTGAAGTTCTTCCAAACGACAACATGATAATCGAGGGCACGCAATCAATTTGGCAAAACCGCGACGAACACAAAATTACTCTGCGCGGGGTGATTCGCCGCGACGACGTGACAATGAATAATACCGTTCCTTCGTACAAAGTTGCGGACGCCACGCTTAAATTCGACGGCAAAGGCCCCTTGAACGCAAAACAACGCCAAGGCATTTTGACGCAGATTTTTAATATTCTCTTCTGATGGACGACGAAGTTAAACTCAGCGAAGAATTTGTTTTGCCACAAGATTTGAGCGCAATGGCAAAAAAATTTTTCGTGCAGGCAGAAAAGCAATTAAAACAAGACCAATGGTTTATAAAGAAAGGCTCAACCGTCACGGGCGTGAAAGTCATTGCGGCGAATTGACGGCGTTAATCGGCTTATTGAAACTTATCCTCTTCCGAACGGTGATAAAACCAAAGCTCAAGACTGGTACAAATGTCGCGGCACGGCGATTATAACCGACGGCACAAAAGAACTGGTTAGAGAAATTCATTGGTATCAGTGTGAAAATATCGGCAAAGTTGAGTTTAAGTTCAAAATATGGGGTGATGACAATGTTACTTAGGTACATAGGAAACAATCCGAAGGAAATTTCGTTCATTGCCGGCGGCTATTATGAAGCAAAAAAAATTCATGATGAAATGGGCGACGGCTGGGCTATCTTTGACGAAGGGGACGATTGGTACTGGTATGGCGTTCGCTTTGTCGAAGAAAATTTCGAGGAAGTAACGGAGGATGATTTTAAAATCAACCGCGCAGTTTGAAAAGCAATTCGGAATTGCAGCCGTTATAATTCCACATTCCTAATTCCAAATTCCTAATTGCATTTAAAGAGGTGACGCAATGAAAAAAATTTTTACACTCGCGACGCTCCTTTTGTGCTTGGCGTTTGCAACGACGGTTTTTGCCGAATCCGCCGTCACGCGAATAAAAGACGTTGCAAAAGTTCAAGGCGTGCGGAGCAACCAACTTATGGGCTACGGTCTTGTTGTCGGTTTACCCGGCACGGGCGACAGCGACGACACGCGCCAAATGATTCAATCGACGGTGTCACTGCTCAGAAGTTTCGGGATCACCGTGCAAGCGGCGGATTTGGATTCGGACAACGTTGCCGCAGTCATGGTTACCGCCACGCTCCCGCCGTTCGTGCGCGAAGGTGACACGATTGATGTTGTCGTCAGCTCAATGGGTGACGCGGATTCGATTCAAGGCGGCGTGTTGTTGCAAACTCCCCTGCGTGCGGCTAACGGCGATGTTTACGCGGTCGCTCAAGGTTCCGTTTCGACGGGCGGTTTCATGGCGGGACGCGGCAACAATCGCGCCACGAAAAATTTCCCGACGGCGGGATCCATTCCCAACGGGGCTATCGTCGAACGCACGCTTGAAGATGATTTGGGACGCAACGGACAAATTTCTTTGAGCTTGTCGAGTTCGGACTTTACGACGGCTTCACGAATCACCAACGCAATCAACGCGGCTTACGGTGACGTGGCGCACGCGGCAAATCCCGGACGTATCGACATAAATATTCCGGGTTATTATCGGGCGAACATTGTCGAATTCGTCGCGTCGATTGAAGAACTGCCCGTTATCCCCGACAACATCGCTAAAGTCGTCGTCAACGAACGCACGGGCACAATCGTCATGGGCGGCAATGTCACCGTCGACGAGTGCGCGATAACTCAAGGCGGCTTGTCAATTAGAATTACCAGCGACACGAACGTTTCTCAGCCGACGCCGTTTTCTTACGGCACGACGATGGTCAAAAAGGAAGTCGCCGCCAACGCCCGTGAAGAACTTTCAAGTTCGGTTGTCCTGCCCGCCACAACGAGCGTCAGCGACATTATCGGCGCATTGAACGCGGTCGGTGCCACGCCCCGCGATTGCATTTCGATTTTGCAGGCAATGAAAGCGGCAGGCGCGATTCATGCCGTGTTGGAAATTATTTAAGCTTTAAGCGGGTGACGTTTACAATCCCAAAAGCTGAAAGCTACACAAGGAGGCTTTTTCATGCAGATTGACGGCGTACATTTAATGCCGCAAACAAATTCGACGAACACCGCGCCCGAAACTTCGCAGATGTTAAACGAAAATTCTTCGTTCCAAGCGCAACTCGACGCGGCAACCGAAAAAATCAACAAAACTTCCCCGACGATAAAAACAATGACCGCCGAAGAAGTTGCTCAACGTAACGAAGACATAAAAAAAGCATCCGTGCAACTCGAAGCGATTATGCTGAAGATGATGTACAACGAAATGTGGAAGACCGTCCCGAAAAATGAACTCTTCAGCGACGGCAACGATAACGCAATGGAAATTTATCGCGACATGTACAACGAAGAATTGACCAAGGCAGCGGCCGAGGGCGGCGGTATCGGACTTGCGGATTTCATTTATCGGCAACTGACCGAAACCGACCCGCACAAACTTTATTGAACGAAGATTTTTTCCGTCAACGCGACGACTGCTTTTAAAAAGTGCTCGAACGATTGGACGAAAGTTTTTTCCGTCAATGCGGCGACTGCTTTTTAAACGGTGGGCGAACGGTTGGACAAAAAATTTTTTCCCGTCACAATCGACGGGATTTTTTTTGCCGTAATTGCAATGTTAATCGTGTCGAAAACTGCTTCCGACTTTTGTTTATCGCGAAAAAAAACGGACGCCGCAGTTGACGCCCGTTCATGAGCTGACAGATCTGAGTTTTGAGCTTTAAAAGTTTATTTCTTCGTGAAAGTTGAGCCGTTGAGTTGATAAGTATCGTCGTTGGCAACAAATTCCGTGCCCGAAAAATCTTTCAGCGTGATTGCATTGGAAGTTGTGCCGACTTTGAATACAACGGAATTGTTTTTGAGAACCGCATCGAAGTTCGCGCCGATTTGGAGTTGATCTTCCGCGCCGAAATCGTAAATTTTATCTCTGCCGTCGCCGGGGTTGTAGATGAAAGTGTCGGAGCCGTCGCCGCCCCAGAGCGTATCGTTGCCGCCGCCGCCGTTGAGCGTCGAACCGAAGTCGCCCGCGTAAATTTTGTTCGCCCTGCCGTTGCCGATAATTTCAACTTCGCCGTCGACTGCCGAGCCGTCAATCGTCGTGAGTTTGGAATAATTCGCCGCGCTGAAAATTTGAGTATCCGCCGCCAAAGTCACGGCAGTTTTCGCGGTGTTGAACATGCCGTCTTCCGCGTAAACGTTCACGACAGATATTCCGTTTTCAACGAGCGTAATTTTTTCGCCCGCCGTGTCTTTAACCGTAAGCGAATTACCGTCTTTAAAGTAAAAGATAACGTCGCTGTCGTCGACGGAATAATTTTTAAACTGCGCGGAGCCGAGAGAAATTTTGTTTGAACCCGTCATGTAATCGGCAATGGTATCGTTGCCCGCGCCGGTGACAAAAGTATCGTTGCCCGCGCCGCCGATAATCAGATCATCGCCCTTGCCGCCGTCAATCAAGTTCGCGCCTTTGCCGCCGGTGATTGTGTTGTCTTCGTCGTTGCCGGTTATCGCAAATTTTTTCGTGACGGCGGAGGCGTCGACTTCGTAAATGTCTTTTTCCGCCGTGTAAGAACTGCCTTTGAAATTCGAGTTGAGCGTAACTTTTCCGTCGTCGCTGACGATTTTTTCGCTGAAGTAAGTGCAGGTTGTTTCGCCGTCAACGTCGGAGATTGTAATTGTTTTGCCGTCGGAAATGTCTTCGTCGTCGAGTTTTTTAATCGTGACGGAGCCCGTGCCGACTTTCAAAACCACGTCGCCTTTCGAGTTGACGGAACTTGACGAAACTTTTCCCGTGCTGATGACCAATTTATCTTCGTCGCCGTTGAAGTCAAGGATAACATCGTTGCCGCTGTCGTAAATGAACACGTCGGAACCCGCGCCGCCGAAAAGTGTATCGTTGCCGCCCATGCCGATAAGAACGTCGTCGCCGTCGCCGCCGAAAATTTTATTCGATTTTTCGTTGCCGCTAATTGTCGCGCCGTTGGTCAAGCCGCCGTCAATCGTCACGAGTTTTGTATCGGCGGCAAAAGATTGCGTCGACGAAGTGAGTTTGATTGACGTGCCCGCGCTATTGGTTTTGCCGTCGAACGTGTAAGTTTCCGTCGTTGACTTGCCGTTTTCAATAACGGTGACTTTTTTGCCGACAGCGTCTTTTATCGTGACGGAACCGGTACCCGCATTAAGGATAACGTCCGAATCGTTGACATCGAAACCGTCAAGCGCATTGCCCAACGAAACTTTGTCGGAGCCGGTGCCGTAGTCCGCGATTGTGACATCTCCGCCGTCGTGAATGAACAGATCGTTGCCCTTGCCGCCGACGAAAGTATCTTCACCGCCGCCGCCGATAATTGTGTCTTTGCCCGCGCCGCCAATCAAACTGTTGTCTTCTTCGTCGCCGGTGATTTTCAACGGAGTTTTTGTAAGAGAGCCGTTGACGTGTTGAACGTGGAGTTCCGAATTATCGTCTGTCGAATCGGCGTTGTCGAGATCTGCGGGAGCGTCGCCGAGCAAATTGAGGTTCTGCAAATTTACGTTCAAAATATTGACGGGCGGATGGGGACTTATGTGCATGATGTCTTCTTCATCAAGGAAATTGCCGTGCCAGTAAGTCCAATGCCCGATTTTTTTGCCGTCGGAGTCCGTGAAAATAAATTCGTTGCCGTCGATTGCGGCATCCTTCAGGAGAATGTAACCTGTTCCGACTTTGATGGTGAGGTCGTTGCTGCCGCTCTTTAAGCTGAAGTTCGCCACGCCGATTTGTGTGCCGTCGGTGAATTGAATCGTGTCGTTTTTGTTGTAGCCGCAGATTATATCGTAGCCGTCGCCGGTGGCATAGCGATAAACGTTGCCGCTCGTCGTCTTGCTCGCGATTATGTCGTTGCCTCTGCCGCCTTCAATCGTGACGCCGCGTCCGTCAGTGCAGATTGAATCTTCGCCGTCTCCTCCACTGATTAAGATGTTGTCGCCGTGATTGTCGACGGTGTCTTTGTCGGAGCCGCCGGCAAAATTTTTACCTGCGTAATTGCCCGCCGCAAACTCCGCGACATAACCTTTCGGAACGGAGAAATTTTTGCCGACGATTTTTGCATTGACCGTGATTGTCTTGCCGTTGACGGTGATATTTTCGTTGAGATCCTCAGCCGTCAACATGGTGTCCGCCAAACCGCTGATTGAGAATATTACCGACGGCAACGACTTCATGGAATAACTGATCGAAGTCTTGCTTGCATTCAAAACGAAGCCCGCCGTTTTGTTGCCCGAAACATAATATCCCGTCGTGCCGCCGACTTGCCAACGTTCGCCGAGAGTAACAGGTTTTTGGCAGTCGTCGCCGAGCGCAAGAGTGTAACCCGTGCCCGTGAGACTTGCTTTGGTACCGTTAGCAATCAGCGTCGATGCCGAAAGAGTTATCTCCTTGTCGTTGAGCTCAATTCCTTCGACAGATACGCCGTTGCAATTCAGATTGGGAGCAAGTCCGCGAATGCTGAAACCGTCGCCCGTAGTGCCTGCAAACTGCTTGATTTTGCCGTCGACGATTCTATAGCCTGCAGTTGTGTACTCGCCCGTGTAAGTGACTGTTGACGTGTTACCGGTATCGGCAGACACTTCCCACATTTCGGGGACAATCGTTGAAACAGGAACGTCGTTTCCTAAAACCAATTCATAGCCGTTGTCGACAGAAACTTCTGTCGTACTCAAAACGTTTTTGGAAACGGTGATTTGGTTGCCGTTGACCGTAAGCCCGTCAATCGATCCGTCCGCGTTGATAGTCAAGCCGTTTTTGAGTCCGGTGATTGTAAATATCTCTTCGGTTGTGGCGTTGTCCGACCAGAAGATTTTCATTCCGTTGTTCGACAAGACCGCGCCCGCCGAAGTGTGCTTGGAATAAGTCGCAACGCCGTTTTCGACGCGCCAGAAATATTTGCCGGTTGCAACCTTGTCTATTCCGACAATTTCAATGTCGGGTGTGGTTACGCCGCTAACGTCAATGCCGTAGCCGTTGAAGGTGATTGAGCTTGCTTGAGCCGGCAACCAAATTTCGTCGCCCTTGCCGAAGTCCTCAACGGTAACGACAGCAACGTTCGCGCCGAGTTCGATGGTGTCGGAACCTGCGCCCGTGGTTATCGTAACTTCGCTGTCCGCCGTAGTTTTGATGTAGTCGTTGCCCGCGCCCGCATCGATTGTCACGTCTTCGGCGGTGTTGTCTATGGAGTCGTCACCCGCGCCCGTGTTTATCTCCATTTCTTCGGAATGATTTTGAACACTGTCAAAGCTGTCGCCGCTCGTGATGGTGACATTTTTTCCCAGCGCGTTGTTGCTGATGAAGTTGTCGCCGCCTCCCGCGTTTATGACAACATTTTGTCCGCCGAAATTTCCCAGTGTGTCGTCGCCGTCGCCGCCGTCAAGCGTGGAGTTGTCGCTGTTGCTGATGATAACGTCGTCGCCTTTGCCGCCGCCAATTTTAACGTTAGTCATGCGGTTATTTTTGTCGGCAACCATGTTGTTGATATTGTCGTTGCCTGCGTTGCCGTTAATCGTCACGTTCGAGACAAAGTTGTCGACAATGTCATTGTCTTCGCCCGCGTCGATTGTGACATTTTCGCCGTTGTTGATAATTGAGTCGTCGCCGTCACCTGCGTTGATTGTGACGTTGCGCCCGTAATTTTGAATGGTATCTTGACCGCCCGCCAAATCTTCGATAAGAACGTCGTCGCCGCCGTTGTAAATGGAATCGTCACCGACACCGCCGTCGAGCGTGGCATTATTGCCGTAATTTATGACCGTGTCGTTTCCGCGACTTCCGAAAAGGCTTGCGGCTTCTCCCGTGCTTTGAATGTAATCGTCGCCCTTGTCGCCGCTGACAACCGCATTTCCGCCTTCGGTGAAGATTGTATCGTTGTCGTCGCCGCCTCTGATATAAGCGTCGTCACCGGTGCTGACAATGTAATCGTCACCGCCGCCGCCGTAAATTTCAACGGATGCGCCTTCGTAACTTCTCAAGATGTCGTTGCCGTCACCACCGTCAATCGTGACATGTTCGGCGTTGTTTAAAATTGAGTCGTTGCCGTCACCACCTTCAAGCGTCGAATAGTCGGGCGTATAGTAAGCAAGATTGTTATCGTCGTCGTAATCCCACGCGTTGGAATTGACAATCGTGTCGTCGCCCGCACGTCCGTTAAGTGAAGCGCGCACAACCCGTGATTTGAAATGTAGTCGTCATCTTCCAGCGCGTCAATCGTCACGTCTTGCCCGTTGCCGATGTTGTGGAGATTATCTTTTTTCGGCGTGCCCCAGATTATATTGCCGTCGTTGACGCTGTGCGGATTTATTTTCGGAGCGGCGGTTGTTCCCGAATCTTCAATGCCGTCAATGTTGAGTTTTGTCAAGTTCGCCGCATCTTTGAGCGTAATTGAGCCGGTGCCGACTTTGAAAATTATGTCATTGCCGCTTTGAATTGTGGAGTAAGTGCCGCCGATTTTGAGCGTGGACGTTTCGTTAAAGCCTTCGATAACGTCGTTGCCGTCGCCGTCGTTGTACTCGATGAAAGTATGTTGCGGAGGATTGAGCAGACCTTCATCACCGATTTTGATTGTGTCGTCGTCCTTGCCGCCGATAACGGTCGCGTCGTTGAAAGTAACGTTAATTTTGTCGTTGCCGTCGCCGCCGAGTGCAAAAACTTTTTCGCCGCTCACGTCGACGGTATCATCACCCGCGCCGCCGTCAACCGAGGATTTATAGCCCGAAGTGTAAATGGAATCGTCGCCGTCGCCGCCGAGTATCGAAGATTTTTCGCCCCAAACTTCAATGATGTCATTTCCGTCGCCGCCGTCAATCGTGTTATGGTCGCCCATGAAATCACGAATTGAATCTTTGCCTGCGCCGCCCGAAATCGAATTGAATTTGCCGTTATTGTTGATTGTGTCGTCGTCGGCACCGCCCAAAATCGTAACTTCGTTGTACGGATTGTTGACATAGTCGTTGCCTTCGAGCGCGTCAATGACAATGCCGCTACCATTAACGTTGTTGAGGTTGTCATTGCCCGGCGTGCCCGTGAGGTTTTGATTTGAGGAAACGGGATAGCTTGAAATGTCGGTGCCGCCCTGAATGTTGAGATTCGCCAATCCCGCCGCGTTCAGGAACGTGATGGACGCGTTGTCGAATTTGACGACGACATTATTGCCGACGGTGACGCGCCTGTAAATTGCCGTGGTTATGTTGACGATTTTGAGCGTGGACGTTTCGTTAAAGCCGTAAATTGTGTCGTGCCCGTCAAAAGCCGGATCGAATTCGTAGACGAAATTTTGGGCGTCGCCCGTGTGAATGAAATCGTCGCCGCTGCCTCCTTTGGCAGTGACGTTGTCCGCGCCGTTGTAAAGTGTATCGTCGCGCCCGCCGCCCTGAACGGTGACATATTCGCCGAGGTTCTCAACGAGATTGTCGCCCCAGCCGACTTCGATTAAAGTTCCTCTGCCCGTTACGGAATTGAGGACGGTACTGTCGCCCATGCCCGTTCGGATTGTGGAATAGTTGCCCGAATTGTCGATAACGTTGCGTCCGCCGCTTGAAACGATGGAAGCTCTTTCGCCAGAATTTGTAACAGTGTCGTCGCCTTCAAAAGTGTTGATTGTGACGGAATTAGCAGTGTTGGTTATGTTGTCGGCCGTTCGGTCGCCGAGCAACTGAATGCTAGCCGTCGTATTGTTAATGTCTGCCATGATAAAACTCTCCTTCCTGGAAATGAAAAAGTCAGCCGAAAAATCGCTACGTCATAAAACTTGCCTCCTTCGCAGAAAGAAAAGTATTTCGGCTAAAAAAAATTTCTCCGCGCCAATGAAAATCGAAAGCGGGAGAAATTTCTGTATTCGTTGCCAAAAATAATCTGTGTCAGCTGATCCGTCAGCTTCGTGGAAAAATTCATTTGTGAAAAGAACTTTGATTCATAAAACGAAAAAATTCCCTCGTCAAAATTCGGCAAGAGAAATTTTTATGTTTATTGCTGAAAACAATCCGTGTCTGTTATTTCCTTAACTAAATCGTCGGTTGCATTGTAGCAAAGTCAAAGTTTAGTGTCAATCCGAATTGAAATTTTGCAGACGTTATTGACGCTGAGCTGAATGAAAAATTTTCCCGTAAATGCGGCGACTGCTTTTTAAACAGTGGGCGAACGGTTGGACAAAAATTTTTTTCCCATCACAATCGACGGGATTTTTTTTATGCTATATAATCGCCACGGTGATTGATATGAAAAAAATCTTTAATGCATTGACGATATTCGTCACGGTCGCGGCGATTTTGTTGCCCGCAAAAGTTTTTGCGGCGGACGCGTGGGCAATCGCGGCGGAAGCTCTCGGAGTTTTGGCGGCGTATCAATCCACGCTGAAAGAAATGCTCGCGCTCGGCAACAACGTCTACGCGCAAATGTCCGTTCGCAAGCAGGACATGGAAAAAAACGGCGTCGACAAAAATAAACTCGACGTTGAAGTTGTTGATTCGGTTATGACGCGGCTCGTCAACAACGGACAATACGAATTGCGCGTAAATTCTTTGCCGTTCGTGTGGAGCGTCAACGACAGCGAAAAATTTAACGCCGCATGTTACCCGATGAATTACATCAGCATAAATCGCGGGCTGGTGCGCGGGCTCAATCTCGACGAAAATCAACTTGCCGCCGTCCTTGCTCACGAAATGACGCACGGGCTTGAGCAACATTCCGCCAAAAGTTACGCGCAGGCCGTCGCTCAACAACTCGGCGCAATGTTCGTCGGCATGAATATCGACAACAACAGTCGCAGTTCGCACATTGACTGGAGCAAATTTTCCGCAATGGTCGATTACTCAATCGCGAAAAATATCAATGTGCCCGTCGAATATGAAGCGGACGAGGGCGGCTTTTACCTGATGACAAGCGCGGGATTTAACCCCGGCGGCGGCGCGGCGGCAATGAATCGCTTGGGCTACTACGTGCGCTACGAGACGCGGGATTTTTTGGAATTCGACGCGCAGGACAAACCCGGTGAACAAACTTTCAGCGACCACCCCGATACCGATCGGCGCGAACAAAAACTTTTGCAAATGATGACTGATTACGGCGGCGGATATGTCACCGTGCGCAAACACGAACGCGCTTACAGAGTTTCAATCAACGGGCGGGAAATTTTTTATTCCTTCAACACGGCGGACGACGACAACAGTGCAGCTATCAAGGCGTATTATTTCGCGGGCGGGCTGTCGAAGGCTTTTCACGATTACGACACTGTTGAGGAGTGGAATTTTCGGCGTGTCGGCAACCAAATCGATTTTCTGAACGATGAGCCGGCTTACAAAGAATTGCGCGAACTGGCTGCGCTTTACAATCTCGGCGAAAAAATTCAAGCCATGGTTACGGACGCTTACAAACGCGAAAATCCCCGCACGCGTCAACGAATTCACGAGGCGGATGCCGAACGTAAAGCCGCTTGGGAAAAAATTCGTAACGAGGCCGACAACGCCAAAGTCAAATACGCCAAAGCTCTGCGCGTGAATGCCGACGTTTACAACGACCACGGGCAAGGCGAACTTGCGCTCAAAGAAATCGAACGGGCGATGCGTGCCGCGAATCAAGACGACCTTGCCGAATGTTTGGCGATTCGCGGGCGTGCGAAAGCGATTTGCGGCGACTACGACGGAGCACTTGCCGACACGAATTCCGCTATCGAACAAGACCCGAAAAATCTTTACAACTTTTTGAATCGTGCCGACGTGCGTCACATGCGCGGCGAAACTGATCTTGCACTTGAAGACATTGCCCACGCAATTTCAATGGACGCAAAAAATTTTATCTCGTACGAATTGCAGGCGCAAATTCTCGACGAACTCGGTCGTAAAGATGAGGCACTGGAAAGTTATCGAAAAGTTTATGAGCTGACGAAAAAAAATCCCCGCTCAGTTCCGCTTGAATATCTCGAAAAAATTAATCCCAAAGCCGCAGAAAAACTGCGCAAAGAAGCCGACAAGGAGGCAAAATCTGATGATGAAAATTGAACCGTTCCCCGAAAGAATTTACGTGACGCGCCCCGTCTTCCCGACGATTGAGGAAGTCACAGAAAAATTGCGCGACATTTGGGCGGCGAAGTGGCTCACCAATAACGGCCCGCAACATTCCATGCTTGAGCGCGAACTCACCGAACATTTGAAAGTTCCGTATCTGTCGCTGTTCAACAACGGGACAATCGCGTTAATCGTCGCGTGCCAAAGTCTTCGGTTGAGCGGTGAAGTCATAACGACGCCTTTCACTTTCGCCGCAACGCCGCACGTCTTGAGCTGGAATAATATTCGCCCGATTTTCTGCGACATTGACGCCGACACAATGAACATCGACGCCGACAAAATCGAATCAATGATAACGCCGCAAACGACCGCGATTCTTGCCGTGCACGTTTTCGGGACGCCCTGCAACGTCGAAAAAATTCAAGAAGTCGCCGACCGTTACGGCTTGAAAGTTGTTTACGACGCGGCGCACGCGTTTGGTGTCGAAATCGGCGGACGCGGTATCGGAACTTTCGGAGATATTTCAATGTTCAGTTTCCACGCCACGAAACTTTATCACACCGTCGAAGGCGGCGCGTTGACTCACAACGACACGCACCTTAAGCAACGAATTGATCTGCTGAAAAATTTCGGTATCAAAAACGAGGAAGAAGTCGTTATGCCCGGCATCAACGGCAAGTTGAACGAAATCAGCGCGGCCGTCGGACGAATCATGTTGGGCTACGTCGAAGCTGAACGCCAAAAACGAATTCGCCTGCACAAAGTTTACGACGAAGAACTTGCGGACGTTGCGGGTGTTACGGTTATGCCGAAATGCGGCGATGACGTGAAGTTGAATTATCAATATTACGTTGTGCGCATTGACGAAAAACTTTTCGGGCGGTCGCGTGATTTTGTTTATGACGAGTTCAAAAACTTCAACGTCTACGCTCGAAAATATTTTCATCCGCTGTGCAGTGATTTTACCTGCTATCGTCAACTGAATTCGTCGCGCCCCGAAAATCTTCCCGTCGCAAACGAAATCGGGCAACAGGTTTTGAGCTTGCCCATGTACGGCGACTTGTCCGAAGACGACATCAGAAAAATCTGCGCGATTCTCAAAAGTTTTGCGGCATGAAAAATTTTCTCGAAATCCTGTTGAAAGATCAAACGACGGGCAACAATATTCTTTGGGCGAACGTCGAACACGGCGCGACGGAAATTCAAATTGCCGACGTTTATTCGATTCGCCCGCGTCACGAAAAAAATCGCGAAGACCAAAAACTTCGGACACGCGAACGCGCAGAAATTTTCACGCCGCCCGAAGTCTGCAAACTTCAAAATGATTTGGTTTGCGACGAACGCGATTGGCAAAAATTTATCGACGCGAAATTTTTGGAGATAACTTGCGGCGAAGCTCCCTACCTCGTCAGCCGATACAACGCCGTCACGGGCGAGCCGATTGAAATTAAAAATCGTATCGGGCTTTTGGACAGAAAATTTCATGTCATCCGCGAATATAATCAACCCGTCGGGCAATGGTGTCCGCTGGCAATTCGCGCCGTGCAAAGTTGTTACGGCTACGAATTTCAAGGCAACAATTTGTTTCTGGCGCGCAGAAATGTTTTCGAGACCGTCGTTGAATATTTCATGCAAGAATTTTCGCGCAAGGTGCCCGAAGATTTTTTAATCGCCGTCGCCGAAATCATTTCGTGGAATTTTTGGCAGATGGACGGGCTGAAAAATACAATTCCTTACGCCAAGCCGCCGAAAAATCCTAATCAACTGTCTTTGTTCGAACCTGCGCCGCCCGAAAATATTTTCTGCCAAATCATGGACTGGGCGACGGGCAAGCCATTTGAATTCCGAAAACTTGTATCGAAAGGAGGACGACGATGAAAAATTTTTACGAAGTATCACGCTACAAATTGATTTACGTCTACGCAATACCCGACGACGCGCACAAAAATTTACTCAAAATCGGCGAGACGACCATTTCAACCGATTTGCCCGTCAAAAAACTTTCGCCGAATTCTTCCGAACTCAAGGCCGCCGCAAAGAAACGTATCAAAGATTGCACCAACACGGCGGGCGTCGCAGCTAAACCTTTGCACGCGGAACTTGCCGTTGCCGACAACGGAAAAGCTTTCGGCGACCGGGAAGTTCACGAACTTTTGATTCGTTCCGGCGTCAAAAAAAAATCGCCCGAAGGCACGACCGCCCGCGAGTGGTTTGAACTCGACTTGCCGACCGCAATTCAGGCAATCAAAGCCGTCAAGCAAGGGAAAAAATTTCTTGCCGGCTTGAAGTCAAAAAAATTTCGCGAAGAAATTATTCTGCGACCCGAACAGGAAACTGCCGTCAACAAGACCGTCAAACATTTTCAACACGGCGGCAAAGAATTTCTGTGGAATGCCAAAATGCGTTTCGGCAAAACTCTTTGCGCACTCGAAGTCGTTCGCCAAATGAATTTCGCCAAAACAATTATCGTCACGCACCGCCCCGTTGTCGACGCGGGCTGGTTCGACGACTTCAAAAAAATTTTCGACGGCAACGAAGATTTTATCTACGGGCAAAAAGGCACCGACGTTAAAGACTTGCAGGCAAGCAAAAAAAATTTCGTGTACTTCGCCTCGATTCAAGACCTGCGCGGCTCAAAAATCGTCGGCGGCAAACACTTCAAGAACACTGACGTTTTCGGCGAAACTTGGGATTTTGTTATCGTCGACGAAGCGCACGAAGGCACGCAAACCGCTCGCGGCGACGCCGTCATCAAAAAACTCGTCAAGAAGAAAACCAAATTCCTTGCCCTCAGCGGCACGCCGTTCAACTTGATTAAAAATTTTTCGCCCGAAAGTATTTACACGTGGGATTACGTAATGGAACAGCACGCCAAAAAGCTTTGGGCGACAGAGCACGGCGACGACCCGAATCCTTACGCCGATTTGCCGACGATGAATATTTTGACGTACAACCTCGGCGAATTGCTCGGCAAAAAATTTTCCGACGACGAAGACATTATCTTCAGCTTTAAAGAATTTTTCCGCACCGACGACGCGGGAAATTTCGTGCACGAAGCCGACGTAAAAAGTTTCCTCGATTTGCTCGTCACGGAAAACGACAGCAATTATCCGTTCGCCAATGAAAAATTCTGCAACATGTTTCGTCACACGCTCTGGCGCGTCCCCGGCGTTCGTGAAGCCAAAGCACTCAGTCAGCTCCTGCAGAATCACCGCGTCTTTTGCAATTTCGGAATTGCGAATGTGGCGGGCGACGGCGACGAAGATATTCCCTACAAAGACGCGCTTAAACTTGTTCAAGACACCATTGCCGAAAACGACTACTCGATTACAATTTCTTGCGGCAAGCTCACGACGGGCGTCACCGTGCCACAATGGACGGCGGTTTTATATCTCGCGGGAAATTATTTGACTTCCGCTTCAAGTTATCTGCAGACGATTTTCCGCGTGCAAACTCCCTGCGACGAAAACGGCGTCTCCAAACAAAATTGTTACGTCTTCGACTTCGCGCCTTATCGGGCATTGAGAATGCTCGCCGCTTCGATTAAAGTTTCCGTTCGCCCGGGCAAAACCACTGACGACGAAAGAAAAACTTTGGACGCGCTGTTAAAGTTCTGTCCCGTCATTGCCGTCGAAGGCTCCGAAATGAAACCTCTTGACGCCAAAAAACTTTTGCAACGAATCAAACGCGCTCAGGCTGAAAGAATCGTTCAAAACGGTTTTGACGACAACAATCTTTACAACGACACCTTGCGCGACTTGACCAAAGTTGACTTGGAAAAATTTAAAACTCTCAAGGGCATTGTCGGCGCGAAAAAATCTACAAAAAAAATCGATGTCAACGATCAAGGATTGACGGGCAACGACGGCGGCAAAGGCAAAACTCATACACCGCTGACCGACGAGCAAAAAGAAAATAATCGTAAGGCACAAATTAAACGCGACGCCATTTTGATTCTGCGCGGGCTGTCGATTCGGATGCCGTTGCTGATTTACGGCGCAGATATTCCCTTGAACGAAGATTTTACTCTTGAAATGTTTCTCGACCCGAATATTGTTGACGACGCCTCTTGGACGGAATTCATGCCCGCCGGCGTTACTCGCGAATTTTTTAAAGACTTCATGCAATATTACGACCCCGAAAATTTTATCAATGCAGGACGCCGCGTCCGCCAAATTGCCGAAGACGCCGACAAACTCAAGCCGACCGAACGCGTTAAAAAAATTGCCGAACTGTTCGCCACCTTCAAAAATCCCGACAAGGAAACTGTCCTTACGCCGTGGCGCGTCGTCAATCTCCACATGAGCGAAGTTTTTGGCGGTTGGAATTTTTTTGCCGAAAACCCGCCGCAATTCGTCCCGACTGAAATTTTCACGCCCGATAAAAAAATTCTCGAAATTAATTCCAAAACGGGCTTGTATCCGCTTTACGTCGTCTACAGCATTTATCGCGCTCGCCTCGGCGAAACCGGCGAAGATAAAACCGATCTCGACGAACTTCAACGCCTTTGGGATTCGACCGTCAGCGAAAATGTTTTCGTCATCTGCAAGACGCCAATGGCGAAGACTATCACCCGTCGCACGCTGCTCGGCTATCGCGCAGGTTCCGTCAACGCCGAATATTACGGCGAACTTATTACGGAGCTGAAAAATATTCCGTCGCGTTTCATCAACCGAATCACCGAAAAAAATTTCTGGAACAAAGGAGCAGGCAAAATGTTTTTCGACGCCGTAGTCGGCAACCCGCCCTATCAAACCGCCGGCAACGGTGACAACAAAAATTATTCCGCGCCCATTTACCACGAATTTTTGAGAATCACGTATCAAGATTCGGTTACTAAACACGCTAGCCTTATTCACCCCGCAAGATTTTTGTCAAATGCAGGTACTTCGCTTGGAGACTTCAATCAAAAATTTCTTAACAATGAACATATTAGAGTTGTTAAATTTTTTTTGAAAAGCCAAGACGCTTTTCCGACCTCGGACATCAAAGGCGGCGTTGCTATTACCGAATTTGACGCGACGAAAAATTTTGAGCCGATTGGAACTTTCTTTAGGTTTGAGGAATTGAAACCCATTCATCAAAAAGTTTGCGTCGATAATCCGAACTTCAAAACGTTCAGCAAAATTATGTTTGCCGCAGAAATTTATCACTTTACGAACAAAATGCACGAAGATTTTCCCGACGCGGCAAGCAAATTAAGCACGGGACACGCTTACGATTTAAAGACGAGTGTCTTTGAAAAACTGCCAAAGATTTTTTTTGATACAAAGCCGAACGATGGGCACGAATATATTCAAATTCTTGGTTTGATAAAGTCGCAACGGGTTTACAAATGGATTCGCCGCGATTACATCAACGACCCCGCACCGCTAACAAAGTACAAAGTTTTAGTCCCAAAATCGAACGGTTCGGGAGCTTTGGGAGAAGTGGTTAGTACG
Organism: Selenomonadaceae bacterium; assembly: GCA_017515635.1. Classification (GTDB taxonomy): domain Bacteria; phylum Bacillota; class Negativicutes; order Selenomonadales; family Selenomonadaceae; genus Quinella. Next base: position 98,943 of record JAFWFO010000021.1, read on the forward strand.
CCGCTTGTCGGCTCGCCGCTTGTCGGCAACACACAGACCTTTATAACGGTCGGAGCGTTTGATACAGAGGCAGAAGCGCGGGCTTGCAAGATATACATTGAGACTAAATTTTGTCGCGTTATGCTGGGCATTCTGAAGGTTACGCAGGACAATCCGCCGGCGACGTGGGCAAAAGTTCCGTTGCAAGATTTCACGCCGTCAAGTGACATTGACTGGAGCAAACCCGTCGCGCAGATTGACGAGCAACTTTATCGCAAGTACAACTTGACCGAGGACGAAATTAATTTCATCAAGTCGAAAGTTAAATCGATGGAATAGTCGTTGCAAAAATTCGGGGGCTATGATAAACTGCAAGCGTAGTTTTAGACAACTGCACATGTTGCGATCACGGTATTCACCATGGGACAAAAAGAACCCCGAGTCTGCCAACTCGGGGTTCAAACGTTTCATTTAAGATTCTTCGTTTTGTGGAGTAACGATACCCATTTGTGCTGTCTGTTATCTGAAATGCCGACTCAGCCACTTGCAAATGAAGTACAGAACTACGCCTGCTACAACATCCGCTGCGACGGTCACTAAAAATGTTGCAACCACGGTATCACCTCCTTTCTGCGTACAAGAGGAAGTACCATGGGCATATTTATTTTAGCGAAAAAATTTTTCCGTGACAAGCGGCTTGTTGCGGCGTGGCATTTGCGAAAATTTTTTCGACGTGATAAACTGCAAGTGTCAACAAGACAGCTTACATGCCGTGAGCATTGCTGATACGCAACCAAAAGAATCCTGAGCTTATGCTTGGGGTTCTTTTGATTTGTAAAGGATTTTCGTTGCGGCAAGCGAATTGAACGCCTAAAGGAGCTGAATTGAGATGTTGACGATAGACGAAATAAAAGCCGCCGTTGCCCCGATTTGCGAAAAATACGGCGTGGAGCGCATGACTTTGTTCGGCAGTTACGCACGCGGCGAAGCGGACGAACTCAGCGACATTGATTTGATGGTTAAATTAGGCAGACCAATGGGCTTTGAGTTTTTCGGACTTTACGGCGACATTGAACGCGCTTTGGGCATTGAAACAGACCTGCTCACCACCGTGGGTGCGGGCGAAAAATTTTTGAACAAAATCGCGAAAGATGAGGTGTTACTTTATGCGAGGTAAACAGGCGGATTTACATCGGCTCTTTCACATGGTGGAATACTGCCGAAAGTTGCAAGCCGTTGGCGAAGACGCTCAAACTTACGAAAATTTCATTGCCGAAGAAAATTACCGTTTGGTTGACGTGAGCGCATTTTATATCGGACAGCTTGGCGAATTGTCGCACGGCCTATCCGATGAAATGAAAGATCGGCTTTCCGATATTCCGTGGAAACAGATAAGCGACATGAGCAATCAGATAATTTACGACTACGAAAATCGCGATACGAAAATTATTTGGGGCGTTGTTACGGAAGATTCTTCCGCGTTGGCGGAACGTTGCCTTGAAGTTTTACGCGCCGAAAATTTTGACGAAACGGAGATAGTTTGAAATGAACGCAATGCCGCACATGGACGAAATTTGTAAACGCGTGGTTGCCGCTTATCGCAAAGCTTACGGCGACGACATCGAGGCGATTTATCTTTACGGTTCGTATGCTCGCGGAGACTTCGACGAGGAATCGGATATCGACTTCGCGGCGATTGTCAAAGGTGACCCCGCCGAACTCAGCCGCAAAAGCGACATTGTATGGAGTGACACTGTACGAATGGATTTGGATTTTGATGTTGTGTCTTCGCCGATGGTTATTTCTTCCAAAATTTTCAACGAGTACAAAAACGAAATCGGCTACTACGGGAGCATTTTCAGGGAGGGAAAACGCATTGCGTGATTTGACGAAGTATCGCCTTGACAGCGCAACCGAGCGTTTGGAAGTTGCCGAGACAATGATTGATTTGGACATTTTAGAATTGCAGTCACGAATTCCTATTACGCGATGTTCAATGCCGTTCGTGCCTTGTTGTCGGAGCGAGAAGTTGATTTTAAAAAACACTCGGCGGTGACAAGCTACTTTCGCCGCGAATACATCAAGACGGGCTTACTGAACGTAAAATTTTCCGATTACATCGGCAAAGCTTTTATTGCCAGACAGCACAGCGATTACGGCGACTTTGCGCTTGTGTCACGTGAACAGGCGGAAACTCAACATCAACACGCGGTCGAGTTCGTTGAAGCCGTGAAAAATTTTTTGGGAGGCGACGAAAATGTTTGCGAAGATACGGGCAGTGACAAGTTACCTGCCGCCGACGATTGAGGATAACGAAAAAATTGTCGACAAGCGTTTCATGAAGAAAATCGGCGTGAAAAGTCGGCACGTCGTCACGAACGAAACAGCGGGCGATTTGGCGCTCAAGGCCGCCGAAAAACTTTTTGCCGAATACGAAATAGATCGTCACGCGACGGATTTTATTTTGCTGTGCACGCAACACCCCGATTATCAGATGCCGCACACCGCCGCGCAGATTCAAAACTTGTTGGGCTTGAAAAAATCTGTCGGCAGTTTGGACATCGGGCTTGGCTGTTCGGGCTACGTTTACGGGCTTGCGGTTGCGAAAGGTTTAATCGAGTCGGGGCTTGCGAAAAATATTTTGTTTTTAACGTCGAGCGTCTACACTAAATATATCAACGTCAAAGACACGTCGACGCGGCCGCTTTTCGGCGACGGAGCTACGGCGACTTGGCTTGAGGCTGTCGACGAAGATTCGCCGAGCTTGAGCGCGTTTGTTTTCGGCACGGACGGCAGTCGCTACGACAAATTGATTATCCCCGTCGGCGGCAGCAAGTTCCCGCCGCGAGAGACGCCCGAAGTGTTCGCCGAAGACGAGAATCACAACTACCGTTCCAATTACGAAGTCTTCATGGACGGCATGGCGATAACTTATTTCACGTTGCGCGAAATCCCGAAGCTTGTCGACGACGTGTTGACCGCCGCGAACTTGACGCGAGCCGATTTGGATTATTGCGTTTTTCATCAGGCGAACAAATTCATGATGACATATCTGCGCGACAAGGCAAATTTAAATGACGTGCCGTTTCACAACGAAATTTCCGAGACGGGCAACATAGTTTCGGGCAGTGTCGGCTTGGGCATTGAGCAAGTCATAAAAAATCACGGCGCGGAAAATTTGAAACGCGTCATGCTTGCGGGCTTCGGCGTCGGTTTGAGCTGGGCAGGTTGCATTGCCGATTTATCGGGCATAGGAGCTTTTAGCTTTAAGCTTTGAGCTTTGAACTTTTAGGAATTACGCATTTCGCATTACGCATTGAATTTCAGGAGGAACCATATGGCAAAAAGTAAAAAGAATCGACGCGAGGCACGTCCTCCCGCCGAAAAATTTCCGAAAGTCAGCGTGATATTGACGAGTTACAATCACGCGGCGTATATTTCTGCGGCGATTGAAAGCGTCTTAAATCAAACGTTCACGGATTTTGAATTGTTGATTGTCGACGACGGCTCGACGGACAACAGCCGCGAAATAATCAAGAGTTACAACGATCCGCGAATAAAATTTTTCCTGTACGAAAAAAATCGCGGCCCCGTCATTGCCATTGACGACGCGTTGAAAACTGCGCACGGCAAATATGTCGCGGTGCATCATTCGGACGATTTGTGGACGCTTGACAAACTTGCGCGGCAGGTTGAATTTTTGGACACGCACGAAGAATACGCCGCCTGTTTTACGCGGGTTGATTTCATCGACGAAAACGGCGCGATACAGGAATTGGCTGAAGATGACTTTTACAAAAAAGTTTTCGAGGAGCCGAACCGTTCGCGTGCCGAGTGGTTGCATTATTTTTTCTACACGGGAAATTGTCTGTGTCATCCGTCGGCAATGTTGCGGCGCGAAGTCTACAGAAAATATCAGTTGCTTGACGTGCACGGCTTTTGGCAGTTGCCGGATTATTTGATGTGGATTCGGCTATGTTTCCACGAAGAAATTTTTATTCTGCCCGACCGCTTGACGAAATTTAGATTGCGTCGGACACGGCAGGAAAACACTTCGGCGACGACCTTTGACAAACTTATTCGGGCGGATTTGGAATTTTATTTCATAGCGCGGGAATTCATTTACAATTTCACGGACAACAACTTTTTCCTTGAAGTCTTCCCCGAAGCGAAAAAATTTGTCGTCGACGGGCAGATTAATCGCCGCTTTGCTTTCGCGAAAATCTGTCTGGAAAAAGATACTCCTGCGTGGCAAATTGCGGGTTTGGAGTTGCTGAAAGAATTGCTCAACAGTCCCGCCGCCGCCGCCGAGCTGAAAACTTTTTACGACTACGACGACAAAAATTTTCTGCGCGACGGCGGAACTTATGACGTGTTCAATCTTGAGAAGAAACTCGACACGATTCATGCGCAGATGTATGCCGACAGCGGCAACGGCTTGGAACTTGTGGCGGAAAAAGTTATTTTCGTTTCGGCGAACAAAGTTTACGGGCGCATGGATTTTGAGCTTGAGCGTCCCGCAACTTCATTACGTTTTGATCCCGATTACAACTTTATTTCGTTGGTCGTGCGGAAAATGATGATTAACGGCAAGTCCTGTGAAATTGTTTCGGACAACGCAGACGAAACTTTCGGCGACTTCCGCAGATTTTTCACGAACGACCCGCAATTTTTGCTCCGCACCGAAAAATTATCGGGACATGTGACGTTTGAAATTTTTGCCGAACTTGAGCCGAATTGGTCAAAAGTCGTGGAAGACAGGCTGAAAACGTTCCTGCAACTTCAAGACAAAGCCGAAATGCTCACCGCGCAAAATCGCAATCTCGAATCACGAAACGAAAATCTCAGTTCCAAAAATCGCGTGCTTGATGCGAAAAACCGCGTGCTTGCCGAAAGAAATCGCGTGCTTGCCGAAAATAATCGCGGGCTTACCGTTCAAAATAAAAACCTCGACGAGCAATTAGCAGAGTTGCGCCATCAAAATTCAGCATTGAGTCTTCAGAATGCGAACCTTGCCGCCGAAAATCAGCGACTGGGGGGGTTGACTGACGCGTTGTTGAATTCAACGTCATGGAAAGTCACAGAGCCGTTTCGCGATTTGGGTCAATGGTTGCGCTACGACAATCGAGAAAAATTTCTTTCGGCGACGCGTCTGCTGTACAAACTTATGCCGCTTAACGATGAAAAAAAAGTTGAACTCAAAGACAAATTCTACACGCGTTTTGCGCCGCTTTTGAGAAATACGCATCATTACAAAGTTTGGCAGGACGCAAAACTTTGGGCGAAAAAATCTGCGCCGCAACAGTCAATCTTCATGCCGATTTACGAAACTCCCTTCAACGGCGAATTCACCGAGCAACCGGGTAAAATCGCAATTCAGGCGCACATTTTTTATCTTGACTTGCTGGAAGAAATGGTTGCCTACTGTTCCAACATGCCGTATAAATTCGACGCGCTGATTTCGATTGTCGACGAAAAGGCCGCCGAAAAAGTTTCCGCCGCGTTCGAGGCAATTCCCAACACGGAAAATGTTTTCGTGCGCGTGGTGCCGAATCGCGGGCGAGATGTTGCGCCGTTCCTCGTCGGCTTCGGTGACCTGTTGCCGAAATATGATTTCGTGGCGCACATTCATTCCAAAAAATCACTGTACACGGGCGAAGAGCAACTGAACTGGCGAAATTATTTGTTCGACGCGCTTTTGGGCACACCGGCACGAATCGGAAGAATTTTCAAGGCGTTTATGGATAATCCGGTTGTAGGCGTGATTTATCCGCGCCCCGCAGACAACGTGCCTTATGCGGCGTTCACGTGGCTTTCAAATCGCGAAGTCGGGCGACAACTTTTGTCACGCGCACAAATCGAGCCGAACATAACCGATTACTTCGACTTCCCCGCCGGCACAATGTTTTGGGCACGAACGCGGGCTTTGAGCAAAATTTTTAACGCAGGCTTGAAGTTTGAAGATTTCCCCGCCGAACAAGGACAAAACGACGGCACGATTGCACACGCGTTTGAACGTTCGATTTTGTTGGCGGCGCGCTCCGAAAGCATGATTTATTACGAATTCGATCCTGCCGTCGAAAAATATTCCGTCAATCTCGGTGGAAAAAATCTTTGGCAATATTTCGCACGCAACGAACAGGAAGCTTTGACTTTGGTCGTGCCCCGCGCAGAAATTTTGTCGTTCGATATTTTCGACACGCTGATTATGCGCTACGTCGCCAAGCCGTATCACGTCAACGAAATTATTCGGTTGCGGGTTGAAGATTTACTCGGACACGATATTGATTTCCCGACTTTGAGAATTCAGGCGGAAGAACTTGCACGCGGCAAAAAAGGCGGCGACGTTACACTTGACGACATTTATTACATGTTCGGCGAGTTGGCGAATTTGGACGCGCAGACCTGCAAAGAAATTCGCGAGCTTGAAGTTTCAACCGAAGTCGCGCTTTGTCTGCCGCGTAAAAATGTTGTCGGCTGGTTCCAAGAAGGCTTGAAGATTAACCGAAAAATTTGGCTGATTTCCGATATGTACCTGCAGACGCCCGATATTGAACGCATGTTGAAAAAATGCGGCGTCACGGGCTACGAAAAACTTTTCATTTCCTGCGAAACGGGCTTGCGAAAAGACACGGCGGCAATTTGGAACAAACTTATCGAAGAAAATTTGAATTCGCCCGATAAACTTTTCCACATCGGCGACAACGAAATGAGCGACGTACAGTTGCCCGGCGACAGAACTTTCGGCGTCTATCACATCATGAGCGCGATAAATTTGCTGTCGCAATTCCCGTTCGGAAAAAATCTGCTTGAAAGTCTCGGTCGCGAAATGTCTTTGTTCGCCGGAATGTTTTTGGGCATGGTGCTTGCGAAAAAATTCCAAGATCCGTTTCAGCTGTTCAACGAAAAAACGGGCGGCAGCGGTCGCCTGATTATCAAAGATTTCCGCGAGCTGGGCTATTGGTTTTACGGCACGCCGCTGTTGACGTTCATGCTGTGGCTGATTCAAAAGACACGCGCCGACGGCGTCAAAAGAATTTTCTTTTTGGCACGCGACGGGTATTTTCTGCAACCGCTTTATCAATTCGTCACGCGTCGCCTGAAGGCGGAAACTTTGCCTAGCGAATATTTTTATTCGTCACGGCGTGCGGTAACCGTTGCTTCGATTCACGACATTAAGGACGCCAAAGCACTAATGCAGTTGCGTTTTCGTGGCACGACGAAGAAATTTTTCATTGAGCGATTCGGGCTTGCGTTGGGCGACGACACGGAAATTTATCTGCCCGATGATTCCGTCCTGTTTGAAAATCATTCAGAGGAGCTTGTTGAAAAAATCATTGACGAAAACGCCGACAGAATTTTGGCGCACGCGGCGGACGAACGCGAGAACTTTAAAAAATATATCGAAAAACTCGGCGGCACTCTCGACAATGTCGGCGTCGTGGATATGGGCTATTCCGGCACGATTCAATATTATTTGCAACAGATCACCGAAAAAGATTTCATGGGCTATTATTTCGCCACGTCTTCGGCAAATCGTTTCGGGCACTACGCGGAAAAATTCATGCGCGGCTGTTTCACGGAGAACGACGACTATCAATATACGCGTTCCGCCGTTTATCAGTATCAGTTGCTGTTTGAATCGATTTTGACCGCGCCCGATGCTCAGTTGCAAAGTTTCGACGAAAAAGGCAAGCCGGTTTTCGGCACGCCCGAACCGGGACAAACTTACTTCAAAGAGATCGGCGAAGTCCACGAAGGCATAAAAAATTTCTGCCGCGACGTGACGGAAATTTTCGGCGATATTCTGTTGCGCGTGCCGATTGACGAAAAATTTGTTAATGCGTGGGTGCGCGCTTTCGTGAACGACAGACACATTATCGCGCCCGAATTGCGCAAAATTTTCACGCTGGACGACGAATACTGCAACACCTTCCACGGCAACGCGCTTGAACTTTATTTCAGCGGAGCCGACCGCGTTGGCGACACCTGAAATTTTCCCGCAACAAAGGAGCACCTTTCAAACTTGGAAGGTGCTTTTATTTTTGTTTTATAGTTTGTCTGCGTTTCAACTCGGCGTGCGATTAATTTTATTTTCGGTTGAGCAAGACGGTTATCAGCGCGAAAAGTGCGACGCCGCCGACAATCATCAGCGCAAAAATTATCGCGGGCAATTCTGTCGCGGGCGTGGCGAAAATGTGTTTCATCATGATTCGATCTGCGACGCGGTTCAGATAAAGCCCGTAAGCTCCGATTGCCGACAAAATCACCGCCGTTGCCAACAAAAATTTTTCACGACGCTTGAAGAATCTTTGAAAGAGTTCCCGCCAATGCAGGCCGATATGCCCGCCGATTAAAATCATCATGACGTATGGCGCGGCGACGTGCAGTTGATGAATCGTCATGTTTCGTTGAAGTTCTGCGCTTATCACGTCGACGAAAAGATAATTCGACATGCACACGCCCGACATAAAAATTATCGCCGCGCAGATTGTCAAGGCGACGTTCAGCGCGACGGATAAAAATTTTTTCGGCGTGAATTTTTTCGTGAGCGACAGGAAACGCCGCCCGTTAATCGCGACGTGAAAAATTATCAGCGCGAACATTGCGACGCCCAAAATTTCATGCAAAATTTTCGGCAGAAACAGGAAACACATTTCCGCGACGAACAGCACGAACAACGCCACGTCGACAAAAAAATTTTTCATCAGTCAAGAATTTTGTCGAGACCGATTGTCAAGCCCTTCAAGCCGCGAACTTTTTTGCAGGCGAGCACGACGCCCGGCATAAACGAATCGCGTCCCATCGAGTCATGACGAATCGTCAGCGTTTGACCGAGACCGCCGAAAATAACTTCTTGGTGCGCAACGAAGCCCGGCAGTCGCACGCTGTGAATCCGAATCCCGTCGACATTTGCGCCGCGCACGTGCTCAAGGCGTTCGACTTCGTCGGGGTGTCCTTGGCTGTGTTTAAGACGAACTTCGGAAATCATTTTCGCAGTGAGTTCAGCCGTCCCCGAAGGCGCGTCAAGTTTTTTGTCGTGGTGAAGTTCGATAATCTCAACGTCGGGCATGTACTTTGCGATTTTGCGAGCCGTCAACATCATCAGCACGGCACCGAGCGCGAAGTTTGGCGCGATAAATGCGGGCGTGGAATTTTTTTCGGCGGCGTCACGAATTTTTTGCAAAGCGTCCGCGTCAAGTCCCGTCGTGCCGACAACGGGCGAAACTTTATTTTCAAGCGCAGTCATCACGTTGCCGAAAACCGCATTCGGGCGCGTGAAGTCGACCATAACTTCCGGCTGAAATTTTTTCAACGCGGCGTCAAGATTTGTTTCGACGGTGTGCCCTTCGACAGAGCCTTCAACCACGTCGACGGCTCCGACAAGTTCAAGTTCCGAATCGGCGTTGACGGCGGCGCAAACCGTGCGACCCATGCGACCGAGTGCGCCGTTGACCAAAACTTTAATCATGTTAAAATCTACTCCCCAAAAATATTTTCGGCAAGAACAATCGTTTGATCGCGATTCGCGCCGACAGAAACAATGCCGAGTTTAATTCCCGTGACTTTCGCCATGCGCTCCAAATATTTGCGGGCGTTTTCGGGCAAGTCTTCATAGCGGCGGGCTTTGGTAATGTCGGTTTTCCAGCCGGCAAAAGTTTCGTAAACGGGTTCGACATTCGCCAAAATTTTTAGAGAGGCGGGAATCTCGTCGATAATTTTTCCGTCAAGTTTGTAAGCGACGCACATTTTAATTTCGTCGAAGCTGTCCAAAATGTCCAAGCGCGTGACCGCCATGTAATCCGTGCCGCTGAGTTGTCCCGCGTATTTGACGACGCAAGCATCAAGCCAGCCCGTGCGACGCGGCCGCCCCGTGACGGTTCCGAATTCGTGTCCCTCCGTGCGAAGTTTTTCGCCAATTTCGTTGAGCTGTTCGGTCGGGAAAGGCCCTTCGCCGACGCGTGTGCAATAAGCTTTGACGACGCTGACGACGGTGTCAATTTTTTTCGGAGCGACGCCCGCGCCAATTCCGACGCCGCCGCTAATCGGGTGGCTTGACGTGACGTAAGGATAAGTTCCGTAATCAATGTCAAGCATTGTCGCCTGCGCGCCCTCGAAGAGAATTTTTTTGCCGGCGTCGATTTGCTTGTTGAGCAGAGTAATCGTGTCGCAGACGAGCGGACGAATTCTTTCGGCGTAAGTTTCATACTCGCGAATAATTTCATCGGCGTCAAGTGGCGCATGGTCGTAAACTTTTTCGAGTGTCAAATTTTTCACGCTGAGGACGGAACGGACTTTGGCGGCAAATTCTTCGCTGTCAATCAAATCACAGACGCGAATTCCGATTCGGTCGGCTTTGTCAATGTAGCACGGCCCGATACCGCGTTTGGTCGTGCCGATTTTGTTTTCGCCGCGCATTTGTTCGCCGAGTTCGTCAAAAAGTTTGTGCCACGGCATAACGACATGAGCGCGATTTGAAACGCGGATATTTGACGTATCGACGCCGCGAGCGTTCAGCGCGTCAATTTCCTCAAGCAGACATTGCGGGTCGACGACAACGCCGTTACCGACAACGCAGGTCGTGCCCTTGTAAAGAATTCCCGACGGCAAGAGACGCAATTTATATTCTTCGCCGCCGACAGCAACCGTGTGACCGGCATTTGAGCCGCCTTGAAATCTGACGACGGTATCGGCCTGTTGCGCGAGGTAGTCGACGATTTTGCCTTTGCCTTCGTCGCCCCATTGTGCGCCGCTTATAACAACCGTTGACATTTTAAAATCCATCTCCTTGCGAAAAAAACTTCAGCGATTTTGTTGAACGTAAGAGCGCATGAACTTAATCGTTTCGTCCGATATGACGTTTTCACTGCGCTCGTAGTTGATGATGCGGAAAAGTCTGCCCACGCGGTCGATAATCGGCTTGTTGCGCGTGCGGAAAGTTTCACCGTGAATCGTGATGTCCACGCGGTCGGCACTGCGCACGTCGTAAGAGACGCCCAACAAGTCTTTACCGTCAAGCGATTTAATCAAATAGCTGTACTCCATTGCGCCGACGCTCGATTCCCATTTCAATTCGCGGTTCAGTGCTTTGTGCATCAAAGTATTGACGTACTCCAAAATAATTTCGTGTGTCCTTGTGTTCATGATAACGCCTCCTTGAAAAATTTGGAATTAATCTTGCAAGCTCTGTTGAATTTTTTGTTCCTTAAGCGCAATCTCCGTGACCAGCTTTTGACGATAGACCACCAATTTTTTTGCAAGTTCTTCGTCGGCAAGCGCGAGAATTTCCACGGCGAAGAGTGCGGCATTTTTCGCGCCGTTGACTGCCATTGTCGCCACGGGAACGCCGCCGGGCATTTGTACCGTGCTCAACAACGCGTCAAGACCTTTGAACGGCTCGGAATTAATCGGAATGCCGATAACGGGTTTGGTCGTGAAACTTGCGACGACACCCGCAAGATGAGCCGCCATGCCTGCCGCCGCAATAAAAATTTTCGCGTCCGAATTCGTGACGAACTCGCGAACTTTGTCGGGTGTGCGATGAGCCGAAGCAACCGTTACGGAAATTTCGACATCGAAACTTTTGAGCGTGTCGACGGCAGATTTCATGACGCCCCAATCGCTGTCGCTGCCCATGATTATTGCAACTTTCATAATTGTCCCTCCGAAATGATACGACGTGCCTCAAGTAAATTATCGAAAACGCCTGCGCACAAATTTTTTATTTCGTCCGTCGGTTGCATTGTGTCGGGAATCATAATCGTCACTCCGCCCGATGCGTTCGCCGCCCGAATTCCGTTGAAGCTGTCCTCGAAAATGTAACAATCACTTGCCGCAAGATTTAATTTCTTCGCCGCAAGCAAAAAAATATCGGGCGCGGGTTTGCCGTTCGTAACCATGTTTCCGCCGACAAGCACGTCAAAATATCCGCGCAGATTTTTCCGCGTCAAATTCTGTTCGATAACCGTCACGGGCGCGGCACTCGCCACCGCCATTTTAACACCCGCGTCACGGAAAAAATTCAAAATTTCTTCGACGCCCGTCATCAGCTCCAAACCGCGTTCGCGACAAGCCTCGACAAGTTCCAACACGCGGGCGATATATTTTTCGCAGTCAATGTTAGGATAAAATTTTCTGACGATTTGCACGGACTCATTGCCCATGTTCGTTCCGCTCGCGGCAATCGGCAATTCGGGATTCGGTTTTTCGCCGAATTCGGGCGCAACGTCAAGCCACGCATGTCGATAAAGTTTTTCCGTGTCAAAAAGTGTGCCATCCATATCGAAAATCGCGCCGTGTCTCATTGAGCAATCACCTCGGCAAAATAATATCAAATTTACTTTCGTGTAGCAACGGGCGAAAAATTTTTTCGGGCGGCGAGGGTGATATTTGCAATTCGGAAAATTTATGCTATTATGGCGGTGAATTTTTTTCGGCGCAAGAAACGTCGAGCCAATGGGCTTTGGAGGGGGATTAGTTATGCTGAAAAGTATCGCAGTAATGACATCGGGCGGCGACAGCCCCGGCATGAACGCGGCAGTTCGCGCAGTCACACGCACGGCACTTCATCACGGCGTTAGAGTTTGGGGCATTCGCGGCGGCTATCATGGTATGCTTGACGAAGAAATGTTCGAGATGCAATCCAAAGACGTCAGCGACATTATTCAACGCGGCGGCACATTTTTGGGCACGGCTCGTTGTAAAAGGTTCCAGACGCCCGAAGGTCGTATGCTCGGTTATAAAAATTTGGTCGATCGCGGCATTCAAGGTTTGGTTGTCATCGGCGGTGACGGTTCACTTCGCGGCGCGTCCACGTTGAGCCAGGAAACGGGAATCCCGATTGTCGGTTTGCCCGGCACGATTGACAACGATGTTTGGGGCTCTGAATATACAATCGGTTGCGACACGGCCGCCAATACGATTATCGACGCGATTAACAAATTGCGCGACACCGCTTCGGCTCATCGTCGCACAATCGTTCTTGAAGTTATGGGACGCAATTCCGGTTGGCTCGCAATGGTTTCGGGCATTTCCGGCGGCGCGGAATATATCCTCGTCCCCGAAGAAGAATACGACCTTGACGAAATGTGCGAAGAGATGAAACAGGCTTACGACGCGGGCAAACGTTATATCCTCGTCGTCGTTGCGGAAGGCGCGGGCAAAGGTCACGAAATCGGCAAAGTTATCGCCGAAAAGACAGGTCTTGACACTCGCGTTTCAAAACTCGGTCACATTCAACGCGGCGGCTCACCGTCTGTTATCGACCGCGTCAATGCAAGTCGTCTCGGCGAACATGCGGCACTTGCTCTCATTTCGGGCTTGTCGGATATTGTTTTCGGCTTCAATCGCGGGCACGTCGTCTCGATTAACCTGCATGACGCCGTTAATAACAAAAAGCAACTCAATCCCGAATACATGCGTCTTGCTCGCGTGCTTGCGTAAAATTTTTGAACTCAAAATAAAAAAATCCCTCGACTTCGGTCGGGGGATTTTTTATTGCAACGAAATTTTAGTGCGTAAAGACGAAATAAATGACGGCGAGGGCAATTCCGACGACACTTGAAGTCATAATCTGTGAGTGACGAGTAACGTTGCGCAATTCGTTTTCAAATCTGTCCATGCGGTTTTCGAGTTTGTCGATTCGGGTGTCGATTTTGCGCAAGTCTGCCTTGATGTCGTCGAGTCGTTCAAGAATTAAATCATTGCGTGTGAACATGGAAGTTTTTTCTCTTTGACGCGGTGTCGGCATGATAAATCTCTCCTTTGACAAGCGTCGACGGAAATGTTAGACTTCCGCCGACAATATTGGATTTGAACGAGTCGTCTTGACTTTGACGAGTGGGCGGCTCGTTTTCGTTTGCAATTTTATCAAAGGCAACGTTTAACGTCAAAAAGTTTTCGTCGTGTCACAGAATTTTTCGCAGAGCTTGACCGGTGTAAGAATTTTCTACGCGGGCAACTTCTTCGGGCGTGCCGCAAGCAATGACTTCGCCGCCTTTGTCGCCGCCGTCGGGCCCCAAGTCGATAATGTAATCGGCGCATTTAATCACGTCGAGATTATGCTCAATGATAATCACCGTGTCGCCGCGCTCAACAAGCCGCTGAATCACGTCGATTAATTTTTTCACGTCGTCGAAGTGTAAACCCGTCGTCGGCTCGTCCATAATGTAAATGTTCGCCGCCCGTCCCAAAGGTCGCGCCAATTCGTAAGCAAGTTTGACGCGCTGAGCTTCGCCGCCGCTGAAAGTGTTTGCCGATTGCCCGAGTTCGATATAACCCAAACCGACATCGTGAAGAACTTGCAACATGCGCTTAATTGTCGGGACATTCTCGAAAAATTCCAGCGCCTCATCAACGGGCATTGCAAACACGTCGGCGATATTTTTGCCCTTGTATTTGACTTCCAAAGTTTCCGCGTTGAATCGTGCGCCTTTGCAAACGTCGCAGGTAACATAAACGTCAGGCAAAAAATTCATCGGGATTTTCAAGACGCCATTGCCGCCGCAACTTTCGCATCGCCCGCCTTTGACGTTAAAGCTGAAACGTCCCGATTTGTAGCCGCGAAGTTTTGCGCCGTTTGTTTCCGCGAAAATTTTTCGGATATGGTCGGCAACGCCCGTGTAAGTCGCAATGTTCGATCGCGGTGTCCGTCCAATCGGGTCTTGGTCAATCATGATAATTTTGTCGATTCCGAGTTCGCTCAAATCCGCATGACACAACATGGGGTAAAAAACTTCTTCAATGAGCGTCGATTTACCGCTGCCCGATACGCCCGTTACCAAAGTCAGCATGTCAAGCGGAATTTTTACTTCTTCAATCTTCAAATTGTTTTGGTATGCGTCGGTTATCACAAGCGCACGTTCGGATTTTCTGCGCGTTGTCGGCACGGGAATTTTTTTTCGTCCGCTGAGATAATCGCCCGTCAATGAATTTTCGACGCGAGCAATTTCGTCCGCCGTGCCTTGAGCAATGACTTCGCCGCCAAATTTGCCCGCGCCGCGTCCGATGTCGACAATTTCGTCGGCTTCGCGGATAGTTTCTTCGTCGTGTTCGACAACGATTAACGTGTTGCCCAAGTCGCGCAGTTTTTTCAGTGTCGCCAAAAGTTTTTGATTGTCGTGCTGATGAAGTCCGATTGACGGTTCGTCGAGCACGTAAAGCACGCCCGTCAATGCCGAGCCGATTTGTGTCGCCAATCTGATTCGTTGGGATTCGCCGCCGCTCAACGTCGCAGATTTCCGAGACAAGCTCAAATAATCCAAACCCACGTCGCACAAAAATTTCAGCCGCGAATTAATTTCTTTCAAAACTTGCGCGGAAATTTTTTTGTCGGTTTCGTCAAGTTCCAGCGTCGCGAAAAATTTTTGACAGGCGGCAACGGACATGTCGCAAACTTGCGCGATATTTTTTTCGCCGACGAGCACGCTCAAAGCTTCGGGCTTCAATCGCTGACCGTGACAGGCGGGGCAAACGTCTTCGGGCAAGTCAGTCGTCTTGAAATCGTGCACGGCCGCCATCCATTCATACATCGTTGACCATTCGCGCACGTCGAAAATTTTTCCAAGCCCGCTACAATGTGGACAGGCACCTTTCGGGCTGTTGAACGAAAAAAGTTGCGGCGAAATTTCCGGCAGACTTATCCCGCAGTCGACGCAGGCATTTTTTTCGCTGAACGTCAAAGTTTTATCGTCGAGTTCCGCAAAAACAATTCCGTCGCCGAATTTCAGCGCAGTTTCGAGCGAATCGGCAAGTCGCGAGCGCACGCCGTCACGAATAATCAATCGGTCGACGACAAGATCAATCGAATGTTTTTTTGTTTTGGCGAGAGAAATTTTTTCGCCGAGTTCGCGAATTTCGCCGTCAACTTTCACGCGCACGAATCCCGCCGCGTTCAATCGGTCGAAAATTTCTTTGTGCGTACCTTTCTTTTGATTGACAATCGGAGCGAGCAAAATAAATCGCGTACCTTCGGGCAACTTCAAAATCTGCGCTAAGATTTGGTCGACGCTTTGACTTTTGACGGGCTTGCCGCATTTCGGGCAGTGAGGCTTGCCGATTCGTGCGAAAAGCAAGCGCAGATAATCATAAATTTCCGTGACGGTTCCGACGGTCGAGCGCGGATTGTTGTTCGTGGTTTTCTGATTAATCGCGATTGACGGGCTGAGACCTTCGATTAACTCAACGTCGGGTTTGTCGGGCAGACCGAGAAATTGACGCGCATAACTCGACAGCGATTCCATGTAGCGGCGTTGACCTTCGGCGTAAATCGTGTCGAAGGCGAGCGAACTTTTTCCTGAGCCGGAAACACCAGTTATCACGACAAATTTATCGCGTGGAATTTCGACGCTGATATTTTTCAAGTTGTGAACTTTTGCACCGTGAATTTTTATCGAATCCAAGATTTAACCTCCAAAAAATTTTGGGCGAATTTGAAGTCCGTGTCGTCGCCTCTTCAGCAGATATTTTAATCGATTCGCGCACGAAAAAACAGCCCCGCACTTTTGCTTTCGGCTCGTCGTTTAACCTTGAAATTTCTATTTGTCGCATGACGGATGACATTTTTTCTTTGCGTGGCATTATGATAAGAAAAAATCCGTTGCGCCAAAATTGTTGTTCGAACTGCGAAAGGAGTTATCCGTCATGATGTTGTTGAAAAAATTTTTTGCGGCGATTAGATCTGCGGCGTCGCCTGCGGAAGAAGTCGCGGCACCGGAATTCGCGCCAAACGAGGAATCGGCTATCGGAAAATTTTTCCAAAAACTCAATGCCCTGCCGTGTGTCAATTCCGCAAAATCGATTCTTCAAAAGTTGCGGGAACGCCTCTGTCAAAAAATCAACGAGCGTTTATTCAGCGACGAAAAAATTCTTGCCTTGCTCGAAGAAAGTCTCAACTTCCATCTCAGCCGCGAAAACGAGCTTGGCGCGGAAACTTCGATTGAATATGCGCTGATTGATGATTACGACGCGGAAGACGTGGAAAGCGTCGAAAGTTATGAACCGGGTTCCACTCAAGGTAGCTTGTTGGCGACAACTTCGCTTTACGAAATGAATGAATATGTCATCTGTTTTGCGCTGAATCCGATTAAAGCCCACGCGTTTAAGTTTTGGCCGTGGCAGGCGAAAAAGGAAATTCAAGACATCGCCAAACACGAAGCCTTTCACGTCCGCCAATATCACTACATCTGCCAAGAAGGCGGCATGGAAGCCATTGACAGACTGACGGAATACATGAGAACCACGCCGTATAACGACAACATTTTTGAGTTGGGCGCGTATTTGTACCAGTGGGGCGACGAAGTACATGATTTTGCGGCTGACTTCGATCCGTTCATTCATCCCGAAAATTATCTGCAGGAAGACGAAGAGTCCGCCGCGTAAAAAAAATCCCGCCGAATTTGTTTCGACGGGATAAATTTTTTTGTAAGAGATGGAACTTACTTTCTGGCTTTGAAGTCTTCGTCGATTGACTTGCGCCACGAGTCGTCGTCAAGTTTCATCGCCATAGGGGTAGGGGCGGCAAAGAAATTCATGAAATTGCCGACTGCTCCGAACAACTCACTGGTTCCGTGACTGTCGGCGTGGTAGTTGACGGCGCGTCGGGCGTCGATTCCGATTGAGTCCGCAACTTCAATCGCGTCGATGTTTGCGCCCAAGAAAATGAATTCCCAGCCGAGTTCTTTTTGTTTGTCGATGGTTTTCTTGATTTCGCTGAAAGAAAATTTGTGGCTGGAATTTTCCATGCCGTCGGTGGTGATGACGAACAAAGTTTTTTCGGGGCGGTCTTCTTCGCGGGCGTACTTGTGGACGTTCTTGATGTGTTTGACGGCGTCGCCAATCGCGTCGAGTAAAGCCGTCGTCCCGCGAGTTTCGTAATCTTTTTCGGTGAGCGGCTTGACTTCGGCGATAGGAATGCGGTCGTGCAAGACAATCGATTTGCGGCTGAAAAGAATTGTCGAGACCAACGCTTTACCTTCAAGCTCCGTTTGCTGTTTTTTAATCATGGAATTGAAGCCGCCGATAGTGTCGCTCTCCAAGCCCGACATTGAGCCGGAGCGGTCGAGGATAAAAACTATTTCTGTCATAATGGTTGCCTCCTTTTGTGGGCTAATATTACGCCGTTTTCGGAGGCAAAAAGTCGCTTGCCAAGTGACAAATTATTTTTCTTTATCATCTCTGGGGTCACCCGCGCCGAGCAATGGTTGTTCGTACTTGTAAAGAAATTCATTGATCAAGTCCACGTCGAAAATTTTATGCTCAATGAAGAACGAAATAATTATGTCGTCGAGCGTTGAGTTTCCGATTGTGTAACCTGCTGTCGCCAAAAGTTTTTGCGTCTTTTCATAGTCGAGCTTGAGCGCAATGACGAATGAAAGTGCTGTCTGTTTACTCGGCTGATAATCGTCGTGATTGATGATTTTTGAAAAATGACGGCGGTCAATGTTGGCGCGTTTGTAAATCGTCGAAGGTTTTTCGCCGCTCTTGTGAATTAAGCGCAGGAGCATTTTGGAAAAAGTTTCGTCGCCCCGTTCGGCTTTGCGTTTTCGAAAATCAATGTTGTCCAAAACTATCGACGGGATTGCAATCGCCGCGCCTAAAAATCCGACAAACCTGCCGCAAAAACCGCTAACAGATGGCTCTTTTTTCTTCTGTTCAATCCATTCGTTCAACATCACTTCAAGGGTTTCTTTTGAAAACATTTTATCGCCTCCGTGAAAAAAACGTTGCGCGCCGGTAAATAAGTTGATTCTCATCAGCAGATATTTTAATCGATTCGCGCACGAAAAAACAGCCCCGCGCTTGCAAGGCCGTCCGAAAATTTTCAATGCTTCTTGAGCAAAAGTTCTTCGTAATGTTCGATTTTGTAGTCGAGCCGTTCTATCGTCGTGCGCAAAGTTTCCGCTTGTTGTTGGAGCCGCGCCCGCTGTTCGATTAAAATATTTTTGCGCCGTTCAATGCCCGTGTCCTTTTGCATGAGCGAAACATATTCGATTAACGCTTCGATTTGCACGCCTGCGGAGCGCATACACTTGACGAACGCAACCCACTTGCAAGACTGTTCGTCGAAGTCGCGAATCCCGTTTTTCTTGCGCGGCACCGGCGGAATCAAGCCGATTCGCTCGTAATACCTCAGCGTGTCCGCCGTCATTTGGAATTTTTCACTGACTTCGCCAATCGTCATAAACATACCTCCAACGAAAAGTTTCAGTCGCAAGTCTATCAGCTGAAGTCGGCTTTAAGTCAAGTTAAATCGTCGCGGTTACTTTTAAAAAGTAACCAAACAGCTTGATTGCAACTTCGAAATTCAAACGTCAAGAAAATTTTCAAACCGTTGTGAAGAAATCTTTAGCCGTTGTGTCCTCGAAAACTTCAACGCCGAAATCTTTCAGTTCGTCGCGCAGATAATCCGCCAGCACGTGAACAATCGGAAATTCCGTGGCGAAATGTCCCGCGTCCACGACGTGAATTTTATTTTCGACGGCGGCTTGAGCGTCGTGATATTTCACGTCGCCCGTGACAAAAGCTTGTGCGCCGAAAAATTTTGCTTTGGAAATGAATTCCGCGCCGGCACCGCCGCACAATCCGACTTTGGTTATCGTGAAGTCGCCCGCGTCGACGAGTCGAATATTTTGCGCGTTCAAAACTTTTTTAACGTGGCGAGCGAAATTTTCCGCAGTCATTGGCGTCGGCAAAGTTCCGAGCCGTCCCAAAGAAATTTCTTCGTCGCCGAACATTTTTACATCGGTCAAGCCGATTTTTTTCGCCAAAACATCATTAACGCCGCCAATCGCGCTGTCAAGGTTTGTGTGCGCCGCGAAGACTGCCAAATTATTTTTCACGAGCCGAAAAATTTTTCTGCCGAGCGGCAAATCGTAGCGGACATTTTTTGTCGCGTGGAAAATCAGCGGGTGATGAGCAACAATCATTTGTGCGCCGACTTCAACGGCACGCGGAATATTTTCGTCGAGCACGTCCAAGCACACGAAAATTTTTTTTACTTCGGCATTCGGGTCGCCGACCAAAAGTCCGGGGTTGTCCCATTCTTCGGCAAGTTTTTTCGGCGCAAGTCGATTAACGGCGGCGGCAACGGTCTGCACGGTACAAGTCTTCATTGTGAACCCTCCAAAAATTTTAACACGTCGTCGAAGGTCGCGGCTAAGTTCGGATAAAAAATCTTCGGGCGATTAATCATCACGACGGGCAAATTTAAAATTTTCGCTGCTTCAAGTTTGGTGTCTGCGCCGCCGATTTGTCCGCTGTTTTTCGTGACGATAACTTCAGCGTTCGCGTGCCTGAACAATTCGACGTTAAGCGCAGTCGAGAACGCGCCTTGCATTGCAATGATTTGTTTCGGCGACAACCCCAAAGTTTCACATTGCGCCAAAACTTCAGCCGTCGGCAAAATCCGCACGGTCAAATTACAATCTTTGAGCGCGGGCGATTCAACGAAAATTTTTAAACTGCGACTGCCCGTCGTGAGAAAAATATTTTTGCCAAGTTCGGACGCTTTAATCGCCGCCGCTTCGTAACTTTCGACGCGGAAAATATTTTCGCCCGTGACTTCGATTTGAGCGCGTTCGTATCGGACGTAAAAAATTTTCGCGACTTGAGCGGCACGAATCGCATTCGCCGAAACATTTTGCGCGTAAGGGTGGCTTGCGTCGACAAGCGCGTTAAATTTCCCGTCACGCAAAATTTTTTCGAGTTCGTCGGCGTCAAGCGGTTTGTCGTTGATTTTGACGCCCGCGCACGTCTCCAAAAGTTTTCGCCCGTAATCGCTGACGACCGAAGCCGTTACGTCAAAGCCGCGTTCAAGCAAAATTTTCGCAAGTTCGCGCCCGTCCTGCGTGCCCGCGATTAAAAATATTTTTCTGTTCATCATGCCGCCGATTTTAATTCAAGCCGCCGAAATTTGCAACGCGCCGCCTAATTGGTAAATCGTCAAAAGTTTTTCTTGACTTTTTGTTGTTTGTCGTTTATCATTTGCCGCGTAAACAAGAACTCAACCAAAAATTTTGGAGCGTGATAAATATGGCAGGAGAAAAATACACGGCGAAAGCCCAACAAGCACTTCAAGCGGCGCAACAACTCGCGGCAATGAAATATCATCAGGAATTTAATTCGTTGCATTTGATGCTTGCGCTGGCGAAAGAACCCGAAGGTTTGCTCGCGACAATTTTCGGCGAATGTCAAACCGATTTGCCAATGCTGAAAGTCAAACTCGAAGCGGAGCTGAATAAAATTCCGCAAGTCAAAGGTCAAGAACGTTTGTCAATGGGCGTCGATCTTGCCCGCGTTATCGGCAAGGCTCGCGAATACGCCGCGTCAATGAAAGACGAATTCATCAGCACGGAACATTTGCTTTTGGGGCTCGTAACCGACGGCAAGCAGGAACTTCAAGACATTGCCAAAGAATTTAAGCTGTCGAAAAGCAAAATCGACGACGCGATTAAAAAATTCCGCAAACAAAATGTCACGAACGAAAATCCCGAAGAAACTTACCAAAGTTTGGCGAAATTCGGGCGCGATTTGACGCAGGCGGCTCGTGCCGGCAAACTCGACCCCGTTATCGGGCGCGACGAAGAAATTCGCCGCACGATTGAAATTTTGTCGCGGCGCACGAAAAATAATCCCGTGCTTATCGGTGAACCCGGCGTCGGCAAAACCGCAATCGTCGAAGGTTTGGCGCGTCGAATCGTGGCGGGCGACGTTCCCGAATCGCTCAAAAACAAAACTCTTTACGCGCTGGACATGGGCTCGCTCATTGCGGGCGCGAAATTCCGCGGCGAATTCGAGGAACGTTTAAAAGCCGTCCTTAACGAAATTACAAAATCCGACGGGCAAATTCTGTTGTTTATCGACGAAGTTCACACGGTCGTTGGTGCCGGCAAAGCTGAAGGCGCAATGGACGCGGGAAATTTGCTTAAGCCAATGCTTGCTCGCGGCGAATTGCGCTGTATCGGCGCGACGACGCTCAACGAATACCGTAAATATATCGAAAAAGATACCGCGCTTGAAAGACGCTTCCAACCCGTCATGGTCGGCGAACCGACGGTTGAGGACACAATTACGATTCTGCGCGGAATCAAGGAACGCTACGAAGTTCATCACGGCGTGCGAATTCGTGATGCGGCGTTGGTTTCGGCGGCAACTTTGTCCGACAGATACATTTCCGACAGATTTTTGCCCGACAAAGCGATTGATTTGGTCGACGAGGCGGCTGCGAAGTTGCGAACCGAAATTGAGTCACTTCCCGCCCCGATTGACGAGACTCGCCGAAAAATTATGCAACTCGAAATCGAAGAACAGGCTTTGAAGAAAGAATCCGACACCGCGTCACGTGAAAAACTTCAATCAATCGGCGAAGAAATTTCCCAACTTAAAGCCAAAGAAAAAGTTTTGCGCGACAAATGGGAGGCCGAAAAACAATCGATTTTGCGCGTGCGTGCCATCAAAAAAGAAATCGACGCCGTCAACAACGAAATCGAAGAGGCTCAACGCGCTTACAACCTTCAAAAGGCGTCCGAATTGAAATACGGCAAACTTCCGCAACTTCAAAACACGTTGAAGCAAGTCGAAGCCGAAATTGCCGCACAATCCAAGGGCGAACGTCTGCTTAAAGAAGAAGTCCGCGAAGAAGACATCGCCAAAGTCGTCAGCAGGTGGACGGGCATTCCGCTTGCCAAAATGTTGACTGGTGAACGCGAAAAACTTTTGCACCTTGAAGATACACTGCATGAACGCGTTGTCGGGCAAGATGAGGCCGTTAAAGTCGTCAGCGAAGCAATTTTGCGGGCGCGTGCAGGCATCAAAGACCCGAATCGTCCTATCGGCTCGTTTATTTTCCTCGGCCCCACGGGCGTCGGCAAAACCGAACTTGCCAAAGCGTTGGCGGAAGCTCTCTTCGACGACGAACGCAGTATTATTCGCGTCGACATGTCGGAATACATGGAAAAACACACCGTCGCAAGATTAATCGGTGCGCCTCCCGGTTATGTCGGCTACGACGAAGGCGGGCAACTTACCGAAGCCGTTCGCCGCAGACCTTACAGCGTCATTTTGCTCGACGAAATTGAAAAAGCTCATCGCGATATTTTCAACGTGCTGTTGCAGATTTTGGACGACGGCAGATTGACGGACGGCAAAGGGCGCGTTGTCAACTTTAAAAATACCGTCATCATCATGACCAGCAACCTCGGTTCGCAGGAAATTCTTCAGCGCGCAAAAATCGGTTTCATCACGAATCAAGCTTTCGCGGAGGCCGAATCGATTATCAAAGACTTGCTCAAGAATTATTTCCGCCCCGAATTTTTGAATCGAATTGACGATATTGTTGTCTTCAAGTCGTTGGCGAAAGATCAAGTCAAAGCCATTGCAGAAATTTTGCTCAAGACTTTAAGCGAACGTCTCGAAAAACAAATCAACGTCAAACTCACGTGGACTCAAGCCGCCGTCGACGCGCTTAGCGAAAAAGGTTTCGACCCGAACTTCGGAGCGCGGCCGTTGCGCAGAATGTTGACGCACACCGTTGAAACGGAGCTGAGCAAAAAAATTATCGCGGGCGCGGTAAAAGACAGCGACACCGTTGAAATCGACTTCGACGGCAAAAATTTTGCCTTCAACGCCAAAAACGTTACACTCGAAAAATAAATTCACTCCTCCAAAAAAATTATCCCCGTCAAAATTTCGGCGGGGATTTTTTTCGCGGCAATCAGTAACGGTGCACGGCAAATTGCTTTAAAAATTGGTGTTCACCAAGAGACGTGCTATAATGAAAACAAATTATTTGAAACGCTAAAAGCGGACATCTCACAACGGAGGGATTTTTATGATTAACGTTGCAGTTTTGGGCACGGGGATGATTATTCCCGAAGCCATCGGCGCAATGCAGGCGTCGAAAAAATTCCGCATCGCCAACATTTGGGCACGAGAACACAGCCGCAACAAGGCCGCCGCGCTTGCCGAAAAATTTGGCGTTGAAAAGTTCACCACGAATCTTGACGATATTGCCAACGATCCCGCGATTGATTTCGTTTACGTCGGCTTGGTCAACGCCGTACACCACGAATACGCGAAAAAATTTCTTGACGCCGGCAAAAATGTCATCGTCGAAAAACCTTTCACCGTCACCGCCGCGCAGGCTCAAGATTTAATCGACACGGCGCGGAGCAAAAAGCTTTTTCTGTTCGAGGCGATAACGACTTTGCACTTGCCGAACTTTTTTGCTATTCGTGACGCGTTGACAAAAATCGGCGACGTGAAAATTGTCCTGTGTAATTTTTCGCAGTATTCGAGCCGCTACGACGCTTACAAAGAAAAATCCGTTGCGCCCGCGTTTAATCCGAAACTTTACGGCGGTGCACTAACGGACATAAATATTTACAACTTGAATTTCGTCGTCGGGCTGTTCGGTCTGCCGAAAAAAATTTCCTGCGCGGCAAATTTCGGTTGGAACGGCATTGATACAAGTGGCGTAGTTTCGTTGGAGTACGAAAATTTTTTGGCGCAATGTGTTGCCGCGAAAGATTCGGGCAGCCCGTCATTTTTAAGCATACAAGGCGACAGCGGATATATTTTGGCTCACGGCACGCCCAACGAATTGAATTCTTTCGACTTGGCGATTCGCGGGCAAGACGTGCAAAAATTTTCGCTGAACAAATTCGATCACCGCATGATTCACGAGTTTGTTGACTTCGCGGAGATTTTTGAGCATGGAGATTTTGCGACCGTCGAACGAGGGCTTGAAACTTCTCTGAACGTGATGACCGTTGCCGAACGTGCGGCGAAGTCTGCGGGAATTATCTACGGTTGAAAATTTTCAGCTGATTAAATTGTCGCGCAACGCCCGATAAGCTTTGGTGACGTGGCGGCCGTTTTGCGATTCAAGCCGTGATCCGTAAGGACAACGCGTCACTGCCAAAATCGGCGGCGATTGAATTCGTTTCGCGACGCCCATGCCCGTGAATTGTTTCCACCAACGCTCCAAATCTTCAATGAAATCTTTTGCCGTCGGGAAATATTTTCTGACAAGCCCATCTTCGCAGCCGATTGTTGTTTCGAGTTTTTCCGTGTTGTAAAGTTTCAAAATATCTTCGGGACGCAAATTCTGTTCGACAAAAGCGCGGAACAAATAATCATGATACGGATATTTCAACGGGTCGCCTTTGCCCTCCTCAACGTTCTGCGCGGTCGACAGTTCGGCACTCGGCACCAAATCGATAATGCCTTGCGGAATAACTTCGCGTCCGTAAATTTCGTCGTTGAGATAACGGGCAAGCGCGTAAACTTGGAACTTCCACAAGTCCGCCAACGCGCTGAAAAATCCCGCCGCGTCGCCGTAAAGCGTGGCATAACCGACAGTCGTTTCGGCCTTGTTCGCGTTGCAGGTGAAGCCGCCGCCGATTGACGCCGCCAACGCCGCCAAAATTCGTGCACTGCGGTCACGTGCCTGAATGTTTTCGCGCACGAAACTTGACAACGTGATTTGCTCCGTCGAACCATCTGCCAAATTTATTTGCGTCGACTCAAGTTGTTTAACCGTTAAATCGACGGCTCCTTGAATCGGCACGACGCAATATTTACAGCCCAAATTTCGGGCAAGTTGTTCGCTTAAATTTTTCGTCGTCTCGGAATTGAATTGGCTCGGCATGTTGACCAGTAAAACATTTTCCGCGCCGATAACTTTTGTGTACAACGCGGCGGCAACTGCACTGTCAATCCCGCCGGACGCGCCGATAACGACTTTCGACAAGCCGATATGTTGCAAGAATTCGCGAACGCCGTGACTTAACGCACGATAAATTTTCGCCGACTCGTCCTCTTCGGGAACTTCAATCGCACGCATTTTGTCAATCTCTTCAAGCTCGACGAAATTTAAAGCTTCCTTGAACGGCGCGGCAAGCTGAACAATTCCGCCGCGTGAATTGAAAACTGCGCTTGATCCGTCGAAGGCATAAACCGTTTTGCCGGTGTTTTGAATTCCGACAGCTCCGACTTGAATCATCGGCTCTTCAGCCGAAATTTTTTTGTCCTCAATGTTTTTGTCGATACTGAAAGGCTCACTCGTGAAATTAATGCCGAAATCAAATTGGCTCGTCGAAATGTCGTCAACGTCGAACAGCGGCAGGACTTTGTAATCTTTGCCTCCAATCGGCAAGTCGATTGAATTTTTCGTTGTCGTCGGCGGTGAAAAATATCTGCGTTCTTCAGCCGACAAATTTTTTTTCGTGAAATAACTGACGCGTTTGCCATCTTTCGCAACGAAAATCGAATTGAAAACATGAAAATTTGTAATTTCCCATTTGAGTTTGACGTTGCCGAAAACGACCGTCAAATTTCTGCTCGCGGCGATAATGTCTTCACCGTAATTTTCGCACTCGCGCAAGAAACTTTCCTGCTTGAACGTGTCGCCCAAAAGCCGTCCCGAAACTGCCAGCTCAGGGAAAATGACGACCTGCGCGCCGCCGGCTCGTGCCCGCTCAATCAAATATAAAATTCGTTTCGTGTTTATGTCGGGGTGTCCCGCCTCGACTTTCATTTGTGCATAAGCAATTTTTGCCAAGTCAACCGCTCCTCTCGGTATGTCAATAATTTTCTGCGTTCGTCAATCTGTCATAAAGCTCGTCGCGGAATTCAAGATTTTTGTCGGCATAAAGTTCGCCGTAGAATTTCATTTTGTAAGCGACGAAAAACGCAAGTTCGCCGTCATAACTGCTGCCCAATGTCGCAACGTCGCCGACGGGCGGAAGGTATTTCCATTCGCCGTTTTTTTCGAGACGATACATTTTGCGTTCGTTCCAGTCGTAACGGTATTCGTTGTGCAACGTCTGTGAAATTTTTGTGCTGCCGTTCACCGCGTCCCGAACAACCGCCACGTCGACGGCGATTCGGTAATTCGGCGGATCGTAGAGCAGGACATTGACGGATTCGCGATTGATGTACCAGCCCGTGCCCGCGTGCATTCCGCACAAAACGTATTCATGATTGTTGCCGAAATTATCGCGATATTCGGCACTTGCCGCGCTCGCCGAAAAAATCAGCAAGAAGAAACTCAGCACGGCAAAAAACTTTTTCATGGCTCAACACCTCCAAAAACGTCACGATTTTTATTCAAAAATTTTTCGCCAAGTTTTCAATATGCCTATTTGTACAAACCTTCATGATGACGGCGCGCCTCTTCAAACTCGGCATTTTCCACATTGCGGTAAAGTTCTCTGCTGTAGGCAGTATTTTTGTCGGCATAAAGTTCGCCGTAGAATCTTTTGCGGTACTTTATGCAAAACGCAAGTTCGCCGTCATAACTGCTCGGAAGTTCCGCAATCGTGCCGTAGGGCGGAATGAAAATTTTTTGCCCTTTTTCGACTCTGTACATCTTGCGCGTGCTCCAGTCGTAAAGATATTCGTTGCGAATGTATTTGACGTTGCTCAAGTCGCCTTCACCTGCGCGAGGCACGACGGCAACTTCAACCTCAAGCCGAAAATACGGCGGGTCGAATCGCTTAACGTCGATGCTTCTGCGATTGATGTACCAACCCGTGCCCGCGTGCATCCCGCACAAGACATAAACTTTGCCTTTGTTTTTGTCGAGATATTTCGGGTAGTCGGCACTTGCCGCACTCGTCGACAAAATCAGCGCGAGGAAACTCATCACGGCAAAAAATTTTTTCACGGCTCAACACCTCCAAAAGTTTTTCGGAAAGATTCTAATTCATTTCGGGCGATTGCGCAACGGACAGTTTTTGTTGCATAACGGGCAGTTTTTGCGTAAAATGACGGCACATTTTTTCAATGAGGAATTTGGAATTAGGAATGTGGAATGATTTGCGAAATTAATTCCTAACTCCTAACTCCTAATTCATAACTGAATTTTGGGAGGATTTTTCGTGGACGTTGCAAGTTTTTCGTCGGCTGTCAAAAATTTTTTTCGTGAAGACACGGGCGAAGTCGTCGGCGCATATTTTGACGGCGAAAAGATTTTTCTGGCGCGCTTGACGGAAACTTTCGAGACCGTTGAAATTTCGGCGGACGGTGACGAATTTGAACATCTTGCCGAAAAAATTTCCGAAGCTTGTCGACAACGCGGCTGGAAAACTCAAGCGGTCGGATTTTGTCTGCGCGACAGAAATGCCGTCACTTTTCAAACGGAAGTTGCAAACGTCCCCGAAAAAGATTTTCCCGCGTTGGTCGAAAGTTGGTCGCGTGCACAATCGGGCGACGGCGCGTTGAATTCTTTCGCGAAAGTCGGCGGCGAATTGTGGATGGAAACTTTACCGAAAGCAGCGGCTGATGAAATCTGCGCGGCGTTTCAAAAATTCGGGCTGAATTTGCTTGCGCTGTCGCTCATGCCGCCGGCTTTGCTGACGAAAAAAAATCCGCTCGACAAGGCGCGCTTTATCGCCGAGGTTGCCGACAAAAAAACTTTACCGAATTTTTTGCGGCCGCGTGGAAATTCTTGGAACGTGCAAAAACTTTCGGCGACGGTTGCTGTGATTTTTTTTATTGCGGCACTTATCTTTTCGGCAGAAATTTTTTCGGATTGGCGGGCGGCGTCAAATGAACTCGACGCGGAAAAAATTTCCGTCAACGAAATGCGCGACGATTTGAGCGTCAAAAAATTTATCGACGACGACACGAACGAATTGCGACGCCTGCACGGTTTAATTGCAAACGTCAACGCGACGAAAACTTTTAACTTGCTGGTTAATCTCGGCAAAACTTCCGGCGGTGATATGCGCTTGACGAAAATTCACGTCGACGAAAATTCCGTTCGTGTCGAAGGGCTTGCAACAAAATCTGAACTCGTAAAAAATTACCTTGCCCGTATGAAAAATTCTGTTGTACAATCTGCACGACTTGAAAATTCTTCCGCACGCGACGACGGCGAAATTGTATTCGTAATTCGCGGCGATTTAAAAACTGACTGAGCAAACGAGGCTGATACCATGGATACCGAACAAAGCAAATTAATGAAAGAATTTATAATCGGGGCGGTAATCGTCTTGACGATTCTTATATTCGGAACTTTTTGGATGGGCAACAGCGTCAGCGAAGACAACAGCACGGCCGTTCGCACGGTAAGTTTAATGTATTTGGACGAATTGGCGGGGCGACGCGAACAGGTCATTGCCGGCAAGCTGAATGATTACATCAAAGATATGTCCACCGCGCTTGATCTGTTGACAAATGAAAATTTAAGCAGTGTCGACAATTTGCGTGGTTATCAGGCGAAGATGAAACAAATTTACGGGCTGGAAAAATTTGCTTTCGTGGACACCGAAGGCACGATTTACACTACACGCGGCATCCGCAACGACATCGACAAATATGATTTCGATTACAAAACTTTGACGGAGACGAAAATTTTCATAAAAAATTTGCACGGCAACAGCAAAAAAATTGTTATCGCAATGCCCGCCGACAATCTGCCGTTTGCGGGAAAAACGCTTGTCGCCTGTTTTATGGAAATGGACATGAATAATCTGCTTGAAGGCGTTTCAATTCAGTCCTTGGGCAACAACAGCACTTTTTGTAACATTTACACCGAAGAAGGCATTTCGCTGACAAATATCGTGCTCGGTGGCTTGTCCAGCGAAGGCAACCTTTTAAAGGCAATGGAGACCGCCAAATTTGAAAAAGGTTATTCGCTCGACAAACTGAAAAAAGATTTCGCCTCAAGCAGCAAAGGTTTTGTCGCCTTCACCTACGACGGCATCCAGGAAACCATTTATTATGTCCCCGTCAACGGGACGGATTGGATGTTGACGTATTTGATTCGCGAAAGCGTCATCAGCGAACAAGTCGGCGAAATTACCGAGGGAATTGTTTTCCGCAGTCTGATTCATTCCGTGTTGACCGCGCTTGTTTTGGTCGGAATGTTCGTCGCGATAATTATTCAGTTGCGCCGAACCGCCAAAGCTCAACTCGAAAAGGAAACTGCCGACGCCGAAAATCGCGTTAAGCAACAGGAACTTGAAGAGCAACTCGCCTTGCAAGAAGAACTTTTGGCGCAGGAACAATACAAAACTCAGCAAGACAACATGATTAAAGCTTTGGCGTCCGATTATCGCAGTGTTTACTACGTCAATCTTGCGGCGGACGACGGCATTTGTTATTTGAGCGACCCCGAATTGGATCACACGATAAACGAGAGCGAACATTTTACTTTCAGCGAATTTTTTACCGAATACGCCAAACTTTACGTCACGGAAGAATATCGCGCAGAATTTTTAAACTTCATTCACCCGAAATCAATTCGCGAAGGTTTGAAGTCGAATCCGGTAATGAATTATCGTTATTTGGTGCGCAAAAAGGGCGTTCACCGTTACGAAATGATTCGCATTGCGGGCGTCAAAAAAACTGCCGACAGCGAACACATCATACAAGTTGTCGGTGTCGGCTTCACGGATATTGATTCCGAAATGCGCGAGTCAATGGCGAAAAGTCTTGCGTTGAGCGACGCGCTCAAAACCGCCGAGGAGGCCAGCAAAGCTAAAACCGCGTTCCTGTCCAGCATGAGCCACGAAATCAGAACGCCGATGAATGCGATTATCGGATTGGATAATCTTGCGCTCCACGAACCCGGCATTTCCGACACGACGCGAAATTATCTTGAAAAAATCGGCACGTCCGCGCAACATCTGCTGAGCTTGATTAACGATATACTTGACATGAGCCGCATTGAGTCGGGGCGCATGACTGTTCGCAACGAAGAATTTTCTTTCCCGAAACTGATTGAGCAGATTAACACGATTTTCAGTGGGCAATGCAAAGAAAATAAACTTGAATACAACTGCCACGTCAACGGACATGTCGGCGAATATTATATCGGCGACAGTACAAAGTTGCGCCAAGTGCTGATTAACATTTTGGGCAACGCGGTCAAGTTCACGCACGAAGGCGGCAAGGTTGATTTTATCGTCGAAAAGACCGCCGAATTTGACGGTAATTCGACAATTCGTTTCGTCGTCAAAGACACGGGCATTGGTATGAGCAAAGAATATCTGCCAAAAATTTTCGACACGTTCAGTCAGGAAGATTCAACTGCCACGAACAAATACGGCAGCTCCGGTTTGGGTATGGCGATAACAAAAAGTATCGTCGATATGATGAACGGCAAAATCGAAGTCGACAGCGAAAAAGGCGTCGGCACAACTTTTACCGTCACAGTTACGCTAATCAATTCCGACAAAGAAAATTCCGCCAAGCAAGACGACGTTGAATTTCATCCGCATGAAATGAACGTGCTGGTTATCGACGACGATCCCATTGCCTGCGACCATGCAAAGTTGGTTCTCGAAAAAGCGGGCATTGCCGCCGACACCGTGTTGACCGGCAAAGAAGCTTTGGAGATGATAAAACTTCGTCACGCAAGACGCGAATCGTACAACCTGATTATCGTCGATTGGCAAATGCCCGAAATGGACGGCGTCGAAGTCACGCGGCGAATTCGCGAAATTATCGGCAACGAATCCGCGATTATTATTTTGACGGCGTACAACTGGGACGACGTGGCGGACGAAGCCATTGCCGCCGGTGTCGACAGTTTCATTGCAAAGCCGCTGTTTTCGGGCGCATTGCTTGACGAGTTCAAGAAGGTTTTCAAGAAAAAAAATCTCGGCTCTACCGAAAAAATCAAGAAAGCCGAGCTGAAAGGTCGCAGAATTCTTTTGGCGGAAGATATGCCCGTCAACGCCGAAATTATGTTGATGGTTTTGCAAATGCGCGAAATGGAAACTGAACTTGCCGAAAACGGACGAATCGCGCTTGAGATGTTTGAAAAGTCGCCCGAAGGTTATTACGACGCAATTTTGATGGATATGCGAATGCCCGAAATGGACGGTTTGGAGGCAACGCAACGAATTCGTGCTTTGGATCGTCCCGACGCAAAATCAATTCCGATAATCGCGCTCACCGCAAACGCCTTCGACGAAGATGTTCAACGCAGTTTGCAAGCGGGATTGAACGCGCACTTGTCAAAACCCGTCGAGCCTGAAGTTTTATTCGAGACGCTTGAAAACATGATTAGGAACTAGGAACTAGGAACTAGTTTGTAGGAACTAGTTCAATTACGCATTGAATTCACAACACCGGCGAACAACGTCACGCCCGATTGAGTGTCGCGAATCACGAACAAGAACGGACGTTCTGCCTCGAAGTAAACAATTCTCGGCGGTTTAGCACCGATTGGGCAACCCGCTTCCATCAACGCAATTTCGGTTATCGCGGCGGCTTCCGTGCCTTTTTCATCGACTTTGACTTTTGCGCGATGTTTCGCACCGCCAATTTTCAGCGGCGTGTCGTTGATTATGTTGAACAGTTCCGCGCCGTCCGAAAAAGCTTTTTGAATGCCGATTGCCTTAAGATTTTCAACCAAACTGTTTTCAATGTCGAGTTCAAATTTCGGCAGACGAACGATAACTTTCCCGTCGAAAGGATGCGAGCGTTGCAGGCCGTCCAAAAATTTTTCGCGGTATTCGGTCGTTTGATTGTTCCAAAGTTCCGCAACGTCCAAAGAATTTTCGTCGGTCGGCAGAATCAGCAACATTGCGGCGTTTTCGGAGTAAGGCAACTCAATTCCGCAAAATTTTTCGTCGGCGCGATAAGAAATTTCTTCGTCGAAAGTTTTGTTCATCATTTTGACAGTCGATTTTGAGCCGTCGCGATTGGTGAAGTCGACTTCGCCCGTGCGCCGTGCCTCGAATGGCATAGCCCAATCGCCCTTGAAGTAAACGACGTTGAGCAAATCGGTCAGCGTGTTGGCGGTGACGATTGATTGATAGTCGGGAATAAATCCGCGAGTTTTGTCTTTGACAAAGCTCGTGATTTTTTTCTTTTCGCCGTCAAGGTTGCCCGAAAAATCCGCTTCGCGAACTTCAGATTTGTAAATGTCCGTTACCGTGCGTTTGAAATTTTTGTCGATACCGCGCCCGATAACTTTTTTGTCGATAAGCAACAGATTCGCTTCGGCAAAAGTTTTTCCGTAATTCTCCGCGACGAAGTCCGAAAAATTTTTGTGCCCGTCGTTGAGAGCCTCGACGTTATCAGCCTCCAGCGCGTGCAAAATTTCTGTGCGGGTGTCGCCCGTCGCGCCGTTCGCCAAAATGCTCAACGCGGCATTGATTCCGTAGGGCGAATAAAAAATATTTTCGTCGCGATTGAGCGTCCCGAAATATTTCCAACAGAATTCATTGACGCTTGTCGTCAAGTTCCGCGCAGGTTCGCTCAGTTCAACGGGTTCCGCCGCGCACGCAAAACTTGACATGCTCAACATGCAAAGCAAGGTTGTCAAAAATTTTTTCACGATAAACACCCCCAAAAGTTTTCGTCACCTTAACAGAGAAATATTAACGCGCCGTAAAAAAAATCTCCCGCCGAATCGACGAGAGACAAAATTTATTTGCGTAGAAAATTTTTAGCCTTTGGATGCTTTAAGTTCCTGAAGTTTCGGCCCCATTATGCGCTTGTAAGCTTCGACGCCGGGTTGATTGAATGCGTCGACGTTGAGCAGTTCGCCTTCGTAAGCGACCGACATTGCCAACAGATACATCAATTCGCCGAGATGATATTCGTTGAGTTCGGGCAGAGTGTAGCACGCGTTGAAACGCTTGTTGGATTTAAGCGCGTCCGCGTTCGATTGGCGTGCGACTTCGAGAGCCTCGCTCATTGTGACGCCCGAAATGTCCGCAAGTTTTTTCACGTCGGGGAAAATGTTCGGGATTGTCAAATCGTTGTCCCATTTCGCGACTTTGATGAACTGAACAACTTTATCGAGCGTGCCTTCCTGATGTTGTTGCGTCTGGGAATGCATGTCCGTCGTGCCGACAGCAACCAACGGCGTGCGGCCTTCGCAAACTTCGTTGCCTTCTTTGTCGAATTGTTTGCCGAGCGATTCCGCCAAAAGCTGAATGTACCATTCGGACAAAGATTTGAGATAATCGCCGTAGGGCATCATGACTTCGATATTGCGACCGTGTTCCTTGTAAGCGATAACTTTCAACGCCGCGTTGAGCATTGCGGGATTCTGCCAAATGTCTTCGTTCTGACAGGCTTTGTCCATGTCTTGCGCGCCCTGCAGGAATTTTTCAATGTCCATGCCGATAACCGCCGCCGTGGACAAACCGACTTCGCAAAAGACCGTAAAACGTCCGCCGACGCCATCGGGCACTGCGAAAGTTTCCCAACCGTTGTCGACCGCGATTTGTTTGAGCAAGGTTTTCTTTTCCATGTTCGGATCGGTGACAGCAACGATTTCAACTTCAATGTTGGGATCTTTTTTGAGCGCGTCGAGCATAACCATAAAGTTGCTCATCGTGTCGAGAGTGCCGCCCGATTTTGAAATGCAAATCAGCATGACTTTGAAATTGCCGCCTTTGTCCGCCGCCATTGCTTTCAAATGGTTGATGATGTCGCCTGTGCGACGCGGGTCAATGTTCTGTCCGCTGAAATAAACTTTGGGCAAGCCGTTGCGTTTTTCGACAGGCCACGTGTTCCAGAATTCGCCGCAGAAAATGTCGAACAAAACTTTGTTGCCGAGGAACGAACCGCCGATACCGAGCGAGACAACCGCGTCGACGTTGTTGCGAATTCTTTCGGTGAAGTCGTGCAGACGTTGAATTGACGCGGGAGAATTCAGATTGAGTTTGCCGTTTTCTTCGGTGATGTAGGGCAGTTTCGAGAAATAAACTTTTTCGGGTGCGCCGTCTTTGCTCAAGTGCGCTTTGATGAAACCGGATTCGCGCATAACTTTCATTGCTTCATGAGCTTTGGCGAGCGCGTCTTTGTATTTGTCGAGGTCGGCTTGGGTAACTTTGCCTTCGCCGAAAAGATTATCGTAGTCAAAGGTGAAACCGGATTTCAGAACCAATGCCATTGATGAGGTCTCCTTTCGCATGTGAGCGAATCAATTATACAACGGACGCAACGATTTCTTGCGCTTCTTTTTGGATTTGTGCAAGATGTTCCGCGCTGACAAAACTTTCAGCATAAACTTTGCACATGTCTTCGGTGCCGCTGGGACGTGCCGCGAACCAACCTTTATCGGTGACAACTTTCAAGCCGCCGATTGACGCGCCGTTGCCGGGAGCTTTGGTGAATTTGCCGGTAATCTGCGCGCCTGCCAACGTGTCGGCTTTGAGGTTTTCGGGAGCCAATTTGCCCAACGCGGCTTTCTGTTCGGGCGTGGCGGGCGTGTCCTTGCGAGCGTAGAAGAAAGTACCGAATTTGTCGGTAAGTTCTTTGTGGTGTTCGGAAGGATTCTTGCCTGTCTTCGCGGTGATTTCGACGGCGAGCAAGTCCATGATAATGCCGTCTTTGTCGGTCGTCCAAACGCTTGCATCTTTGCACAGGAACGACGCGCCCGCAGATTCTTCGCCGCCGAAGCCCATTGAGCCATCAAACAGACCATCAACGAACCATTTGAAGCCGACGGGAACTTCACAGAGTTTGCGCCCGATTTCTTCAGCGACTTTGTCAATCAGCGAACTCGACACAAGCGTCTTGCCGATCATTGCGTCTTTGCTCCAGCCTTCGCGATTCGTGAACAGATATTTAATCGCGAC
Source organism: Selenomonadaceae bacterium (assembly GCA_017515635.1). Taxonomy (GTDB): domain Bacteria; phylum Bacillota; class Negativicutes; order Selenomonadales; family Selenomonadaceae; genus Quinella. Next base: position 134,477 of record JAFWFO010000021.1, read on the forward strand.
TGCCAGATAATGATTCGGATTCATCAAACCTTGCGGCGTAACAATGCCGTGACGGTCGTAGTCGGTGTCGTTGCCGAATGCAATATCGTATTTGTCTTTGAGCGCGATGAGATTCGCCATTGCGAACGGCGACGAACAGTCCATACGGATTTTGCCGTCGTGGTCGGGAGGCATAAAGCTGAATGTGTAATCGATGTTGGGATTGACGACGTTAATCGGTTTTTTGATGCCGTAAACTTCGTTAATCAAATCCCAGTAGAAAATTCCGCTGCCGCCGAGAGGATCTGCGCCGACGTTCAAGCCGCTGTTGACAACCGCGTCCATGTCGATAACTCTGCCGAGAGCTTTGACGTAGGGCATCATGTAATCCATGAAGTGCACGTTGTCCATTTTAACCGCACGCTCGAAGGGAACGCGTTTAACAACTTTGTCGACGCCTTGAGCAATAATTTCGTTGGCGCGATTCTGGATAATCTTCGTGGTTTCAGCAGACGCGGGGCCGCCGGTTGTCGGGTCGTACTTGATGCCGCCGTCCGTGGGCGGGTTGTGCGAAGGCGTGATAACAATGCCGTCCGCCTGTTTGGCTTCCTTGCGCTCGTAGTTGTGCTCAAGGATTATGCGGCTGACGACGGGCGTGGGAACGGGTTTGAAATCTTCCTGCAGGATGATGTCAACGCCGTTTGCCGCAAGAACTTCGACGCAGGAACGAAGAGCCGGCTCCGAAAGTGCGTGAGTGTCCGCGCCGATATACAACGGGCCTTGAATTTTTTCGGCGGTGCGATATTCGTAGACTGCCTGCGCGATTGCCAAAATGTGTTGTTCGTTGAAGCTGTGGAGTTTGGAGCTGCCACGGTGTCCCGAAGTGCCGAACGCAACGCCTTGCGTCTTGTTTTCCGGATCGGGCGCGAGGGTGTAGTAGTCGCTGATTAACGACGGAAGGTTGACGACGGTTTTTTTCTCCATGAAAAATCCTCCTTTTGATTTAACGGTTTATCGCACGCTCAACGATTCGAGCGGGTTCGGACAAAGTTACCATTTATTGCGATTGGATTTGCGTTTAATCGCGGACTTAGCATGTTTCGATTCTTCGCCGGGTTCGCTGAGGTAAACAACTTCAGCAGTCGTTTGTTTTGGTTTTCCGTGATTTTTATCTTTTATATAGACTTCGACAAAATCGCCGACTTGCACGTCATTGTTGCCGACAAAATAATCGTAAGCTTTGGTATCGTCTTTTCGGAATATGACCGAGACGAATCTTTTTTTCTTCGGCGATTTCTGAAACGCGGCGAGTTTACTTCGCAACGTTTCAATTTCAAGTTCTTTATCGCGCAACGCTTGCTTCAAGCAAAAAATTTCGTGGTTGTTCCTGTCTGTCAAATACAGAAAAAAGCCGAGTGCGCACAACAAGACGGCGAGAATTACTTCCAGCACAATTCACCGACCTTCATTCGCGGATGATGGCAAGAAGTTCGTCGCGCTTTGTCTCCATTAATTTTTTATCGCCGCGAGCCTCGACGTTGAGGCGAATGAACGGTTCAGTTTCCGAACCGCGCAGATTAAAACGCCAATCATCAAAATCAATGCTCAAGCCGTCAATGTGATTGACCGTGCCGCGTGCGCCGTAAATTTCTTCGATTTTCGCCATAATCTCTTTGATTTTGGAAATGTCGGCAACGCGGGTGTTAATTTCGCCGCTGACGGGATATTTCGCGATTCTGTCCGCCATGAGTTCCGACAAAGTTTTATCGGTGCGGCTCAAAAGTTCCAGCACGAGCAACCACGGAATCATTCCGCTGTCGCAGTAGCAAAAGTCGCGGAAATAATGATGAGCGGACATTTCGCCGCCGTAAATCGCATTTTCGGCGCGCATCATTTCTTTTATGTAGACGTGACCGGAACGACACATAATCGGTTTGCCGCCGCGTTTCTCGACAACGTCAATCGTATTCCAAATCGCACGCGGGTCGTAGATAATTTTTTCGCCGCGATTCTTGTCACAAAAAGCCTCCGCCAACAATCCGACCATGTAATAGCCTTCGATAAAGCCGCCGGTTTCGTCGAACAAAAAGCATCTGTCAAAATCGCCGTCAAATGCAATGCCGCAAGCCGCGCCGTGTTCGACGACAGCTTTTGAAGTTTCTGCGCGAGCATCTTGAAGTAACGGATTCGGGACGCCGTTCGGGAAAAAACCGTTGGCGTTGTTGTGAACTTTGACAATTTCAAACGGCAAAAATTTTTCCAGCTCATTGATAATCGGGCCTGCCGAGCCGTTGCCGGTGTTAATGACGATTTTAAACGGCTTGAGATCGTCGCGGTCGACGTAAGACAACAGGCAATCGATATAATCGGGCATAATGTCAATTCTGCGAACGGTGCCCGTTGCTTTGCGGAACGACCAATCGCGACTTTCGTCCTCGACAAGTTCTTTAATCTTGAGCAAGCCGCTTTGCGGAGCAATGGGAGTTACGCCTTTGCCGACAAATTTCATGCCGTTGTATTCTTTCGGATTGTGAGACGCGGTTATCATTATGCCGCCGTCCAATTCGTTAAAGCCCGTCGCGAAGTAAATCATTTCTGTGCCGCCTTGCCCGATGTCGAAAACGTCGCAACCCGCCTCAGTCAGCCCGCGAACAAGTGCGTCGCTGAGCGTGGGTCCCGAAAGGCGAATGTCATGTCCGACGACAACTCTCTTCGCGCCGAACAATTCGGGAAAAACTCTGCCGACGCGATAGGCAAGTTCCTGATTTATGCTTTCGGGATAAATCCCGCGAATGTCGTAGGCACCAAAGCCCGAAGTGTTCACTGCCATTTGTCTGCCGCTCCTTTGTCCGTGAATTTGAATTTCATATTCTATTCGGGCGAAAATTTTCCTGCGAATTGGCAGAAAATTTTTAATGAAACTTTTATGAATCCGGGCAACAAAAAATCCTCCGAGCTTCAAGCCCGAAGGAAAAATTTTTCGTGCGTTATTTGGTTATCGTTTTGCCGTCGACGTGATAAATTTCGTCGTTGATGTTGAAAGCGGTATCGGCAGTGATGCCCGTGAGAATTATCGCGCCTTTGTTTTCGAGCGTCAACGTCAGCTTATTCTTGCTGTACGTCGCTTTCTTGAAGTCAACAGCGTTTCCGTCCGCGTCAAGAATTTTTAAAAGGTCGTTGCCGGCGTAGTCGACAATCGTATCTTTGCCGCTTTTCTTCGAGATTTGATAAATGAACGTGTCGTCACCTGCGCCGCCCAAAAGTGTGTCATTGCCGACGCCGCCCCAAAGTGTATCGTCGCCTTTGCCGCCGTCGATTTTGTCATTCCTTGCGCTACCCGTGATTGTGTCGTTTTTCGCCGAACCGAGAATTGTCGACGCGCCGCCCGTCGCAGAAATGTTGAGCGATTTTTTGGAAGCCGAGCCGTCAATTTCTTTCGCGCCCAATTCGAGCGGAGTCTTCGTGTTTGATTTGAAACTTGCGGGAATTGTAGCCGACGTTTCGTCTGCATTGTAGAAAATTCCGTTGTCAAAAATTCTAATGCCGTTGTCGTCCGCGAAGGTGACTTGTGACGAATCTTTGACGGTGATTTTATTCGAGCCGATTTTTAAGTAAGTGTTGCCGCTTTTGACGGAGGCGTCCGAGACCGCGCCCGTTATCGACAACAAATCGTTCGCGCCGAAATTCATCAAGGTATCGTTGCCGCCCTTCGACCAGATGACAACGTCCGACCCGTCGCCGAGCCAAATTTTGTTCGCTTTGGAATTTCCAGTGACAGTTGCGCCCGAAGTCAAGCCGGCATTAATCGTTACGATTTTTGAATCCGCCGTGAAAGTTTTCGCCGACGCGTTCAAAGTGACAGCCGTGCCCGCCGTGTTTGAAATTCCGTCCGCCGAATAAACGCTGGTGACTTTGCCCGAAGTAACAGAAATTTTTTGGCTTGCCGCGTTTGCCAAAGTCAACGAGCCGTCATTAAATTTGAAGACAAAATCCTTGCCGCTTGCGCCGAAACTTTTAACTGACGCATTCAAAGAAATTTTGTCGCCCGTGCCGTAATCGGTTATCGTGTCGTTGCCGCCGTCGTAAATGAAAACGTCGTTGCCCTTGCCGCCCGTCAATTTATCGTCGCCCGCCGCTCCGTTGAGCGTGTCATTTTTGGTGCCGCCGATGATTGTATTGTTTAAGTCGTTGCCCGTGATTTTAACGGCTTTGGTACGTGTCGAGGCGTCAACAGTTTTCACGGACGCGCCGATTGTCACAGGTGATTTTGTCGAGTTCGTGACGGTTAAAGTTGTCGTGTCGGCAGGTGTGGTATCTGTCTTCTTGCCGCTTATGTTGACAGCCGACAAACTTGCCGCGCCGACGAGCGAAATTTTTCCGTCGCCAACCGTGACGATAATATCATCGCCGCTTTTCGTCGTGGAGTAAGTGCCGCCCGAAATCGACAGCGTAGACGTGGCGTTAAAGCCGACGATTGTATCGTTGCCGTCGCCTGCTTTGTATTTGAGGACGGTGTTGGCGGAGTATACAGGCTCGAACATGTTATAAAAAAGATTTACGTAGTCGTCACCCGTGCCCGCGTCGACTGTCACGTTATCTGAGCATGGCACCACGATTGAGTCGTCGCCGTTGCCCGCGTTAATCGATGCAAAGTTGCCGGCAGCGTTGTAAATCGTATCGTCGCCTGCACCCGCGTTTATTGTGACGTTAGAGGCGTAGTAGTGAAAAATCCTATCGTTGCCGTCGCCCAGGTCAACAGAAACGCTTGAGCCAGTATTGGTGATGTTGTCGTTGCCCGTGCCCGAGTTAATTGAAAGATTCGAGTTGCCGCTTTCAATAGAATCATCGCCTGCACCTGCGTCAATCGTGACGAATTTGCCGATGCTGTAAATTGAATCGTTGCCCGCCGCGCCGCTGATTGAAATATTGGAGCCGCTGTTGTTGATTGTGTCGTTGCCTGTCGCGCCGCCGATTGAAACTCTGTCGCCAATGTTTCGGATTGAAGCCTTGCTCGTGCCCGCCAAAATCAGAACGTCGGATCCGCGATTGTCAATTTCGGAACTGCCCGAACCGCCGTCGATTGAAATGTTGTCGCCGTAATTGGACAAGGTGTCGTTGCCGCCGAGCAGATTTATCTTGATGTTGCCGGCGTTGTTGACCAAGTCGTCCGCACCCGCCGTGCCGTTGATGAGCGTATCTGCCGAACCGAACACGGTACTAAATGCGTTGCCGTTTGCGTTGACAAAATTTAGTTTGGTACCTTTGACGCCGCGCAAAGTCAGAGAATCCGTGCCGAACGAAAGAATAACGTCTTGTTTTCTGAACGAATAATTTTGGATTGTGCCGGAAGCGATTTTGATTGTGGAATCGTTAAGGTAACCTTGAATGGTGTCGTTGCCTGCCGAGAACTTGACGATTTGTCCGCCAACGTCGAGATAAATCTTGTCATTGCCCGTGCCGCCGTCGAGTGTCGAGTTTTCGCCCAAATAATGGTAAATGGTATCGTCACCCGCGCCGCCTTCGATTATGGCTGAATCGCCGCCACCCCAATCCTTACTATTGGTGTCATACATATGGCGAGAGCCGTTTTTGATGTAATCGTTACCGTTCCCGCCTTTGATTGTCATGTTGTCGCCGTCGTTCAAGATGGAATCGTCGCCCGCGCCGCCTTCAATTATGACCGAGTTGCCGCCGGTGGATGTCGTATTTTCGGCACTGTTGATTATTGTATCGTTTCCGTCGCCGCCGTTAATTTTTGATGAGTCTCCGAAGGTACGAATATCATCGTTGCCCGAACCGCCGTCAATCGTGATGAATTTGCCGTAACTGTTGATTTCATCGTCACCCGTGCCCGCGTTTATCGTGACGGAGTCACCGCTGTTGCGGATTGTGTCGGCGTACGCTGTGCCCGTGATTATGGTATTGTTGAATGAGTTATCGACGGATACACCACTCGTGAACCGCTGGAGTTCAAAAATAAAATCCTTCATAATAACCCGCTCCTTCCAAAACAAACCGATATAACTATCCATTTGTAGTATACCCCTCCCCCCCCCCCTCAATCGACATTGTCAAGCATTTGAAAAAATTTTTTCAACGAAAAAACCGCCCGAAATTTTATCGAGCGGTGATTTTTTCATGTGGAGTTTATCCGGCGTTACACTTCAACGATAATCGGCAGAATCATCGGTCGGCGTCTTGTCTGCTCAAAAAGGAATTGCGCCAACGAATCGCGGATATTCGTTTTAATCGTCAGCCAATCGGAAATTTGTTCCTCTCTGCAACGCTTGAGAATGTGCAGAACGCGACCGCGAGCCTCGTCCATTAGCTGTTCGGATTCGCGAACGTAAACGAAGCCGCGAGACACAATGTCGGGACTGGAAGCCGTTCTGCCCGTGAATCGGTTGAGCGTCACGACGACGATTAAAATTCCGTCTTGCGAAAGTTGTCGGCGGTCGCGCAGGACGATATTGCCAACGTCGCCGACGCCGAGCCCGTCAACCATGATGACGCCCGAATTGATTCTGCCCGCGAGTTTTGCGCTGTCACGGGTGAATTCAAAAACACTGCCGTTTTCGCCGACCAAAATATTTTCGCGGTTCATGCCCATTTCTTCGGCAAGTTTTGCGTGCGCGAACAGATGATGCAATTCGCCGTGCACGGGCATAAAAAATTTCGGTTTAATCAAATTGTGAATCAAACGAAGTTCGTCGCGGGACGCGTGCCCCGAAACGTGAATGCCTTCTTCGCGGCGGTGAATGACGTTTGCGCCGAGCCTCAAAAGATTGTCGACAGTTTTGGCAACGAGCTTTTCATTGCCCGGAATCGGCGTCGCGGAAATAATTACCGTGTCGCCCGGAATGATGTCAACTTGTCTGTGATCGCTCATTGCCATGCGAGTGAGCGCGCTCATCGGTTCGCCTTGACTGCCCGTCGTGATAATGACGATTTTATTCGCGGGATAATTTCTTATGTCTTCAATGTCGATAATCGTGCCTTCGGGCGCGTGAATGTAGCCGAGTTCCAGCGAAATATTGACGACGTTGACCATTGAGCGGCCGAGAATCGCCACACGCCTGCGGTAGCGAATCGCCGTGTCAATCGCCTGCTGAATTCGGTGCACGTTCGACGAAAAAGTTGCCAAAACAATTCTGCCCGGCGCATTTTGAAATACTCGATTAAATGCCGCGCCGACGGTTTTTTCACTGGGCGTGTGACCTTCTTTTTCGGAGTTCGTCGAATCCGCCATAAGCAACAGGACGCCGCGTTGACCCAAATCAGCGAATCTGCGGAAATCCGTCATCTTCCCGTCAATCGGCGTGTAGTCAAGTTTAAAGTCGCCCGTGTGAACAATCATACCGACGGGCGTTTTTATCGACAACCCGACCGAATCGGGTATCGAATGATTCACGCGAATAAATCCGACGCTGAAGCAACCGACCATTACGATTTCGCCTGAAGAAACTGCGCGCAGGTTTCTGCACTCGACGCCGTCTTCTTTGAGCCGACCCGTTAAAATTCCGAGCGTAAGTTTCGTGCCGTAAACGGGAACGGTAAGTTTTTTCAAGATGTACGGTAACGCGCCGATGTGGTCTTCGTGGCCGTGCGTGAGGATTATCGCTTTCAGGCAATGTTTGTTTTCGATTACATAAGAAATATCGGGGATAACCAAATCAACGCCGAGCATGTCATTTTCGGGGAACATCAGTCCCGCGTCAATCATAATCATTTCGTCGCCGTAACGAATGATTGTCATGTTTTTGCCGATTTCGCCCAGACCGCCCAGCGGAATAATTTTTAATTTGTTTTCGCCTCGGTCGATCCTCAAATAATTCTCCTCCTTTGTAGTGAATTTTTGTCCGAACTTTCAACGCTTTTGGCATTGTAGCATTTCGCGCAAGGCAATGCAATTTTTATTTTGTCTGATTGAATGTACAACGAAAACGAACGGAGCCGGCAAATATGCGGCTCGTTTTTGGTTTGACGAAAAAATTTTCCCCGTCACAAACGGCGGGGATTTTTTTGCGACAAAGTTGCTTGCTGAAAAAATTTTGAAAGACCGCAGACACGGAAAAAGTTTCGTGATAAAATATCGGCGCACAACCATCACGAAACGAAGGAGGTCAAACTTTTTGCAGAATAAAACGAAGGCGACGGCGACGCTTGCGGCAAGCGCGTTGCTTGCAGTTTCGACGTTGCCGGAAATTTCTCCGCTGAAATTTATTTTGACGGGCGCGGGCGGCAATTTCGCACTCGGCTTGCTTAACCACGGTTTTTTGGCGGCGACAATCGGCGGCATGGCGGACTGGTTCGGCGTCACCGCATTATTTCGCAAACCGCTGGGCATCGGCTTCCACACGGAAATTTTACGGCGCAATCGTGCGCGAATCATGGAGGCGATAGTTGAATTCGTCGGCACCGATTTGCTCAACACGAAAAATATCATGGAGACCGTCCGCGACGAAAACACCGCGCAACTTTTAATCGAATACTTTGAACGCAACAACGGCCGCGCCAAAATTAAGGCAATGGCTCGCGACGTGTTGACTGAACTTTTCGGCACGCTGGACACGCAAAAAATTTCTTCAGCCGTCGCGCCGATTCTCGAAAACGAAATAAAAAATGTCGACGCCCAAAAATTCTTCGACGCCGTGTTGAAGGTCGTCACAAGCGACAAACACAGTCGCCGAATTTTAATCGCGCTTTTCGACACGGGGCATAAAATTCTTCAAAGCCCGCACATGCAGGAAGAAATTCTCAACAAAATTACACAGCTGCGCGAGGCCTACGAAGGCGATTCGGCGGGACGTGCCCTTGTCTTGTCAAGCATGGATTTAACTGACGAAAAAATTCGCAATATCCTCAACGAAACTGTCGAAAAGAAAATTTCCGACGCGGAAAAAATTCTCAACGCGACGGGCACGGTCGACAGCGAAACCGCCAAAGCCGCAGACGAAATGATTAAAGTTTTCGCGGGCTTCGTGAACAGCGCGGCAAGTTCGTTCAACACGAAAAAATTTCTCGACGACGTTAAGAACATGTTCCTGCAAAAATTTGATTCGGCGGCGTTCGTCAAAACTTGGCTCGACGTGAATGTCAAAGGCGAAACCGATCCGAAAATTCTTGAAAAGATTCGTCGTCAACAGGCGGCAAATCCTGGCGGCATGGTCGTCGAAGTCGAACGCAAAGAAGTTGTCTGGAAAGCCGCCGTTGATTATATCGTCGACGCAAAAATCAACGAGTTCATTACAAGCGCGTCCCAACAGAAAAAATTCGACAATCTTATCAAAGACTTTATCGCGGGCTTGCTTGACGAATATCGCGGGCAAATTCCCCTGATGATTCGCGAACGGCTCGACAAATTCAGCGACGACGAGTTGACCGAATTTGTTGAAGGACACGTTGCGGACGATTTGCAAATGATTCGTATCAACGGTTCGATTTGCGGCGCGGCGGTCGGAATGTTCCTGTTCGTCGTCTCGCAACTTATAGAAAATTTTGTGCGCTAAGTTACTTTTAAAAAGTAACCAAACAGTTGACGCGTTGCAACGTTGTAATAAATCAAACGTTATCGCCGCGCATTGATTTGTTCCCTGAAAGGTCGTGAAAATTTTTGAACAGATGGAACACGGCAGATACGACTTTGCTTTGTGCCGCGCTGTTTTTTTTGGCGGCGGTCGGCTTCAAAATCGTTTTCCCCGAAAATATTTTCGCTGAAGGTTTTTTGTTCGTGACGGAGGCGGCACTCGTCGGCGGAATAGCTGACTGGTTCGCAGTCACCGCGCTGTTTAAAAAACCGCTCGGCTTCCCGTTTCACACTGCAATTTTACCGCGACGCAGAAAAGATTTCGTCAAAGCGTCGGTTATGATGGTTCAACAGGAATTTTTTTCGCGTCGGACGGTGCTGAAGAAAATCGGCGACTTTAAACTTTTGCCCAAAATTGTCGACTTCCTTGCACGCGACACAACCCGCAAGCTCATTGTCGGCGAACTTTTTAACGTCGTGAAAAAATTCGTTTCCGCGCAGAATAAAGAAACTCGCTCGAAGGCGATTGCCAACGAACTGCGTCGAATTTTGCGCGACATACCCGCTCAAAGACTTATCGACGATTTCGGCGAAAAATTCCGCAAGGGCGACAAAGACCGCGAAATTTTTATTTCAATCGTCAAAGCAATGCGCCGCACCGCCGCCAAGCCCGAAACTTGCGACAGGTTGCAGGCGATTCTTGAGGAGTACGCCGAACAAAAAACCCGCGACATGGGCGGACTGTCGATTTTGATGAAGGGACTGGCGGAAATGCTTAACCTTGTCAACTTCGACGAGGCGGCGCAAATTATGCAAGTTCAACTGCTGAAACTTTTGGACGAACTCGCCGCCGATTCGCAACTGCACCACCGCACGCTCAACGAATGCCGACTGAAAATTTCCGAACTGAGCGACACGCCCGAATTTAAAGACCTTGTCGAACGAATTCAAATTGACGCCGCAAACGCCTTGCCGCTCGAAGAGGCAATCGAACTTGCGTTGATTCATCTTGAAAGCCAAATTTCGACCGTCGACTTGGACGAAACTTTGTCGAAGGCGCAGGCGGCAAAAACTCTCAAGCTTAACTCGAAAAGTATCGGCGTCCTGCTCGTGAACATTTTCAACGACGAATACGACAAATTTTTAAATCTCCTGCGCGAAGATACTTCCGCGAAATTTGCCGTGGAAAAATTTATTGACGAATTGACTGCCCGCGCCGCGCTTCACGCTCAACCGCTCGTCGGCACCGTTGCAAAATCTGCGCTTGATAGATTGACCGAAGAACAGCTGAATAATCTGGTTTACGACAAGGCGGAACAAGATTTTGTGTGGATTCGTTTGAACGGCTCGATTGTCGGCAGTGTCGTCGGGCTTGTGATTTTCGTTGCGATTAAAGCGGCGGGGTTAAGCATATGAAACTTGCATTTTTTGATTCGGGTATCGGCGGGCTGTCCGTTTTGCATCACGCGATGAAACTTTTGCCGCACGAAGAATTTATTTTTTTCGCGGACGAAGATAACGTCCCCTACGGCACAAAATCCCGCGCAGAAGTTTTGTCGTTCGTCGACGAGGCGTTTAAATTTTTGACGGCGCAAAACGTTTCGGCAATCGTCGTGGCGTGCAATACCGCAACTTCAGTCGCCGTGCGGAAAATGCGCGAAAAATATTCTCTGCCGATAATCGGAATGTAGCCCGCGTTAAAAGTCGCGCTGGACACATTCCCCGGCAAAAAAGTTTTGGTTGCGGCAACGGCAATAACCGTCACGGGCGAAAAAATTCAGCGGCTGATTGAACGACTTCACGCAAAAGATTTGGCGGAACTCAAAGCGTTGTCAAAGCTCGTCGACTTCGCGGAGCGGTGTGAATTCAATTCGGCGGACGTGGAAAATTATTTGCGTGCGGAACTTTCAGGCGTTGACTTTAAAAATTTTTCGTCGCTGGTACTCGGTTGCACGCACTTTAATTACTTCAAAGACACGTTGCGAAAAATCTTGCCGCCGCACGTGAAAATTTTGGACGGAAACGCCGGCACAGTCAACGAATTGATTCGGCGGACAAATTTACAACCTGCGCGGGCTGAAAAATTTCCCGACGTGAAATTTTTTTATTCGGGGCGATTGGTGACGGACACGGCGGAACTTGAGCGGCTCGAAACTTTTTTGCGACGACTGGACGAAATGGAGGCTTTGACATGAAAATTTATCGTGCGGCAATTTTTGACTTGGACGGCACGTTGACGGACACGCTTGAAGATTTACACGCCGCAGTTAATGAAATGCTTGTGCAGTTCAATTTCCCGACGCGCACGCTCGACGAAGTTCGGCGATTTGTCGGCAACGGCGCACGCAATTTGATGACTCGCGCCCTGCCCGCCGATAAAATTAATTTCGTCGACGAAGCTCTTGCCGTTTACAACGAATGTTACGCCCGCCATTGCACGGACAAAGTCAAACCTTACGCGGGAATTCCGGAGTTGCTTGAAACTTTGTCGGTGAAAAAAATTCCGCTCGGTATCTGCACGAACAAGCAACATTTTGCGGCGGTCGCCATTGCGGAAAAAATTCTTGCGCCGATAAAATTTGCTCAAGTCAGCGGTGACGAACCGAATCTGCCGCGCAAACCGGATCCGACGCGTCCGCTTGCCGTGATGAAAAGTTGCGGCGTCGTGCCCGAAGAAGTGGCTTATTTCGGTGACACCGCCGTCGACATGAACACAGCGCACAACGCGGGATTTTTGTCCGTTGGCGTGACGTGGGGATTTCGTCCGCGCTCGGAACTCGTTGAAAGCGGCGCAGAAATTATCGTCGACAGCCCGCAAGAAATTTTGTCACGAATCAATTTCGGTTGAATTCTCGCGGGTTGACGGCGTGCGGCAAAATCGAATACAATGCCTTGCATTATGAAAACTTCGTGCGTGTCGGGAGGATTAAGTATTGAAAAAAAATATTGCGTGGATAGACACGATTCGCGTTTTGGCTTCGTTCCTGGTTATTTTTTGCCATTATTTCATGTGCGACGGCTTTTCAATGGAAACTCGATTCGGCGTTCATCTTTATGAATTTGCAAGCATGTGCGTAGTTCTTTTTTTCGCGATAAGCGGCTATCTGGTTCACGGTTCACTTGTTCGCACGCCGAATCTTCGCGAATTTTACAAGAAAAAACTTGTCCGATTAATCGTGCCGTTTACCGTCGCTTGGTTCATCATGTCGGCGATAATGATTTTTTTGGCGTTGCTCAATCCCGATATGACGGAAAAAGTCACGCTCTTTCATGCACTGTTCGGAGCAAAATATTTTTCGTTGATATTGGGCATGTTCCCCGTCGATTTAAACATCACGCATTTTCTCGACATCAAAGTCGATTGGTTTATCGGCGAATGGTTTATCGGCACGATAATTTGGCTGTATCTCATTTCGCCGTTTCTGGACAAATGCGCCGTTCGTTTCCCGATTTTGTCGCTGGCAATGTCGATTGTAATCGCCTACGCGGTTTATTGCGCAACACAAGGACTTTTCGAGCAGGAAAGAATTTTCGGGCGTTGGTCAATTTTTGTCGTGCGCATACCCGAATTTTTATTCGGAATGATTTTGTACATTCACCGCGAAAAATTGCTGCAGTACAAAAAAATTCTTATCCCCTGCGCAACGATTCTTCTGGCAGTGGCAATGGTTTGTTTCAGTTATGATTATCCGTCGCCGAGACTTTTCTTTTATCCGACGGAGCCGACAGGTTGCCTGCTCACTTTGCCGACGACTTATTTGGCATTTAACGCCGCAGAATTTTTCAACGAACACCTCACGAAAATTTTTGACTGGTTTAACAGTTTCAACGGCGTTTCTTACATGGCAATGCTGATTCAGCACATGGTGATTTACTCTTTTACGGCGGCATTCAATCTGAAAGACCTGCGACCGTTCGGAATGGTTTATCTGCTTTTGCTGATAACCGCAACGATCTTTTGGCTGAGCGGATATATCAAACGATATTCCGATGCGGCTGAAAAATTTGTTTTAAAGAAAGTGTGATGCTTTTGAGCGAGAAGAAAAAAATTGCTTGGCTTGATACCGTTCGAGTTTTCGCTTCCTTTGCGATTATATTTGCGCATTATCTGATGAGCGAAGGTTTTGCCGATGCCTCGTGGACGCGCAGAATTTGTTACGATTTGGCGAGTTTGGGCGTGTTTCTTTTCTTCGCGATAAGCGGATATTTGGTCGTCGGTTCGCTGGACAGATCGCCGAGTCTTTGGGAATTTTATCGGCGGCGGTTGATTCGTATCGTCGTCCCGTTTGCCGTGGCGTATATTTTTTTGGGCACGCTCTACGTTTTGGCGGGAATTTTTGAGCCGGATATTGCCGCACGTTCGCCGTTTTACAAAGCTTTTTATCGTCCCGACTACCTTAAGGATTTCATCTGCATATTCCCCGTCGACATGAATTTATTCGTGTGGCTAAAGATACCGTTTATGCCGTTTGTCGGCGAATGGTTTATGGCGGTAATAATTTTGATGTATTTAATCGCGCCGTTGCTGAAAAAATATGCGACGACTGCCCCGCTGATAACTTTGGCGGTGTCCGTTGTGATTTCCTTCGCGGTGTTTTATGCGACGGAAGAACTTTCGCAGACGGGGCGATTAGCTTACAACTGGTGGCTCGTCCTCGTGCGAATACCGGAATTTCTTTTCGGCATGATTCTTTTCATACACCGCGAACGAATTTTGAAATTCCGTCGACAGTTTGAGCTTGCGGCAGGCGTTTGGGTTGCGGGTTGGTTAATTTATTTCGTGGCGCAACAACCGCCCGTCGGAGCAATATTTTTCGACTGTAACCCGAAAATTTTCGCGATAACAATGCCGGTAAGTTTCCTATTTTTTTCGCTGATGGAAAGAATTAACCGCACACCGACCGCCGTAATGGATTGGTTCAACGGCTTCAGCGGAATTTCTTACCCGATAATTTTAATTCAGCACCCGATTATTTACCTGTTCGCGGACAAGTTCCAATTTGAAAGATTGCGCTTTTTCGGCATCATCTTCGTCATGGGAGTTTTGACGTGGCTTATCATAATTCTGAGCAGAATGTTGAATAAATTTTCTGCGCCGGCTGAAACGTTTTTCATGAAGAAGGTGAAATGGACTTGAGTGAAAAGAAAAAAATTGCGTGGCTTGATACGATTCGAGTTTTCGCCTCCTTCGCGGTTATCGTCGGGCATTACATGACGTGCTTTGACAATTTCACCGGCTTTGACAACATGCGCTTTATATTTTTTCCTGCGGGAAATATCGGCGTGTTCGTGTTCTTCATTTTGAGCGGCTATCTGATTCCCGCGTCGCTGGAGCGGTCGAAAAGTCTTTGGGATTTTTACCGCAAAAAATTAATTCGCGTCGTAGTTCCGTTCACGGTCACTTACGTTGTCTTGGGCGCAATCCTCATGTTAATCGGCTTGTTGCAACCGTCAATCGCAATGTTTTCGCCGTTCCAACACGCGATTTATCAAAGCGGCACGCCGTGGGGAATAATTTTTGCCATGTTCCCCGTGGACGTGAACTTGTTTAAATTTTTCGATTGGCCGCTTGCTTGGTTTGTCGGCGAATGGTTCATGGGAGTTTTGTTATTTCTGTTTTTGATTGCGCCGCTGTTGAACAAAATGATTCGTCGCGCTCCCATTGCAACTTTGGCGGTGTCGATTGTGATTGCGACGGCTACTTTTTACGCCTTTGAAGATTTGGCGTTGCAAGGAAGAATAGTTACTCCGTGGTGGTTCCCGATAGCGCGCATTCCGGAATTTGTTTTCGGCATGATTCTTTTCACGTACAAAGATTTTCTGAAAACACATCGGAAAAAACTTTTGCCCGCCGCTGAAATTTGGACGGTTATCGTTGGCGTGATATTTTACATATCTTACGCCGATCTGCCGTGCCCGACGATAATTTTCCGACTGTTCCCGATTGAGCCGCGTTCGTTGCTGATAGTTTTGTCGGCGACGTATTTGATATTTGAATTCGCGAATTGGCTCAACGAAAAATTTCCGAAACCGCTTGCGTGCTTCAACGACTTCAGCGACATTTCTTACATGGCAATGATTATTCAGCATGTTGTGTTGAATATTTTCTCGCACGAATTCGACTTTGAAGAATTTCACACGATTGGCCCGCCCGTCATGTTCGTTTTAATCGTAATAACGATTGTTTACGGGAGCCAAGTGCTGAAAAAATTTTCAGACCCCGTAGAGCAATGGTTAATGAAACGCAAATGAAGTGTGATATAATTCCCCGCGAAAATATTTTTTAAAGGAGCGATTGTATGGATTTGAAAATTGGCGACGAACTCAACGGCTTTCGCTTGCAAAAAATTTCTGACGTGACGGAGCTGAGCGCGAAGACTTACGAATTTGAACACGTCAAAACCGGCGCGAAACTTTTGTACCTTGCCGCAGACGACGACAACAAAGTTTTTTATATCGGCTTCCGCACGCCGCCCAAAGACGACACGGGCGTTGCGCACATCGTCGAGCATTCGGTTCTTTGCGGGTCGCGAAAATATCCGCTCAAGGAGCCGTTTGTTGAACTGGTCAAAGGTTCGCTCAACACTTTCTTGAACGCGATGACTTATCCCGACAAAACTGTTTACCCCGTCGCGAGCCGCAACGCAAAAGATTTCCGCAACCTGCAGGACGTTTACCTTGACGCGGTGTTTTATCCCGCAATGCTGTCGACGCCCGAAATTTTGATGCAGGAAGGCTGGCACTACGAACTTGACGACGCGGCCGCTCCTTTGAAATACAGCGGCGTTGTCTTCAACGAAATGAAAGGCGCGCTTTCGTCCCCCGATGACATTTTGGGCGATAAAATTCAGCGGGCGACTTTCCCGCAAAATTGTTACGGTTTTCAATCGGGCGGCGACCCCGAAGCGATTCCGAATTTGACGCAAAAAGATTTCGTCGCGTTCCATCAAAAATTTTATCACCCGTCGAACAGTTTCATTTATCTTTATGGCGACGTGGACATTGCCGAACAGTTGGAGTATCTCGACCGCGAATATCTCAGCAAATTCGACAAGATTGAAGTTGACTCGGAAATTGCGTTGCAACCGACTTTTGCCGAAATGAAACGCGTTGACGAAGTTTATCCGATTGGCGACGAAGAATCCGCCTACGCAAAAACTTTTCTTTCGCTCAACATCATGCTCGGCGACGTGTTTGACGTGGAAACGACCGGGGCTTTGGGAATTTTGAGCCACGCGCTGTTTTCAAGTTCCGCCGCGCCCGTTCGCAAAGCTTTGATTGATTCGGGCTTGGGCAAAGACGTTGAAGTTTCGCTCGAAGACGATTTGATTCAGCCGACGTTCACGATAACTTTAACCGGCTCGGAAAAAGATCGCGTCGAAAAATTTTATTCGCTCGTCACGAACGAATTACAAAAACTTGTCGACAACGGCATTGACAAAACACTGTTGCAAGCGTCGCTGAATTCGATTGAGTTCAATGTTCGTGAAGCGGATTTCGGCTCGCACCCGAAAGGTTTGATTTACGGCTTGCGACTTTTGAAAACGTGGCTTTACGGCGGCGACCCGAATCTTTATTTGCGCTACGAAGAAAATTTTGCGGCGTTCAAACGCGGGCTTGAAGGAAATTATTTCGAGACGCTCATCAAAAAATATTTCTTGGACAACCCGCACAAAGTTTTGTTGACGCTCACGCCCGATAAAAATTTCGCCAAAAAACGCGACGCCGATCAAGCAGAAAAACTTGCCGAAGTCAAAGCGAAAATGTCTCCCGCGCAGATTGACGAAGTTATCGCGACGGCAAAAAATTTGAAAGCCCGTCAGCAGGCACCCGAAACGCCCGAAGCTTTGGCGACGATACCGATTTTGAAACGCGAAGATTTGCGCAAGGAACCGGAAAAATTGCCGTTGCAATTCCGCGACTTGGACGGCACGCGAATTCTTTTAAGCCCGCTCGACACGCACGGAATAATTTACGTAACGTTTTACTTCGACGCGCTGAAAATTCCGCAAGATAAAATTTTTTACGCGTTCCTGCTTGCCGAACTTTTGGGCAACGTCGACACGAAAAAACATTCCTACGAAGAACTTTCCGTCTTGACGCATTTGCACATCGGCGGTTGCGGAGCGAACCTGCGCGCAAGCACCGAAAAAGATAAGCCGAATTCGTTCATTCCGCGCCTGAAAGTTTACGTCAAAGCTCTCGAATCCAAACTTGCCGAAATGACCGACATCATGGCGGAAACTTTCAACGACACGATTTTTACCAACAAAAAACGTCTGCGCGAACTCGTCGAACAGGAACAACTCGGCTTTGAATTGAGCCTGCAGAATATGGCAACGTCGATAGTTTCGTCGACAATCGCGGCGTATCAAACCAAGGCGGGAGCTTACAACGCCGAAGGTTATTTGCCGTACAACAAATTCCTGAAAGATTTGCTCGCGAACTTCGACGAAAGATTTGATGAACTGGTTGCCGAACTCAACGACGTGAAAGAACGCCTTTTGAATCGCAACGGTCTTATCGTCAGCGTGACGGCTCCGGACGCGCTTTATAAAAAATTCGTGCCGCACCTGTCGCATTTGCTCAAAAGCATGACCGTCGAAGAATTTCAGCGCGAAAATTATTCTTTCCCGTGCAAGCCGAAAAACGAAGGACTTTACACACAAAGCCGCGTGCAATACGTCGGCAAGGGTGCAAACTTTATCGAACTCGGTTACGATTACACGGGCGCACTTTTGGTGCTGGAAACGATTTTGCGCTACGAATATTTCTGGACGAAAATTCGCGTGCAGGGCGGTGCTTACGGCGCGTTTGCTTCCTTCGACAGGAGCGGCAAATTAACTTTCAGCTCGTACCGCGACCCGAACTTGACCAAAACTTTCGACACGTTCAACAACACGGCGGATTTCCTGAAGAATTTCGACGTGAGCGATCGCGAAATGGACAAGTACATTATCGGCACGCTCAGCAAGAGTGATCGCCCGTTGTCGCCGTCACTCAAAGGACAAATTGCCGCCGAATTGTGCTTGATGAATATCACTTACGAAGACCGCAAAAAATCCCGCGACGAAATTTTGTCCGCACGGCAAGAAGATATTCGCGCACTGGCGAAACTCGTTGAAGACTGCATGAATCAAAATATTTTCTGCGTTTTCGGCAACGAACAAGTCCTCAAAGAACACGCGGAAATTTTCGGCACAGTCAAACAAGCTTTGGATTAGTTAGGAATTAGGAATTAGGAATTAGGAGTTAGGAGTTAAAATCACAACTTCAAACTCCTCACTCCTAACTCCACATTGATTTTTTGGGAGGGCTATTGATGAAAAAAATTCCATTCAAGGGCGCGGCTGTCGCGATTGTCACTCCGTTTGACGAGACGGGCATAAACTTTGCCGAACTCGGACGCATTATCGACGACCAAATTGCCAATCAAACTGACGCGATTTGTATCACGGGCACGACGGGCGAATCCGCAACCATGAGCGACGAAGAACACCGCGCCGCGATTAAATTCGCCGTCGAACACGTCAAAGGGCGCGTCCCCGTCATTGCGGGCGCAGGCTCCAACGAAACTTCTTACGCGATAAAACTTTCGCAGGAAGCCGAAAACGTTGGCGCGGATGCCGTGTTGATTGTCACGCCTTACTACAACAAGTGCACGCAAAACGGTCTTGTCGCGCACTACACGAAAATTGCCGACAGTATCAATTTGCCTGTGATTGTCTACAACGTTCCTTCGCGCACGGGCGTCAACATCAAACCCGAAACTTACGCGAAACTTGCCGAACACCCGCGCATTGTCGCGACGAAAGAGGCAAACGGCGATTTAACGTCGGTTCTTCGCACGCGCAAACTTTGCGGCGACAAACTTGCGGTTTATTCCGGCAACGACGACCAAATTATTCCGATTTTGTCGCTCGGCGGCAGCGGCGTCATTTCGGTTTTGTCGAACGTCGCGCCCCGTCAAACGCACATGATTTGCCAAAATTATTTCGACGGCAAAGTTGACGAAGCGTCGCGCCTGCAGATTGAGTTTTGCGATTTGATTGACGCGCTGTTTTGCGAAGTCAACCCGATCCCCGTCAAAGCCGCGATGAAACTTTTGGGCTGGAATGTCGGGCAAGTTCGTATGCCGTTGAGCGAAATTGAGCCGGCGCATTTGGAACAACTCAAAGCCGCGCTTAAAGCTCACGACCTTTTGAAGTGATTCTGCAAAGGAGTAACTGCCAATGAAAAAATTTTTAACCGTCCTGGCGACGGTGTTACTGCTGACCTCGTCGGTTGCGTTTGCGGCGTTCGAGGAAAAACTTGAGGACGGCGTTGACTTGTCGACAATCAAAAAAATAGCGATTGCAATGCCCGAATTCTACAAAGTTGAGGAACGCGAACCGACACTTGAAGAATTAATCGAAGATCTCGGCGTAGCGGGAATTGAGGCGTCGACGCTTGAAATTCTTCCGTATAACGACGTTATCGCCGCGATTAAACGCGACACGGGTATCGACGTTCATTCGCTTGAACCTGCCGAAGCCGAAAAATTTTTCCTCAAAAACGTTAAACACTACGCGGATGTTTATCTCGTGTTGACCGTCGCCAACAATTCCGCCAAGCCGTGGCTGTTCTATTACATTTACGACGCCAACACGACGAAACTTCTCTACACGTACAGCGTCCAAAGCCGTTTGCTCGGTCACAGCGCGAAAGATTATTTCAACTCGTCGAAGGATTTTTTCAAGCACTTTGACGACATTGCCCCGCAAAAGTTGGAAGGGCAAGCGCGCAAAGACTTCATCGAACGCCAGAAACAAATTCGCAAGGAGAAAAGCAAAGTTCATCGCCTTGACGAAAAAACCGGCCGCAACAAAGTTGAGCTTGTTCGCAAGAAATAATTCCGTCACTGAAAAAAAATTACCGCTCCAAAGGTTGTGAGCGGTTTTTTGTTTGTCGAAAATCATTGCGCATTACGAATTACGCATTACGAATTACGCATTACGAATTCCTAATTGCCGTTCATTCGCCGTAGAGAATCAAGCGCACCATTTGCCCCATCTCGGCTTTGTCGGAATATTTTTGCGGCGGGCGGCGCGTGTTGTTCGATTCAATTTCGGCGCGGGTGTCGTAGGAAAGTGTTTTCGTCGACAAAATTTCATAAGTTCGTTCGGCGTAATCGATTCGCACGTCGTAAGTGTACATCTGATTCAAGCCGGCTTTGATGACCGCCATCTTGACGTTAATCACGGAAGATTTTTCGTCGTGGATAACGCTATCGGCGTCGTAATAATAGCCCGTGTCGTCCATTGCGTCGATAAATCGCAAATCTTCCGCCGCGCAGGTTGAACAGCTCAAGGCGAGAAACAATGCCGCCGTCAAAAAAATTTTCTGCATTCAATCGCTCCTCAAATCTTGAAAATTTCCGTGACAATCGTCCGCAAAACTTCCTGCATGACAGTCACATTGAGCAGTAACGCTTCGGATTGCGGGCGCATCTTCGTATAGTGGAAAGTCGGGTCGCGGGCAACTGTGTAATCGGTCGGGTACGGTATCGGCAAGAAACGATTCAGTCGAAAGTTGAGCATGGCGCGGCGCATGTGAAACGCGCTTGTCACGAGGATTGGTTTTTCAAAATTTTTTTCGCGCAGTATCGCGGCAGAATAACGGGCGTTCTGCGACGTGTTGACGCTTCGAGTTTCCGTCAAAATTTTATCTTCGGGCACGCCGAGTGATTTTAAAATTCGTGCGGCAATTTCAGCTTCCGCGCCCGAATCCGAATAGACTTGCCCGCCGCTCACCAAAATCGGCACGTTTAAAATTTTTTGCAGACGAACTGCCGCCAACAATCTGCTTGCGGGACTTGCGCACAAGACGCCGACGCCGTCCACGTCCGGCACTTGACCAATCGCTCCGCCGCCGAGCATGACGATTACATCTGCGCCGGAACTTTCAATTTGCGCGGGCGGCGAATAAGCCGATTCGAGCCAGCCCATCAATTTTTCTGCGACAAAACTTGTACAGAGCAGATAAAAAATTGTCGTGAATAAAAATACGGCGATTGAAAGTTTTTTGTCGACGCGGAAAAGTTTGACGACGAGCGCGAGCATCAGGATGACGAACAGCCCCGGCGGCAAAATCCAGCTTGCGGCGAACTTCAAAGCGTAAACCAAAAAAATCACCCCGACCGAAAATCCGATAAAAATTTCGTTTATGATATAACAGCGCGGGAAAATTTTCAACAGCGTTGCGGCGAATATAATTCGTGGTAAAATTCGGGCGAAACTTGATTGGAGGATTGATTTATGTTTATCGATACGCATTGCCATCTTGAAGACGAAAATTTTTCTGCTGACCGCACAGAGGTCGTCGAACGCGCAAAACTCGCGGGCGTCGCGCAGATTATAAATTTCGGGAGCACGCACGAAAGTTCCGCCGCTGTCACGGAGCTGACGAAAAATTTTCCCGAACTGTTCGCGGGCGTCGGCATTCACCCCGAAGAAATTGACGGCTTCGACGAAAATTCTTGCGCACGATTGGCGGAACTTGCCGCCGAAAAAAAAGTTGTCGCTATCGGCGAAATCGGTTTGGATTATCACTGGGAAAAAGATTCGGAACGGCGATTGATTCAGCAGAAAATTTTTATCGCGCAACTTGATTTGGCTCGTCAACTGAATTTACCTGTTTGCGTTCACGACCGCGACGCTCACGGCGACACGCTGAAAATTTTGCAGACGGAGGCTCGCGGACTTCGCGGCGTGTTGCACTGTTATTCGGGCAGTTTGGAAATTTCGCGGGAAGTTTTCAAACTCGATTGGTTTATCGGCGTCGACGGTCCTTTGACGTTCAAAAATTCCGCGAAGTTGCCCGAAGTCGTCAAAGCCGCTCCCCGTGACAAAATTTTGATTGAAACTGACGCGCCGTATCTTGCGCCCGTGCCGTTTCGCGGCAAACGCAACGAGCCGGCTTACGTCGTCGAAGTCGCAAAAAAATTGGCGGAGCTTCGCGGTGAAACTCTCGAAGAAGTCGCCGCTTACACTTCCGCCAACGCGAAAAATTTATATTCGATTTGATTGTCACAGCGTGGCAAAAATTCTATCGCCCGCGTCGCCGAGACCGGGCACAATGTAACATTTTTCGTTCAAACCTTCGTCAATCGCCGCCGTGAAAATTTCAACGTCGGGATGTTCTTCGGAAAGTTTTTTGATTCCTTGAGGCGTGCTGACAAGACACAGGAAATAAATTTTCTGCGCGCCGCGAGCTTTGAGCAAATCAAGCGCAGCACAAGCACTGCCGCCCGTGGCAAGCATCGGATCGACGACGAGCAAAATTTTTTCGCCGAAGTTCGGAGGCATCTTGAAATAATATTCGACAGGCTCAAAAGTTTTTTCGTCGCGGAAAAGTCCGACGTGTCCGATTGAAGCGTCGGGCAAAAGTTTCAGCACGCCGCTTGCCATTGCCAAACCTGCGCGGAGAATCGGCACGACGACAAAATTTTCTTCGTCCAAAGTTTCTACGGTGCAAACTTTTATCGGCGTTTCGATTTCGACAGAATACGTCTGGAAATTTTGGGCGACTTCGCAAGTCAAGAGCATTGCAAGTTCGTCAACGAGTTCGCGGAAAAGTTTCGGTGAAGTCCGTTTGTCCCGCAGTTGAGTCAATTTGTGCGAGACGAGCGGATTTTTTACTTGGTGAACATTTGGCGTGGTTTCAAGTTTGACGCCAGCTTGTTCAAATAATTTTTTCAGGCGACGAATCGGCAAGCCGACGACGTTCGACCAATCGCCGTGAATTTTTTCGATAAATTTCGCCGCGCCGCCTTGCAGTGCATACGAGCCGGATTTGTCGAGCGGTTCACCCGTGGCAACGTAATCGCGAATTTCCTGCGCGGTCATATCGCCGAAAAAAACTGCCGTAACTTCCGCCGCCGTGTAAATTTTTCCGTCCGCAATCAGCGCAAGACCGGTAACGACTTCATGTCGCCTGCCCGAAAGTTGCTTCAACATTTTTTCTGCGCCTTCGATGCCGTCGGGTTTGCCGAAAATTTTTCCGTCAAGTGAAACGATTGTATCCGCGCCGATGACTACCGCGTCGGGATGTTTTGCGGCAACTGCTTGAGCTTTGAGTTTCGCGTTGTTCGTCGCCAAAATTCTTGGAGCGTCCGAACGCTGAATTTCCTGCGCGTCGCTGAGTTCAACAACAAAATCGTCGCAGAGTTTCCGCAAAAGTTCCTGTCTGCGCGGTGAGCCTGATGCCAAAATTATCATTGCGTGCCTCCAAAAAATCAATCAGTTATAAAGCCGAATAAAAATTTTTCAGAAATTTGTTTGGATATTTATTTCACTGAGTTATTCAAGAATCCAATTTGAGTTTGGCTTGTGCGGACACGTGTCGATTGAATCCGACATCTTCCTTACTCATGCCCAAAGCGAAACCGACAAGCTGTTGCAAATGCAAGATTGGGACTTCAGCCCGCGAGTGTACTGCTTCGCGACCTTCCGGCTCGTACATGTCCAGTTGCATTTGGCACAGCGGGCAAGGCGTCGCCAAAACGGTTGCTTCCGCTCTGAAAGCACTGTCGACGATTTGCCCCGTCACTTTCATAACGTCATCTTCCGCCGCAAGTTGAGCATGAAAGCCGCAACATTTTCGCTTGGCGTCGAATTCAACATTTTGCGCGCCCAAAGTCTTAACCAGTCGTTCAAACGAATGAGGATTTTTTCCGTCTTCGTAGTTCATGATTTCTTGCGGACGAAGAATATGACAACCGTAATAGGCGGCAACTTTCCAATCGCTCAGCGGCCGAACGATTTGCCCCTTGAGCAATTCGGGATGAGCGTCCAAAACCCAAAGGAAGTGAGTAATTTCGCTCGTGCCTTTGTATTCGTAAGGGTGTCCGCCTTCCTTGAGAATGCCGTTGATTTTTTCTTTAAGTTTTTCGTCGCTGTCCAGACGGTGTTTCGCCGTGCGCAGTTGCAAAGTACAAGTGTTGCAGACTGTCATTATCGGCAAGCCTTCATGTTCGGCGATTGAAATGTTGCGTGCGTTGACAGCCAGAGCCGCCAAATCGTTCACGCCTTGAGCATGAGACGCGCCGCAACACGTCCAATTTTCAATTTCCACAAGCTCAATTCCGATTTTATCGCAGACTTTTTGCATTGAAGTATAGGCTTCGGCCGCCGCGCCTTTGAGAACACAGCCGGGGAAAAATGCGTACTTCATTTATTCGTCCTCCTTTTCCGCCGCTTTGACAATCGCCTTAATCGTTTGGATTTCGGGATTTATCGGGTGCGACTCAAGCGGATTCATTTTCCCGACGTTCAAGAGGCGCAACGCCATCGGCAGACGCAAGCCCGCCATGATGAAACCTTCGGACTTGATGTTGAGTTTCGACTCGTCAAGCATACCCGAATCGGAAATGTCGTCGTAAATCGCTTTGGCGTGGTTGCCGCCGACGCCTTGACTAAGCCCCATTTTGAAAGTTGCCTCTTTGAGTTTTTCGATTGCGCCGGCAGGATCTAAACCTTTGGGACATTTCGCCGTACATTCTTGGCAGTTGAAGCAACGCCACAATCCCGCATCTTGAACGGCCTGCAAATGTTCACGGGGACTGCGATTGCGAGAGTCGGCGACCAATCGTTCAGCTTTGACGAAAACAAACGGGTCAAGAAAATCTTTTTCGTTGAGCGTGTTTTTGTTGCATTCGGAAACGCACGAGCCGCAAAGAATACAGCCCGCATATTTCTTGAACTTGTTAAATTCTTCGGGAGATTGCTTGCAACCGGTTTCAGCCGTGAATTCCGGTTTCGGCTCTATCGCCGGTTTTATTTTTTTGAGGCGGTCGTATTTCGGATCCCAGTCGACGATTAAATCACGAATCACGCGGAAATTTCCCAGCGGCTCAATCGTCAAAGTGTCGGTTTCGTAGCGTTTCAGCAAGTCTTCAACGAGAATTTCGCAGGACAATTCGGCATTGCCGTTGACGCGAACCGCGCAGGCACCGCAAATGCTTGACCGACAAGAACACGTGAAAGACAACGTCGGATCCAATTTTTCTTTGACGAAGATGAGCGATTCCAAAACCGTCATGCCGACCGACACGGGCACGCTGTATCCTTGCACCCATTTTCTGCCTTCAACGAAGCGATGAATTTTCAGCGTAACGTCCATTTCAATACTTCCTTTCCTGCGGCTGATATTTCGTGATGACGACATCTTTGTATTCGGTCTGATATTCGCCGTCTCGTTTGAAAATCAAAGTGTGCTTGAGGAAATTTTTGTCGTCGCGCTGAGGGAAGTCTCGACGCGCATGACCGCCGCGACTTTCTTTGCGGGCAATGGCTCCCTGAACAATGCTGTGCGACACTTGCAACAGATTGCCCAATTCGACGTACTGTTCAAAGGCGGTGTTGTAGACGTGAGAATTGTCGCCGACGTAGCAATGTTCGTATTCTTTCTCCAAAGCAGTGAGTTCCTGCGCCGCCTCTTGGAGCAATTTTTCTTCGCGGTAAACGCCGGCTTTGTACCACATTGTATTGACCATGGCGTCGCGAATTTCGGGCACGGTTTTTCCTGCCGAACGCGGTCGGTTTGTAACCTCTTCAAATTTTTCTTTCCACGCCGCGCAGTCGTTTGCCAATTTTTCTTGATTGCCTTCGTACTTGTGTTCTTTGGCATAAGCCGCCGCGCCGTCGCCCGCCGCATGTCCGAAAACCAAAACTTCCGAGAGAGAATTTGCTCCGAGACGATTTGCGCCGTGAATCGAAACGCAACTGCATTCGCCCGCCACAAAGACGCCGGGCACGCGTGAAGCTCCGGTATGAAAATCAGCCATTTCAAGGCCGCCCATCGAATAATGGCAAGTCGGGCTGACGGGCACCATTTCTTTGGTGATGTCGACGCCCGCAAATCTTAGCGACAAGTCGTAAACTTGTCCGAGACGTTCGTGAATGAGTTCAGGTGATATGTGGCGGAAATCCAGATAAACACCGGCGTGAATTCCTTCGCCGATGCCTCTGCCTTCCAAAATTTCTGTGGCAATGCCGCGAGCAACTATGTCACGCGTCGCAAGTTCCTTTTTCTCCGGCGCGTATTTGCCCATGAATCTTTCGCCGTTCTTGTTGATGAGCAAAGCACCTTCCGCACGGCTTGACTCGGAAAGCAAAACCCCGTTGGCTGACAGTCCCGTCGGATGAAACTGCACCATTTCGGGGTCTTTGAAGGGAATACCGATATTCATGCCCGCGACAATTCCGTCGCCCGTTGAGCTGTAAGGATTTGACGTGCGAATCCAATAAACTCGCCCGTAACCGCCCGTTGCGATTATGACGGTTTTCGCCGCCACGCCGAGCAAATTTCCGCTACGCATGTCCATTGCAATAACGCCGTTGAGTTTGTCGCCGTCCATGCTGATTTCAAGCATTTGACATTCGGAAATAAAATCAATGTCATTTTTCAAGCATTGTTCAAAAAGCGCGTGAACCATGGCATGACCGGCGCGGTCTTCAAAATACGAGGCACGCGGGTGCGACGAACCGCCCATTTTGCGTTGATGAAAACACCCGTCGGCTTGACGATTGTACGGGTAGCCCATGAAGTCCATTTCGTAAATATTTTTGCCCGCACGTTCGGCGAAGTATTCGACGGCATCTTGATCGCAAAGATAATCGCCGCCCTTTGTCGTGTCAAACATGTGCGATTCGACGCTGTCTTCGGGGTCGGTGACGCCCGTGACGCCGTTCATGCCGCCTTGTGCCATTGTGGAAGCTGAGCGCGTCGGTACCAGTTTCGTCATTACGGCAACTTTAAGATTTTTATCTTCAGCCGCCGCCAAAGCCGCTCGCATTCCCGCGCCGCCACTTCCGATTATCAAAACGTCGTAAGTGACTTCGCCCGTCTTCACTTTCTTTGGAACATTGTTGCCGTTCCAAGTGAGGTACGAACCTGTCGCCAGCACGACCCCCGCCGCCGTCATGCCTTTGATAAAAGTTCGCCGTGAAATTTCTTTCGACATATTCAAACCCCCTACTTTTTATTTGCAGGCGATGTTTGTCACAAGGTGATCTTAAGTTGCCACGGTCACGATGCGCTCGCCTTTAATTCCGTGCTTCAAATTTTCCGTAACCGGAGAAGTATTACAGATTACGCATTCCTAATTCCTAATTGTCCATTACTGCCCACTCGTGCGCGAAGTAGAAATTTTTGCTTGCGTCGAAATTGCCCCACGCTTCGGCAAGACGCCCGACCGCGCCCGTTACGTCGTGATGCCCGTCGGTGTTCGTGAGCATTGCCAAAAATTGATTGCGCCCGTTTTTCGTAATGACATCGCCGCGCCGTAAAGTTTCATGCAGGCAGTCAATAAATTGTTCGCTGGCGTCCTTGAGCGAAATTTTTTCGTCGTCGCCTTTCTTTTTGAGCGAAAACAGCAAAACACAAATCGTCTTGCCGTAACCGCCGCGAGTCCGCTTGAGGAACCTGTAGACGATTCGGAAACTTTCAAACGGCAGGACATACGCGCCGGGCTCTTTGTTGCGTTCGCCCAAAATCATTTCAATCTGCGCGAGCGTGACGACGGTTTCGACTTCCTCTTCGTGCGTGTCGTCGGTGAAAATGCTGTAACCGTGCTTGCCGTTTTGCTTGACGGTGTACAACGCCTTGTCCGCCATTTTGTAAAGTTCTTTAAAATCGGTGCCGCTGTTCGGGACGAGGACGCAACCGATTGACGCGCCGAGCGGAATGTTCATGTCTTCGCCCATCAATTTTTTTGCGGCCTCGGTGATTTTTTCGTTGATAAATTGCGTCTTGAGCGAAATGGCGGTTTCTTCCTGCACGCCGTCACAAAAGGCAACAAATTCGTCGCCGCCCATGCGCCCGATTAAATCCGACGAACGAAACGCCGCCCGCAAAATGTCCGCGAAGGCAATCAAAATTTTGTCGCCCATTGCGTGCCCGTGAATGTCGTTGACGAGCTTGAAACTGTCCAAGTCAATCATCATCAGCGAGCCGACTGAACGCTTACAAATTTTGGCGAGTTCTTCTTCGGACGCCGCCTTGTTGAAAAGTCCCGTGAGCGCGTCCGTCGTGGAAGTTTTTTTCAAGTCTTGAATCTGCCCGACAGTCTGCAATGTGTTCGCGATTCGCCGCAACATAATTTCGGGCTTGAACGGTTTATGCAGAAAATCCAACGCGCCGTTGTCTAAACCTTGACTTTCGGTTTCTTCACTGTCATCGCCCGTCAAAAAGATAAACGGAATTTTTTTGTGGAATTCGCTCTGCAAAGCAATCTGCAAGTCAAAACCAGTCATGTCCGGCAAACGAAAATCCGAAATAATCATGTCGGGCAATTCCTTGCGGTAAACTTCGAGAGCTTCTTTGGCTGAGCCTGCGCCGACAGTTTCGTAATCGTTTTGTTCCAAGACGAAAGCCGTCATTTCGCGCCCGACTTCCATATCGTCGACAATCAAAATTTTTTTCATAACTTCAACCCCCGCTGTCCGAGAGAATACAATTTCCTTGGAGGCATTATAAATGTTTGTCGCGGTGAAGGGAAGAAATTTTTATTCCTGCGAGCGAAGACGTTCGGCGAACCACAAAACTTTTTCGAGGCGGCACAAAAGAATTTCCGGCGCGAACGGGTGACGAATAAAATCCCATGCGCCGCTTTTTAAAGCTTCGGATTCGGTGTCGCTGCCGTTGTCGCTGCCCGTCATCACGAACGGAATTATTTCGCCGAATTCGGCCTGCAACTTGTTCAGAAGTTCCGCGCCCGTCATGTCAGCTAAACGAAATCGCGACAACACCAAGTCGGGACGAGTTTCGCGAAAAATTTTCAAAGCTTCTTCACCGGTCGACGCGCAGATTGTTTCGTACATGGTCGACAAAATTATTTCCGTGAATTGGCGCGTGACTTCCACGCCGTCAACGAGCAAAATTTTTTTCATGGCTTAACCTCCGTGCGGAAAATTTGTGCAACCGATTCAACGTGCGACGTAAACGGGAACATGTCCACGGGCTGAATTTTTTTCGTGCGGTAACCGAGTTCGTTTAAAATCGCCAAATCGCGGGCAAGCGTGGCGGGATTGCACGAGACGTAAATTATTTTTTCGGGACGCATGGCGGCGAAAGTTTCCAAAACTTTTTTGTCGCAACCTGCGCGGGGCGGATCGACAACAACCACGTCCGCGACAATTCCGGCGTTGAAAAGTTTCGGCAAAATTTTCACGGCGTCGCCGACGATAAATTCGGCGTTGCGGATATTGTTTTCGCGGGCATTTTTTTTCGCGTCGTTAATCGCCGAAGAAACAACTTCCACGCCGAAAACTTTTCGCGCTTTTTTGGCAAGAAACAGCGAAATTGTTCCCGTGCCGCAGTAAGCGTCGATAACCGTTTCGCGCCCGTGCAGTTCGCAAAAATCCAACGCAGTCTTGTAAAGAACTTCAGCCTGAGCGGTGTTGACTTGGAAAAACGAACGCGCCGAAATGTTGAACTTCAGCCCGCCAATTTTGTCGTGAATCGTCGGCTTGCCGAATAAAATTTTCGTGTCGCGTCCGAGAATGACGTTGTTGCGAAAAGTTTGCACGTTCTGTTGAATGCTTGTCACGTCCGGCAATTCATTTCGCAAGGCGCGGACAAAATTTTTCGCGGCGGGAAATTTTTCGGTTGCGGTGACGAGTACAGCCATCAATTCGCCGTCACAGCCGACGCGCCCCATCACGTGCCGCAGAAAACCTCTGTGCGTGTCTTCGTCGTAAGGTTGCAGATTAAATTTTTGAGCGACTTTTTTGACGGCGTTTAAAATTCTGTCGTTGCCCGCATTTTGAATCAGACAAGAATTCGTGTCGATAATTTTATGACTGCCGCGAGCGTAGCAACCGACGCGCAGATTTTTGCCGACGGGGAATTGCATTTTGTTTCGATAACGCAGGGGATTTTCCATGCCGAGCGTTTCAGAAATTGCCACGCCGTTTAATTTTCCGATACGTTCAATCGCGTCGACGACCTGTTGACGTTTCCATTTGAGTTGCGCGGAATAATTCATGTGTTGAAGTTGACAGCCGCCGCAAGTTTCATACAACGGGCAAAAAGGTTCCGCACGCTCCGAACTTTTTTCGACGACTTCGACGAGCCGACCGACCGCGTAATTTTTTTTGACGGTTTCAATTTCGACGTTGACAATTTCGTTGGGGAGCGCGCCTTCAACAAAAACGGCGAGCCCGTCGAATTTGCCGACGCCTTCGCCGTTTGAGCCGAGTCCGCTAATTTCAATTAGGAATTTGGAATTAGGAGTTAGGAGTTGTGATTTTCCGTCTTCATTCCTCATTCCTAATTTCTCATTCCAAATTGTTTTTTTGTGCATCTCGCATCGTCCTTAAATCTTCGGCAAGCTGAACTTTCAATTCGTCTGCCGAAGAAAATTTTTTCTCATCGCGCAACTTGCTGACGAAGCCGACGAAAATTTCTTCGCCGTAAATATCGCCGTCGAATTCGTCGATAAAAACTTCCAGCCGCCGCCGCACCGCTTTAAATGTGGGATTGTCGCCGACGTTGGCAATGCCGTTGAAATTTTCGCCGCGAACTTTCACGCGCACGACGTAAGCCCCGTTCGGCAACATTGCGCGCCCGTCGTCAATTTCGATATTCGCCGTGGGAAATCCGAGCTTGCGGCCGCGCTTATCGCCGTTGACGACTTTGCCCGCGTAAGTGAAATTTCTGCCCAAAAGTTCATTCGCGCCGTGCAAATCGCCTTGAGCAATCAACGCCCGAATTCGCGTGGAGCTGACAGTTTTTCTGTCGACGGTGAACGCGGGACAAACTTCCGCCTTGAATCCGTAATTGTCGCCCTCGCGCAGGAGTAAACGACCGTTGCCGCGCCCGAATCGCCCGAAAGTGTAATTCGGCCCCGTGACGACGAAAATCGGAGCAATTTTGTCGCGCAGGAGTTCCAGAAATTCTTCGGGAGATTTTTTGCTGAAATCTTTCGTGAATGGAATTTCGACGAGCACATCAACGCCGAACGTCTCAAAAATTTCGCGACGCAAAGAACGACTGCCGATCATTAGCGGAGCGGCTTCCGGATTCAAAATCGTAAGCGGGTGATTCGAGAACGTGAAAACCAACGCGGTTCCGGCAATTTCGTGCGCCTTGTCGACCGCGTGACGAATAACTGTTGCGTGCCCCAAATGAACGCCGTCAAACATGCCGAGCGCGACGACGGGGCGCGGATATTGTTGCGTCATGACGGAAATTTTTTTTACGATTTCCAAACAAAAAACCTCCCGCGTCAATTATTGTCTTGATTTTCGGCAGTTGTCGTCGAAGAATCGCGCATGACGGTTTTGCGAACAATTTCCGCCGAAACTGTGACTTCATCTTCTTTGACGGTGATAGATTCGGGCACGTCCAAGCGAAGTTTGCCCTTGAATGCGCGTTGACCGGTCTGCACGCTTATCGGCTCCGTTTTAACCGTGACGATTGAACTGATTACAGATTCTGCACCCGTAATTTCAATCTGCGCGGGTTCGACGGTGACTTTGGTGACTTCCCAACCGTTAGCCGCAGTGAGTTCGGGAACGACTGGGACAATTTTTTTCGCAACGCCGCTCTCCAAATTAATCGAAACAGTCACGACACTGGGCACAACGCGCACGCCGATAATTTGATTATTATTCGCGTCGACGGCTTTCATCGGAATTTGCGCTTCAAAACTTGCCGTGTTGTTTGAAAAAGTCAACGTGCCGTAAATTCGCGTGACTTGTTCAACCAAAGTTTTCGGCCCCATAACCGTGACGATTTCCATTGACTTCTCCAAACTTTTTATTGCCGTGTCGGACGAAACATTTCCTTTTGTGACGAGATCGAATGGCAACTGACGTTCCGCGAACGAATCGATTATGACATGGACTTCGGGCGGATCCGATTTGATGAGCTCAAAACCTTGCGGCATGATGATTTGCGGCGTAATTTCGTGCCTGCCTTCGCCGTAGCCTTCGAGATTGGCGTAAGCGCGAAAAGCATTTGCGTCGTACTTGATGAAATACGAGCGCGGTGCCAAAGTTTTGACGGTGATATTTTTTTCTTCGCAACTGGCAAGAAAATCATATGGCGCATTTGAAATTGTCACCGGAACTTCGTAATTTCCTTCAATCGTCGGGTCTTGCGACTCCATGACGAAAAACCACAGCATGAACGCCGTTATAAGTGAAAGCAACTTTTGGATGAAATTGTGCGCGAAAGCCGTTACCAAAGATTTAATGAGCGCAAAACATTTTCCCGGTATGCCGTTGCCGAAAAATTTTTTTATGCGGTCAATCATTTGAGACCACCCCACTTAGACAAAAATTTTTTCCAGGAGTAGCCTTCTTCGGCGACAAACGCGGGACGAATTTTCGCGGACAAAGTCGGGCCGTCAAGATGACGAACCATGCGCCCGTTTTCAGCGACGGAAATTGTGCCGGTTTCTTCGCTGACGACGACAATCAACGCGTCGCACTGTTCGGACAGTCCCAACGCCGCACGGTGACGAGTTCCCAGTTCGGTTGAAAGTCTGTGGTTTTCCGTCAACGGCAAGACGCACGCCGCAGAAATTAAACGGTTGCCGCGAATAATTATCGCGCCGTCATGCAGTGGCGTGTTGACGATAAAAACGTTGAGCAAGAACTCTGAAGAAATAATCCCGTCAATATGAATGCCCGTGGAGCTGATGTCGTTGAGTTTCATTGTGCGTTCAATAACCATGAGCGCGCCGGTTTTCGTCTGTGAAAGTTTTTTGGCGGTTTTAACAATTTCACCGACCGCAGCTTCAGCATCTTCGCGTTTCAACAACGACGCACTTTTAACGAGAAAATGACCTTGCCCCAAATGTTCCAGAGCGCGACGCAATTCCGGTTGAAACAAAATCGGCAGAGCCACGAACAACCAATTAACGCTTTTTTCCAGGAACCACGACATTGCATGAAGATGAATCCCGTCGCAAATCAATTTAATCAGAACGATAATCATGAGTCCTTTGACGAGCGTGATGGCGCGGGTGTCGTGGATTTGTTGATAGATTTGGTAAAACAGAATCGTGACGATTAAAATATCGATGTAGTCGAGCAGACCTACCGTCGATATTAATCCGTGCAGTCTGTCGATAAAGTTAAAATCCATTGCCATAGGCAGTCCTCCTTTCGGTCGATTGTCAGCAACCTTCCGCGAAACAATATACACCAAAATTTTTTCAGATTCAATCGCGGATTGATAAACAATCAAGCCGTTTGCCTTAACGCTTAAACAACAAAAACTCTTCACTGTTCGCGAAGAGCTTAAATTTCGTCCAAGTATTTAATTTCCAATTCCAAAGTGAAACCGTGGTGCGATTGGGGCGATTCGAACGCCCGACCTACTGCTTAGGAGGCAGTTGCTCTATCCTGCTGAGCTACAACCGCACGATTTTGAAAGTTTATCACGGCGAAAATTTTTTTGCAAGCCGACTGCGGAATTTCGTTATCGCTCGAAAAAATTTCAGCACGGCAGGAAAATTTTTCGGGTGATTTTTGTCGAAAAA
This sequence comes from Selenomonadaceae bacterium, assembly GCA_017515635.1. Lineage (GTDB taxonomy): Bacteria > Bacillota > Negativicutes > Selenomonadales > Selenomonadaceae > Quinella. The sequence continues at coordinate 168,517 of JAFWFO010000021.1, forward strand.
CTCTGCGCGTCATTTGGTCAGCGTCTTGCCGTTGACGTGATAAATTTCGCCGTTAATGTTGAAGGTCGACGAAGATTCTGCGCCGCTGAAAATAATTTTTCCGCCGCCATTGATTTTGAGCGTCAAGTTACTGCCGGAGAAAGTCGCCTTGGTGAAAGTTCCCGCCGAGCCGTCTGCGTTAAGAATTTGCAACAAGTCATCTTCCGCGAAGTCGAAAATTTTATCGGTGCCGGTGTTCGCGAAATAAACAAACGTGTCGGAGCCGTCGCCGCCCCAAAGTGAATCGTTGCCCTTGCCGCCGTCGAGCGTCGCGCCCGTCGTGCTTGAGATAATTTTGTTGCCCTTCGCGTTGCCCGTAACGGAAATAATTTCGTCCGTTGCGGTGAAATTTTTCGTTGACGAAGCAAGCGTTGCGGAAGTTTTTTCCTCGTCGTAAAAAATCCCGCCGTCAAAAATTTTCGTGCCGTCATTGTCCGCGAACGTGACTTGCGAAGAATCTTTGACGGTAATTTTATTCGAGCCGATTTTTAAGTAAGTGTTGCCGCTCTTGACGGAGCCGTCCGAAACCGCGCCCGCGATTGACAACATGTCGTCCGCGCCGAAATTGTAAAGCGTATCGTTGCCGCCCTTCGCCCGGACGAAAACATTTTTGTCGCCGAGATAAATTTTATTCGCTTTGGAATTGCCCGTTATTGTTGCGCCTGAAGTCAAGCCCGCGTCAATCGTGACAACTTTTGAATCCGCCGTGTAATTTTTCGTCGCCGCGCTCAACGTTACTGCCCTGCCCGCCGTGTTATAAATTCCGTCCGCGCTGAAAATATTTGTTTTGCCGCCCGTGACGGAAATTTTTTTATCCGCCGCGCCCGTGAGCGTCAAGGAACCGTCGCCGAATTCAAAAACAAAATCGTTGCCGCTTGCGCCGAACGTTTTAATCGACGCCGAGCCGATTGAAATTTTATCGTTGCCCGTGCCGTAGTCTGTGATTGTATCGTTGCCCGCGCTCCAAATAAAAATGTCCGCGCCGCCATTGCCCGTCAAAACGTCGTTGCCCTTGCCGCCGTTTAGCGTGTCGGAACTCGTGCCGCCCGTGATTGTGTTGTCAAGCGCGTTGCCCGTGATTTTAACGGCTTTCGTGCGCGTCGAGGCGTCGACAATTTTAATCGCGGAATTTATCGTCACGGGCGATTTTGTCGAATTCGTGACGGTCAAAGTTGTAGTTGTGTCGTCAGTCGATTCGGCATTTTGATAAGCCAGATAACGCAGGAAAATATATCCGCCCGCGTAACTCGCCGAAGAGACGCCCGAAACGCTGACGGTGCTTGTGTTCAAGACAATCGCTTGACCGAGCTTGGAAGATGAGCCCGCCAAAGTTTTCAGTGAAGCGGAGCGCGTGTCGTCGATGCCGTGCGTTAAATCCGCCATGCCTTCCTTGATGAACGCGGGCAAATAATCAAACCAATCGATATTCGCACGCATGACGGCATGAGTCAATTCGTGCGCGATTGTGCGGTCGAGATATTTTTGACTGTTATTCGGTTCGCCGTCTTCGCCCGAAACATTTCCGTAGTAGTACGTGTTAATGTGGAGCTTTAAATCGTTCGTGGATTTCTGCGCGTTGCCGGGGCCGCCCCACGTCACAGCCAAACTGCCGGAACCTTCGTCGGCAAGGACAACCCAAAGCGTTTTCGTGACGGCGGAACTTTTGGAAGTGAAGCTGTAATTTTCGCCGTAACTTTCGGCAATGAGATCAAGCCCGCCCGCAAGCCACCACGTGTAAAATGACTGCCACAGATAAATTTCGTTGTCGCTCAAGTCGCTGAAACTTCTGGCAACGGTTTTGTTCGAGGAATTGACTTGTCCCAGCTTGACGGTCAATCCGTTCGACGTGAAAGAATCGCCCGTGAAATTTACAAGTTCGCCGCTTTCGGGCACGATTGATTTTGCAGTCTTGACGGTCGAGCCGCCCGCGTCCGAGCCGGTTATTGCGCCCGTGTCGTCGTTGTCCAAAATTATCCCGCAATATTTTTGCAAAAAAGTATCGGCGTCGCCCGCAGCTGTGCAGTCGCTCAAAAGTTGCGCACGAAAATCGGCGTAGCTTGAAAAGTTCGATACGGCCGAAATCGCCTCGTCCAAAGCGTCTTCGCCTTTGGCGGTCGTCGTGTCCAAAACCGCCATGAAATTTTTTATAACTTCCTGTTGAGTTGCCATCGTCGTTCCCTCCCGAAAAACTTTGCCGACAGTTTATAAAAATTTTCGTGCGGGCGCAACCGCCTTGAAACTTTAATCGAAGCGTGTTACTATTCGCCGTGAAATTTTTTTTGGAAGGAGTCGGCAACACATGAAGCACGTTTTGTCGGTCTACGTCGAAAATCAACCCGGCGTCCTCGTGCGCGTGGCAAGCATGTTCAGCCGCCGCGAATTTAATATTGACAGCTTGTCGGTCGGGATAACGCAATCGCCCGAATTTTCGCGGATAACGGTTGTCGTGCACGGCGACATAAATTATATCGATCAAGTCATTAAGCAACTGGAAAAAATGCCCGTTGTGCAGGCGGTTCAACGTCTCGATTCGGCGACGGCGGTCACTCGCGGCATGACGATGATTAAAGTTAAAGCTGACGACACCACGCGCCTCGACGTTTTGAAAATGGCGGAACTTTTTCGCGCTCACGTGGTCGACGTGCAACCGACGACGCTTATCTTTGAAATCACCGGCAACGACGAAAAAGTTACGGCATTTACGCGGTTGCTTGCGCCCTACGGAATTTTGGAAGTTATCCGCACGGGATTAATCGCCCTTGAGCGCGGCGAAAACACAATCAACGATTATCGGCAATCCGGCGAATACTACAGCAAAAATCTTTTGTAGGAACTGGAGAATAGTTTTTAACGCGATTAACGTCGCGATTTTTTTTACGAAAAAAGCCGCACCGCGTCAGGTACGGCTGAGGTTATCGACAAAACATTTTTATCAAGCCGGATTTGCCAGCGCCGTCTTGCACAACGAAAACCAATTTAATCGCGTCGTCGTCGCTGAAATTTTTGCATTGTTGCACCTTCAATCGAGTATCGGCGCGGCGGCAAGTTGTTGCGCCAACGTAAAACTTGTTTCGCTGACTTTAATTGTCGGCAAAAAAGCAACAGCGTCTTGAGCGTCCGAAGAACTGCCCGTCGGGAAATATTTTTTGACAAGTCCGCCGCCGATAACTGTACCGAGCAACGCCATTAAATTTTCTTGACGCGGCAGAATCAACAAAATTTCGCTCAACAGAGCCGAAACGATTTCCGTGTCAATGCTGCTCCGTCCCGCGACAATCAAAAATTCTTTGCCGGGAACACGCGCAAGATAATCTATCGACGACAGGAAACCGGGTTGCCGCGAATATTCAACGGCCGCCTGCAAAATTTCCAAATTCAAATCGGAATATTTTTTCGCCAAGTTGTCGGCAAGTTTTCCTTGAAGAGCACCGAGCCGCGCAAGCACGTAAGACATTTCGCTTAACGTGTTGCCGAAGTCGTCGACGCCCTTTTTTAAAATTTCGGCGTTGAACGTCTCCGAAACTTTGTCGCGCAATTTTTCCAGCATCGGATAAGTTCCTTTTTGAAGAGCGTCGCGCAACTTCTCTTTGTTTTGGCGGATTTTGTCTTCTTTGCCGTCGAAAAGTTGTCCGAGCAACGCGCCGCCGACACCGATTGCAAGTCTGGCAGCCCAACCGACACCAGGCACGAACAGCAATGCGCCCGCCGCAACTTGAAAGGCGATTTTTCCACAAGGCGTCGTGCCGTCCGGTTCAATTTGGCTTGTCGAGGCTTTGGAGGCGAACGAAAAATTTAATTCCTGCGACAGTTGGTCGCTCAAAGATTTTCGCTTAACTTCGCATTCGTCGGCAAGTTCGTTCAAAAAATCTTGACAGCGTTGCGGCAAATTCATTTGTTCGATAGCCGTTTGCCAATCTTTGCCCGCGTTTTCGTTTGAATAATTTGTGTTGGCAAAATCGACAATCGCGCCGTCAACCGAAGACTTTAAATTTTCGCCGAAAGAATTCAATCGACGATTCGACCGCTCAACAAAATTTTGTCGCCAACTTGCGAACTGCCGAACTTTGTCGCGATAAATTGCGCTTTCCTTGAGCGTTTCGGCACTTCGTTTGTAAATGGCGGCAATTATTTTTTGCATGGGCACGGCGGCAACGTCGACGAAAGTTTTCATGCGCAAAAATTTTCCGTCGTTGCGAACTTTTTCGATGATGAAATTTTCGACTTGCGGAAAGTTGCTTGCGGAAAAAACTTCTTCATCGTCGCCGCGTTCAGCCTGCGATTGAAAAGCCGCGTCCAAGTGCGTGTAAACGAAGGGAATATCCGACCAATTTTGTTTGTGATTCGCCGCGAACTCTTTGAACTGCGCGCAGATCGTGTCGAGCCGCTCCGTGTCGGAAAGTTTCTTTTGCAAGTTCCGCAACGCCAAATTTTTGCGCTTCATGTCGAACGCCATCTTGACGTTGACGATACCGAGAACGGGCTTGCCCAAATTTTTCAGTTGCGCAAGTGCCTTTGCTTCGTCGGCTTGCGGCGCGTCGTCCGTCAAAATGAACAAAATCAAATCCGCCGATTTTGCCGTCTCAAAAGCAAGTTTGTCGTCTTCAGCTCCGCCGAACGAACAAATTCCGGGCACGTCAAAAATTTTCAGCCCGCGCCAAAAATATGACCGCACGTCGCGAGTTGTACGTTGTGCGCCGCGCCCGATTGAATCGCCGTTGCCGTGCGTCAAAATTTCCATCAGCGTCGACTTGCCCGCCATCGTTCGCCCGTAAACTATGACGGTGAAATCTTTTTGCCGTTCGTGCAAAATTTCAATGTCGTCACGGATTTTTTTTATGTAATCGGTCAATCTTTTCAAGTCTTGTTTTTGGCGGTCAAGCAGTTCGGCATTTTTTATGCGATACATGCGATTTTGCGCGTGTTCGGCACTTTCAAGTTTGCGTGCCTCGTCATCAAGCGCGTTGGAAATTTCGTTGTACTGCCGAATCGCAAGCCGATAACCTTCCTCGGCGTACTGACTGCATTGTTGCAGAGTTTCTTCCAAATTCATTTCGTCAAACTTTCACGTTCCGCGTCACAATTTTTCAATGACGGATTTCATGACGCGGGCGACGTTTTCTTTCGTGAAACCAAATTTTTTGAACAGGACATTTGCGGGAGCCGACGCGCCGAATCCGCTCATGGTGACCGTGTCGCCGTCAAGTCCGACGTAACTGCCCCAACCGTAATTCGCCGCCGCTTCGATAGCCACGCGTGCACGAATTTTTTTCGGCAAAATTTTTTCCTTGTATTCGTCAGATTGTTGCTCAAAAATTTCCGCGCAGGGCAACGAAACGACACGCACGAAAATATTTTCTTTGGCAAGTTCGGCTTGCGCGTCAATCGCCGTCGAAACTTCGGAGCCCGTCGCGATTAAAATGCCTTGAAGTTCGCCCGCCGCTTCCGAAATGACATAGCCGCCTTTCAACGCCTCTTTGGAGGAATTTTTTAATTGCGGAATGTTTTGGCGCGTCAAAATCAACGCGGTCGGTGTTTTCGTGGAAGTCAATGCAAGATACCAGCCCGCCGCCGTTTCGGTCGCGTCCGCCGCACGGAAGACGTTCAAATTCGGTTGTGCGCGGAGCATTGCCAGTTGTTCAATCGGCTCATGCGTGGGGCCGTCTTCGCCGACGCCAATCGAATCGTGTGTGAAAATGTACGGCATGGGAATTTTCATCAGCGACGCAAGACGCATCATCGGTTTCATGTAGTCGACGAAAACGAAGAACGTCGCGCAGTACGGTTTCAATCCACCGTGCAAAAACAGCCCGTTGCAGACCGCCGCCATTGCCATTTCACGAACGCCGAAATGCAAATTTCTGCCCGCGTAATTTTCTTTGCTGAAGTCGCCCGCGTCCTTCATGACGGTTTTATTCGAGGGACCGAGGTCGGCACTTCCGCCAATCAAATTCGGCATCAAATCTTTCAGATAAGCAATAATGTTGCCGGAACTTGCGCGAGTCGCCTGAGCTTTGTCGTCGACACGCCAGAAATTTTCGTCGCTCAAAAGTTTTTCGGCGTCAATCTGCGCGTGGTATTCGTCCCAAAGTTTTTTCGCTTCAGGGAATTTCGCGGCGTATTCGTCGAAAAGTTTTTGCCAATCAGCCTCAACCTGTGCGGCGTTGTCGGCAAGTTTGCTGTAATGTTCGTAAACGTCGGCGGGAATGTTGAAAGTTTCTTCGGGATTATCCCAACCCAAAAATTTTTTCAGCGCGATAACGTTTTCTTCGCCGAGCGGTTCGCCGTGACTGGACGCCGAATCTTGTTTGGGACTGCCGTAACCGATATGAGTTTTGACCGTGATGAATGACGGACGATTTTTGTCAGATTTCGCCGCCTCGATTGCTTTGCCGATTTCGTCAAGGTTGTTGCCGTCCTCAACCGTCAATGTTTGGAAACCGAACGCCGCAACTCTCGCCGCAACATCTTCCCTGAAGGTAATATCCGTCGAGCCTTCGATTGAAATGTTATTGCTGTCGTAGATGATAATCAGCTTGCCGAGACCGAACGTGCCCGCCAACGACAACGCTTCGGAAGAAATGCCTTCCATCATGCAGCCCTCGCCGCAAAGTGCGAAAGTGTAATGATCGACAATCGGGAATTCGGGCTTGTTGAATTTCGCGGCAAGATGAGCTTCCGCAATCGCCATTCCGACAGCCATGCCGATACCCGCGCCGAGAGGTCCCGTCGTCGCTTCAACGCCGAGCGTGCGGCCGTATTCGGGGTGACCGGGCGTCAATGAACCGTCCTGCCGAAAATCTTTAATGTCGTCAAGCGTCAAGCCGTAGCCGAAGAAATGCAACAGCGAATACAGCATTGCCGACGCGTGCCCGCCCGACAAAATGAATCTGTCGCGATTTGCCCACTTGGGATTTTTCGGATTGTGATTCATGTGGTGCGCCCAAAGTTCGTAAGCTGTCGGCGCGGCTCCCAAAGGCATTCCGGGATGTCCCGACTTCGCCTTTTGGATCGCGTCCGCCGACAGTACTCGAATCGCGTTGACGCATTTAGTTTCAATATTCATGTGCGTTGCTCCTTATCCGATTTAATATTTGGTCGCCGTGATAAGTTTATACACTTTTTTTTTTTCGTCAATGCCGAATTCGTAATTGAGTATTTTACGGCTTGATTGACAGCGCAATTTCAGTTCTCGGCGCAATTATTCTTGGTCTCGGAAATAATAACGTGTGCTCATAGAAAAAAAGACCGGCTATAAAAAGTCAAGAGGTAGAAGACGGCACATAAGGTTTATTATCACGAAGAACGGCGAAAACAATGGCAAGCATCTTGTGGCAAACATGCCCGATGGCAGTGAGATGGTTTTTGCCTTCGGAGCGTTTCTTGTCGTAAAAACGACTTAAAGCGGGGTCTTTGAA